>JBDRBB010000008.1:0-320553 GCA_043823065.1 Pseudomonadota bacterium | reverse complement strand
TTGCGAAATTTGTGCCACGCTTGCGTGGGCGCAAATTTTGCTCCCTCGGAATTGCAGATTTAACTCTTGAAAAGTGAACGCATTCCATCCTAGGAATATTCAGATTGAAAATAAGTTCGAACTTTGTCCCACAGGGGCCGCAAGCAAAAAATCCCCCAAAAGGGGGATTTTTTGTTTATGGTTTGATGGATGATTCGAACCCAGAGCCGAACCACGCGACCGTCAGACGGAGCAAGAACCAATATTTATAGAAAAAAACATACCAAATAGTTATGTTTGGCCATGATTTTGTTTTTTGCTGTGCATTGAATTTACTTTTTATAAACTCTGCACCAGCTTTTGCAGAAACTGTTAGGCATAAAGAGCGAAAAACTAAAAAATAATACGCAGTTAATAATCCTCGCTCTTTATAGGTGGTTTCCTGAAGCTGATCCGAATGAAATGAAAACTAAATGCCAGTTACTGGGGTGGGCTGGTTAATCTAATGGCGATACTTTCAATCATCTTTCTACCAAGAGTTTCACACAATTCTCGATATTTCTTTAACACCCAGTCTGGATTGCCTATAAAATGCGTATGTGAAATATTAATTGTAGCCCGATGCTTAATCAAGTCTTCTACAATAGCTCGATACTGCTTTTGCCTTTCTAAGGCATTTCTTCCTAATGCCAGATAAGATGGAGAAGGGGTAATCAGAGGATCTGCTTTGCCATAAGCATAGTATTTATATGAAGACCAATCATTCTTTCTAGGATGTGTTACTTTCTTTACTCTATGTTGATTAAGATCAATATAAGCCATGGCAGTGAGCATATGTTCGTCTGATTCAATTACAGGAGACTTAAAGCGATCCATAACTACTTGGCCTCTTCTTTTAAGGTGTTTATTCACAATCCTAGCAAATTGGCTATTTACTAGCCTGAAGAAGGCAGAAAAGGCTTCTTTATTATCAAGATGGCCAGTTAGATGTGGATGGTTATCCATAAAGTTATAGGAATAGATTTCAACTCCATATTTATCTTTATATTTGAGCAGAAGGTTATAGTAGGCTTGCTTTGCCCAATCCCACTGCAGTAGCCAATCTTTGTTATGACATTGCCAGGTGACATGGAAGAAAGCATTGTCGTAAATAATATTATATCTGGGCAGGTAAGCCATACCTATTGTGAATAGCAAAAGGCATGCCAGAGATGGGTTGTTATAAATACGCCTTATACAGGAATGATATTAACAGAGGTGTAGCATTTTCGTACATGAGTGTTTCATTTTGCTGCAACTTTGCTCCGTCTGATAACTTTGGTGTGATAACTTTGATAACTTTTGAGAGCCACTGTCATTTCTCTCACCAGTTTATCAAAACGATGGCATTTCTTACCCATCAATATTATGCGCCGCTTATCAAGCGCTCAAAATTCAATAATTACAAATAGTTATAAAAACTCAGCTATTTTCTTTTTGGCACAAAATATGTATGTAATATTACTTAGTATTTTTGGGAAAAATTATGACTATAGATCGCCAGGCCTTGTCGCGTATTTTTAATAAGATTACCGAAGGTGTGCTAATTGTAGATGCTAAATGGAAGATCATGTATGCCAATGATGCTGCTCGAGAATTCTTAGGACTGTCTCCTCATGATCATAAATTGCATGAAGATTTCTTCCCTCAACTAAATGGCCGCTTTATAGTTGATACAGATGATATTCAAACTAGAAAGCTTCAAGAACAAAGCTTTACCTTGGAAGCAGATCCTTTGCCAGATTCTAAAGAAAAAATTACCTTATCAATCTATATCAGCAAAGTAAGCTCAGATGGTTGGCGGGTAATCCTTCTAAGAGATATTACTGAGGAGCACAAGGAACAGCAACTTAAGAGAAACTTTCTTTCTTTAATTTCCCACAAGCTGCGCACTCCTCTTACTATCCTTAAAATCGGCATGGATAATTTGCTGCAAGGCATTGCTGGTCCATTTACTGAAAAACAGCTCAATAATCTGCAAAGACAACATCAAATAATTATTGTTCTGGACCAAATCATCAATCGCTTACTTACTTTTTCCAGCATTCAAGATGAGTCTTTAATGCATACGGCCCAGAATATTGATTTGGTAAAATTTAGTCATAAGTTCTGCAAACAATTTCAGAGAAAAAATACCAACAAAACCTTAAATATTATCTGGGGTGAAAATTTATCTAATCTATATATTAGATTTTCTGAACAATTATTGGAAAAGGTGTTTGAAAATATTTTGGAAAACTCCCTAAAATTTTCCAACAAACCCAAGACCACGATAAAACTCAATTTTTTTAAGAATGAAGCCACTGGAGAAACAGTGGCTGAAATTAATGACGATGGTCCAGGAATACCACCTAGTGTGTTAAGGCAGGCTTTTGAACCATTTACTCAACATGACAGGGATTTTACTTGCAATATAGAAGGGTTTGGTTTGGGCTTGCCCATTGTTCAACAAGTTATGAAGTTATATCAAGGAAAAACTCAAATCGAATCTAACCAAGAATCTGGCACAACCATCAGACTCATCTTTCCCCAAATTAGCCCTTAATTTCTTTGACCAATTTCTCTGCAGTCTCAATTAATTCATCTTTGGCCAAAGGCTTTCTTAACCATTCTTCTTTGCCACCAGCATCCACAAAAGCTACGGCATATTTAACCACCTCTTCTGGATGACCTGAAATTAAAACAACCTGCGCATCTGGTTTAATTTCTTTTATTTTTTTACAAATCTCCACGCCATTCATGCCTGGCATGACCAAATCAGTAAACACAATTTCAGGCATTTCTTTTTTTGTCATCGCAATGGCCTCTGCTCCTGAGGCAGCTCTGAATACCTCAAACCCTGCTTCTTCCAGTTCTAAAGAATATGCTTTTAAAACTATTTTTTCATCATCCACAATTAGCACCTTGGCTTTGCTCATAATTTCCTCATGTTATAGCTGGCAAGCTTACCGTAAATATTGAACCAACGTCGGGTTCACTTTTAACTCTAATAAAGCCTTGATGATTACTCACAATTGTATGAGTAATTGATAAACCTAAACCAGTTCCACCACCTGGTCTCTTGGTTGTATAAAATGGATCAAATATCTTCTCAATATTTTCTGGCTCAATACCACAACCTGTATCACTAAATTCCAATTCAACATATTTTTTGCCATTTTTTTCAGCATTTTTAGTAACAATCTTAAAAATACCTCCTTGATCCATGGCGTCTCTAGCATTAGTAAGAAAATTAACTACTACTTGTTGCAGTTGGCTTTTATCTCCTTTAATTTCTGCCAAATTTTCAGCAAATTGTTTTTCTAATTTTATACCTTTTTTCTTTAACTGGAAAGCACTAAAACTTAAAGCTGCTTCAATAATTTCATTACAATTTAAGGGAATAAAATCACCAGTAGATTGTTTAGAAAAATCTCCCAGATCTTTAATAATCTTGGCCATATGCTCACTGGCCTCTTCCATATCCTGCAGAAGCTCATGTTCCCTGGTGCCAGGTTCTTTCTTTTTTAAATAAGTTCTTACTAAACTTAAAATGCCGGCTAACGGATTATTAAGCTCATGAGCTACACCAGCGCCTAACTGGCCAATAGCAGATAATTTTTCAGACTGAACCAACATAGCCTGCATATTGCGAATTTCCCTCATGTCTCTGGCCACACCAACAATGCTGGTCGCCTTACCCTGTTTATCAAGCATGATTGAAGCTGAAAAATTAACTGGAATATATGCTCCTGATTTACATGCAATATATACATCTAAATCTCGAACCACATTATACTTTAGAATTTTTCTCAAATGTTCTTGCTCAAAACTTAATTGATTAGATCCAGGCAATTTCAGCAGATCATTAATTGAACTGCCTTCTAATTCGGATTTACCATAACCAGACAGATTTACTGTAGAATCATTAATGGTTTCAATCTTGCCCTGAAGATTAAACACAACCAAACATTCTGCCATTTTGCTGACAATTGAATCCATATAATCTTTGGAAACTGTGGTATTTTGCAAAGAATTGGTCATTTCATTAAAAGCTGCAGCCAACTGCCCAATCTCGTCTTTGGTAATTATCTTGGCTCTTTTGGAAAAATCTCCTTTAGAAATAATATTGGCTACGTCTACAATTTCCTGAACTGGCACCGTAACCCTTTTGGCAAAAAAAACAGCTATAAACACTGCGCTCAAAATGGCAAAAATCGCTACCAGAGCAATATTCATTCTGATTTTTTCTAAAGCTACAACAGATGGCATTTGAGAAACACCAACCAGCAACATGCCTACAGGATTATTATCCACATCCCTGATCAAAGAAAATCTTGCCTCAAGCTCATAATCAACCAGGTCAATGCGCTTTTCCACACTATTTATGCGCTGCTCTCTTAATTCCTTAAGAGTTGAGATGCTGCTTGGAATTTTATTTATTCGCCAGCCTTTTCTGCCACGCAAAGTAGATGCCACCAAATCGCCGTTAACAAAGAAACCTGTTTCAGCGCCAGTAGTATGCTTAATCCACAAGGCAATTTGATTATCCAGAACTTTAGCAGCGCCCATAATTCCCAGAACTTTACCTTGAGCAGTGATAACCGGCACTATGGCAACAATAGCTAACTCACCATTATATTTAATTATACCTGACACTTCTGCACCGGAAATAATTTGTTTAGAAGAGATAACATGCTGCATATTTTCTATCAAACCATCAGCCAAACCAGCAGATGAAAACAATTTACCATTTGGCTGGTTAACAAAAATCAGGTCTAACGCTGCGGTTTCCAGATAAGCATTTAACAACTGGTCCATAACGCAATTATCTAACGCACATTGTTGAAGCTTTTCTTCGCCTGAGAAAAGTCGTAAATAAGTCAGCTTCTCAGTAATTAAATTTCCCAACAATTTATCCGCAGCCTGGCTGCTATTTAAAACTCTTTTCTTTAATGATGTATGCAATACATCTTGGACCTGAACTGAGGCTAAATAAGCTGAAACCACCAAAGGCACCAAGACAATAAATATAATGATGGCAATCAGTTTATTGCCAAATTTTTTAAAGATAAAATCAAGCATATAATCTTAGGGGATAACTTTCTCCCCATCTATCAGCAAGATTTTTACGGATTCATCTGGCAAATCCGCAGAAACGTAGCCAATGGACTGTGGCATATTAGATACAAAAAGCATAACCGCGTTTTCAGATTTCTGGACCACAGTCCTAATTGGAGCCATGGTACCAGCAATATAATATTTGGTGGCTGGTGATGTTTTTAACACTTTTTGATAGAAATTTTTACGAGCGCTGTTGCCCAATGATTGGTTGACCAGCAAAATATTTTTACCATCTGGCCAATATTTTTCCTCGCCTCGAAAAATAGCTGCCAGCTTGCCCTTGCTAATTGTGCGTAAAGAGTTGCTCGGATGGACAATCACCGCAAGATATTCTCCTGCTTGCGCTAAAAAGGAAAAAGATACAAAGGTAGCCAGACAAATAGCAAAAAATATTTTTTTCATGTCAGATATTTAGCTAAAAAGCATAAGCAACATTTACCATAAAAGCGTTTTTATCAAAGACATTAACCCCGGAATTTCCATCTCCAATGCTATATTGCAAATGCATGACAAAGTTATCTATGGGCCGATAGCCAAAAGCCAGGGCATAATTGTTTAGATCAATGGTATTCATCAATACGCTTTGAAATTTTGAGCGCAACCGAAAATAACGGAAGCCCAAAGTAAATTCTGGATCATCAAAATTTTTACCTAAAAACGTTTTATCCAGAAAAGATGGCCAGAACTTATAAACCAAAAAGGTGTTGATAGCGTAAACATTATCAAATTCGGTATTTAAAAATACGGTCCCTCTGTTTTGCCAATGTAAATAACCGAACTCAGCCAATAATTCAAAGTGATCCAAAATTTTAGTATTGGGAGTGGCCTTAAAATAACCCAATACAGCATAGGAACTTCTATCATCTGTTGTATAATCTCCGTAATAACCAGCCATATTAAATATATACTGATCATAAAAAACTACATAAGCACGACCAAAAACAGATTTTGCTTTATTATTATCAGCATCAAATGTTGGAAAAAAACCTTCCGGCCTGCTTCTTAAGCCTTGCACCGCGCCAACCTCATAATTAAAACTTATATCATCTGTCATATCAACAGATCCCAAAAATTCCGCGCCTACATCTGAATATTCGTAAACATCCTGCATGGGATCATTGGCAAAATCCCTATGCACCATATAGGGATTACGATTGTATTCTGTAATTGGAACTAAAAAAATACCGGCCCGAAGGTTAAGCCATTTGGCAAACATTAAATCAGCATAACTTTCATAAACTGAAACAATTCCACTACGATTATTGACGCTAATGGTTTGGTTTTGCCAATTGTCTGCGGCAATTCCTGCTGCGCGTTGAAAGTTGATATCAACATAGGCTCGAATACGATCATGGAGTCTAGAATTAAGCACTAGATGCAAACGATTGCCGTCAAAGTGGTTAATTTCTCCCTGGGCGTCAACATAACTAAAATTGGCATAAGCTCCGATAAAAGTTCTTCTTAAAAATTCATCGGTAAGGGTAGTTTGTTGATCCTGTAAGGCTTTAACTTGCTGTTCAAGCTTTTCGATTCTTTGAGTTAGATCTTCAGCATTGACCATTTTAGCTGAACAAATAAGCAAGCATAAAAAAATAATTAGATATGATCCTATCTTCCTAAAACGCATCAAACCTCCCAAGCAAAAATCAATGAATTACAATCTTGTCATCAATTTTCAGAACCTTAATGGAATCATCTACTGCTTCTTCTCCGATATAGCCAATGGCATTGGGCATATTAGAGACAAATAGTTTAACTCCCTCATCTGAGGGCTGCAATACAGTCCTAATTGGCGCCATCGTCCCTGGTAGATAAAATTTAGTTGCTGGCGAGACACCCAGCACTTTCTTATAAAAAATATTTCTTGGTTGTGTTAACATAGTCTGATTAACTAAAATAATCATTTGTCCATCTGGCCAAAGCGTGTCTTGACCACGATAGATGCTGATCAACTGTCCTTTAGACATTGTGTTTAAAGAATTCAGCTTATTTACTACAATTACTATTCCATCCTGAGCCTGAACTAGTTTAACAAGCCCCAGGATAAGTATAATTAAAACACCTATAATTATTTTTTTTATATTAATCATTATTAAAAATTATAGGCCATATTGATCATAAAAACATTATTATCGCCTCTAAAATTTAGGCTATTGCCTTTATTGATTTCATACTGCAGATGAAGCACAAAATTACTAATCGGCCGATAACCAAAAGCAAAAGCATATTTGTTGTCACTGGCATTATTAAAAATTTGAGGGTTATATTGCTTGGCATCTACCCGAAAGTAGCGAAACGCCAAGGTAAACTGGGGATCGTCAAATCTCTTACCCAAAAAGGTTCTATTCAATATTTCAGGCCAAAACTTGAAAACAAAATAGGAATTAATTAAATAGACTCTATCTAAAGCCAAAGGCGTGCCATCGTTTTGCCAATCCAGATAAATTCCTTCGGCAAATAGTTCAAAATGATTTAAAACATTTATATTAGTGGGAGCTAATTTAACGTAGCTATCTACAATGTACATGGAATTATTATTAGCTGAAAAATCGCCATAATAGCCGGCCAGATTTAGCCAGGCTTGATTAAAAAAGGTAAAGTTGAGTCTGCCAAAAACAGATTTAGCCTTATTATTATCTTGAGCATAGGAAGGAAAAAAACCAGTGGTTTGACTGGTCAAACCTTGTACAGCACCCAATTCATAATACAATTTTATTTGATCGCTTAAGGAAGCTTCTCCGAATAATTCAGCGCCAACATCACTATATTCGTAGCTTTCCATTGGATCATCGGCAAATTCCTTGTTAACCATATAAGGATTGCGGTTATACTCGGCAATTGGCACCAAAAAAATGCCGGCTCGAAAATTGATCCATTTAGCTAGAATAAAATCAACATAACTTTCGAATACAGAAACAATACCGCTGCGATTATTATTGCTGATAACTTGGTTTTGCCAATTATCTGCGGCAATTCCTGCTGCTTGCTGAAATTTTATATCTACATAAGCGCGCAAACGATCATGAAACCTGGAATTCAACACCAAATCGAACCTATTGCCATCAAAATGGTTATTTTCTCCTTGGGCATCAATATAACGAAAATTGGCATAAGCTCCAATATAGGTGCGCCGCAAAAAATCATCTGTAAGAGAGGCTTGGCTGTCTTGGAGCGCCTGCACTTGCGATTCCAACTCTTGCACTCTTTGCTCAAGATTTTTTGCGCTATCAGTCTTGGCCAGGCTGATCGCTGGTATAAGCAGCATCCAGCTGGTCAGCCAAATTTTTGTTAGAATTTTCACTTGCTCCCCCATTTGGCAACTTTATTACTAACCAATTTTTTTGGCATTTTTTTTGATTATTTTGCAAACACTTATAACCTTGATTTGGCGCTAAAGGCCAAAATTTCCAGCGCGCTTCATCTAGCTCATATCTATCAACTGCTGTGGTATATTCTGGTTCATGCAAACTATTTAAAAATAAATTAAGACCCTGATCGTCTATAAACACCTTGCCATTAGTACGCTTTCTTTCATGTTCAGGATCTATAATTGAAAATTCAACCTGCTCATCCGCTCCAGCCTGAGCCAAGGCCTGGCTTAAATGTGCAGCCAAAAAGGCTTGCTGCCTCTTGCTAAAAGTTAGTTTTGGTTTGGACCAAACATATCTGATCAGCATCATATGTTTATAATAAATATTATCTAGGATATTGGTAAGCTGCTCTGGAGTTATCTGAAATGGATGTTGATAAAGATCTTCTGCCTTAAGCTTAAGTTGCTTAATAGCCACATATTCTTTGTCTTGGTTGTAGACAAAACGTACATCTTGCTTGCTACATGATGTAAATTGACCAACCAGAAAAATCAGAAAAAAAAGAGCTCCCCCATATTTCTTCATGGGGGCTAACTTAGCATAAAGTCTCAAGAAAAACCAGCGGGAAATCTAGAACACAGCATGCAGTTTGATTACAAAAATAGATCCTTGGCCAGGATCTGATGAGACCATGATTTTGCCTCCAAAATACTCCACCAATTTGCGCACATGGACCAAACCCAAACCAACTCCTTCTACATTTCCTGTATAATAACGTTCTACTTGGTAAAACTTATCAAAAATATGCTCGGTAAATTCCGGAGGAATACCCACGCCATTATCTGTCACTTTGATCACCAAATAATCATCATCTCGACTGCAATCTATTCTAACCAAGGCTGGTTTTTTTAAATTAAATTTAAGACCATTATTTATTAGTTCCCCAATAATTATTCGCAAATAATTGCGATTAAAATATATTTTTTCAATCTGGGCCGGAATATTAATATAAATTTGTGGTTCTTTGGCCAAAAAAGAAGTCTTTTGTTCTTCTGCCACTTCAGAGACAAACTTATGAAAATCAATTTCTTCCCGGGTCATATCTAAAGCAGCGCCTTCCATGGTCACAAAATTGACCAGTTTATCTATCAAATCTTTTAATTTGCTGGTTTGGCCTACCATGTCATTAATGTTTTCTGTTTGTTTGGGAGTTAACTCTCCCAACAACCCGTCTTTTAGCAGCATTAATTTTCCCTTAAGAACGGTGAGTGGCGTAAAAAGTTTATGCGAAATAAGCGACAAAAAATTCCGCTTGGATAACTCTTCAGTTTCTTGTGCAGTTATATCGCGTAAACTAAATATAAATTCTTTTAATTGGCCAGCCTCATCCAAAATTGGAGAAATTATGCAACCTAAATGCAAAGGCCCCAAGCTTTCACTTTCTTTGCGAGATAAAACAAATTTCTTTTGACTGGGCTCTGCTATTATTATTTTATTCCAAGGCAGTGAAGATCTAAAATGATTCTGCAGATGTTCTTCAAAAGGCAGAGTATTTGGCAGGCTTAATAATCTTTGGGCAACATTATTACTTTGTAAAAGTTCCCCTTTTATATTCAAAATTACCAAGCCATCAGACATCTGGCTAAAGGCAACTCTTAAGGTTTCTTTTTCTTCGTGAAGACGCGATAAAGTGGTTCTCAAAAATTGGGTCATTTCATTAAAAGCCCTGGTCAAAATACCAACCTCGTCCCTGGTAGAAACCTCGTTCAGCCTGCTTGAAAAATCACCACCAGCAATTTTTCTCACTCCATCTGCCAATTCCCTAAGCGGCTCGGTAATCTTGATTGAGATCAAATAGATAGAGAAAGAAATTGTAGCCAAACCAACCAGGGCTATTATAATTGTTTTTATGTTTAGAACAGCTAAGTCAGCAAACACTTGCTTTTGAGGATAGGCAATGACCAATGACCAACCCATACTGGAAATCGGCTGATAGGCAAACCAGGATTTGCCTTTGGTAACAGGATTGACAAAAGATTCAAAACCAGACTCGCCAGCCAGCATCTTGCGACCCAATTCCGCTAATTTAGGACTTTTTAATTCTGCAGCTACCTCAAAAATTGAAAGTTTAAACTGCCAATCCTCCTCATGAGCAGATAAAATTTTGCCATTATTGCTGAGCAAAAATGCTGTAGCGCCATATTTTTCACTTATATCGTCCAAAGCTTCAACGATTTTTGTGACATAAATATCAACTGCAGCTACCCCCCAAATTTTCTGATTTTTCCAAAAAGGATAAGCATAGGTAATGACCATTTCTTCATGTATGGTAGAAAAAAATGGCTCAGAAAGATATGGCTCTTTTGCCCTAAGAGGAACCTTATACCAGGGTTGAGCAGCATAGTTTTCTTTACCTTTCCCCAAATCAACGTAAACAAGCTGGTCATTATTTCTATAATAAGTTGGGGCAAAATAATCTTTGCCTGAAAAAGAATTTGGCAAAAAAGCCACACTAGCTCCTGCCGCATTTGTCCTGGATTTAAGGTAAGTTTTAATAAGCTCATCAATTGTTGTTTCTGATAAACCAAGACCGCTCTGGATGGAAAGAGCCAAACCTTCGGCTACATCCTGAATTACCTGAAACTGGCCATTAAGTTGATAGGCATTGGCTTCAACCAAATTTTGGGTTTTATTTTCTATTTCCTGAAGCAAAAGCTGTCGGCTAGAATAATAGGTTAGGATGATAATAATCAAAAAAACACTAAGAGTGCTTAACAAAACAGATAGTAAAAGTTTATGGCGAATTTTCAAGATACCCCCTTAACGCCATTTATTTTCTTTACGATAATAATCGCTCTTGGTTCTCTTGTTTTTCTCGACTTTAGGAGGCTGGGGATTATACATGCTCTCTGGTTCGCTAAAATACGGCAAAGAAGTAACTGCGCTTTCAATAACCCTTGGGGTTAGAAAAATCAGCAGTTCACGCTTTTCTTTAGCTTTACTGCGACTCTTAAACAAATTACCAAAAAGCGGAACTTTCATTAAACCTGGAATACCGGTAACAGTTCTGGTATCTTTAAGATGAAATAACCCGCCAATGATTGTAGTTTCACCATCTTGCAAGCGAACAACTGTTTGAGCTGTTTTATCCTGAACCGCTGGCACTCCTTCAATGGCTTGCGTAAAATCCGCTTCTGATTGAGTGGCTTCAATATCAAGCTGAATAGAACCGCTGGAAGAAATTTGCGGCGTTACATTTAGCTCTATTCCTGTATCTATTTCCTGCAAATTGGCGCTATCACCGCCTGTAACTGTACCTGTGCCAGTTCCACCAATATTTACATCACCATAGGTTTTTACATAAAATTTGGTGCCGCTTCTGATTCTAGCTGGCTGATTATTTAAGGTGGCAATTGTAGGCCTGGCTAAAACTGTTATATCACCTTCTTGTTCAGCTACAGAAAGTTGCACATCTGTAAGCACCCCTTTAAAACTCCCTAAAATCAAGCCAACACCGCCAAAAGGATTGCCGCCACGAGCAGAAGTTGCTGGCGTATTTAACATTAATGCCCGCCCGCTATCTGCAGTGCCCACAGATGTTAGGCCAGCTGTTTGAATTTTTCCGCCTGATTTTGTCACACCCCACTGAATCCCCAAACTTCTAATAAAATCTGTAGAAGCCTCAATAATTTTAGCTTCAATTAAGACTTGCCGACCCTTTTTATCCAAACTGACAATCAAGCCGTTTATATTATTGATGGCTGGTTTAGTATCACGCACATATATTGAATTGGTCATTTCATCTGCTATTGCTGAACCACGTTCAGAAACCAAAGATTGAACGCTTGATAACACCACAGATGCTTTGGCATATTTCAGATTAAAGGATCTGGACGTAAGATCTTCCCCCAGATCAGTTAGCTCTTTGCGGGAAACAATCTGTAAGATATTGTCCTCTTCTACCATGCCATAGGCATTAGTTTTTAAAATTGCGCTGAGCGCATCATCCAATTTAATATTCTCAAAACTGGCAGTAACTGTGCCTTCAATCTTATCAGGCAACACAATATTTTTATTGGCCATTTTAGCCAAAATCCGAACCGCGCTCTTAATGTCTGCTTGACGAAATTCCACATTATAAAGCTCTGGTGAAATGGCCAGGGCCACTGGAGATATCAATAAACAAACAATTATCAGGCTATGTAAAAATATTTTATAAAATTTCATTAGTTAGCCTCATTACCGCCAGAACCTAAAGACAGCCTAAACAAACCAGTCTCATTTCTTAAAATTACAAAATCATTGGTTATTTCCACAATTGTATTAAAGCCAATCTGTTCTCCTTTTTTAATAATTCGATCATTGATGATCACTGCTGCATCATCAGGATTATAAACAATACCGGTAAGTTTTAACTCATCTAAAGCAACGTCGTCTGCAGGCTGAATAAAAGGATTGTTGCGCCATTTAATGCCATCTTCAGCAACTTGTTCAAATCCGCCTAAATCCAGACCTGACAAATCTTCCTTTGTATTGGGTTGTCCCTGCTGCGTTCCAGCCAAAACCGGAACAAGCAAAAACAAGCATAGCAGCATCCAAAACAATGCACGTTTTTTATTATCTCCACCCATAAGCAACACCGTTAATTTCCAGGGTCACTCTCCCCTGTTTGTTTTCCTCAGAATCAATATTTATCTCATTGAGCACTAAAAGCAACGGCAATTTGTCTAATCTATTCAAATAATCCAAAATTGAGACAAATGATCCGCTTAAACTTAAATCAAATTTTTGGGTAATAATATTGCCATCATTCTTGTTGTCTGCAAAATTAACTGCTACTAATCTGATATCTTTCAAGAGCACGGGATTAGAAAATTCCCGCATTAAAAAGCTATCTGGTTCCAATGCCACTTTTTTAGCATATTGATTATATTTCTCCCGAATCTCTTCGGTTCCGCTCCAAACCTGCTTAACGTTTTTTTTGGCCTCTTTTTGAGCTTTTTCAACTTTTGTTTGTTCTTTTTTTATTACTTCAATATCGCTTTTAACGCTGGATATAGCTCGCTGACTAGGATACCAGCAAGACTTGAAAAAAACAAAAAGACACACGATCACCGTCAGCAAAAAAATTATTTTCTCCCTGGCATTTGGCATTCCTCTTAAATCTGATCTGGATAGAAAAATATTCATAGGCGCACTTTTAGAATACAGTTAACTTTAAAGTTTAATTTACGACTACCTTTATCTTCAACCATTTCGGAAGAAATAAGCTGAACATTATGGAACAAATTGCTCCTTTCTAAAGAATCAATAAGTGCTGCCACTATTTGTTGATTTGGAGCTTCTCCAGTTAAAGAAAACATTCTGCTTTGCTCTTGTTGAGCAGAAACAGATTTTAACCAAACCTGGGGTGGGATGTCCTCTATTACTTTAGCTAATACCACATTCCATTTAACAGCCTGATGATAAGATTTTAAGATATCCTCTTTTGAACTGTTGCCATCTATACTTAGACTTCCTACATCATCATCATTACGCAACTTGCTTACCTCTCGGTCCAGTTTAATCTTTTTGCCCAACAAGTAATCCAAACGCAGCTTTTGCAGAACGCCAAATGAAAGCATGGTAAATAGCAAACCACCTGCCACTAGCAGCATAATCAAACGATTCAGTTTCAACTTTTGCAAATTAATATCTTTGTACTGAATCTTTTTTAGCGACTTTAAATTAAACTCAAATGATTTTCTCTCAAAAAAATTTATATGCATGTCTTTAATCTACTGCCAAACCACAAGCTATGGCAAATATTTCCCTGTTTTTTTCAACACATTCACCCTGAACGCCGCTGACATCAATCTTTTCAAAGGGATTCAGTAAATCAACCTTTAGCGCCAAATTCTTTTCCAAATATTGGGCCAACTCTGAATAGGCTGCTCCTCCGCCAGTCAGATTCACTTCCTCTATGTTGTGCCGTCCAAAAATTAAAGAATACCCATCAATTGATCTTTGAATTTCAATAGCCATATTAGAATAAAAATGGGCAATGGTATTCTTAAGCCTGGGAGCAATATCATCAGCAATGCTTTGTGGATCATTAAAGTAATTTATTTTAGCTTCCTGCGCATCTGCCGGCCCTAGCCCCAAATCTCTGGCTATTTGACTGACTAACAAATTATCGCTCACGCCACTTAGAGGCCTAACAAACAACAGCCCTGCTTTTCCCATCATCAAAAAATGGGAAAGATTGTAGCCAAGATTGATCAATACAGCATTGGTGTCCCTGCCCTTGCCTTTGCAAAACTCAAAAATCATGGCCAATGCTGCTGCATCTGGTTCTACAATTTTAGGTTCAGGCAAACCTATTTCTTTTAAATACTCAACCCGGTCTAAAACAGCTTGATTGCGGATAGCGTAAACAATTAACGGCACTCTGTTGCGCAGCTTTAAATCCTTTTCATCAATCATGATATAACGAAAAGCATAGCTCTCTATATCGCCATCAACAAAGTTTTTTAATCCCCATTTTATGGCCTCTGGAACTTCATTAGATTCCATGTGGGGCAAATCCAAACGCCTGATACGCAAAGAAGCATCATCTATATTCACACGCAAATCTGATGATGTTAAATTAGCTTGTTCAATAAATTGTTTAAGTTTTTCTTTTTGACCACGATAAGGAAAAAGTCCGCAAGCTGCCAAACGATAGGTTTGTAATCTTTTTTCCAAACAAACAATCTTCACATTTTCAGTGCCAATATCTATTCCAATAGTATTTTTCATGATCATTTTCATGATGAGATGATTTATTTGCCGGTTAAAGCGTTAATTCTTCGATTCACCTTAAAAATTACATCAGCCTGCTGGTCTGGATAAAGACTAATAAATTGCCGATAATATTTAACTGCGTTGCCAACGTCCCCTGATTTTTCATGCAACACAGCCAGGTTAAAATATGGATTGGGATAGGCAGGATCCAAGCTTATAGCTTGTTCAAAATACTTTTGAGCTTCAGCAACTTCACCCAAGCTGGATTTTAATAAACCGAAATTATTAAAACAGGACACACAAGCATCATCAAGCTCCAAGGCTTTTTGAAATTCTGTGGAAGCATTGGCAAACAAACCTTTTTGCTGATACACTAGGCCTAAATTATTGTGCAGATCAGCATCTCCTGGTTTTTCATTTATGGCTAATCTATAAAGCTCAGCGCTTTTATCTAAATTGCCCAGTTCAAAAGCTTGTTTTGCTTGAGCAACTGTATCTGTTGGCAATATTGGCGATGCTGGTTGGCTAAAAGGAACTTCAGCTGACTGAGCTTCTTTTTCTTCCACTTCAACTGGCTTTGGTGGAGCATCTACAGTAGCGCTGCTTTTGTACCACCACCAAATACCCAAACCAAAACCAAGAACCAAAACCAAAATCAAGCCTAACTTGATATTTTTCTTGCTACTTAGCTTATCTACTCCAGACAAAAAACCAATGGTAGCCTTATTGGTTTTTCCCAGAAAAAAACCCTGGCCCAAATCTTGTTCTATCCGTTTTTCTTTGCCTTCTTCTTTTTCAGATTTTTTTAATGCTTTTAGAATTATTGACATCTTCTATCCATTTCTTAGAAAAAAAAATTTTTCCAAATTTGCCAAGATTCTTTTTTTTTCATCACAGCGCCCGCTAAACTTAAAGGCTGCTCCAGATCTAGGATGGCATTTTTAACCATTTCCACATTAACTAAGTTGGTTTTTTCAGCAAAACCTTCCATTAATAACCTATCGCAAAGCAAGTTAGCCAAACGAGGTGTGCCCTGACAATATTCATATATTTTTAACAAGGCCTTTTGAGCAAATTTAACAGTGGCCTGGCCGTTAAAACTTGCTACTTGTAATCTATGTTCTACATAGCGCACTAAATCAGGATAAGCCAAAGGAGTTAAACGACAACGTATAATAATTCGTTGATTAAGCTGGCGCAGATCCGGCGCACTCAGTTTTGGGATAAGCTCATTCTGGCCAATAAAAATTATCTGTAATAATTTTTTATTATCTGTTTCCAGGTTGGACAGCAAACGCATCATTTCCATAGCTTCTATAGATAAATTTTGCGCTTCATCAATAATTACCACAGCGTTTTTACCCCAGCGCAAGCGACGCAGTAAAAAATTATTTAAAGCATCAATCTGCCCCTTAACTGTGTCTTTCACTGCATCTTTGTTATCAAAATCATCGTTAATGGATTGCAAAAGCTCTAAGATAGAAAGCATGGGATTAAAAATTAAAGAAGTATCCACATTTTTTGGCAATCTATTGAGCAAAGTACGGCAAGTAGTGGTCTTGCCGGTTCCAACATCGCCGATTAAGGTCATAAAACCGCGGCGGCTCTCAATGCCATATAAAAGAGATTCAATAGCTGCCTCATGTTGATTGGATAAAAAATAAAACTTGGGATCTGGAGTGATGTTAAATGGCTCTTCCCGAAAATTATAATAGTTTAAATACATGAAATTCCCCAGAAATTGATTAATTTGGCGAAGCTCATATTAACATAACCCATGGAAAACAGTAAAGAATAATCTAACCGTCTGGCGGGGTAATTGGATCAATAATGTAGGAAGATCCATCAGCCATAATAAACTCAATGGTAAAGGTGCGGCCACTCATATCTGAGTTATATCTGATTCTGGTAATAGGCAAAGTTTGGCCTGGATTGAGATTAATATTTGTTATGTTTACATTGTTGCCCGAACCTGTTGAACCACTCCAAACATTGGTATTGCCCACTCTGATCTGGGTCATGTTGCGGCTCGGGGTCAAGGGCGACCAGCTTACAATTGCCCTATCCCAGGAAATCACTCCTGAGCCTGAATTGGAAATAGTAATGCCCAACAAATCCCTATCGCTGGCTCCGCCAATATTGGCGCCAGCAAGGTTTACCACTAAATTTTGCGCCTGGGTACCTGGCGTAAAAGTTACTGCCTTGGTATTGCCATCAGACATGGTAAAAGTAAGCGTGAATTCCAAACCAGCAGTTACTGTATTGTTAAATCTAAGGTAATCTATATTCCGCAAACCATCTTCATTTCTGATATACAAATCCTCATCACCCAAATCAACCAGAGCTCCACTGCTGGCATTGCTGTAATAGGTGTTATAGCCGTCTGTGTCCTGCACCCTGCTTTCGGTGAATCTGCGACCAGACTCGCCAACCCAGGACATGGTGATACCAGTCATACCAATATCAGCAGCGCAGGTATTCTGAAAGGTGATGCCCCTGATATATGTGTTATCCAGATAAGCGCCAGAAGTATCAATATTTAAACAATCCTGCTGATTGGCGCCAAACAAATTCAGAGGTGTAACTGCCATGGTTCCATCAGAGAATATCCAGGTAAGAGAATAGTTTCTGCCTAACATTTCAGAGCTAAAAGTAAACCAGTTGATCACGCTGGTGGCGCTGGCTGGCACAACATAGTTGACATTCAACTCCTCTCCGCTGTTTAAACTCATCCAACTGGAAACTCCATCAATACGAATCTCATCCAAGGTTCTGCCTGGAAGCACAGGAGTCCAGCTTGGAATAAGACGATCCACCACAATTGGATCTTCGCAGCCATTGCTCATAGTGGTTCCGGTTAACCTTAACCACTGAGACCATGTCCAGGTTAATCTGGAACTGCCTGTATTCCAGCTAAAACAACTAGCCTGATCATCTGCCAGAAAATCAACTGGCACCACCTTGGAATAATCTGAGCCATCATAGCTATAATTAAAATGAAGCTGAAAATTATGATTGGTAATATCTGTATCCCATCTTAGCTCTGTTAGATTATGTACACTTGAGTTGTTGATGACATAATCGTTTGAACCAAAATCCCAAACACCACCTGAACCAACAGCAGCTCCATCATACTCATTAGGATTACCACCAATCCTAATCCTATTCATACCTTCACCACTATCTGGCTCCCAAGTTGTGCCAGACATACTGGTGATGGTAATAGCCTGATCACAAATAGCATCTCGACTTAAAGTAATTCCAACTAATCGATTATTTCCAGAAAATGCAGCGCTACTTGTATCCACCTGCAAGCAATCTGCTGTGGGCGGATCTGGATCTGTAATTGAATGTTCGGACTGAGCATTACCTTCTGAAGCAGAAATAATGATATTGCCACCTGATCTGTTTATGCTGAGAGTTTCCCCTGAAAAATGACGAGTAATTGAAGTGTCATTATTATCATCTTCTAAAATCTGGCCCAAAGCAAATTCCATACCAGCCTGCACTGTATAAAAAGACTGATCTCCTGTTATTTGTTGAATACGCGTGGCTTGATTAGAAGCAATAAAATAGCTCACGCCCGCACCTAAAGTGGCCAGCAGAAATACCGCGATCAAGGCAGCAACAATAGTTACGCCTTTATTGTCTTTAATCAAAGTCAGCATAAGCGCTAGAAAACCTTCTGGGAAAGACTTCTGTTCTAATGGTGATACTGCCCTGGCCGCCAGCAGCATCTAAAGTCATTTCCACGCCAATTCTATATATATCTTCTTTGGCAGCTGCTGGATTGCCACCACTATTCAAATAAGTAAAATTTAGACTTGAAACATTACTTGCCAAATCAGTGCTGCCTCTTTGCAAATCACCACTTTGCAGACGATATCTAACATTACTTTCACTGGGTATATCAAATTGAAACTGAGTTGAGGTCCAGGTATCAATGCTGTCTGTATCTGGAATCAAACGGATTTCCGCGCTCATCCGCTCCATAGCCAGACGCACTTGAGCCAATGCCGCTTTTTGCGAAGAAATCATGACATAACTTCTTAAGCCGCCTACCAGAACTGGCGCTATCACGCCAGCTACAATAGCAATTAAGGCAATAGTAAGCACCAGCTCTACCAGGGTAAACCCCTTTTTATGGCATGGTATAATCTGCAATTAAGCTCTCCAGTTTAACCTGTTCTGTTCCTCCAGACCAAGTTACAACTACAGTTAATCTGGCATAACCAGAACCTGGTGAAGGATCTAAAAAATCATCTGTGGTGTTGTCGTCATCGGGATTAACTTCTAAAATTGTAACATTTCTGGTATAGGCGCTATAATCGCCAGCAAGCTGACCATCTGAATAATTGGTAAGAATGGTAGCTGCATAACCCTGGCTGGCCCGGTCAGCTACAATCTCTTCTAGCTTTTCTTTGGCCAAATTAGCAGCCACCACAGTTTGATTAGCTAAAAGCGAGCTTTTTGCGCCACCCAGATAAGCATAAAGCACACCCAGTAAGCCAGCGCCAATAATAGCTACTGTAAAAACTGCTTCAATGAGAGTAACTCCCTTATTGTTGCGCAAAATTTTTAACATATAATAAACTACAGCCCCAGCCTCCGCCTCCGCCTCCACCTCCGCCTAGCTGATCCACTTCAACCTTGCCGGTATTAGCCAAAACCGTAATTCGATAGGTTTTGGTGCCATTGGTAATACGCACTTCACCGCCGCCACCAGTAGTTGGTTCGCCAAATTCGTTAAATTCAACAACATAATCGCCATTGGTTATGGTCACTCCAGACCATCTGGAAAAATCTTCCAAAAAATTTTGTTTGGTTTGTGGATCAGGAATTGGCGAGGCAACATTGGTTTCATAGACCACATATTCATCGCTGCTGTCGTCAAAAGAAACGCCAAAAGTGGTTCCCCTTTTGGTCATGGCCAAGCTGCGCGCCAGCTCAATATCTGAACGTGCTTTTTGCGCAGCCACTTCAATATTGGCGCCTTTATAATCCACAATTACAGAAATAACAGCAACAGATAATATGCCGGCAATAGCAATTATCAGCACAAACTCCAGTAAGGTGAAACCCTTTTGCATAAGTTTGTCTCACAGAAAAAAACCCCAGCTACTAAAAAAAGAGCTGGGGCTGATTCTAATTCAAATTAAGCAAGCTAAATTAACAGCCACCTGCATTATAGATAAAAGTTCCGCCTGCACCGTCATAGTCATAGTCATCTGCAGCGCCACCATCGGTCCAGGTATAGCAAGTATCATCCACTTTGGTCCAACCTCTGGTTACCCCGCCTTGCAAAATGGTGTCAAAAAGCGGAGCAGTTCTGGCTGCTGCAGTGCCATCAGCTTCACCATCTAAATCTGCTGGATATGATTCAGGGTTGCCTTGGGAAATTTGGCTAGCTGCATAAAGCGAAAGAGCTGATTGAATTGCGCCAACAACTGCATCGCGAGAATTGTTGCGAGCATTAGTCAAAGAAATGTCAAAGATGTTTGGCAAGGCAGAAACCGCCAAAACACCCAACAAAGCAATCACTAAAACCAGCTCAATTAATGTAAAACCTTTTTTGTTCCTTCTTAAATTATTCATCTCTTTCCTCCTATTGTTTATAAAGTTAAATTTTTATTTTTACCAACCTTCATATTTACGCGGTTTTAACATTACTTTTCCGGTTTTAGGTTCGTACAGAAAACGATATCCATAGGAATCAAGCGGATAACCACTTTCGTCTGTTTCTACACCAATTAAATAGGGCACGTCTTTATCATTTATTTTATAAGTATTTTGGGTTAGCATATCTAGATTAGCAGGAAATTCCTTATTAACCGACAAATATAAATGAACCGCAGTTCTGATTGCTCTTAATTCACCAATCAAAGCTTCATCTTTAGCTGTTCTAATGGCTAATAGATTTTTCATATAGAGCAATACCACGGATACAACAATAACCAAAACAATAATAAAAATTTCTAGTTTTCGCCTAGATGTCAGAGCCATTATTCCCCCTACCAATCGCTATATTCTTCTTGTTCCGGCCATATTTTGCCATTTTTGGGATTATAATTGAAACGCTTGCCAAAAGCATCTACAGGATATCCTTCTGCATCAACCTTTATACCAGAGAGATAACTATTTGTTCTATTTCCTAAAGTATAGTCTTTATCAGCTAAATCCTTAAGAGTGGGCGGCAAGACTCGATTGATTTCCAAGTAAAGAGCTGTTGCTGTGCGGACTGCCCTTAATTGAGAAATCAAGGCTTCTTCCTTGGCGCTTTTTGCTGCTAAATGATTCTTAATGCCTAAAACTACAATCGCAGCAATAATTACCAAAACCACGATTACTATTTCTAAACGCCGTCTTCCTTTACTTTCCATCTTATACCCCCTGTTAACATTTATTTTTTTATACACTAGGTAATACTACTTTGGCAACACCCCACATTGGTAAAAAGATCGCTGCTGCCAACAACGCGACCATAGCAAAAAGTCCAAAGAGTAGCAAGGGTTCTATTAAAGTTGTTAGTTGACCTAGCATATGATCTATTTCTTCGTCATAGAAATCTGAGGTTGTTTCCAACATGTCGTCTAAAGAACCTGATTGTTCTCCAACTGCAGCTGATTCCACCAACAGGGTATCAAAATATTTTTTTCTTTCCATGGCAGCAGCCAAAGAAGAACCTTTTTCCACTGCGCTATTTACATCGTCTATATCTAGCTTTAGCACCTTGTTGCCAACAGTATTAGCTACAATTGATAAGGTTTGGCCTATGGGCAAACCGCTCCGATACAAAGAGCTCACTAAATGACCAAACCTGGCATTTAATACCAAACGTTGCAACTTGCCAAAAACCGGTATATTTAGTTTCACCTGATCAAGATGATAACCTCCTATTTGCGTAGCAGCGTATTTTTTAAATACGAAAAAAAGAAAAAATCCGACTAATAAAACTATATAGCCATAGTGCACCAAAACATCGCTAATACCCATTAAGATCCGTGTAGGCAACGGAAGTTCTGCCCCAAAGCCAGCGTAAAAACTAGCAAAACCAGGAATTACATAAACCATCATCAAAACAAAAACCGCCGTAAAAGTGATTAGAACAATTCTGGGATACAAGGTTGCTGACTTAACCGCAGCTTTAACTCGGTGTTCTCTTTTAAGTATGCCAAATAATTCATTCAAAGATTTGTCCAATACACCACCCTGCTCGCCTACATTGAGCATATTCACATACAGTTCATCAAAATAATTAGGATGCTTGCCAAACGCTTCTTTTAAAGAGGCTCCGCCCATCACATCTTTTTGAATATCATGAACCACTTTTTTAAAATATGGATCTTTTACCTGCTTATATAAAGCTATTAGGGTTCTATTAATGGGAATGCCTGCTTTGAAAAGCGCGCCAAACTGGCGCGTAAAATTTATCAAATCCGCTGTCTTGGCCTTTTTGGTACGTTGCAAAAATGAAGGCAAGGTTAATTGAAAACCCTTGGGAGCAACATATACAGGATATAGGCCCTGATCTGCCAGTCGCAACTTGACCCACTTAGCATCTTCGCCTTCCATTTCTCCTGTAATCAAAGCGCCCTCTGGATCACGAGCCCTATAAATAAATAGCATAAATAGTTACCTGGTAACGCGCAAAACCTCGTCTATAGTGGTTATGCCCTGATTAATTTTATCCACTCCATCTTGAAGTAAAGTATGATACCCCATACTGAGTAATTTTTCTAAAATTTCTTTTTCAGAAGCGTTTTTTTCAATCATTTCTTTAATTTCTTTTTCAACAGGCGCTATTTCAAAAATACCTACTCGACCATAATAACCGGTGTTACGGCAATATTTACAGCCTTCCCCGTGATAAGCTTTGCTAATCTGCACTTCCTGGCCAAACTCTTTAATTTTATCCTGAGAAATCTCTGCTTCTTTTTTGCATCTATCACAAATCTTGCGCACCAAGCGCTGCGCCATAATTCCTGCCACTGTAGAAGAAATCAAAAAAGATTCAATCTGCAGGTTTTTTAATCTGGTAATGGCACCTACTGCTGTATTAGTGTGCAAGGTGGAAAAAACAAAATGGCCGGTCATAGCAGCGCGCATGGCAATATCTGCTGTTTCAAAATCGCGAATTTCACCAACCATAATCACATCTGGATCTTGTCTGAGCATGGCCCGTAAAGAAGCCGCAAAGGTCATGCCTGCCTTAACATTTACCTGTTGCTGATCCACGCCTGGAATTTCATGTTCGATTGGATCTTCTACAGAAAGAATATGCTGTGCTTTAGATGATATCTCCAAAAGGGAAGCATATAAGGTCGTCGTTTTTCCAGAACCTGTTGGACCAGTTACCAGCAAAATACCATTAGGCCGATTAATTAACTCCTTAAAAATTTCATAATCTTTAGGAGCAAAACCCAATTCCTGCAAAGTCATAACCTGCTTGGTGTTTAACAAACGAATAGCTGCTGCTTCGCCAAACATGGTTGGGTAAGTGGCGATGCGCAGATCCAGTTCTTCGCCAGAGATCCTCAGGCGCACTCTGCCATCCTGAGGAACTCTCCTTTCAGCAACATTCATGCCTCCCAAAATTTTTATCCTGGAAATAACCGACAGGTGCGCTTGCTTATTAAAGGCGCTTAATTCATCTAACACGCCGTCAATTCTAAATCTAACTTTGACTTCATTGCGACCTGGTTCAATATGAATATCGCTGGCCCGGTCATGATAAGCTTGGGAAATGATGTTATTGACCAAAGCCACTACTTCCTCGCCAGAAGCCGCCTTTTCCAGATCTTCAACATCGGCATCTTCATAAGGATGTTCTTCATCAGTAACCACTTCAACTTCATGACTAGCTTCTTCATCCAACAAACCCTTACCGCGATAATATTCGTTAAGAGCGCGCTCAACATCGCTTTCCAAGGCCAAAATAGCATTCATATTATATTTCAACGCTCGGCGCACTTCATCTAAACCAACCACATTTAAAGGATTAGAAGTGGCTACAGTCACCTTATCTTCAATCTTAAACAAAGGTATAACTTTATATTTTCTGGCCAAAGATACTGGTAATAATTGAACTACCTCAGCATCTGGTTTGTATTGTGCCAGGGAAACAAAAGAGGTGTTCATCTTTTTGGCCAAAGCCTTAAGAATTTCGCCTTCTGTCAAAAACCCCTTATCAATAACCACTTGTTCCAAAGAACCGCCTAAATTTTTTTGAGATTCTTTGGCAACAGCTAATTGATCTTGAGTTAACAAACCTTGTTCCAGCAAAACTTCTTCTAGAGTCTGATCGATGGCGCTGTGATCAATACGCATTCTTATCCCTTCCTAATCTTGATGCTCTTTCATTTTAGCTAACAACTTATCAGCGCTTGCTGCATCATCTGGATAAGTTGCCATACCAATTCTTAGCACTACAGGTTGTTTTTTCTTGGTATAATTAAAATATTTATCAACTATGGCATTCAATTTATCTTTAACAATTTGGCAATCTTCCCTGCGACAACCAGATAAAATTATATAAATCTTGCCTTGTTCATCTACCAGAACCAGATCAGTATCCCGAACGCTGCTTTCCATCAACTGGGCCATCTTCTTTAAGGTAAACGCAGCTTTTTTAACTCCTTCTTTATCTTGAATTTCTTCAAACTTATCAATACCTAAGCAAGCAATAGTTAGCTTTTTATCTTTTTTCATGGCGTCTTTTACGCCATCATACACATATTCTTTGAATAATTTTTCAACAGTGTATTTGGGAATGGTGAAAATAAATTTTGTGCCAACTCCCAGCTTGCTTTCCACGCGAATTTTTCCGCGATGCATTTCCACAATAGCCTTGGCAATACTCAACCCCAGGCCAGCCCCCTTTTCACCAGCTCCGTGCAAACGATTAAATTGTTCAAACTTACTAAACACTCTGGGCAGGTCTTCTTCAGCAATGCCAATGCCAGAATCAGCCACAACGCATTCCACATAATCAGCTGTTTCTTTAAGATCAATTTCAACAAAACCCTTTTCCACAAATTTTAAGGCATTGCCAATTAAGTTAGTAAAAACCTGAACAATGCGATCGCCATCAGCATAAATATTTATATCTTTATCTAGGCCAGAAGTTTTTAATTCTAAATTTTTATCTTTAATCCGCCGTTCAAAATTTAGCAGGACCTTACGCACTAAAACACTCAAATTAACCTGACTACGATCCAGGCCAACCTTGCCTGCTTCAATTTTGGAAACATCCAACAGATTTTCAATAATCTTGGCTAACCGATCCAAGTTTTCTGCAGCTGCATGCAAAATTTTTTCTTGTTTCTCATTAATATCACCGGCAATCCTTTCCACGATTAGCCCCACACCCTCTTTGATAATAGCCAAAGGCGTTCTAAGTTCATGGGACACTGTGGAAATAAAGTCGTTCTTCATGCGATCTACTTCTTTTTCCTTGGTAATATCCCTTAAGATAATACCTACTCCTATAGATTTATTTCCCTGACCCTTTACCGGAGCTATATCACATTTTAGAATTTCTTTATGCTCTGGCGGAAGAAAAATTTCCTTGGAAATCAAGATACCTTGAGAAATACTTCTTTTAATATCTTGGCTTAAATCCAACCCCATTCTTTCAAATAACAAAGGCTGCCCCACCTGCTCTATTTCTTCCAAGCCAAGCATATATCTGGCCCTAGGATTGATAATAGCAACCTCTCCTTGTTCATCAATCATCACCACGCCTTCCATCATGCTTTCAACCATAGATTCCATCTTGGATTTTTCAGCCTTGATCAAGGCTTGCAAGCGCTCCAGGGCATTGGAGGTATGATTGGCAATGGTATAAATAAACCTGATTTGCTCTTCACCAAAAGCCTTTTCTTTTGTACTAGCCACGCTCAGCACACCCAAAGTTTTGCCGCCCACGATAAAAGGCGCGTTAAAAACCGAGTTTATACTTTGATTTGCAAAATCTGCATCAGCTTCTGGCTGCAAAGCAGGCAACAAAAAAGTTTCAATCTTTTTGCGCCCCATATCTTCACCAGCAAAGGTTGAAGCATAGGCAATTATTTTATTTTTCAATTCAGGTATGAATTTTTCGCATTGGGCATGCGCTGGTTTGAAAGTGATGGTGGCATTATCATTAGTAAACAATAAAGAGGTGCAAACATCGTATTTAACCACCTTTAATAAAGACTCCATAACTAACTTGAGCAACTGTTGGTAATCTAAAATATAAGAAATTGTCGTAGAAACATCATAAAGAAGGGTTAATTCAAAAGTACGCTCTTGCACTTTTCTTTCCAAATTTTTGGAAAAATTTTCCAGCTCCTGTTTGGATTGCTCTAGTTGCTTTTTTGATTCAGTCAAATCTTCCATCATATTGATGGAAGCCAGACAAGTTTTTTCAACATCTTTTTTGGAATTTTCCAAGTTGGATAACAAATTCTGGATTTTACGCATGTCACGAGCCAAAATCAAAACTGCTTCAGTGTCTGCGTTAAATAAAACACTGCTACTAAAATTCACTGGCACTTTTTGCCCGCTCTTAGTCTTAAAATATCCCTCTTGTTCTTTAACAACTTTTTGTTGAAAAATGTCAGCCAGATTAAGCTCTTTATTAGACAAATTTGAGCCCTTAAGCTCTAAAATTTTATTTAATGATTTTTCCTTTAATTCCTGATTTTCATAACCCAAAAGTTCTAAAGTTGCCAAATTCGCCCGCACAATTTTTCCGTTACGATCTAAAACTAACAAGTTATCTGCGATAGATTCGATAAGTTGCAATAAACATTTTTCAGCCACAATCTTCTCTTGGGCCTGAAGCATATCTTCTTGCAGTTGCTTACCTCTTCTAAAAAAAGGCATGTTCCATCCTTAAGGCAATATTATTTAACCGAGAAATTTTTTGATTTTTTCCAGCAATGCGCTTGTTTCAAAGGGTTTGGTCATATAATCATCTGCGCCAACTTTTTTTCCTGTTTCAACATCTTGTGATCTACCCCTGGCGGTAACCATAATAATTGGAATATTTTTATAAACCTCATCGAATTTCAGCATACGGCACACCTGATAACCATCCATTTTAGGCATCATCACATCCAACAAAATTAGATCTGGATTTACTTCTCTAGCCTTATCCAATCCCTCTTGTCCGTCATTTGCTGCATAAACCTGATAATTTAGCGCTTCCAATCTAATGCGCAGCAATTCCACTAAATCTGTTTCATCATCTATAATTAAAATTTTCTTTTTTTCACCCATGATAATTTCACCTTCCCTGTTTTAATCTCAGGCATCTCCCAATAAACGCTCTATGGTGTCAGTTAATTCTGTTTCCTCATGTGGTCTTTTCAGACAAGCATCTGCACCAGTATCAGTTGCAATCTTGCCAAACTCTTTCATAGCATAAGCAGAAACTATGATTACCGGGATTTTCTGTGTATCTGGATTTTGTTTCATTCGGCGACAAACTTCAAAACCATCAATTTTGGGAATCACCAAATCTATAATTACCAAATCTGGTTTTTCCTCAATCACTTTTTTCAAACCATCTTCGCCATTATTGGCTGAGATAAAAGCATATCCTTCTGCTTTCAATCTTTCCCCAATCATTAAGACTTGATCTGGCTCATCTTCAATCAAAAGAATCTTTCTCATATTATCACTCCTATATTTTTCTATGAAAAGGTTTGGCTAAAAGATCACGCAAGGGCATCACCTCTTCTTTGCCTTTGAGATTAGCCATCACAATTTTCAGATCTGGCGCAAATTCAAACAAGGCCTGGCGACAAATTCCACAAGGAGGGCAAGCCTCCTTGGTATCTGCTATCACTGCAATTCTTTTAAAATCTTTCACTCCATCTGCAATAGCCTTAAACAAGGCAACCCGTTCCGCGCAAACCGCAATACCATAAGAAGCATTTTCAACATTACAACCTGTATATACTTTGCCCTTTTTAGTCTCTAAAGCTGCGCCCACTTTAAATTTGGAATATGGCGCATAGGCTTTTTTTCGAGCCTGTCTGGCCTGATTAATCAGTTTACTATTATTTTTTTGTTTTGTCATTACCCAAGCCTATCTCTTTTTTTTCTTCTTTTTTGCTTTTTTCCCAACTACTTTCTTTTTCTTATCCTCATTTGTTTCATAGCTTTTAATAGCCTCTGCCATATCTTGTAATTTTTTGGAAACCTTGCCATGAATTGTATTACCTGGATAAGCACCATCTTTATTGGCTTTACCAGCCTTAAAACCAGTTAAAATTTCAATGCCCTCATCTATATTGCTAACCGCATAAACATGAAATTTTTTATTCTCAACTGCTTTAACCACATCTTTGCGTAGCATTAAATGCCTTAAATTCTGAATAGGTATAATCACCCCTTGTTTACCTGTTAAACCTTGGGCCTGGCAAACATCATAGAAGCCCTCGATTTTTTCATTAACTCCGCCAATGGGTTGAATATCGCCCTTTTGATTAATGGAACCTGTAACCGCAATTCCCTGATTAATCGGAGCATCTGCCAAACTAGATAACAACGCATAAAGTTCTGTGGAAGAAGCGCTGTCTCCATCTATACCGCCGTAGGACTGCTCAAAACAAATTGAAGCTGATAAATTCAGCGGTGTTTTTTGGGCGTATTTCTCTCTTAAATATCCGGTCAAAATTAAAACTCCTTTGTCATGAGTTGGGCCGGAAAGTTTAGATTCTCTTTCAATGTTTATTACCCCGCTTTTACCAAGCGCAGCGCTGGCAGTTATGCGTGAGGGTTTGCCAAATGAAGTGTGACCAAGAGAATAAACAGCCAGTCCATTTACCTGACCAGCTCGTTTGCTTTTAGTATCAATGATAATTACGCCTTCATCAATTAATCTTTGCACCCTTTCTTCGGTTAAAGCGTGCCGTTTTCTTTTGGCCTCAACAGCTTTTTCCACATGTTTTCTGGAAATGTTTTTAGCCTTGTCTAATTCTGCCCAATGGTTAGCCTCTCTTAACACGTCAGTAATATAAGCAAACCTGGTGGAAATTCGGTCCTGGTTTTCTGCTTCTTCCACTCCATATTCCAGCATTTCAGCCAAACCTTCTTTATCAAGAGGTAGAAGTTCGCCCCGCTCACACACGGTCTTTAGAACAGAAGCATATTGCTGAACACTATCTTTACTGACCTTCATCGTAGTATCAAAATCAGACAGAACCTTAAATATTTTCGGAAAGTCGTCTTCCCAATTATAAAGCAGGGTATATAACCAAGAAGAGCCGATCATTATCACCTTAACATTCAATTCAATTGGTTCGGGCTTGATAGCTAAAGGAGTAATGGAAAAATAATATTCTGGTTGTTGAATAACTAATTTCCCGGTTTTTAAAACCCGTTTTAATTGATCCCAAACAAAAGGACGGCGCAGCAGATCCATGGCATTGACAATCAAATATCCACC
The DNA here is from genome assembly GCA_043823065.1 of Pseudomonadota bacterium. Taxonomy (GTDB): domain Bacteria; phylum UBA10199; class UBA10199; order 2-02-FULL-44-16; family DYJF01; genus JBDRBB01. The sequence goes on along the minus strand of JBDRBB010000008.1, from coordinate 290,916 downwards.
ATCTGCCATAAGAATTGAACCGCCTTTAATGTGTCTGAAATCTGTGTTCCAAGATCCGCCTGGACTAAAAACATGTTCTATTGCGCCAAATAAATTTACATAAGTAGGATTGTGTTCTTCCACAATAGGACACTGTGTAGAATCTTCCCGCTGAGTTTGATCAGAAAGCAGGTTTACTTCATATATCCAAAAAGGATCTTCATGTTGCTTGCCGCCGCCAATAAAGATTAAACCTTCTTCTTTCTTTTCTTTACCACTAAAGATCTCCACGTTTTTAAGAATGTGGTTTTTTACATGCAGTAAATATTTGCGAACACGTTCATCTGTATAACGAGTGCGCAAATCATCTATTAAACCATCTAAGATCATGGATGTAGAACGCTGCAGAAGACGATCCAAGGCTTGGTGCATTTCTCTGCCTATGGAACGCGCTTTGGTCAAAACTCTTTTTAATTCTTTGGATAATTCTCTGTGCTTGTTTACTTTTTTCTCTCGTTCTTCTTCTGAAAGTTTTCCTTCTTTAACCAAATTATCCAAATAATCGATGGAAACAGCTTCATCACCCACAATTGGGAAAATTGAAGGAGAAACATAGCCGCCTTCCTGAATTTGCACCAAGGCAAAACCTTCTTTTCTTAGTTCATCAGCAAAATCTTCAAAAATCTTTTTTTCCTGACGCTGGTATCTTTCAATTAATAAATCTTTTTCTTTAGTAACATGGGTGGATTCCAAGGCTTTGGGTATTTCCGTTTTTAACACCCTCACCAGCTCAGCCATATCATCGCGAAAGGCCTTACCCTGACCGCTCTTAAAGCTGAGCAACACCGGCTGAGAGGCATCGCTAAAATTATAAACATAACAACGATCAGGTGGAGGCTCGCAAATAGGTCGCATTTGTTCCAAAACCCTCTTAATCGTAGTAATTCTACCTGTACCAGCCACGCCAGCTACATAAATATTATAACCTGGCCTAAACAGCTTAAGCCCTAAATCCAGGGCATCCAAGGCTCGATCCTGACCAACAACCATATTTGTGGAAGGTATCTTGCTGGCATCCTTAAAAAACTTCAAATATTCACTGGAACAACGCCAACGCAGTTCTGACGGTTTGAGCTTCTTCATTAATCCCCCTTTTTAAGAATCGTCAAAAATTCAGGTAATCTTAAACAATTTTGAATTGTTTGCCAAGAAAAGGATATTTGGGGAGCCTTGACAATTGTCACCACTTATCTAATAAACACAAAGTTTTCCTGAAAGGAAAAGTCTATGAATACTCCTAAAGATAAATATAGCCTGGAGAAACAGGTTTTAACTGATTTTTGTCAGGAACAAGGCTTGCACTATAGCGAGAAAAGAGAAGCTGTTTTAATGGCTTTTTTAGAAATGAAACACCATATTTCAGCAGAAGAGCTTTATAATCATACCAAAGACAAGGTGGAAGTAGATCCTAAAACTATCCGCAATAGCCTGGAAATTTTTGTAGCTGCAGGTTTAGCCAGAACTGTTCAGCTGGAAGACGGGTCGGTTTATTATGACCATATTTTTGCCCATCAGCATCATGATCATCTGGTGTGCCGGCGTTGCGCTAAAATCATTGAATTTAGCTCGCCTCCCCTGGAAAAGATGCAAGATGAGATAGCTAGTTCCCACAATTTTACGCTTGAAGATCATAACCTTACTCTTTACGGCATCTGTCAGGAATGCGCTGCTAAAACAAAATTGCCTGAAATACCCAAACCAACCAAGGCAGAAGCGCAAAACCTAATACCTCTGGCCAAACTTAAAGCAGGCCAAAGCGGCACAATCAAAGAGCTGCTTTGCGGCGAAAACGCCTTGCGCAGATTAGCCTCCATGGGTCTAAGGCCCGGCAAGCATATCACCAAAGTAAGCGCTATGCTTTTGGGCGGACCAGTGGTTGTTTCTATTGATAGAAGGCAGCTCGCCATAGGCAATGGCATGGCCAAGAAAGTATTGGTGGAAATTAATTCATGAAAAAAATCTTACTGATCGGCAATCCTAATGTTGGCAAAAGTGTGCTTTTCTCCCGTTTAACAGGAGTGCATGTTTTTGCCTCTAACTATCCTGGCACAACTGTGGAATATACCAAAGGAGAAATGCTTTTAGCTAAAGAAAAAGCCCAGGTAATTGACGTACCTGGTATCTATTCTTTGGAAAATCATTCCAAGGCAGATGAAGTTGCTTTAGAAATGCTTGAAGGTGGAGATTATATCATCAATGTAGTAGATGCCACTAATCTGGAACGAAGTCTTAATCTGACCCTGCAACTTTTGGAAACAGGCAAGCCCCTGGTTGTGGTCTTAAATATGTGGGATGAAACCAGCCATCGGGGCATTACTATTGATATCCAAAAACTGGAAGAGATTTTAGGCGTGCCAGTCATTGCAACTATAGCTGTAACTGGTCAGGGTATTAAAGAAGCGGTTACTGCTTTGTCTCAAGCCAAACCCAAACTTAAAAGCACTGGAACTGATAAATCCAGATGGAAACAAATCGGTCAAATTATCTCTTTAGTCCAGGAACTAAAACCTCACCGCCATACTTTTCTTCAGCGCTTGGAAGATTTTGCGGTCAAACCTTTTGGCAGCATGTTCATTGGGCTTTTGGTTATGGTGTTTTCTTTTTTAATTATCCGCACCATTGGCGAAGGATTGATAAACCATTTGTTTGATCCTCTATTTGAAAAAGGACTAAGCCCGCTGTTGCTTAAGCTATCTTTGGTTTTACAAAATCAGCATTTTCTGCACAATATTTTAATCGGCAAAATAATTGATGGTAGCATTGATTACACCCAGTCTTTTGGTGTTTTGACCACTGGCCTTTATGTGCCTATTGCTGCTGTTTTGCCCTATATTATTGCTTTTTATCTGGTTTTGGGCGCTTTGGAAGATATTGGTTATTTACCCAGATTTGCCATTTTACTTGATCATTTAATGCACCATATGGGTTTGCATGGCTATGCCGTGATCCCCCACCTGTTAGGCCTGGGTTGTAATGTGCCTGGCATTTTAGCCACCAGAAGCTTAGAATCTAAACGCGAAAGATTTATCGCCATTACCCTAATCTCCATTGCTGTTCCCTGCGCTGCCCTGCAAGCCATGATTATTGGGGTGTTGGGCAAGTTTGGTTTAATCTACATTTTTTTGGTTTACCTTATTATTTTTTGCACCTGGCTAATTACTGGCATTCTGCTCAATAAACTTATCAAAGGCTTTAGCCCGGAAATGCTTTTAGATGTGCCTCCTTTAAGGATACCCAGACCCAAACCGTTTTTAAAAAAATTCTGGATACGTACTAAGGGTTTTTTAAAAGAAGCGCTGCCCGTTGTTTTAATTGGCGTGTTAATTATTAACATTATTTATTATTTAGGTTTGTTCTCTGGGATAGCCAAAGCCACCTCACCTGTAATTGAAAAACTGTGGGGACTTCCTCCAAATGCAGTCTTTGCTATAATTATTGGTTTTTTGCGTAAAGATGTTGCTGTGGGTATGTTAACTGGACTTAATCTTTCGCTTAAACAACTTATCATAGGCTGCTCAGTTCTGGCCATGACCTTTCCTTGCATTGCCAGTTTTGTAATGATCTTCAAAGAACTTGGCCTGCGTTTACTTCTTTTATCCACCTTAATCATGTTGATTATTACTATCACTGTTGGTAGTTTGTTAAATATTATTTTAAAATTTTTTATCTAGGGGGAACAATGAAAAATATGGTTTATCGGCCCAAGTTGAATCTAATGCAAACAGAACAAGCCATTAAGTTTGTCAAAGATAGTTTTCAGCAAAATTTGGCCAGGACTTTAAAGATAAACCGGGTTTCTGCGCCAATGGCAGTGCAAAAAACAAGCGGCATTAACGACAACTTAAATGGCGTGGAAAAACCAATTGGTTTTAAGGTCAAAGATATCAGAAACGGAGATATGGAAATCGTCCAATCTCTGGCCAAATGGAAAAGAGCAGCATTAGCAGAATATAAATTTAAACCAGGCCAGGGTCTTTATACAGATATGAATGCCTTGCGTCCGGATGAAACACTTGATCATCTGCATTCAATTTATGTTGATCAATGGGATTGGGAAAAAATTATTAAGCGCCAAGATCGTAACGTAGAATTCTTAAAAACAACTGTTAAAAAAATTTATAAAGTGATTTATGAAACAGAAAAAAAGGTTTGCAAAAGATATCCTGCTTTAGGCAAACCGTTTCTGCCTAAAAATATCTATTTTGTGCACTCAGTAGATCTGGAAAAAAAATATCCCAAACTAACTCCGCGCCAAAGAGAAAACGTTATTTGCCAAGAAAAAAAAGCTGTTTTCATCATTGGCATTGGCGCCCCTCTTAAAAACGGAAAGCCTCATGACGGACGCGCGCCAGATTATGATGATTGGTGGACCAAAGACAAAAACAATCAAAGAGGGTTAAATGGCGATATTATAGTCTGGTATCCAGGCTTAAATTCAGCTTATGAGCTTTCCTCCATGGGCATTAGAGTAGATGCCACTTCTTTGAAGGCCCAGTTAAAAATCAGAAAAAAAGAATTTTATGCCAAACAACCCTATCACCAAAAACTTTTGCGCAATAAATTACCCTTAAGCATTGGGGGTGGCATTGGGCAATCAAGACTATGCATGCTATTTTTAAGAAAAATGCATATTGGCGAAGTGCAAGCAAGCGTCTGGCCAAAAGAGCTGGCCAAAGAGTGTAAAAAGAAGGGAATACCTTTGTTATAAATGCCGTTTTTAGTTGTTCGTACATCGTACATCGTTTTTACGATATACGACTGACGAGCGACTAGCGACGAAACACCAATCTTGAGATATCTGACATATATCACTTTATTAGTTTTGGTGATTTGGTTTCACTCCACAGCAGAGGCTCGCCCTTTAGAAGGATTTAATTCAGGTCCATATCTATATTTGGAAGGCGGCGCCATGCAGGTAAATTATGACCGCGATCAATACAGCAATATCAAACACGGACGAGATTTTGAACCTGCTCTTGGCTTAATCTTTGGCTGGAACATTAGAGATTGGATTGCTGCTGAACTTGAAGGCAAATACGGCACCAATATTAAAGGGGGTAGGCGTGAACATTTAGTTGGCGCTAATTTAAACTGTCGCTATTTTTTTATTACCGACATCTTAACCAAATTTAAGTCTTTAAGAATTATACCTACCCTGAGAGGAGGTCTGGCTTTTAAAATTTCTTCTCTGCCTGGCAATGAAAACTCAACAGACACAGCGGTCACTAGCTTTGGCTGGGGACCTTCCTTTGGCATTGGCCTGAACTTTTTGATCCTAAAATATCTTTCTTTTGGCATTGATATTCACGAAGATCTTATTTTCTTTGACAAAGTCAGGCAAAACCTGACGGTGAATGGCGCCAGCCTGCCCAGCACCTTAATCTACCAAGGCGGATTCAAACCTCAATTCAATGGCATCTTTTATATTGGAGTACATTACTAAAATCCTAAGCACTAAATTCTAATTTCTAAACAATATCAAAATACTAATGACTAAAATTCAAAACATATTGTTTCGAACATTTGAATTTTGGTAACTGCTCACGATTTTGAAGTGAATAAAGCTTAACGGTTGTCATTGCGAGCGTTAGCGAAGCAATCCCGATGAAGCCACGGGATTGCTTCGTCGCTTGCGCTCCTCGCAATGGCAAACTTTTTCCACTAATCCACTTCAAAAAGGTGAGAGGTTACGAATTTCGAATTTGCTCTTTAGAATGGTTGAACATCTTCCGGCAGAGGAGCTGGCGCAAAGTCATCCATACCATGAGCCAGATCGGTAAATTTGGTAAGTTGTTTTTGAAAACCAAGCATCACGCGGCCGGTAGGGCCGTTTCTCTGCTTGCCAATAATTATCTCAGCCTTGCCAACATCTGGACTATTTTCATTATACATTTCATCTCGATAAACAAAAACGATCACGTCTGCATCCTGTTCAATTGCTCCAGATTCACGCAAATCTGATAGTTGCGGGCGTTTGTCCTGCCTGGATTCCACCCCGCGATTAAGCTGAGAAAGAGCAACTACCGGCACATTTAATTCTTTGGCCAAAGCTTTCAGCGATCTGGAAATATCGGAAATTTCGCGTTCCCGGCTTTCAATTCGTCCAATACCGCGCATCAGCTGTAAATAATCAACTACCACCAAACCCAAACCATGTTCCCTTTGCAAACGCCTGGATTTAGCCCGCACCTCCAAAACATTTAAACCTGGCGAATCATCAATAAAAATGGGCGCTTCAGACAAAAGGCCAGCAGCTCTGGTAAGTTTGGGCCAGTCACTTTCAGACAAAAAACCGCCACGCAGTTTAGAAGCATCCACTTCCGCTTTAGAACAAAGCATTCTTTGCACCAATTGTTGTTTGGACATTTCCAAAGAAAAAACCGCGCATACTACGCCCGCTTCAATTGCAGCATTTTCCACCATATTCAGGGCCAAAGAAGTTTTGCCCATACTAGGTCGCCCAGCCAATATTATTAAATCAGATCTTTGCAAACCAAAAGTAAGGCGATCAAAATCTTTATACCCACTAGGCACCCCGGTTATTAATTCCTTTTTTTCATATAAAGTTTCAATAGCCTTAAAACTATCGCGCACAATGTCTTTGAGTGGAGAAAACCCTTGGTGCATCCTTTTCTGAGCAATCTCAAAAATAATCTTTTCAGCTTGATCTAAATATTCATCAACATCTTTTTGATCTTCATAACCACGCGCAGCAATTTCACTAGCGCCTTCAATCAATTGCCTAACCACTGCCTTTTCCCGAATAATCTGGGCATAATTAGCAATGTTAGCGGTGGTGGGCACTTGATCCACCAAATCTGCCAGATAACTTGCGCCACCTACTACTTCCAAGGCGCCTTGTTTTTTGAGAATATTGGTAACTGTCACCAAATCAGCTGGTTCGTTTTTTTGATAAAGACTGATAACTGCCTGATAGATTTTGCGATGCGCCTCGCGATAAAAATCTGATTCAGATAGAACTTCGACAACACGATGAATGGCATCGTTTTGCAAAAGCATTCCGCCTAAGACAGATTGCTCTGCCTCAAGATTTTGCGGTGGCAATTTGCTCATTTTTTGACAACCCAAACCTTAATTGTACCAGTCACTTCTGGATGCAATTTAACTGGCACATCATAAACTCCAATATTCTTGATTGGCGAATCCATATTAAGGTCATGGCGATCCACACTTACACCTTCCTTACGCAAGGCGTCGGCAATATCTTTGGTGGTAACTGAACCAAAAAGTTTTTCTTCATCTGCCGTATCTCTGGAAATAGTAATCGTAATAGCGCCCAACTTTTTGGCTAATTCCTCGGCCTGACTTTTTAATTTAAGTTGTTTGGCAGCCACCAATCGCTTTTGATGTTCTAATTGTCGCATATTTCTTGGATCAGCCAAAACAGCTTTCTTCTTAGGCAATAGATAATTTCTGGCATAACCGTCCTTGACCTTTACGATATCACCTACTTTACCCAAATCAGGAATATTTTCTTGTAAAATAACTTGCATGAGATCCTCCTTTTAAGCTTGTTCTTTAGAACTAAAACGTTGTCTGAAATTAACCCAGACTTCCGCCAGCCCTAAACCTATGATCAAAATTGCAAAAAACTGAAAGAAAAAAATCAACACCAAATAAAACAACACCCTAAATAAGGGTTTTATTCTACGCACAAAAAAAGCAACAATCGACAACCCTTGAAAAAAATACAAAATTGTAAAAGAAATTAAAACATTTAACCCCAAATAGGTTAAAGAACTCCAGTTTAAAACATATTGTCCAACCAAGAAAGCGCCTGCTGAACCAAGCAACACCCAAATTAAATTATCTGGCATTCTAAACTCAGCAACTTCCCATTTCTGGCCAGCGTAAAACAGGCTTTTGCGCATAACAATGCGCTGGAACAACAACTGGTTAATAACTACTGCAAAAAGGGTTAAAACAAAAATTATAGCTGGAAAAATCTTTAACACAAAACCAGCTATTTGCGGCCCCTGGTTTAAAAACAAGGCAGTTTGGGTATTATAAGCATCACTCTCACTTTGAACCCTAGCAATTTCTGCCACAATAAATTCCAGATAGCTTTTTAGGGAAACAACTAAATCACTTACTCCCACAAAAAAAATAATTATCGCTACAAACACTAAAGCACCGATTAAGGCCCTGGAACCACCTTTAACCAAGCCCCATTGCTGTCTAAAACCTTCAGCCAACGCCAAAGCAATAGCGCCAAAAAATAGAAAATATAAAAGACCAAAATATCTAACTGTAGCCAGGGGAAAAAACATTCCCAAACCCAAACCTGGCAAAGGCAAAGCAAAATTTGGCAAATCTCCTTGAAAATTCTCTGCACCTAGAAAAACAAAATAGATAACAAACAAAGTGATCAAGGCCACGCTGGTCGCTGCTACACCAGACTTACGGCCAGAAGTAGCAGACACATACAACAGCGGCAGAGGTGTCAAAAGCACAAACAAACCGCTTAAATACAAAAAAATAGCAATTAACGCCCCAATACCAATGGGTTTTGGTTTTAAAAGCTCAACATTGGTCATATCGTCAATGGAACTTGAGTAGAAGTAAACGGGATAAAAGCTAAAATTCTCGCTCTTTTCACCGCATTGGTTACCTCACGTTGATGTTTGGCACAATTGCCCGTATAGCGGCGAGGCAAAATACGTCCTCGCTCGGTAATGAACATCTGCAATTGTTTAGCATCTTTGAAATCAATTTTAATTTCTTTATCAATGCAAAAACGACAGACTTTTTTTCTGGTTGAAACTTGAAATTTCTTTTTTTTGCCTTTAGTGTCTTTACTATTTCTGGTCATGCGCGCCATAATTAATTATCCTTTCCTGAAGCATTAATTTCTTCAATAGTTTCTTCTTCTGCTGATGTTTCTTCAGCTTCTTTAGCTGCTAATATCACATCATTTTCAATAGTATCTTCTCTGGTTTCAGAAAGAGCCTCTCCCCGAGCTTCAATTTCAGCTGCTCTGACTTGCACATCCACTTTTTCATTTTTAAGCACTGTTAGAAAGCGCAACACATTTTCATCATAACGCAGAAAACGCTCAATCTCGGCGTTACAACCACCTTGGGCAGCATAACACAGGGTATAATAAATACCCTTAGTTTGTTTTTTGATTCTATAGGCCAAACTCCTCTTACCCAAGCTTCTGGCATAGAACAAATGCCCCTGATCCTTCTCAATCATAGTTTTCAGCCGGTTATTCAGCTGATCTATTTGCCCTTGCGTAAATTGCGGCTGGGCGACGTAAACCAATTCATACTCTCTCATTACTTCCTCCTAATTAATGATATTTCTGTTGTACCAACTCCAAACTATTTTTAATTAAATCTTCTACTGCAGAAGCTGCTTTTTTGATCATGGTTTCAACTTTTTCTTCTTCTTCATTTTCAAACTTGTGCAGCACATAATCAGCTGGATCCATATTTTCTGGAGGACGCCCCACACCTAATCGAACCCTGATAAATTGGGAGGAATCCATTTCTTCAACTATAGAGCGAATTCCATTATGTCCGCCATGGCCAGCGCCGAAAGATAATTTAACTCTGCCTAATTCCAGGTCAATATCGTCATGAATCACGATCAAATCTGCCAAAGCACATTTATAATAACCAGCCAAGGAAACAACAGCATATCCAGACCGATTCATATAGGTTTGCGGCTTAACCAAGATCAATTTTTCCGCGCCTAAATTCCCCTGTCCCACCTTGGCTTGAAACATATTTTTTGAAAGAACAAAATCATGGGCCTTAGCTAAATATTCAACTGCCATAAAACCAACATTGTGCCGATGTTTGGCATAAGAGCGACCTGGATTTCCTAATCCAACAATTAGCTTCATTATATTTTGACTGGTTGGGCGAAAAGCACAACCAGTCATCCTGAGCAAAGTCGAAGGATATCCTCCGATCACTCTTTGCCTTTACTCTTAGCTTTAGGCTCTCCTTCTTTTTCTTTACCGCCTTCAGCTTTAGCTGGTTTTGCTGCTCCTTCTGCACCTTCAGCTGGGGCTGCTGCGCCTTCAACTGCTCCTTCTGCACCTTCAGCTGGGGCTGCCACTTCTTCTTCCTTGGTTGGCGGCACTAACGTGGCAACGGTATAATCCATCTCTTTGGCTAACTCCACTCCCTCAGGTAACTTAAGATCTTGAATATGAATATTATCACCAATTTCCATGGTTGAAACATCAACTTCTAATTTTTCAGGAATAGCGGTAACCACGCAGCGAACTTCAATTGAACGCAAAATTTGTTCCAAGACACCGCCTTGTTCCAAACCAATTGCGCGCCCCTTTAACTCAATGGGAACTTCAGTAACAATGCGTTGAGTTTCATCCATAGCCTGTAAATCCACATGAGTAAATCGACGATGGATAGGATGCGCCTGATAATCACGAATCAAAGCCATGGTGGTTTCTCCATCACCAAAAGAAATATCCAACAGGGTGTTCAAACCCGCTTGAGATGAAGCAATTACATCAAGATCTCTTTCAGTTACTAAAACTGGCATGGGATCTTGCTTTTTGCCGTAAAGAACGCCAGGAACTTTTCCAGCCAACCTAAACTGCCGAAGCTCCCCTTTGGTTTTATTTTCCCTTTTTTCAACCTTTAAATTCATCCTCTGCACAATAAACCTCCTTTATAGAAATAATGATGAAACAGAATCTGCCGCATGAATTCGGCGAATTGCTTCAGCTAAAAGTTTTGAAACACTTAACACTTTAATTTTTTTGCAACTTGCCGCTTTTGCCGAAAGCGGAATGGTGTCAGTTACAATCAACTCTTCCAAACAAGAGTTTTCTAAATTTTCAATTGCTTTTCCAGATAGCACTGGGTGTGTGCAACAAGCGCATACCGCCTTAGCTCCGCTTTGCTTTAAAGCATCAGCAGCCTTCATCATGGTGCCGCCTGTATCAATCATATCATCAATAATAATGGCCTTGCGATCTTTAACATCGCCAATCACGTGCATTACTTCACTTTCATTTGGTTTAGAACGACGCTTATCAATCATGGCCATGGGACTTTGCAACAGTTTGGCAAATTCGCGAGCACGCTCAGCACCGCCAGCATCTGGAGAAACAACCACTAAATGATTATTAAACTCTTTTTTAGCATATTCAATTAATACTGGTTTGGCATAAAGGTGATCCACAGGAATATTAAAAAAACCTTGAATCTGGCCAGCATGCAAATCCATGGTCAGCACGCGGCTAGCGCCAGCAGAAGTTAAAAGATCAGCAATTAATTTAGAACTGATTGGCGTTCTGGGTAGCACTTTTCGATCTTGCCTGGCATAACCATAATAAGGAATAACTGCGGTAATACGACCTGCTGAAGCTCTTTTCATGGCATCAATCATGATTAAAAGCTCCATGATATGCTCATTAGCTGGAGCGCATGTTGACTGGATGATAAAAATATCGTCTCCACGAACGTTGTCTGTTATTTCCACCCAAGTTTCACCATCAGAAAAACTACTGACCTTGCTTTGAGAAAGTTTTATATCAAGCGCTTTGGCAATTTGTTCAGCTAAAATTTTATTGGCGTTGCCGCAAAAAAGTTTTAATTCATCATTATAAATTGCCACTTGATCTCCTTTGTAAAATAAAAATGCCTGCCAAATAGAAATTAAGCAGGCACCTTAAAAGTCCGTTCACCAATAATTAATTAGGTGGACATGGTTACTGATAAAAATCAGTATCCGCTAAAAAGCGGAACCCACAATATTTTTGCTGGGGCGGGAGGATTCGAACCTCCGGATGCTGGAATCAAAATCCAGTGACTTACCGCTTGTCGACGCCCCAAGAATTTTACATATTTTCAGCGGTGTAAACTTGCCAGCTTGATCTTGGAATAACTTCCAGCGCTCTATTTCTGGTTTCTGGATCTTCAAATATGCCAAAAACCGTGGGGCCACTCCCTGACATAAGAGCACCAGCTGCCCCTTTACTTAATAAAAACTCTTTAATTTCCAAAATTTCAGGATAAGCCCTAATCGTGACCATTTCCAAATCATTATCTAGAGCTCTTACCACATCCTGATATTCCGTAAAAAGCGGGCGAAAACTAGCATCTTTGGTTTTCGCTGTCAATTCCAAATCCTGAAATTTAGCGCCTTTTAAGAACAACTGATCATATTGCTGATAAACCCAAGGTGTGGAAACCGCAACACTAGGATTAATCAATAAAAAGTGTAATTTTGGTAGTTTAGGCAAAATTGTGATTTTCTCCCCAATTCCCTGGGCTATGGCCGGGCTTTCAAAACAGAAAAAAGGCACATCAGCGCCTAAATTAACCCCAATTGCTGCAAGATCATAAGGAGTTAAATGTTTTTGCCAGAGCTGATTTAATCCCTTAAGCACAGCTGCTGCATCACTGCTACCACCACCCAGACCAGCAGCAACTGGAATTTGCTTGTTCAGCTGAATTCTTACCCCTCTTTGCTCATCTGTAACCTTTATAAAAGCTTTAGCAGCTCTGTAAGCCAGGTTGTTTTCGGCGATCATACCAGGATCTGCTGGCTGACCGGCTAATTCAAGTTCAATTCCTGAAGGAATATCAGTTAAAGTAATTTCATCAGCCAAAGACAATCTTTCCATGATCATATACAAATCATGATAACCATTTGGCCTTTGACCTAAAACACGCAAAACCAAATTAACCTTAGCTGGGGCTTTAATCGTAATCGACATGCGCCCTAGCTACCTTAAAAATTCATTCATTGTCAAGCACACCATTTCTCTCAATTTAAAATTCCCTTTCGGGGAAAAGGTCTTCAAAGCAGGCGCACGAAACCGGGCTATTCATCGTTAAAATAGCGCTGTTTTTAAATGCGCGAGTTAGTGGTTTGGCGGCCTCTGCGTAAGTCGCTTTCTAAGCCTAAAGAGCGACGTCGCAGGGCAGGCGAATTTCTGGCGTGTGAAGAAATTCGCCGTAAGCCAAAAAACACTTCCTGGGAGCAACTTAAATGATTTGCAGAATGGGAACTTTAAAATTAAATGCTTGAATATAGAAATTTGATATGTTCAATGTGCATCTTGAATAAGGGGGGGCTACACATGGAACTAAGTAAAGTAGCAGAAACAGTAAATGAATCAGTGACTTTAGCAGTTACCGATCGCGCCAAAGAACTAAAAGCTCAAGGAATAGATATCATCAGTTTTGGCGCAGGTGAGCCTGATTTTGACACTCCAGATTTTATCAAAGCTGCAGCCAAACAGGCCTTGGATAATGGAGCCACTAAATATGCACCTGCTGCTGGCGTCATGGATTTACGCCAGGAAATTGCCCGCAAATTAAAAACTGAAAATAATTTAGATTATAGCCCTAAACAAGTTGTAGTTACTTGCGGCGCCAAACATGCTGTATATCTGGCTCTACATGCTTTAATAGATCCAGGAGATGAAGTATTAATTCCTAAACCATATTGGGTTAGTTATCCAGAAATGGTAAAGTTGGTTGGAGGCGTGCCCAAATTTGCAGACTCTAGCCCAGAGAATTGCTATAAACTCACTGCAGCAACATTAAAAAAGCAGCTCACTTCTAAGACCAAAGCAATCATCATTAATTCACCAAACAATCCAGGTGGATTTTGTTACACCCCAGAAGAATTAGCAACGTTGGGCAAAGTTATTGCTGATTTCCAGGCAGCTGTTATCTCTGATGAAATTTATGAATATCTGGTTTTTAATGATCAACATTTTGCAAGTTTTGCCGCAGTTTGCCCTGAACTTTATGAACGCACCATCACGATAAATGGATTAAGCAAAGCCTATTCCATGACGGGCTGGAGAATTGGTTATTTAGCCGCACCTTTGGAACTTGCCAAAGCAGTCAGCCGGCTGCAATCTCACATGACTTCAGGCACAGCAACTTTTAATCAACTAGCTGCAATTTCTGCTTTGCAAAATGGGCAAGCTGAAGTGAAAAAAATGCGTGAAGAATTTAATAAGCGCGCTCATCTAATTTATGAACGTTTAAATGAAATCCCTGGTTTTGAGTGCCAAAAACTAACTGGCGCTTTTTATGCGTTTCCCAAAGTTTCTGCTTGTTATGCTAAACTAAAGGTTTCTGGAAGTGTGGAATTTTGCCAACTACTTTTGGAAAAAGCCCAAGTGGCCTGCGTACCTGGTTTGGACTTTGGCTGCGATGAAAATATCCGTTTAAGTTTCGCCACTTCAAGGGAACAAATCAATAAAGGCATAGATAGGATTAAGAAATTCATTGAAAATAGTTAAATCCTAAATACTAAATTCTAAATCCTAAACAAATCCAAAATCCCAATGTTCAAATGACCTAAAACATTTGTTTTGAACATTTAAATTTTGAAATTAGAAATTGTTTAGAGTTTAGATATTAGGATTTAGTATTTGCAAATTACCCAGCATCTGGGCTGGCGTCTGGGCCGGCATCTGGTTCTTCTTCAGCTTCTACAAATCCAGCAACATCAACTTGAATTAAAGCTGGGCTACCGCTTACTTCGCCATCTCTACAAGTATTTTGGGCCCCAACAATAAAGCTTCTTCCATCTGAAGTTAGATCAGAAAGATTTGGATTTTCGCCAACAAACACGCTTGCACCTGCTTGCTCGCGCGTGTCTGCCCAGAAAGCATAAACATAACCATCAGTCATGGAAGCAATTATCCTAGAACCATCAGCTCTTATTTCAGACAAGACAATTGAGGTAAAATGAATATTTTCACCTACAACCGGCGCTTCAAAAGATTCAACTATTCCACTATTTAAAAACACCTGATAAACTTCAGGATTCATATCTGATGAATATGTCTGCAAACCAGCTAGGACAAAACTTCCATCTTGGCTGATTGGCATTTGATCTTGAGCTAATAATTGACCAGAAGATGTGATTTCTATTGTTTCCACAAATGAAATATTTTCCGGCGTTTCAGCGTCAAAGATGGCCAAACTTGGCGAACGCAAAGCCTCAGCCACACCAGCTAATTCAGCAGATTCTGCAGAACTGCTATTCAAAACAACAAGCCTGTCTCCTGCCCTGCCTAGACTTGTTACATTTACTCCGCCGGTAAAAAAATTAAGGGTAGTTAAATCTGTAATACCATCTGGATCAAAATTACCATCCAACACTTCTGTATCCCCAATAGTCTCCATAGCATAAATTCTAAGCATTCCTCGCTCATATTCTTCGCCACTCAAATTTCTAAAAGGAACAACAAAGGTGGTCCCATCTAAAAACAAAGCTGACATTGGTTGTCTGAAAAAGATTGGAATTGGGCTGCTTCCGCTGCCTATGGCTGGTGTTACTACTGGATGAGAAGATAATCTTTCGCCTGCCATATTATAGGTCGCCATTTGATCTCTATATAAATAAGTGACATCTTCTCGCTCCAAACTAATTTCATCTTCTGTAAAATAATTAACCAAAACCATGGCCCCATCCACAGCACCTTGATTAAATATAGTCATACTAGTTGGATGCCTTGCTACATTATCTAGGGTTTCCCCACCAGCGCTTAAGTTAAACTGCCCTTCTCCTAAATCGATAACTCGTGTGCATTCACTTCTATCTTCTTGAATAGGACATCTAAGAATTTCATCATGATTGGCACGTGCTTCATAATCACACAAAACATAGGCATCATTATTATACACATCAATATCACGAGGCATACAACCAGAAGGCAGATCAGCTAAAATGCGAGCCCTTGAGCTAAAATCTCGGCAACGAGTGTCGGTTACGACGCCATCAGCATCGCCATCATAATCCCCATCAGCATCGCTATCAGCATCTACATCACTATCAGCATCCACATCGCCATCACCATCAACTGGGCCGCCACCATCCTGGTCATTGTTAGGACCACAGGCTTCAATGAGAACTGAGATGCCAATTACTGCTCCAATTAATAAATAACGCATAAATTTCCCCTTTTATAATAATGTTCTCGACTAAGCTCGAACAATATCATTTTTATTCTTCTAGATCATTTTTATTCTTCGAGCTTGTCGAGAAAAATCACCTAAACTTATCGGCATATATTTTAAAAAGTTGTGCACTTTTTTGAGGTTTTATCAATAAAAATAACTGGTTAATGATTAGCTGTTGCCATCTGAAGTTATTTATTATATCCACTACTTGTCTGCTTAAAAGAACAAATATTTTAATAAGTTATGCCCAATCCAATCTCTATAGTCTTGGCTGGCGGTCAAGGGGAACGCCTGCGACCCTTAACTAATGAGCGCACCAAACCAGCTGTTCCATTTGGTGGTCATTATCGTATTATTGATTTTGTCTTATCCAATCTGGTAAATTCCGGCCTACTTAAAATAAAAGTGTTAACTCAATTCAAAGCTGATTCCCTACTGCGCCACCTAAAACAAGGATGGTACTTGCCGGTAATCCTAGATCAATTCATAGATGCTGTGCCGGCGCAAATGCGCACTGGCGGTTCTTGGTATAAAGGAAGCGCTGACGCGGTTTATCAAAATTTGCATCATATTGAAAACGCCAAAGCTGATCCGGTATTGATCTTAAGTGGCGATCAAATCTATCGCATGGATATGCGTCAGCTACTAAAATTTCATGATAACAATGCTGCTGATGTTACTATTGCCGCCACCCCCCAACCCTTAGCCATTGCCTCTAATTTTGGCGTTATTGCTGCAGATGAAAACTCCAGAATGATTGATTTTCAGGAAAAACCCAACCAGCCACCAGCCATGCCAGGCAACCCAGATTATGCCTATTGCTCTGCTGGTATTTATGTTTTTAAAACCAGCATCCTTAAACAAGCTATTCTGGCTGATGCCCAAAACAAAGATTCCAAACATGATTTTGGCAAGAACATTATTCCAGCCATTTATAAACAAACCAAGGTAATGGTTTATAATTTAGATACAAACAAAATACCTGGCATTACAGAAAAAGAAAAAGGATATTGGCGCGATGTAGGTAGCATTGATCAATACTGGCAGTCTTCGCTTGATTTAGTTTCAGTTTCCCCGGTTTTTAATTTATATAATTATGACTGGCCCATTCATACTGCCCGGGAAACCCATCCGCCAGCAAAATTTGTATTTGCAGATGAAACTTCCAAAAGAATTGGTATGGCTACAGATTCTATGGTGTGCGATGGCGTTATTATCAGCGGCGGCAGAATTCAAAGATCTGTGCTTTCACCACGCGTGCGCATCAACAGCTTTGCTGAGGTAGAAGAATCTATTCTATTTGATAATGTAAATGTTGGACGGTATGCCAAGATTAGAAGGGCAATTATTGATAAAAATGTTACAATTCCGCCAAAGATGGAAATTGGTTATGATTTAGAAAAGGATAAAAAACGGTTCACTGTTTCTCCAGAAGGCATAGTTGTAATTCCCAAAGACGCCAAGCTAGAATAGCTTAAGAGGACCTTATGTCTAAAACTGTTAACCTACTATTAGGAATTCATCATCATCAACCAGTAGGTAATTTTGGCCAGGTATTTAGCGAAGCGTTTCAAAAATGCTATTGGCCTTTTTTGAACATTTTAGAAAAATATCCAGCCATAAAAATTTCTTTGCATCATTCAGGTCCACTTCTAGATTGGGCTTTAGCTCATGAAAATGATTATCTGCCAACTCTGGTCAGGCTAGTCACTCGCGGGCAAATTGAAATCATGGGTGGCGGTTATTATGAACCTATTCTACCCATCTTAAAAACAACAGATGCCCTGGGCCAAATTCAAATGATGCAAAAGTTTTGGCAAAAACAGGCCCAAGTAACTCCCAAAGGTATGTGGCTGGCTGAACGCGTTTGGGAACCTTCTCTGGCCTCGGTAATTTATGATGCTGGCCTAGCTTATACAATTTTAGATGATGAACATTTTCGCCATGCTGGCTTAACAGATCCTACCCTGCTTAATTATTATCTCACAGAAAGAGCTGGCAAAACTGTAGCCATCTTTCCCAGCGACCAAAGATTGCGCTATCTAATTCCATTTAAACCTGTGGAAGAAGTTGTTGGCCATCTCTTATCTTTAGCTGAAGCTGCTCCTAATGTGGGCATTACCTATGGCGATGATGGTGAAAAGTTTGGAGTTTGGCCAGGCACCCATGAGTGGGTAATCAAAAAAGGCTGGCTGGAAAACTTTTTTTCAGCTTTAACTGATAACCAGGATCGGATTAAAACTACCACTTTTTCCGAATTCATGGCTGAGCGTCCTCCAGAAAAAACCATTTATCTGCCAACTGCTTCCTACCGCGAAATGCTGGAATGGGCCATGCCAGCAGATGCCATCTTTCGCTTTCAACAAGCCCAAGAGATTCTTAAAAAAAGCGGCATGTGGGAATTAGCAGCTCCTTTTTTGCGTGGTGGATTTTTTGACAATTTTCTTTCCAAATATCCGGAAAGCAACCTGATGCATAAAAAAATGCTTTATGTATCCAATCGTTTAGATGAAGCAGAAGCCAAGGGCCATAAATTGCCAGCTGCTCGCCAAGCGCTTTATCAAGGCCAATGCAATTGCGCTTATTGGCACGGACTATTTGGTGGCCTATATTTAAGTCATTTGCGACATGGAATTTATGAAAACCTGATTAAAGCTGAAAATATAATTGATGCTTACTTGCGACCAGAACAAAATTATCTTGATGTAGAACTAACAGATCTTAATTTTGACCATACTGATGAAATAATTATTCGCACCCCGGTTATGCAAGCCATGATCTTTCCTAATAACGGCGGCTCTATTTCTGAACTATCCTATCGTCCTGCTAATTTTAACGTGCAAAATACCTTGGCGCGTCGTTTTGAAGCATATCATCACCCAGCAGATGCTCAAAAAAAGAGCGAGCAAGGCAATGGCAATATTCCTTCTATCCATGAAATTAAAAAAGACATTCAGAAAATTGGCGAATTAATTTATGATAAATATCCTTCCTTTTCTTTAATAGACCATATCTTTCCTGCTGATCTAGATTGGAAAGAAGTGCAAAAAAACCTGCAAGAACCTTTAGCTGATTTTGGCAAGAAAAAATTCCAAATAGTGAATCATAAAAACCTGGGCAAAAAAGCGGAAATAATCTTAAAAGCCCAGAGCAATCTGGATCATGAACAAGCAGTTTATTTGACCAAGGAATTTAACATAGTTGCTCCAAACTCCATGGTGGTTAATTATCTTTTGGAATTTGAAAAGCAAGAGCAACCGAACTTTGTGTTTGCCACTGAGCTTAACATGTCTCTTTTAGCAGGACATAATGAGCAAAGATATTACCAATGGAAAAACATGGAACCTAATTCCAAAAAAGTTATGTTGGATGCTAATAAAAAACTAAATGATTTAACTGATTTGAATTTAATTGACGAAGCCTTTGGTTTCAAAGTGGCCTTAAATGCCGAACCAGCTTGTTTTTGCACTTTCTGGCCTATTGAGACCGTTTCCCAATCAGAAAAAGGCTTTGATCATTTATATCAAGGTTCCAAAATCATCTTAAGTTGGTCAAATCTTACAAAATTTTCGGTTGGCATTTCCTTAGAAAAACTGTAGAGCTTTTTGCTCGTATTTTCTATATTTTAGGAGGTTAAATACTATGCCTGAACTTCGCAAGGATCCTGTAGTTGGCCGCTGGGTCATTATTTCCACTGAAAGATCACAACGACCTACAGATTTTAAACAAGAAACAGATTCTAAAAAACCAAACGAAACCCCTTCCAGGCCTTGCCCCTTTTGCTTTGGCAATGAACACGCAACTCCCAAAGAAGTATTAGCCTATCGCAAAGAAGGAGATGCCAACACCCCAGGCTGGAATCTGCGCGTTATACCCAATAAATTTCCTGCCTTGGGCATTGAAGGCGAGTTGAACCGTCGGGGCGCTGGGTTATATGATATGATGAACGGCATAGGCGCTCACGAAGTCATTATTGAAACTCCAGATCACAACGCTACTCTTTCAACTATGCCGGAAAATCAGTTCCAAGATGTGCTTTGGTCGTATCGCGATCGCATCATGGATCTTAAAAAAGACAAACGCTTTCGCTATGTGCTAATATTTAAAAATCATGGCTATCGCGCTGGCGCCAGCTTAGAACATCCGCATTCCCAACTTATTGCCTTGCCTATTATTCCTAAAGCAGTAATGGAAGAAATGCAGGGTTCAAAAGAGTTTTATGAATATAAAGAACGCTGCCTATATTGCGATATCGTGCAGCAGGAACTAAATGATAAAAGACGCATTGTAATGGAAAATGATGATTTTATCACCATTTGTCCTTTTGCCCCGCGTTTTCCTTTTGAAATGTGGATTCTGCCTAAAAGGCATGATGCCCATTTTGAAGATGCTACTAAGCATGAAATTCAAAATTTAAGTGATCTGTTCCAAAAAACTTTGCAAAAACTAGACAAGGCCTTAGATCAACCTGCTTATAATTTTATGTTGCATTCTTCGCCAATTGCCATGCCAGATTTGCCCTATTATCATTGGCACATTGAATTAACACCTCGGGTAACTCGCGTGGCTGGTTTTGAACGTGGTTCTGGTTTTTATATTTGTCCTACAGCGCCAGAAGCTGCAGCAGAATATTTACGACAATTATAATTAAAATTATTGGGGGGATAACTATATGAAAATTGCCTTTATATCATCAGAAGTGGTGCCATTCGCCAAAACAGGCGGTTTGGCAGATGTAGCTGGCACCTTGCCCAAGGCTTTAGGCCAAGCTGGAGTTAAGGTGGCTATAATTATGCCTTTTTACAACAGCATCTCGGCTAAAACTTTTGGCATAAAATCCTTAAAACAAACTGTCACTGTTCCAGTTGGCGATAAAAAAGTTGCAGGCAAAATTTTTCAAACTTCTTTGTCTAAAAATGTTGAAGTGTTTTTTATTCAACAACCAGCTTATTTTGATCGTGAATACCTGTATCAAACCAAAGCAGGAGACTATCCAGATAATTCCGAGCGTTTTTCTTTCTTTGCTAAAGCAGCTTTGGAATTAATTGCTTCATTCAAAACCAAGTGCGATTTGATTCACTGTCACGACTGGCAAGCAGCCTTGGTTCCTGTATATTTAAAAACCTTATATAAAAACAATCCTGCCTTAAAAAATGTTAAGACCGTGCTAACCATTCATAATTTAGGTTATCAAGGTTTATTCGAACATATGGACATGCCAATGCTTAATCTGGATTGGAGTTTATTTACCTTTGATAAACTGGAATTTTACGGAAAAATTAATTTTCTCAAAGCTGGAATAGTTTTTGCCGATAAAATAACCACGGTTAGCAAAAAATATGCCCAAGAAATACTAACTCCTGAATATGGTTGCGGCTTGGAAGCAGTGTTGCATGAGCGCAAAAAAGACATTGTCGGCATCTTAAATGGAATTGATTATAGTCATTGGGATCCTGCCACAGATAAGCTTATTCCCAAAAAATATTCTGCTAAAGAATTAAAGGGTAAAGACGCTTGTCGCACTGAGCTGCAAAAGTGCTTTAAACTTCCAGTGCGCAAAGATGTTCCTATAATGGGTATTATCTCCCGTTTAGCCACACAGAAAGGTTTTGATCTATTAGAAGATGTTATTCCCAGCCTGATTAAAGCCAACGTTCAGGTTGTTGTTTTGGGAACTGGCGAGCCGCATTACCATGAACTTTTTCAAACCCTGGCCCAAAAATATCCCAAAGATGTTGGTGTGGCCCTAAAATTCGATAATAGCCTGGCGCATTTAATCGAGGCTGGATCTGACTTCTTTTTAATGCCTTCCAGATATGAACCCTGCGGCTTAAATCAAATGATCAGTATGAAATACGGCACTATTCCAGTTGTTCGCGCCACTGGCGGACTGGACGATTCAGTCACACCATTTAATAAAAATACGCTCAAGGGTAATGGTTTTAAATTCCAGAAATATGATGCCCAGGAATTTATCAAAACCCTAAACAAAAGTTTAACCACGTTTAGAGATCAAAAAACTTTTAAAAAGTTGATCTTAAATGCCATGAAAACTGATTTCTCCTGGAATCGCTCAGCTGAAGAATATATTGAATTATATGAGAAAATCAGAAGCAAGAAAAAACAGAGGAGATAGGATGAAGAAACAAAAAGTTTTAATTATGGGTGCAGCAGGCCGGGATTTTCACAATTTCAACACCTATTTTCGCAATAATGCAAATTATGAAGTAGTTGTTTTTACAGCCACTCAAATTCCCAATATTGAAGACCGTAGATATCCGCCAGAACTTTCCGGAAAACTTTATCCAAATGGCATTCCGATTTTACCGGAAACAGATTTAACCAAACTGATTAAGGAACATAAAATTGATTTGGTGATTTTTTCTTATAGCGATGTTTCTCACCAATATGTAATGCAAAAAGGTTGTGAAGCCATGGCTGCAGGTGCCAATTATGCCCTGCTCACTCCAGATAAAACCCAGATCAAAGCAGCCTGTCCTGTTATTTCAGTTTGCGCTATCAGAACTGGTTGCGGCAAAAGCCAGACTTCCCGCAAGCTGGTGTCTATCTTAAAGAAAATGGGCAAAAATGTTGTAGCTATTCGCCACCCCATGCCCTATGGCGATTTGGCCAAACAGGCTGTACAAAGATTCGCCTCTTATGAAGATTTGGATAAACATGAATGCACCATTGAGGAACGCGAAGAATACGAACCATACATTGATCGCGGTTTGGTAATTTATTCTGGCGTAGATTATGAAGCAATTACCCGCCAAGCTGAAAAAGAGGCTGACATCATTATCTGGGATGGTGGCAACAACGACACGCCATTTTTAAAATCAGATTTGGAAATCACCGTGCTGGATCCTTTGCGTCCTGGTCATGAACGAAGCTTTTATCCAGGAGAGGTCAACTTTTTAACTGCTGATGTATTGGTTATCAACAAATATAAACAAGCTTCTGCTGAGCAGCTAAATACCTTGCTAGAAAATATAAAAATCTGCAATCCTACGGCTAAAGTGATTAAGGGTGATTCGCAAATTACCGTTGATGAGCCAGAGCAAATTAGAGGAAAAAAAGTTTTAGTAATTGAAGACGGCCCTACTCTAACTCATGGCGGCATGAGCTATGGCGCAGGCATGGTTTGCGCTGATGAATGCGAAGCAGCAGAAACTGTTGATCCCAGACCTTATGCTGTGGGTTCTATCAAAGAGGCTTACACCAAATTTCCTCAATTAGGCAAGCTGGTTCCAGCTCTGGGTTATTATGAAGATCAGCTCAAAGAATTAGAAGAAACCATTAGAGCCACGCCTGCGGATTTAGTCTTGGTAGGTAGCCCCATTGATTTAAGGCGGGTGATTAAATTTGATAAACCTGCTTTGCGTGTGCGCTATGAATTAGAAGAAATGGGCGAGCCAAATTTACAAACTGTGATAGATTGTTTTTTGCGCTCGCTTTAAGCCTTCAGCATAATCTTTGGCGTCATTGTAATTGGCAAATGGCTTTAACCACTTCTCGATTGTAGCTAGACCTTGTTGTTCATTTTTGGGCAATTTAAATCCTACTGAACAAGTAACTCTGGAATGCCTTTTATCTTTAGGCCGATCAAGCGGCACATATGGTGTAGGTGAAATCAATCTTATATTAAATCTCTGGCCAAATTTTATGGTATTAACCACGGCCATGATATCGCCTGGTTGAAGAAAAGTATAAATCTTGCCGCGTCTGGTCTTAATTTTGCCGTCTTCAACCTTTGAAGCGCGATAATCATAATCTCCCCAACTTATATAAAATTGGGCCTGCTCAGCTGGAATGCCTTCTTTCATCACCACTACATAACCATTAATTGTAGCTGGATCTAAATCAACTGCCGCAGTTTCCAAACCTCTGCTAGGCGTTGCTGCAGGAAAGTTTTTTTCCAATAAATCAGCTTGTGCCTTTAAAGAAATCAACGCGATCAGCGTCAAGCTGATGATAAAAATTAGTTTTTTCATCATGGCTTATACCTTTCCCAAAAACTTCTATTGCTTGTCTTAATTCCACATGATCTTTGGCAAATTCCTGCAAAGAAAGGCGATTCACTATGGCTTGCCAAGCCTGCCTAATACTTCTAGCGCCAGCAGCTGCTCCCTGGGGATGATCAAACACGCCGCGGCCAAGCACAAAACCAAAATCTAGGGTGCGTAATTTTTCATATAAAACTGGCAAAGTGCCTGCCCAATCACTACCGCCAGGAATGGGCAGAGTTCTTTTTACTTCACCCATAGTAGCTAAACAAGCCTGAGCATTTGCTTTTACTTCTTCTTCTTCCACCAACATGCGCCGACCAAAACCAGGCATGATAATAGCATCGCAACCAGTTAAGCGTTGCAGCTTGTTAATCACCAATTGGGAAACGCCAAAAAATGACAAGCGGGCAAAGGGAGCGATAAAATCAAAATGACCTACAATGGGCACTGTAGCGTGTTTTCTAAGCATGCGCAAAGCTGAAAGACCAACAGTCATGCTATTAACCATTACCGCACCAGCCCCGTTTTCCACTGCCAAATCATGCAGCTCTAGCAAACGATCAACTTCATCTGTGATATTGGCCAAAAAGATTTTTGGCTCCCCTGTTTTTTGGGCAGCTTCTGCAACTTTTTGTTTCATTAATTTGGCTCGTTCAATCAAAGGAGAGTTTGCACAATCAGCCTGCATTTCATCATCTTTGGCAATGTCTAATCCCCCCAGCAAACTTTGATAGGCAATGTCAGCAAAGTCTTGGGCAGGCAAACCAATATTAGGTTTAACCACACCCATAAAGATAGGTCTATCTTCAGCTTGCAGAATTTTTTTCAAACCTTGCAAGCCAAACTGCGGGCCTTGAAAATCTGCCAGAAAAGACTGGGGAAAACCCAAATCCATTAACTTGATATAGGTAATTTCCGGGGCATGAAAAGCGCCCTCTCCGCAAACAGCAGTAAGTAAATTAGGAATTTTTGTGCCAAAATTTTGAATAGGATGAGCCAGGCGCGCTACACAGCGTGAATATTTCTCTGCTTGAGTAAATGAAGTTAAAACATGCGGTTGATCTGAAACCTCTAACACATCCAAACCAATCACTTTTGCGCCAAACTTTTTCCTAAGATCTTCTGCAACCTGAGGCCGCTTCCATTGGGCAGTGCTTTGCTCACTGGCCAAACCTGCTGCTGCCAGTTCAGGATTAGCAGTAGTTTCAAAATAATAGGTCTGAATAATATACTGTTCCAGATCTAAATTCTCTGGTTCAGCAAAAAAACCAGCAATGTCGTTTTTAGCTAACATACTTAATTATATTCCCACTATTGTGACAGAAACAGCGCGTGAGGATCGGGGACCGTCAAATTCCATAAAAAAGATAGATTGCCAGGTACCAAGTTTTAATTTCCCTTGTTCCACTGGAATAGTTTCAGAACTACCCACAATTAAAGACATCAAATGACTATGAGCATTACCCCTGCCATCTACTGTTTGTTCATTATGCTTATAGGTCTTAGCCTGAGGAGCAATTTCCTTAAGCATTTCCTCCATATCTTGCTGCAAACGCGCACAACGTTCATTAATCTTCACCCCTGTTGTGGTATGTTTGGAACAAATATTAACCAAACCATTGCTAATACCGCGTCTCTCCACTAATTCCCTTACTTGATTTGTAATATCTATAAATTCTAAAGGTTGGGATGTGGATATGTTAATTTCTTTTGTGTAGCATCTCATATTTTTAGATTGTCATTCCTGCGAAAGCAGGAATCCCAAGAGCTCCATGGGATTCCCGCCTGCGCGGGAATGACAATAACTAGCTTCGCCTCTCCACAATATACCTAGCAATCTCTTTCAAAGGTTCAGCTCTGTCCCCAAAAATCTCTAACTCAGCAATAGCTTCATTAACCAAGGATTGCGCCCTAATTTTGGATTTATCTAAACCCAGCAAACTTGGATATGTTGCTTTTTCATTTTCCAGATCACTGCCAATATCTTTACCCAGCTCTTGCTGATTTCCTTCAATATCTAAAATATCATCTGCAATCTGGAAAGCTAGGCCTATGGCCTGGCCATAGTTTTCTAAGGCTTGAATCTGCTGAGCAGTTGCTCCGCAATATTTAGCGCCTGATGTAGCTGCCACAGTCAATAAACAACCGGTCTTCATTTTATGTAACTGATTTAGGTGCTCTAAGCTAATTTTCTTGCCACTAGCATCTATATCTATTTGTTGGCCACCAGTCATACCCCGGCCGCCAGTTGCTGTGGCAATATCGTTTATAATTTGCAACTGAACTTGAGCATTGGCTGCAGGCTTCTTGGTTAGCAACCAAAAAGCTTCAGCTAAAAGCGCGTCTCCAGCTAAGATAGCTGTGGCTTCGCCAAATTTTTTATGATTAGTGGGCAGGCCTCTTCTTAAATCATCATCATCCATAGCTGGCAAATCATCATGAACCAAAGAAAAGGTGTGGATAATTTCCAGGGCACAAGCAATCTCCATGACCTCTGCAGCAGCTTTGCCTATGGCTTCAGCGCCCGCAATCACTAAAATAGGACGAATTCTTTTGCCCCCAGCTTTTAAGCTATATTCCATAGCTTCGCGCAAACGAGCTGGGATAAATGGATCTGCCAAAGATTTGGTCAAAGCAATATCCACTATTTCTTTGCGCTCTGCTAGATAAGTTTTTAAATCCACTTTTATTCCTCTGCTTCAAAAGTCTCTATTTTAGTATTTCCATTTTGATCTTTGATGAGCTTTTCAATCTTGGCTTTAGCTTCCTTGAGCTTGGCTTCGCATTCTTTAACCAGTTTCATACCATCTTCAAATGCGGTAATGGATTGATCTAAAGTCAGATCACCAGTTTCTAGCTGACGAACTGTTTTTTCCAAAACTTCCAAAGATTGTTCAAATGTTTTTTTGGTCATATAACCTCTTATTCGTCAATGTTTTTCGTAACTTTAGCAGCTACTACACCCTCATAAAAGCGTATTTTAAGGTCTTGGCCAGCGCTTAGCGCTTTGGCGGATTTTAAGGAATCTTTATCTCCCAGCTTGGTCACCACAGCATAGCCTTTTTCCAGAATATGCATGGGAGAAAGATGAGTAAGATTACTAGTGAGTTTATCGATCTGTTGGGCAAAATTTTTAATTTTAGCATCACTGACAAATTTTAACCTCTCTTGCAAACTATCTACGCGCATATATAAATCTGGAAAACGCCTGCTAGGATCAACAATTTGGCCCCTAAATCTCTGCACTTCATTCCAGCGCTGCTTAAGCAATTGATTAAGGGCTAGTTTCAACTGACGTTGATAATTTTTAATTGCTTCCTGTAAATCAACTAATCTTGGCACAACCAGCTCTGCAGCAGCTGAAGGAGTAGCTGCTCTGACGTCTGCCACAAAATCCGCAATTGTATAATCAATTTGATGACCAACCGCGCTCACAACCGGGATGCGCGAACCAAAAATTGCCCTGGCCACAACTTCCTCATTAAAAGCCCAGAGATCTTCCAAAGAACCGCCGCCCCGACCCACAATCATTACATCCACATCATCTCTTTGATTCAGGAGATTAATGGCTGCAGCAATTTCACCTGCTGCTTCAGCTCCTTGCACTTTTACAGGAATTAACAAAATTTCAATATTGGGAAACCTTCTGGTCAAAACATTTATAATATCCCTGATTGCTGCACCAGTTGGAGAAGTGATTACCCCAACCTTACGCGGCAAAAAAGGAATGGGCCGCTTGCGTTCATTGGCAAACAAACCTTCTGTCTGCAATTTTTTTTTGAGTTGCTCAAAAGCAATTTGCAAAGCGCCCTTACCCTTGGGTTCGCAATAATCAACAATGATTTGATATTCACCGCGCGCGCTATACACCGCAAGCTTGCCATGACAAACCACTTCCTGGCCATCTTCTAAATCAAAATTTAACCTGCCACGTCCCCCAAAGATCACAGCCCGCATTTGAGTTTGCTCATCTTTTAAGCTAAAATAATAGTTCTTGGCCTGAGCATTGCGCAGATTACTAACTTCCCCAGTTAACCAAATATCTGGATAAGTATTTTCCAAAATATCCCGAACTTGTTTGGTGATTTCAGAGATAGTGTAGATATGAGGTTTATCATTATTTAAGACAGCAGGTTCTTCAACAATTTTATTAAAATCAAAAAAGCTTTGTTCCATATTCTATTTTCTTTTACGCTCTAATAACGAAGCTAATTCATGTTCGCTAACATCTGGCTGCATAATTTTTTTAAATTCAGCTTCTACCCCGCGCCTGGTCATTTCAATGCCATAGCTGGCAAAAATCTTTTTTACCTCGTCAAATTTAGCTTCAATAGAATTGCGCACTGACCTAAAACCCAGCCTGGCTGCTTCCACCCGGTTGGAAAGTACCAAAGGGTTAAGCTTAAAAAAATCACTGTCATTAGCGCTAGGTTCAATTAAAATAATATCTCCTTTAAAATTAGGATCTTGGCGAAAATGATCTAGAGCAATATGCAAACGCGCGTGAAAAAAAGCCCTAAAAATCTGATTCAGCACTTCAATAACACCTTTTTGAGCCAAGCGTCCTGAGGATTTTGTAGAACGCTGCTCATCAGGATCATAAGGGCGAAAGGGATTATAGCAAACAATGAGCTGCGCGCCTTTTTGAATGGCAATATCAATATTTGCGGTCTCCTGCACCCCGCCGTCTACATAATCCACCCCCTGAATATGGGCTGGTTTATAAAATCCAGGCATAGCTGTGGATGCCTGAACTGCTTCGGAAATTGCCACATCATTTTTTTCATCTGGGCCAAAAACCACGCGCTTGGCGCCATCTAAAGTCATGGCGCAAATATAAAGTTTTTTTCTCGTCAATTCCTGAGCAACCCTAAAATCATTGGTCAGGCCATTACGCTCAATATTATCACGCAAATATTTCTCAATGGGCGAATTATCAAAAATACCTGAAGGCAACATTGATAAAAGTTCGGGTACATCAACATGCCCTTTGGAAATCAAATCTAAAGGTGAAAGAGCCAGTTTGCCCAAAAAAGCCAGAGGTCTTTTGATCCACTCGGAAAAATTAGGATAATAAAAATGTCGCGCACTAAGCGTGGTAAAATTTCTGGAACTACCCTCTAAACTTCTCAATATTGATTCTGGAGAAATACCTCCCATCAAAGGAGCGGCCAGCAAACTTCCTGAACTAATTCCCACAAAAATATCAAAATCAGTAACCTGAAAATTGGTAAAATAATCGTTTAAGGCTTTAATACCACCAGCCTTAAAAGAACCACCAGTTATAGCTCCGCCAGAAAGAATCAGCGCCTTGGTAGCCTTAGGCTTCTTCTTACGCAAATCACTCTTTTGTACGATTGTTATACCCATAATTCTTGACCATTAACCATTATGCTTATAGTCCAACTAAATACCTCCACCCAAACCTCTTATCTTAATCTTCGCATGTTTCAAGCCAGGGTTAAGCTTGATGGACTCTTCATAATTACTTTTGGCTTCTGTTTTATCTCCTTGTTTTTCATTAATCAACCCCAGCCAATAATAAGCATAAGAACGCCACAAGCTTTGCTTGCTTTTTTTTAAAAAAACATCCAATGTTTGTTTTCCATAATCATATTTATTTTTGTGCTTGTTTAAAGCCACGCTCATGCCAATAAAATAATACAATTTATCTATTTCAGGATCAAGCTGAAGCGTTTTTTGAAAAATGTCCAAAGCCTTATCATATTGCTTACTGGCCAGAAAAACTTTACCTAGCAACATATAAAAAATCACACTTTTTGGATATTGCTGCACAAAATTTTCAAAAATCTTTTGGGCATCTTTGTAATTTTTTTCTTCAAAGTAAATTAGGCCCAAGTTAACCCTGGCTACCTCCTGGGCTATTTCTGCTTGGTCAATCACCCCTTTGATAATAGCTATCCCTTCTTCCCGACGATCAGAAAAAAAGGGCAAGAAAGTATATTCTTTGGTAAAAACTGAGCGCCAATAGATATACATGCCCTCGCCTAACCTGGCATCTACAAACTGGGGGTTTTTTCTTAAAATGCGCTTAAAAATCTGGCGTGATTTTGTGCCACGCACATAGGCTTTCCACCAATTCCCTTTTCTGGCCTGAAAAAAACTGTCTAAACCAATTACGCCTGCTGCATAGAATAGCTCTTTATCAGTTGGGTAATACTTCTGCATTACCTTATCGTAAACCTGCATTCCTCTAGCAGAGGCATCTAGAAACTCGTTTTCCAGATGAAAGTCTTCATTTTCCAGCATCTGCACTTCATAGATGGCCATTTCTCCAAAATAACCCAAAGAAGAATCTGGATACTGTTTTTGCACGTCCTTAAAAAAATCCAAGGCCTGGGCATAATCTCTTTGAAAAACTAATTTTTGTCCCGCCAGAGCTAGCTCAGTAATTTTAACATCCCGCTGCTCTTTCATTTGCTTAGTCCAAAGAGTAGGGTCGGCCAAAGTTGAGCTTGGGTAAATTAAAATTATATTTATTAAACAAATAATACTGGCAACAAGACGATTCATTTTCACTCCTTAGGCTTAAGGCCTTAACATGTGCGACCTGAAATCACTATAAATTTTTTGTCAAATTTTTATTGTGATTTGCACCTGTATAAGCAATGAAACACCTATGTATATTAATGCAAATATATCTGGTTTCTGTTCAGCAGAGGCTTTATCTATTGATAAAATACGTTATTGGCTGGGCAAGGGATATCAGGCCTCTATGAAGTGGATGGAGAGGGTCCCTGAAGCAAGAGGTGATCCAAAATCTTTATTACCAGAGGCCCAGACGGTGATTTGTGTGGGTTTTGCATATGGTAACCATGGTCTCTTAGAAGACAATAACAAAAAAAATAATTATAATCCTTTGCGAGCCAGATTTGCCAGAGGTGAAGAATACCACAAATTTGTCCGCCAAAAACTCAAACTGATTTGTGAAGAGCTAAAAAAAGATCATCCCCAGGCAAAGTTTAAAATCTGCGTAGATACCAGCCCAATTTTTGAAAAAGCCTTGGCAGCTAGAGCTGGCCTGGGTTGGATTGGCAAGAATACTTTGCTGATTAATCCCAAGTTTGGGTCATATCTGGTGTTGGGGGAGATAATTACGGATATTGATTTTGGTCATTGCGAGGAGCAAAAGCGACGAAGCAATCCAGACCACTTAACTGGATTGCTTCGCTACGCTCGCAATGACAACATAGGCCAATGTGGAGACTGTAGAAAATGTCTTAAAGCCTGTCCAACAGGCGCCTTAGTTGAGCCATATGTTCTAGATGCCAGGCGTTGTCTATCTTATCTCACTATTGAACATAAAACTGAAATCCCTGAAGAATTTAAAAAGTTTATTAAACCTGGACAATATGGCTGTGATATCTGCCAACAGGTGTGTCCGTATAATGTTTAAAAGGTCTGAGGTGATTAATAGTCCTCATGACTACCAAACATTTATCTTCTCTCTAAACTCTGGAACAATGAGGAATGCAATTCGCGGTGCAGGAATTGGCGCAAGATCTTGTGACTTTCTGAATGAAAATTGCCAAATTGAACGCCAATATTGTGATCTGCGCTGCCATTAACCCTGGCAATGGCGCCGCGCAAGGAAAGGTCCCTTCTTTTTTCATCTAAATCAAAATAAACTTCCACTAAATCATCTTTTTTTACATCATCAAAAGCTTCGGTCTTAATACACATTCCACCAACACTTACATTTGTTGCAGTTGCAGGCAGCAATTTTCCATTACAACGCACTGTCACAGGGATTTGGAGATCTAAACGTTTATGTCTTCTTTTTTCCATAACCATACCCCTTTCTCTGCTTAAAACTTACTTCAAATATAATCTTTTGCAACCAATTTTATCCTTCATCTTTTTTATCGGCAGGATTTAAAAAATGTTGTGCTAAAATTAAAATCTTCTTTAATATCAAATTATTATCACAAGTCAGCAGGGCCCACAATTAATAGGTCCATATCTCTGTCTCCAGTAAAAGTTATCCCCGTACTGGCAGTCCTAAAATCCACTGGCGGTAAAACACCTTGTGCACCAAAAATTAAATATACCCGGCCCCAACCATTCATATCTGGATAAGTAGGAGCGCCAATTAACAAGTCTGCCATGCCATCTGCATTAACATCACCTATTGTTTTACAAGAACCAAGATGACTTCTATTTTCTCCAATATAATAAGTAGCTGGAGGATTAGCTTCTACCAAAGTGTAATTAAAACCAGTGGTAGAGCCAGGCATGATAACAATTAAGCCGTTATCAACATCAACATCCATTAATAACGCACCTATTAATATATCTTCATAACCATCGTGGTTCACCACATCGCCTGGCACACATAGCTCTCCAACACCATCAGCGCCAGCAACCGGACCTTGATAAAAGGCAAAAGGCGTATCTCCCCCAGGTTCCAAATTATAGTTTCTAAAAGAAGGCTCGCCCAAAATCACATAAGCAGCTCCCCTGCTGGCATCAAAACCTGGCGCGCCTAGCACCAAATCTGCATATTGATCACCATTAATATTGCCGCAAGCAACTACACCCAACCTATCATTATCATTAGCGCCAGAAATAACCGCGCTAGGGGCCTCTGCTCTTAAATCTAGAGAAGTTGGAGTTTGAGAACCAGCTATAATATAGACTTCCCCGTTATCAACATGTACTCCAAAACCACCATCAAACCCTGGAGCGCCAAAGAGCAAGTCACTAAAACCATCTCCATTAATATCGCAACCAGCTGTTTGAAAAACACCGTTTAGTCGTTCATCTTCTGCCAATATATACGTGGCACTAGCTGAAACAGCAGCCGAAGCCCAATTTGGAAAACCCTCTTTTCTGCCTAAAAATAGAAAAAACCTGGTATCATCAGCAGGGGTTTTACTACCTATAACAAAATCTGCTAGACCATCACCATTTACATCTCCTACAGGTTTCACAGGAAAACCTAAACGGCTTTCATCATCTGGACCAACAATAATGCCATTAGCCAGCTGTGCCATGGATAAAGTTAGGTTAGCAGGATTTGCTGAACCATGAATAATCGCCACCAAACCATTATCAACAACACCAACGCCAGGACCAGGCGCATCTATAGCTACGCTGACAGATGGAGCAGCGATTAGCATATCTGCAAACCCGTCACCATTAATGTCACCCACAACTTTGGCTTCCCAACCAAACTCAGCATCAGATTCAACTGTATATAAAGCATTAGCTGAAGTTAAATTTGCACCTTCCCAAGATTGTCTGCCTAAAAACAAATACGCCTGTCCAGAATCTTCAACTCCTCCAGCATTTCCGCCTGGCATGCCCAACATAAAATCATCTATTTTATCGCCATTAACATCATGGAGATTAAGTTGCGGTCTAAAAGTTTGGTTTAAGGCTTGAGCCAAAGCAGTTCCAGCTTGATTGGTAGCAGCAACACTGATTGACAAATTATAAGCATGATTGGTTCGCCAAAGTCCTCCATTAGGAGTGAAAATTAAATCATTACCATTCCAGGAAAATGTTCCGTTAACAGCTGCGCCACTAGCATCAGTAATTGAGACTGCGGCCTGAGTTGTTGCTTGGTTCATGGCTTGATTAAAAGTAATGCGCAAAGGATCTGTGGTATACAGCTTGTTGGTAGTGGCATTTAAATTTAAGCTAGCAGCTGGTATGCCGCCTGCTTCATCAACCCCGCCACTTCCATCGCCAGTACCAGTACCATCACCTTCTTCTGGGCCTGGGGCTACAGACTTAGAGCCAGTACATCCACCAATGCCATTACCTAGACCAAAACCCAGCATTATCAAAATCAGAAAAAGCGTTAAAATTTTGGCTAAATTATTAAACATAAACGCCTCCTAAATGTTTTAGCTGCGCAAACGCGCCACCAGCTTAAATTTAAGCAAAAAACAGGCCAAATTAAATTAAAACTCATCTTCTTCTTGGTCATTAACTCTTTGATAATAGACAGGTTTTTGGGTAGCTGCGCCACCTATTTTTTGACGTAAATCTTGAATTTTTTCCAACCAGTCAGGTTCGTGCTGTAAAAGGGCTTCGGCTTTATCTAATAACCCCAAAGCTGCATCATTTTGATCCAGCTTAATATGGGCTAGAGCTAAGTAATAATAAGCCTGGCCATTGGCTGAATCCACATTTACTGCATCTTGAAATAGCTGCAGGGCTTGTTCATGATTACCATTTTCTAACTGAACCTTTCCTTTGGCTACAATGCGATCAGAAGCTTTTCTTTGTGGGGTATAAACTGTGGGAGGAACAATTGGTTTTCTTGCTTGTTCTTCAACCTGCGGCTTTTTCTTTTTAACTTCTGGCCGCTTGACCACCTCTTTGGCACATGCGGTGAAAATAAAAATAAATGCAATAATTAAAAATATAGATTCCCGCTTTCGCGGGAATGACAATCTAGCTCGAACACTAATACATGTCTTGCTCATCAACTTTAACCTCATCACAATACTCATTTGGCTGCGTGCCTTCTAAAAATACTTCTTCAATAAAATTCGGACATTTATTATTAGCTAATTTACCGCTAACAGGATCGATATTTACCAAAACAATACCTGGAGGGGAAGAAAAATCTGGCGCACTTCTGGGTGCAGCCTGTTTCATAAAATCTGTCCAAATAGGCAGCGCTGCTCTGGAGCCGCTCATATTGGTTACAGCATTGTCATCAAAACCAACCCAGCTTAATGCCAAAAAATTAGGCGTAAAACCCACAAACCAGGCATCCCGGTAATTAGAAGTGGTGCCGGTCTTGCCTGCAGCCACACCTTCCAAACCCCAAATGCGCGCTGCTGCTGCTGTTCCCCGATCTACCACTCCTTTCATTAAACTAGTGGTTAGATAAACCGGACCAGCGTCAAACACGCGCTTCATTTTTACTGTTTCTTTTTCCAATACTTCACCTTTTTCTGTAACCACATGCATAATTGAAATGGGTTGGGCCAAAATTCCGCCGTTGGGGAAAATGGTATAAGCTGCAGCTAGCTCCATGGGCGTTACTTCAAAAGAACCAAGCGCCAAAGAAGGCACAGGATCAATTTTACTTTTTATTCCAGCTTGACCAGCAGTTTTTACCACATTGTCCAAACCTGCATTAATCGCCACTTTGGCAGCCACAATATTATAGCTTTTTTCCAAAGCAGTGCGTAGCGAAACCAGGCCATGCTCTTCATTATCATAATTTTTAGGCGACCAGTTTTCTCCACCAGATTCAACGCTAAATGCTGCATCTTCCGCCATGGAAGCCGGAGTATAAAAAGTATCACTCTTCCTTGGATCCAAAGCTGTTAAATAAACAAATGGCTTAAAAGCAGAGCCAGGTTGGCGATTGGCCTGAACAGCGCGATTAAACTGGCTTTCAGCATAATTACGCCCCCCAACCAACGCCCTAATGTAACCATTGGCTGGTTGCATGGCAATTAGCACACCTTGCAAATCTCCTAAATGATCTTTGGGCAGGGTCTTGCCATAGCTTTGCTCCAAAGTTTTCAGTCCTTCTTGCACCGCTTTTTCCGCAGCCAGCTGCATACTCATATCCAAAGTGGTAAAAATGTGCAGGCCCTCTGTTTGCAACACCTCTTCTGGATATAAATCAGCCAGTTGCATTTTAACAAAATCAATAAAATACGGCGCACGACCTGCAGTAATAATTGCTTTGGGCATGATAATAGGTTCAGCAAGTGCTTTTTTATATTGCTGTTCTGAAATAAGATCTTCTTCCAACAATCTGTTTAAGACAAAATTGCGGCGTTCTTGAGCTCGCTCCGGATGAAGCCTGGGATTATATGAATATGGACTTCTGATCATGCCTGCCAAAAGCGCGCATTCACTAATGGTTAACTGATCCACATTTTTGGCAAAAAAGTAACGCGCAGCTTCAGCAACACCTGAAATACTGGATGACCCGCGCTGACCCAGATATATTTCATTAATATAGGCTTCCAGAATTTCAGCTTTGGTGTGATTTTGTTCCAGCTGAATGGCCATTAACTGCTCACGAAATTTTCGCCAAAAAGATTTTTTTGAATGCAAAAAATAATTTTTTATCAACTGTTGCGTTAAAGTGGAACCTCCTTCGACAATGCGCAGGGCCATTAAATTTTTAACCGCAGCCCTAGCTATTCCCCAAGGATCAACACCCTTGTGCTTAAAATATCTTTCATCTTCTATCACGATGATAGATTGCAAAAGCATGGGTGGAACTTGTTGCAAATTAACCACAGTGCGATCTTCCATTTGTTTGTCAAATATAGAAGATATTTGTTCTGGTTCTAGTTTGGCTACCGATAAATCTTCTTTACTAGCTAGCTTAATCAATTCCACAATTTGATCTTCAACAAGCTTCAGACGCAAAGCAAAGCCCTTAAAATCTTCCAAAGGATATTTAAAATCATGCAGATAAATATCCAGATGATCTGAAGCTTGAGCATAATCACCAGGACCCTTAATTTCTGTTCCCACATTGCGATAACCCAAACGATCCAGTTTTTCTATAATATGGCTGGTTTTCAAATCCAGGCCTGGATAAAGATAAGCAGCATCAGAATAAATGCGGGAAGGGAGGTTCCATTTACGAGGTTGGTCAAATTTAGCCTCAATTAAACGGTTTAGATGTTTTAGATAATAAAAACCCAATATGCTGGTTACAATCCCCACAATCACCAAGATCTTAAATATGGACCAGGCTTGTTTCAATTTTTGTTTAAATGACTTTTTGGGCTTATTTGGCTGATTTTTTAATCTTTTCATAGGTGTTGACAAATTTAGGTTTAAGCCTTTATAAGGGCCTTCCATTATCACTTCAAGTAAAAAAACTAAAGGAGGATTACATGTCTGATAACAAGCAAGGTATCAAATCCATGATGGATGAACAAAGGAAATTTGATCCACCAGCTGAATTAAGAAAACATGCCTGGATCAAGGATTTTGCTACCTACAAAAAAATGTGGGATGAATCAATTAAAGATCCAGAAACTTTTTGGAGCAAAATAGCCAATGATTTCGTATGGTTCAAGAAGTGGGATAAAGTACGTTCCTATGATTTCAAAAATAAGATTGATATTCGCTTTTTTGAAGGCGCTACCACCAATATTTCAGTAAATTGCCTGGATCGTTGGGTAAAAGCTGGCAAGGGTGATAGAGTGGCCTTAATCTGGGAAGGAAATGAACCAACTGAGACCAAAAACATCACTTATAAACAACTCTTAGATGAAACTTGTAAATTTGCCAATGTGCTCAAAGAAAAAGGCGTGAAAAAAGGTGATCGCGTCTCTATTTACATGCCCATGGTTCCAGAACTTCCTGTAGCCA
This sequence comes from Pseudomonadota bacterium, assembly GCA_043823065.1. Classification (GTDB taxonomy): domain Bacteria; phylum UBA10199; class UBA10199; order 2-02-FULL-44-16; family DYJF01; genus JBDRBB01. Next base: position 253,589 of record JBDRBB010000008.1, on the reverse strand, counting down.
TGCTGGCTTGCACCAGAATTGGCGCGGTCCATTCTGTAGTGTTTGGCGGCTTTTCTGCTGAATCTTTGCGCGACCGCATCTTGGATTCTGGCTGCACAGTGCTAATTACTGCTGATGGCGGTTTCCGCGCTAAAAAGAGCATTCCTCTGAAAGCAGCAGCAGATGAGGCCATGAAATTATGCGAAGAAGCTGGTGGCCCAATTAAAACTTGCATCAACTTAAAACATTCTGGCGAAAAAGTTGAAATGAAACAAGGACGTGACTTCTGGTGGCATGATCTAATGGCCAAAGCATCCACTACTTGCGAGCCAGAACATGTTGGCGCTGAAGACCCTGCTTTTATTCTTTATACTTCAGGTTCAACCGGCAAACCCAAAGGTGTTTTGCATACCACTGCTGGTTACATGGTTTATGGCACCACAACTTTCAAATATATGTTTGATTATCATGAAAATGATGTGTTCTGGTGTACCGCAGATATTGGTTGGGTAACTGGCCATACTTATATAGTTTATGCCCCCGCTTTGCAGCTGTGCCACTCAAGTAATGTTTGAAGGCGTGCCAAACTATCCAGAACCAGATCGTTTCTGGGAAGTAGTGGAAAAACACAAAGTCAGTATTTTCTATACAGCGCCAACAGCTATTAGGGCTTTAATGCGCGAAGGCGAGCAGTGGCCTAAAAAACATAATCTCACTTCTTTAAGAATTCTAGGCACAGTGGGCGAACCCATTAATCCAGAAGCCTGGATGTGGTATTACAATAATATTGGCGGCACTCGTTGCCCAATTATTGATACCTGGTGGCAAACTGAAACTGGTGGAGCTTTGATTGCGCCCCTGCCGGGTGCAATTTCTATTAAACCAGGTTCAGCTACAGTTCCTTTCTTTGGCGTAAAACCAAAAATCATTCGGGAAGATGGCAGTGAATGCAAACCAAACGAAGGCGGCTATTTGGTAATTGAAGAGCCTTGGCCTGGAATTATGCGCACGGTTTATAATCATCATGAACGTTTCAAAGAAACCTACTTTGCCATGTTCCCTGGTGTTTATTTCACTGGTGACGGCGCTCGTTGCGATGAAGATGGCTACTACTGGCTCATGGGCCGGGTGGATGATGTGATCAATGTTTCCGGACATAGAATCGGCACTGCTGAAGTGGAATCAGCTCTGGTTTCTCACCCCACAGTTGCTGAAGCAGCAGTAGTTGGTTGCCCGCATGAAATTAAGGGCCAAGGCATTTACGCTTATGTCACCTTAAAGACCGGCAACAAGCCTTCTGATGATCTAATTAAAAGCCTGATAGCCCATGTACGCAAAGAAATCGGCCCAATTGCCACCCCAGATAAAATGCAGTTTACTGACGCCTTGCCTAAAACCCGTTCTGGCAAAATCATGCGCCGTATCTTGCGCAAAATCGCTGAAGGCGATATCAAAAACCTGGGCGATATTACAACTCTGGCTGATCCTAATGTGGTGAATGCTTTGGTAGAGGGAAGGAAGTAAATAACCGTTCATCCTGAGCCTAGTCGAAGGATAACAAAAACCCGAGGTCACTTGACCTCGGGTTTTTTTATTGTAGATGAGATAATTTTTTATCGTAAAATAAACCTAGCCAAGATATAATGCGAAAAATGAAACTAAAAAACTTAATAAATCAAGGCATTATAGGCGTTATCATTTATTATTGGGCCTTTCTTATAAGTAAAGTAACATTAGCTCGCCTATCTTTTCCCTGGGATCTATTAATCTGGGCTGAAAGCCCCTTTTTAACTAATCTTTTAAAACTAAAAAACGGTCTACCAATTTATACCGCACCAGCAGATGCCAATTCGTTTGTCTATTCTTTTGGTTTAGAAAAAATAGTTTTTTTTATTATTAATATATTTGACCTTAATCTAGATATATTTATTTGCAGATTAGTAATTGTCGTAATTGGAATTTTAGCAGCACTACTAGCTGCTAAAATAATGTTAATTATAGCTCGTTTATTAAATGAGCAGTTACCTGCTTTACTTTTTTTTATAGTGGCATTTGGAGCCTCTTTATTAATAATTTTTTATAATTTTAATGCTGATATACCTCATCCAGACAACCTCCAAATTCTACACACAATATTAGTTTTATTAATTTGCTGGTTAAGTCTACTTCATGCAAATTTCTTACTTGCTGTGTTTACCTTAACACTTAGCGCGCTAGGTATTTTTATTAAACAAACCAGTGCGCTAATTATTTGTGGCCCCATTCTATCTTTTTTACTTTCTAATATTTGGGGTTTTAGAAAAAAAATTATATTAGCATTAATAGGTATATTAGTTACTATTATTTCTTTTACGATTTTTTTCTCAGCAGATGAGAATATCAACTATTATACCTTAAAAATACTATTAGAACATCCACTGCATGTTACAAAGTTAGCATTTATAAAACAGCTGTTTTTTCTACACTCTATTTTTTACATAGTAGGCATCATAGCGTTTTATCAATTCTACAAATCTAAAACTAGATCATTGTTAATTTCTTGGTTTTTCATAGGCATATTTGTAGTCATTCCGAATATCTTTGGCGCATTTAAACAAATGGGACTTTGGAATAGCTTTACTTTACCAAACATCTGGATTTTGCTGATTGTCTGGCCCTGGCTGATTAATTTGCCCAACACTTTGGAAAAATCCCCTTGGATGCAAAAAAACAAAATTGCCAAGCACAGTTTATTAATCACGGCTTTTACATTGATTCTTTGCTTTGCTGTTATCCTTCCCTTTCGGCCAATAAAAATACCCCCCAAAGATTTACATTATCAATACTGTGCTAAAATTGAACAAGCGATCAAAACAGATTTAGAACAAGGAAGCAATATCTTACTGCCCCATGGAATTATGCACTTGATTAGAAACAACTATATTGGGGTACCTCTAGATCGCGCTAATTCAATAATTGAGCTTAAATCAGCCAATCAAACTGATCAGACTTTAACTTTATCAAGAATAAAAAATAAGCAATATGATCGTATATATATGAATATTGTGCCTGAACAATGGCTAGGTGATAAAATCACGCAAGCAATTGAAGATAATTATAAAATTACTGATTTTATTGAAGGCCCTCCAATTATTGGGATTGGAAGAGGTTTTCAAGAGGACTTAATGCTTGGTTGCTACATTCTTAGGCCAAAATAATTTATTAATCAGAATCTTTTCTTACATACACATCCATATAATCTATTTCACCATGAACGGAAATTACCTGACTTTCATGTAACTCATAAGCTTCTGGCAAAAGCTCATTTTGAACTTTTTTTATTAACCGATCAACGCCCTTGCTCTTACTCCAGGCATCTGACAATATTGACCAAGAAAATCTTGGGCCAATTATTATAATTTTAGGCAAACTTCTTTTTATCCTGGAATAATCTTCATCAACATATTTATCCCAGTACTGATCTGTAAAAACGATAGAACTGGTAAGTTGCGGCCGTTTTCTATCAAACCAAGATTCTACATGAACATCATTAGGTAACAATAAAACTTCGTCATCTTTAGTGGAGTTCTCGCGAACTACTTTAACAACTTCATACATTCCTTGAGCTGCAGGACGCATTTTAGCTCCGTCTAAATACTTAACATCTGGCCATGTCTCAGTACATGCTAAAGCCAAATTAATAGTATTCACAAACGCACTCCAACAAATCAAAGAAATAAGTGTAATTAACACAAATGGTACTATTCTTAGCTGCCCAATTTTGATAGATATCTTAAGCGGCCATGATCCAACAAAATAAAAGATAAGAAATAACGAAATTACTATTATAGGATTATTATCATAAAATATACGCAAGTAATCTACTGACAAATTGTGAAAATAAGCAGCAAAAACAGAAATAATCCCGATTGGAACAATGAAAGATAAGGATATCTTATGTTCAACTTTATGCACAAAAATTTGATATATTATTAATATGTACAATAAAGCTAATCCAATCCATAAAAGTAAGTTCAATCTATCTGACCGGATATTGAATATTTCAATATATATTGTTTGACTTTCCTGAATTAATAAAACAAAAAAAACAGAAAAAACAAAGAATAACACTGCTAATAAACTTTTAATCGACCAATCCAAGTAATCAAAGCTATCTTTGATTCTCCTTAAAGCATTGAGCACGTGCCATTTATTTCTAATTAACATTAAGAGCATAAAAAAAGCTGGCACTAATACAAGCGCAGTAAGTGATTGTGCTGTGGAAACAATATAATAAATCAAATTTGAAATTAGCTGATAATTACCCCCTTTAGGTTCTGAACCAGTTAAGAAAACATCTTGGATCATATTTTCAACAGAGATCAAAGGAGAAATTAAAGCTATTAACAACAAAAAACCACCCACAAAACTAATGATATAAACAATATTTACCTTTACTATATTTCTGAGCGAAAAAGAGACAGGCAAAAGAAAAAAAGCAAGCAAACAACCAACAAACGTTCCTACGCCTGTTGACTGCTTTGTCAAAATCAGAGCACTTGTGAGAACTCCCATCAAAACAATCCACAACAACTTTTTATCAGCTTGCCCATTACCCATTCCTTTTTTTAGTTTATGGAGGAAAAAAGCCATTGCATAAATAATACAAGCCACTAAAAATTGACCTAAAGCATCATAAAATATCCTTTTAGGTAATATAAAAAATATAGGTACAGCAGAAAATATTACTAAAAAAGGAATTGGCTGCTTAAATAGTAAAGAAAGAGCTCTATAAAGCACCAAAAGAGTTAGACATTGAAATATATACATCAACAAACTTTCAAGAATCCAGTTAGCACTTCCCCACGATAACAGATAAACTAAAATATAAGGCAAAGGCGGCATAGGCATATGCAAACCATCTGCATAAAGTTTAGCTCCTGAAGCTAGGCGATTGCTTATTGGAGCAACCCAACCTGTAAATTCATAGTCCATCCAGATTGAGGTCCAGTGAGCTGGCACAATGATCAAACCAATAATAATAAAGATAAGTAGCAACGTTATTATCTCTACCACTGTTTGCACGTTATTCTGGGGAAAATTTAAAGTATTATTCATTGACTTTATACATTTATTATTAAAAATACTATATTAAGATATCGAAAGTATTAAAATATGTCTAACAAGAAACGATTTATTTATTTAATATTATTTGGAACTTTTATAGGTTTTATTTTAGGCATCACATTTACTATAGCAGAAATTACAGCTCATAATTATTTTTTTTATAAGTTACACTATCTATTAGTTTTATCAGCTCAAACAAACCTTAATACTTGGATACTTACTATAAATGCCGTTTTTCTGTTTGCAGGTTTTGTCTATATCTTTAGTAAATGGTTTTTGTCTTTTTGGATTAAAAACAATCAACATCTTACATTTTTAGCAGCATTTATAGTTTGTCTTAGCTTACTGCTTATAGGCAAATGGATAATCCCTGTTTATCTTACTGGAGAGCTTAGACAACATATCTTATTAGTTGATATTGCCTGGATAGCCAGCCTAATAGTTTTGGGGCTTATTATTATAAAAGGTTTGTTCTCTAAACTAATGAAACTTAAGCCTATCCATTGCCTGCGTTGGCTAAGCCCTATTATCTTGGGCGCTTTATTAATATTCAATGTTGGCATTTCTTTATATAAATATTTAAACCCGCCGACAGGACCAAATGTAATTTTTTTAATCAGTGATGCTTTAAGACGAGATCATTTATCTGCCTATGGATATGAACGCCAAACCTCACCAACTATAGATAAGTTAGCTAAAGAGGGTATAATCTTTCGTAACATACATTCTGATTTTGTTTGGACAAAACCCTCAATAGCTAGCATTTTTACTTCTTTATATGGTGACCCATACGCTATTATGACAAGCTTTGCCATCATGCCCAATACCATGATGACTATGGCTGAAATATTTAAAGATAATGGATATCGCACATATTTTTTTAATGCTGGAAATTACTTTATTGACGATGATTTTAACTATGATCAAGGATTTGATGAATATACTTATTTTGATCCACCTTCAAAAGAGGTTTTTGCTAGAGCTGATGTAGTAGTTGAAAAACTACTTAAAGATATTGCCCAGCACAAGAATGCTAAATTCTTTGCCTATGCCCATTTAATGGACACGCACTTACCCTACCATAAAAATCAATTCAACAATCTTTACTCAGATAATATACCTAAGATATTGGAACCTGGTAAAATAAATTTATATACTCTGCAGGACATGACTCTTAAAAAAGTAGCTGAAACAAACATTAAGGAACAACTAATTGCCCTTTATGATGGTCAAATCAGATATGTAGATGAGAGCATTAAACAATTATTGGCAGGCCTTAAAGAACTTAACATTTTAAATAACACTATTATTATTATTAGCGCTGATCATGGAGAAGCATTTTGGGAACACGGGCACGTGGGACATGGACATATCATAACGAAAGAGACCACTAGCGTACCTTTTATCATGTGGGGGGCAGATATCGAGCCCTCTCAAAATACATCAGCTGGCTGGTTATCAGATTCGCTACCTACGATTTTACATGTAGCTCAGATAAAAATGCCTTTTAATAATTTTCAAGGCAAAGATATATTGAAATCTACAACAAGTATTAATGAAAGGGAAAAGAGGCAAGAACAGCCAAAAGACAAATCAAAACCTGACACACATAAAGAACTTAAATCTATAGACAAAGAACAAATTGAGAAACTCAAGGCCTTAGGCTATATGTAATAGATAATTATCACTTATTTACTCTGGATATATTTTGCTATTTCCTCAGCCACTATCTTGTTATCTAGATGATTTGGATGAGTTACATCATCTCTAGTTATTCTCAAATTAGTCATTCCAACCTCAGTGAAATCGTCCACAAGATCAATAACATCAAAACCAACACGTTCTGCCTCCATTGTTACTATTTCTTGAGCAATTTCAAATAGATAATTGTTTGCATTCCCAACTAAATATGGAAAAATTGCCACTACAATCTTAAACTTATTTGTTTTTGCCAAATTTGCCAGATATTCAAAAACATAGCGCATTCGTCCTATACGATTGTAGTCGCTGTACCACTTTATCTGCTCAAATTCAGAAGAATGAATAAGTATCTTGGTTATCAAGCATATAACCAAAAGTTACTGAATCACCAAGATCTATTATTCTATAACCATCTAGCTTGCCTAAGCTGACCATTTAACCACAATAACCATGATCGTTAATTTTATAGTTGATGCCATGAGCAAAAATATTAGCACCTGGAATTAATTCATATTTAAGATTATTATCTGGTGATGCTCCAACTACCCCCCTCCTAGACCTCTGCCAACCTTTTAATGGGTTATAATCAATTATGCGCAAACAAATTTCGCCAATAGCTAACACTACTAGCAATGAACAAATTACTAGAGCAAAGCTCATGATAACATTTTTCCATTTACTGGATTTTATTTTGATATTCATAAACAAAAGTTTTATCCATAAACCCAGGATGAAAACCTGTACGAAGACCAGGAGCTGGTGCTTCCATAATTGTATCTACAATTATATATTTACCACTTTTCACTATATCTTCCTTATAGGAAAAAATTTTTTTACCATAAATCCGGTCATATAATCCTAAAGTAAACCTCTCCTTTGTTCTTGAATAATCACCAAAGCCACCTTTACCTATCTCAAAATTGGCTGTACTTCGATCAAGAGGCACACCAGGGAAGTCAGCGTTAATTAACGCCGAAGTACCAAGATCAAGATTAATATTTTTACCCAAAGCCAAGTCCTTTTTTATCATGCTTTCAATCGTACTTGAATGCTTATAATGACTAGCCTGGGGAACAAAGCGCCTAGGGAAAATTGAAAATAGCATATACCCTACAATTAGAAAGAATAAAGCATGTCCGACCCATCTATATTTAGCTGAAAATATTTTTTGATAAAGCAAACTAAGCAAAAAAGGCCAAATAATAATCCAACACCATATATTAAAAATAATTAAATCATTCCACCAACCATATAGTACGTAAACAAAAATATAGATATTAGATGAAATTGAAAGAATACCTATTATTAACCAAGAAAGCACATATTGGCGAGCTGCAGGTTTTTTCTTCCAAAAATAAATTAAGACAAAAATAGTTATCACAGCTAAAATAATCGAGAAGGTCAGTTCTGGAGGCCAGACTGCCCATTGAGGGAAATGCGTTGGGTAGTTTCTGGGAATAAGAAAAGTAAACTGAAATGCTGGATAAGATGACCAAACGGTTAACAAGGATATTCCAAAAAATAGACATGAAATTAGACCTAAGATGATAGTTTTATACCAATTCCATAATCCTAAAATAAGATATATTAGCACCGGAGCTAAAAATATAGGAGCATTAGATTGTTTGATTAAAACACCTACTCCGGCCAAACAAACTGAGAATATAGCAAGATAATATTTTTTATGCCCAATTGCTAAAGCTACCAATATAAAAACTAAAATAGCATGCAAAATATGTAAATTATCTGGATGAGGAACCTCAGAAGTGTAGTTATGAAAAACTAGAAGCAAAGCTAATCCAAAGGTAATAAAATATTCGATTATCTTATCAAAGTTAATCTTATAAGCTTTAATAAATATGAAAGCCGCATAGGTGGCAGATACTGCCGCTAATACACCAATAAAAACATTGACCAATCTGCAAAACCTAACATCCAACTCTAGGCCAAGTGGATGCAAGATAAAATAGGTTAGATATTCCAACCCTGGAGAGTAAACATGAGAATTGGCATCAGCAACAGATGTAAAAACAGGCAAACCATGAAATATTTTGAGCATATGCATCATAAAACAATGCTCAGTCCAAACTAACAAATCCCAGGGAAAACTAATCCTTATTCCTGTCTTAACAACTAGAATAATTACCAGGATAAGAATGAAACTTGCTAATAATGATCGAATTTTCATAAATTTCTAAATTATATAGCTTCTAAAATAACGCATGAGGGTTTTATTTGGTAGCCAGACCAAAAATTAAAAAGAGGCGGTGGCTTAACCACATCTACAATCTGATATTTATCTTTCATTAAATCAAAAAATTTAAGCGGATAGTTATCTGTAGTAAAATATAACTTGTCATATTTTTTATTTCCTATCCTAGAATCTATTTGTACTAGATCATCTTTTCCAGAATTGAATAACTCTATATAAGCATCCCCCCTATCAAGAGGAACCACTTTATATCCAGCATTGATTAAATAAGTCACTCCATAATCAAGTAAAACATTAGAATTCTCCACTATATCATTATTTAATCTATTTTGTATTTGTTGACAATATTCTCTGTAATTAGCAGAGGGAGCAATTTTCTTTGGATAAAGTGGAATTAAAACACTTAACATAAAAAACAAGGCCAACAGATGATAAGCAAAGTTGCTTTTTTTTAAAGCTTGGTCTTGCTGATACTGAAATTGGGCTAATATTTTTGGCAAGGTTAACAAACACGGCCAAGCAATCAATAACAACCATAACTTTACTATTACTAAATTATTCCACTGAGCAAAAAATTTAAGAAATGAGCGAATATTGGGAACCACAACAAAGATACCCAGGATTAACCAGCACATTAGAAATCTTCTTTTACTTCCACCTGCCTTCCACAAATAAGCCAAGCTTGGCATTGTAAGTAAAGGCACTGTTCCCCAAAAATATATTCCGCCAAAATCTAACATTCTTTCATATTCAACAACATTATTAGCTGGGAGAGTGTATGTGTAAAAAAAAGCATGCTCAGGCCACCATAATATAAATAGAGAAATAGCTGTTGTTAACAAGCCAATTGTTGCCAATAAGATTAAATAAGGCCAACTCTGAATTCTATATATTACAAATAAAGCTAAGGGACCTAAAAAAACTATAGTTTCAGTCTGCTTAGTAAAGCAACCAATTCCAGCAACAACCATGGTAAAAACAGCTAGCTTAAAGCTCTGGCGCTGCAATGCTAACCAGGATAGCAAAAATACTACTAAAAAATGAGCTATCTGCAAATTATCTGGATGAGGAACATCAGCTGTTATATTTTGAAAAATAACTAAGAATGACAATCCACAACATATAGCAAACATTAGAGCTTTATTGATGTCTTTATTGATTATTCTTATTAATATAAGCATAATCCTACCAGCAAAAACTGCAGCTATAATACCAATTAAAACTACAATTATTCTGCAATAAACTATATTTAATTCCAATCCAAATGGCTTCAATAAAAAATATGATAAATAGGTTAAGCCTGGAGAGTAAATTGATGAATTAGCATCTGCTGGTGCTGTAAACAACGGCAAACCATAATACAATTTTAACATATTGGTCATAAATACGCTTTCAATCCACATATAAACATCCCAAGGGAAAGAAATGCGCAAAAAAGTCTTAACCATAAGGATAGCAGACCAAACACCAGCAATCAGACAAACAATAATCTGCACTATTAAATTTGAATTGACTGCAATTGACCTAAAAATGGACATTATAAGTTTTCTTTCTGTTTAAAGATGTATGTTTTTTCTGATTCTGCAAGATCTAGATCATCAAATCCAACCATAAAAAAAGATTCAAAATTTGGTCTTAGAAAAAAATCGCGTTTGCTTATATCCCCTACCAGCTCATAATTTTTCATGTTAATATTATCAAAAGCATTCTGCACGTGCTGCCTGGCACTGGCCTTAAAGGTAAATGGGCAAACAACAATCCATTTTGGTTGATCAAAAGTAGAATCAAGATAATCAGGCAATTTCATAAAATCCTTGTTATCTGGATCTGCAAAATCTTGCTGGCAACAAAATTTATATTTTTGATTAAAATACCATACTAATTGATATGACCAGCATTGATCAGCAAATATAACATCGCCCTGTTTGGCATTATTTTGAAGATGATTTGCAACTTCTATAATAGCTTGATCTTGAGGGGGATCAAAAATTTGCTTGGCATATTCATATAAAAAACTTCTGGCTATTGGAATTTTTAGGGGCACGCCCTGTGTTTTAACCGGAAAAGGCCAAGAAAAAACATTGGTTAACAAAAAAAGAGTAAGCAACAGATAGCTCATTAGTTTTGAGTAATTTGCGATAGCCCTAAACCCAATGGCATTCCAAATGGCAAAACACGGCAATAAGATTAAGCTTATTCTGATATATGGCAGACGATTGGGAAACTTTTGATAATCATAACTTTGCAAAAAACAACTAACTAAAATATAAGTTATAATTACTGTGCTGATTAATAAAAACGCTCGCTTATATTTCTGCCAAATTTCTTTATTTTGAGGCAAAGCTAGAAAAATAATAAAAACGCCCACTAAAACTAAACTGAAAAAGCCATAACCTATAAAAGCCTTAATATTTTTTATAAGTAAATATCCAGTATTAAGCAAAAACCTATCTTCAAAAAATTCTTTAAGCACCACGCGGTCAGTTAAAAAGAACCAAGGCAGGGTAAATGCACCAATGATCCAAGAAGAAACAAACAGGGTCTTTAATTTAGTTTTATCTCTTTCCCAGATAAGAAAAAAAAATAGAATAGTAATATATAATGCGGCAAATACTAAATAACTGCTATGAAAGAGCAAAATACCCGCTACAATAAACCAAAAATTATACCAGCTCTTGAAATGATCAAGGCGGAAATAAGCATAAACAAGCAAAAGGCCAAAAAATAGAGTCAATGAATAGTATCTGCAATTTCTGCTATAAACCAAAAAAGTAACTGAAAAGATAAATATAATAGTTGCTAGATTAGCCACATCTTTTCCCACAAACCATTTTGCAAACTTGTAAAGCAGAGGAATAGACAGCAATCCAAACAAAGCAAAGGGCAAGCGAGCAGTGAAATTACTCTCTCCAAACAGTTTAAATGAAATAAAAACCAGGTAATCTTGTAGCCAAGGAAGTAAAGTAACTAAAAAATTATTATCTACCACCTCTCTGGGCACAAAGATATTAACTCCATCCCAACCTCGTGGCACTATACTTTGAGAGATATTGCGAGCCACATTGGCGGTCATTGCCTCATCACACCAAAATGGCAAATCACCCAAATTAGCAAATAAAAGTACTGCTCCCAAGAGGAAGCATAATACTAATATCAGATTATCCTGAATTTGGCGTAGAAATATCTGCATTATATTTTAAAATAAATAATGCCTATACAGGCTAAGGTCCATAACAATAGATTGAGCTGCAATTTGCGATCTTTAAGTAAGATGAGCGTTGGATCACCGCCTTGCCCTTTTTGTTCAACTAAATAGATATATCTAAATAATCCATAATAAACAAAAGGGATGGTATAAAATAAATGGTGTGTACCAAATTTTATAACCACCTTTGGATCCATTACATATAAGGCATAGGTTAGGGCCACAGAAGCAGAAATAATGGAAACCATATGGTCGATAAAGTATGGCGTATATTTGCGATATATACGTCCTTTCAGAACTTTGGCATATTTTAGATCATAACGGCGTTTATTAAAGGCTAGAAACAAAGCTAGTAAAACCGTACAAAATATAATCCATTCGGAAAGAGCAATACCAGAAGTAACTGATCCAGCTAGAATTCTTAAATAATAAAAAGCACCCACACAAAAAACATCTATTATAACAATATGTTTTAGATACTTTGAATATAACAGATTAAGAATTAAATAGCTTAAAATAATTAAGCCTGTCTCAAGTTCAAGCATAAAAGAAAAAAACAATGCTATGCCCAAAAGAATTAAGGCAAGCACAACAGTCTGTCTTTTGCTAATGCGGCCAGCAGCCAATGGCCTATGTTTTTTTATTTCATGAACCTGATCATCTTCTAAATCAGCAATATCATTTATTAGATATACAGCGCTGGCAGCCAAACAAAAAAGAATAAACATGGCTGATGTACCAATTACAGCTTGAGGCACAAAAAGCTGTTTGCTGAAAACCAAAGGCAGGAAAATAAATAGATTTTTGATCCATTGATAAGGCCTGGTAGCTAAGATCAAACCTAGCGCAACATTTTTCATATTAAGATATCCTTTTTAGTATTTTCAAAATTTTTTGTTTAGCTGAATATCTGTGACTAGTTCCTTCGTGAGCATCAATTTGTCTGCGATTTGCTAAATACCAATCATAGCTTTGTCTAAACATATCAGAGCTACTCATTTTAGGTTGCCAACCTAAAAGTTTCATAGCTTTAGAGCTGTCAAAATAAAAAGGCTGATCTGCTGTTTTATAATGCCAGGTGGTAAAAGGAGAAAGATTTAAGATATCTAAAATCCCTAAAAAAAATCTGGCCATCTCTGCTGGAATGCCAATAAGTTTAGAAAAACTGCCAGCATAAGCAATTAGATCTTCTAATTCTTCTCTTACTGTAGCATATCTATCTGTGCCTAAATTGAAATCTTGGTTGCGACAGTCCTTTTCCAGAGCCAAAAGGCAGCCTGCTGCAAAATCATCTACTCCTAAATCCTGAAACAGGTTATCTCCTTTACCAATCAAATAGACTTTTTTATTGTCAGCAATCCAACTGTAAAGAATTTGAAATATGCCTAACCTGCCTTTACCAATCAAAGTACGCGGTCTTAAAATTACTATATCCAGACCTTTTTGACGATATTGCTGGCAGATATTTTCAGCTGCAATCTTGGACTTTCCATAATTACAAACAGGATTAAACGGAGTTTTCTCAGTTATAGGCAACTCTTTGGGAATACCGTAAGGCGCGCTGGAAGAAACAAAGATAACTTTTTTTATTTTTCGTTGCAAACAAGCATTTAGTACTTTTCTTGTTCCTTCAACATTAACTGACCAATACGTCTTACGCGTTGCCCTGGAAATAGGAACTAAAGCAGCATTATGAAAAACAAAGTCAACATCTTTCAGGGCATCTAGCAAAGCTGCTTCGTTTCTTATATCACCTTTAATATATTGGATATTGGGTAATTGATCTTGTTCAGGCTTATCAAGATCATAGATAATTGGAACATATCCTTTTTTGGCTAATGCTTGCACCAAATGCAGACCAAAAAAACCAGCTCCACCTGTAACCAAGACCTTAGCCATGTATTAAATCTCCACTCCATTGGCTCTGCACCAGGCAATTGATCTACGCATACCTTCTTCTAGATCCACCGTAGGATTATAGTTTAGCTCTGTCCGGGCCTTTTCTATGCTACAGGCTATGTCTTTATCCATTTCTCCAGCTACATGAATTTCCTTGATATATAAACTGATCGCTTGCAATACATCATCTGCTATTTCACACATACTAGATACAAATGCTGGCACAAAACGAGGTTTCCAATTTTTTACTTCCAGCAGTTTAGCAATGGTTTCATATATTTCAATAGTAGGATAAGACCTTCTGTCAGCAATCCAGTAGGTTTTGCCTGCTGATATTTCTTTTTGCTCTGCCAGCAACATAGCCTCAATTAAATTATCAATATAGGTCATGCTGCGTAAATTCTGGCCATCACCAAAAACTATGGGATTACCTTTTTTAATCATCCTAAAAAAAGTCGTCTGTCTTTCTGGCTGCCGCACCCCATAAAACCAACAAGGCCTAAGAATAGTTGTATTAATTTTTCCTTGTTCAAAAGCAGCATTAACCAATTTTTCAGCTTCATGCTTACTTTTCCCATAGTGTTTATATGGGTTCGGTAAATCATCTTCTTTCATTAAAACATCTCTTTTTTTATTCACTCCGCCAACTGAATTAGATGAAACATAACAATTTTTTTTACTCCAGATTTAATAGCTTCATTTAAAATATTCTTAGTACCAATAACATTTACATCATATAATTGTTTTATCCTTTTAGGATGAATTAATCCTGCGCAGTGAAAAACAGCACCAACTCCGTCACAAACACCTCTAAGAGAATCTGCATTTTGCAAATCCCCTTTAAATACTTCCGCATTAAGAGAAATTAATTCTTGCTCATTTAAATATGGCAACGCTAAGGCCCTAACTTCTTTGCCTTGCTCTCTTAGAATTTCCACTAATCTTGTACCTAGCCAGCCAGGAGCTCCAGTTACTAATATTTTCATATTTTTTTCCTTATTCACTATTTTTTCTCGTATAAGTGCCACTTATCCATAGTTGCAATTTTATTGATATTAGATTGTTTCAAAAAATTATTTGTTTTAGTAACAGCAATTTCTTCAGCAAAAGCATCTCCGGCAAATCTAAACAAATAATACGCATAGTAGGTCAAGACTTCTTTGGTCAGTTTTTTATCTTCATTAAATAACGTTAGCGGTGGTTTTTTATCCTGAATCAATCTTACTGGGAAATATCCTTGATCTAGAAAATCAGATACTACCCCCTGTTTTTGATAAATATAATAAGTTGGAACGTATTTAAAAATGGGAAAATCCTGAGCAAAATAATTACTTACAGGGTTAGCATTAATCACTAACATATTTTTATCAGCTTCCATTAAATTAATTAGGTCATCAAAGGATTTCATCTCTTTTTGAAATTGCAAATGAAATATTATTGTAATACCGATCACAATAAATCCGGCTAATGAAATTAGATATTTAGAATAATTAGCGTGATACAATTGCGCTGGTAAAATAGTAATAATAAAAAGGCTGATTAAAGGTACAAGTTGATAGTTTAGCTTAAAAAAACTATTATTTTCAATGCCTACTTCAGCATTAGCCACAAAAGAGATACCTCCTGGCATTAAAAAAAGAATCATTAACAATAAAATCGCCACATATATATATGGCCTTTGACTTGAATAGGGTTCATCATTGAATATTTTACCCAAATTCAATAACTGCTCTTTATTAAATAGGGGATGAAAAATAGCTAATGCTAACAAAACTAAACAGCTAAGTTTAGCCAAACCAAATAAAACTCCGCCTGGAGATGCTATTAAATGCAAAAAAGCCGGCCAAGGATAAATCCATTTCAGCAAGACAGAAGACTCTGTTAAGGAGCGGTCAAAAAATACTTTTAAATAAGTCCAAATAACACCAAAATAGGACCAGCTCAAAATAAGAGCTAAAACCAACACCAACAAAAAAGTCATTATCTGGTGCATAGATATTTTATTTCCAGCCTCTTTGTGGGAAAAAAGCAAAATAATGCCAGCTATCAAGAAAATAATAAACGTTAGAGAATGCGCATAAAACAAAAAAGCTGTCAGAAATAGCAGGAGAATAAGTTGGATTACTCTAAATTTCTTAAGAATACTTTCCAAACATGCTAATCCAAAGAAAAATAAAGAAAATGATAGCAGCAGGTTCAAATTACCAAAATAATAGGTTTCATTATATAGAAAAATAAATGAAAACAAGGATAGCCACTTTATATTTTTATTTATGGTAGAAAGAAAAACATAAAAGCTTATCGGCAAAAGAATAATAGCAATCATTGCAAATAATTTTATAGCAACCAGGGGGGCGATAAATCCTTTTAATAGATTTGCAAAATAGAAAAACAACATTAAAGGCGCAAAAGAAAGATCAACAGCATAATATTCGGTAAAATGAAAATTAGGATTAGAAAAATTTTCTATAATATAAGCCATAGTAACCTGGCCGGGAATCATTATACCTGGCAAATATTTGGATAATAAAATTGGCAAGATAGAAACAAGCAGCAGGAAGAAAAATAATACAGGAAAAACTGTTCTTCTTTCGTTATTCATAACTCCCCCTATTAGTGGACAATTAGCAAAATACAGTATAATATATTGAAAATACAAAATAATGAGCAAAAATACAATCCCAACTTTGTTTTTTCGCAAAATTTTACCCTGGATATTGGCCATACTTTTATTTGTTTACTTGTTCTATGCCTATCCACCAGCCCAGGTCTGGCAAGCTTTGAAATTTGTAAATCCAATCTTATTTATTATCCTTTCTCTGGGCTATTTTATCTTTCTTTATTGGGCAGATTGTTGGAGTACAGCTCATATTTTAACTAATTATGGCCTTAAATTTTCAACAGCCCAACTTATTCCACCCCGTGGCATCACTTATTTAATAATGAACATTAATTACGGCGCTTCTCAGGCTGCTTTTGCCTATTACCTAAAAAAGAAATTTGGCGCTTCTTTTACTAAATCTTTGGGAATATTCACCGTGATTATGTTCGTAGATTTTTGCTGGGTCATATTCTTGGCTTTTTTAGGCACTTATTTTCAACAAGTTAGCATTAGAGGGCTAGATCTAACTCATTGGGTACGTTTGGCTATGATTTTTGTGGCCCTAGGCGTTATTGCCAATCTTATATTTTGGCATTGGATGAGACACAAAATGCAGCAAGGAAAACGCTTAGAAGGAAAGTTTTGGAAATGGCTCTATCAACAAAGCTTTTTCTATGTATTTGTACACTCCAAAATCAAAGACTATATTAAAATTGCCTTTTATAGAATACCTATACATTTAGCTATTATTGCTTCCATGTATTTTTTAATAAGAATCTTTGGCGCCAATGTCCCCTTAACCGACATTATGGGCAAAATCCCTTTAGTTCACTTAGTAAGCACCATTCCTGTTGTGCCAGGAGGCTTGGGTTCGATCCAATTTGCTCTAGTAGAGCTTTTAAGAGACACAGTAACCCATCCCATGATCTCCAAAGGAATTATTAATGGCGGAGAACTACTTTTGGCAGCAGTGCTTTTGTGGCTATTTGTAAATGCCATACTTAAAACTATTGTTGGTTTGTATTACTTTAGAACCGTTCCTCGGGAACTTTTTCAGAAAAAATCTTAAAGTCTCAGTTCCAATTACTTCTCCAACATTTCAAACCATATTTATCTAAGCCAAAACTCATAAAACTAATCCCCATTTTTTCCAGATTATCAACCAAAGGTCTCCGCCTGGTAATTGGGCAAAAAAGCAACAAAAATCCCCCTCCACCTGCTCCTAAAAGTTTGCCGCCAATAGCGCCATGCTTTAGGGCAGTATCATAAATTTCATCAATAGCAGCATTAGTAACCTCAGGGTTGATCATTTTTTTAATCTTCCAGCTTTCAGTGATGATCTCAGCAAACTTTTTAATTTCACCTTTTACCAAAGCATCTTTTAATTCAAAAGTAAGCTGCTTGATCTTATGCAACCCGTCCAAAGTCTCCATTCTTTTTTCTTTATAATAGGAAATTTGCTGTTTAATCAAATTAGCAGAAAAATGAGTCTTGCCAGTATAACAAAGTAAAATATGAGCTTCTAAATCATTCACAATTTTGGGTGATAACTTAAGTGGAGTGACAATAGTTTTATCCTTGCTAAATTCAATCAAATTAAAACCGCCAAAAGCAGCAGCATATTGATCTTGTTTGCCACCATGATAACCCATTTTTACTCTTTCAATATAATGAGCTCTTTCTGCTATTTCATAAGCATCCATGCTTAACCCCAGATATTCTCGCATAGCGCCTATAATTGAAACCGTAAAGGTAGAGGAAGTGCCAAGGCCTGAAGCAGGTGGCGCATCAGTGTACATAAATAAATCAAAGCCCTCTTCTACATCAAAATCATCTATCACTGCTTTTGCTAGATCCAGCACTCCATCGTAAACTGGCTTTTCCGCTAAATTATAATTAATATTTACGATATCTCCAAAATCAAAAGAATTAAGCGATATCTCTTGATCTGAACGCCTGGCCAAACTGGTTATGGAAAATTTATTTATCGTAGTAGATAAAACTACGCCACCATGTTCATCGCTATATGGAGCTAAATCTGTACCTCCTCCACAAAAACTAATTCTTAAAGGTGCCTTAGCATAAATATGTTTGCGATTATTAGGATTATACATCATCACCTCTTTTTTTATAAATTGATTTTTTATCCATCATATCTATATTGCAATATTCCCACTATAACTTGAGGGGTATAAACATTAATCTTTAGCTCCAATTGATAGGGATTTGCTGAATCGTAACCCAAAGTGGTTTTCTGCTTTTGCCATGGCACTACAATATTTGCTCTATTTATTGCCTGTGGCAAGTTAACATTTTTCACTGATTTTAAATGAAAGAAATTTTTTCCCATTTCATTTAACATTTCTAGACTTACCTGAGCATCCTTAGCTGCGGCTTCTCCGCAATAACGCATAAATTCAATCTGAGCTCCTGGAATAATTACCAGCTGCTTACCAGAAAGCCTCTTATGAAATAAATGCGGAATTTCATCTTCATCTTGTGACCAATGCCAAAAAGCATCAGCTGCAGTTGACTCTGTAGAACTAATCCCTGGAAAAGAAACTGTTATCTGAATTGTACTGGGAGATCTAGCCCGAACTGATTCTTTACACTCTGCAGTAACTCCCAGCTCAATTTCATGTTGAAGCTCACCTTTAACTTCATCTATTTGAAAATCTATAATTGTAGTAGAAAATATAATTACCCAAATAACAAAGATGATTTTTTGAATTCTAATCATAATTACCTCTTAATGACTTGCAGTTCTGGCAAGCCCACATCTGTAGACAAGCCGCCTATTTCAACGGTTCTGGAAATATCACTTTCTGATGACAATATATTAGAAGGAATGCCATTTAATTTTAATTCATATTCGCCGACCTTTACTCCCTCTAAATAATAGAAATTATCAGCGCCTATTTGAATCTTATGTTCACCAAGTGTTATATAAATATTTTTACGCAATTTATCTATCTCTTCTTTATTCCATCCTTTAAAGGAAATCTTGCCAACAACTTTGTAAAGAGTTTCTGCAATAAAAGTAATTTCATTTGTCTGTTGGTCCGTTAAGAATATATCCTTTTCATCAGCATCAAATTTATATTTTTTAGCAATTGAATCTAGATCCACCTTAACAGCAACTTCTTTTATATTTACTGGCACATAGGCCACTCCCCAACCGCCTTCTAAACTAACTTTACTAATTAATTTATTAGACTTTAGATCATAAAGCATAAACATAATTCCATGAATAGGCAATTCAGCACTATCCCAATCTTTAGCATAGGCCTTAATAATAAGCGAACTAGATTGTTCTGCAAAATAATATATGGTCTCTTTGTCTATCATATTAATTGGAGTTATTATTGCTGGATTTAACAATTCCATTCCTTTTGGAATAGAACCACTTAATAATTCAATAGTTACTGTTTTATTGGCTGATTTAAAAGTTAAGGATCCATCTGAACCTGTTTTATATTTTTTCCCTTCAATCATAAATTCAATACCAGCTAGTTTTTTCTCGCCTTTTTCCAGGCTCAAACTTTGATTTTTGTCAAAAACAGCAATTATTTTATGCTCGATTTCTTTTTCATTTAAATAATCGTGATATCTCTCTGCTTCTAGTGGTTTAATTCGACCTAATGGCACCCTTACCCCAAGATTAAAAAAAATGGTTTGAGCGCTTTGTACTGACTGGTTTTGTCTAAAATATTGATAAAACAAGGTTCTAAAACCAATATCAAAAAAATTGCCCAATGGACGATAGGCAAAAAGCTCTTCGCGCGACTCGTGATAATCCCCTCCATTATAACTGGCAAAAAGAAGCGTAGAACCAACTCTCCATTGTTTATTATACATAATTACACTAAATTGGGTGCTTGCTTGATTAAATTTCAGAAAATCTGGAAAAAAACGAGCTCTAATTTCATATTGCAAGGTGAAACGATCAGTTGGTTTCCACTTATAAAAAAGAAATAAATTATTAACCACATCCCAACCTGTAGGATTAGCACCTTCAGTTTTTTCAAAAGCTTCATAAAATTCAAACCGAAAAGTGTGCTGTTGCTTGGGAAACCAGTGCCAGACGGTCTCCCACTGTTCTTTTAGGGTTCTAGACGTGCCTAGCTGCTGACCACTGGTGGTTGAACTAGAATTTGCCTGATAATGTTTAAAACCAAGCCTGCCACGAACATTACCTATAAAAAAAAGAAAGCCACCACCCATAGTTAATGATCTACCTTTTTGATAATAACTCGCTGTATCGTAAAGAGAAAAAGCTTGATAAGCTTGTTGATATAGACCAAATTCTGGGATTATTTTTTCAGTAATATACAAATTATAGTTGTGTTCCTGGGGTAGCTCTTGACCAACGCCAAAACCTGTAAACCCTTCTTGAATAAAATTATAGCTGGCTTGAAGATTGATCAAATCAGTGTCAATATAAGTATTCAGATTTGCTCTGTTTTTTCCTTTAAAACTTATACCTTTTGCCCCAATCCTAACTTGCTTAACCGGCCACCACAATTCATCAATTGAGGCCAAGGCAGTCCAATCATGCTCATCTTTATCATAATAAGCGTTTAAGCCCAAATCTATATTAAAATCCTCTTGATCTATTTCTAATCTTCCACCAAATGCACTATTACCGCTAAAAAAATCGCTGATGTCCAAATAGTCATATGATTGTTCATTAACCATTCCGCCACTAACTCCAATTTTATACTGCCTGCCTTTTTCATTGTTTATAGTATAAGTTACATTAGCTCCCCGTAAATTTAAGCCTCCTTGCTCTGCACCCACCAATTGAGTATCTCCCAGTCTAGCCTCCCAACCGCTTTTTAAAAAATCTAGCCCAATAGTTCTGATATCAAAACGATATTTATCATGGGAAAGTCTTCTTATAAATGCGTCTGCTTCAAAACGAGTGGTTTCATGAAACTGATATTGCGCATAAATATTGTGTAAAATTGATGGTTCTTGAATTTTACCAGCTTCATTTATATTAGTAATAACGCTGGTCTCAGCAGAAATAGAACGGGGCATCCTGGAATTAAGCACAAACCTTCCAGAACCAACTCCAACAATAACATTAAAAATCTCTAAACCTGACGGGGTCCAAATCATTAAATAAGTTGAACCTGGTATTTTACCAGTAACCGCCAGTCTATTATCAATATATTCAGCGCTAGCCACACCAGTATTTTCAACAGTAAAATGATTTACAGGATATATTTCTAGATAAGCTATATCTCCAGAATCTAAATAAATTTCACGCTTTTTTTTTCTGGATATGGTCCTTCAGCGTCTTGTGCCCAAGCCATTGAAGCTATGAGAAAACAAGATAAAACAAGCAGATTAACGGGCAGGAATACTAAACAAAACTTCTTTATATATATCATCTAGTTTTCTATCCTTTTCAGAAATAACCAGCATCAATTTATAATTTCCATCTGGCAATTGTTTACTAGACCAATCACTTTCAATATCTAAAGTTTGACCTGGAAATATTCCCTGAGGCACATTTCTACGCAATAATGCTAATGGTTTTTTTTCAGCGCTTTTTAAAACAGTGCCCCAGGCCTGTAATTTTAAATTTCCCGTACCAACATTTTTCACATTAATTACAGCTTTTACAGAATTGTCTTTTACTATCACATCTGTTTTCAGCCAGTCTAGCTTATATGCTGTTTTTCCTACTATATCTGCATATAACAAAGCTGATACACCTGCACTATAACCCACACCTGCTATAACCTTACTAGGATCTCGTTTAGCTTCCACTGGATTTTTTACAACTGAACCAGAAAACATAAGAAACATGGGATTAGTTCCTTTGGCTGTTTTAGGCACATGAGTGTTAAAATAAAATTGTTTAGCTGATTTTGGCGGCAGTAAAACATCATTATTTAGAGGTTTAGTCCAACGCGCTAAATTATCTTGAGGTAAATCACTAATCATAGCGCTTTTTATGTTTCCATCGCTATATAATGCTCCGCCAATACTTACTTTTACTAGCATATATTTGGTACTTTGGTTACTTACCCGAAAATCAAATTTTTCCAAAGCACCTGGATGGAAATTCATTCTACGCACTACTGGAGAAACTCCAATAGAAGTAGCTCCCCCCTCAGAACCCGCACCTTGCTCTTTCTTCAATAGCTTAAACAAATCACTTTCTTGGGCCAAAGTTGAGAAATTTATGCTAAATAAACACCCAATTAATACTAAAATAGCAAAAACTCTTTTATATACCATTGGCAATCACCTCTAAAAAATATCTTAAGTAGCTAAAGCGGTTAGGTTAATCGTATCTGCAAAACTACCTGATTGCGAACGATCAATATAATATAAAAACCTAATAGAAAGCTCTGTGGTATTAGTATCAAACGTTTTTATTTGAGTTACACTTGGTTCAAATAAAATATCAATGCTATTTTCCGTGCCAAGATCGCTAGTTGAGGATCTTACTTTAGAAAATGTTTCTGAAGTTGAAATTTGCCTGTTGGCCAAAATTTGCCCCTGGGTATAACCATTACCAACAATAGTCATTTTTAAGGTTGCTTCTAGAATTAAATATGAGTTCTCCAAAAAAGCATCACCATTGTTAATTAGATCTGGATTAAGAAATGACACGCTACCAAAATTTAGATTATTATTAAAAATTCTGGTATCTCTTCCCCGATAATTGCGCCCCCCCTCTAAAGATATAGATAAGGAGGAACTTACATCAGCACTGGCAGCAAATGATTGCCCCTTACTAATATTAGACCTACTTAAAGTGGCAACTAAAACCAGCAAAAAAAACACAAAACTAACTTTATTTAACCATGCTGCAGACATAGATAACTTTTTAACTTAAGTAGCTTAGTTAGTCAATTGAAAGGAATTTTGGATTCTTCAAAAACACCCAACCCTTGGCATCTTCAAAAACCTGGTTCCAACCTGAAGAAGCTTTAAAGTATTCTAAAAGATATGGATTCATCTTTACATCTCGTTTAGATAAGATCACGTAATCAAAATTCCACTTTTGATCAAATTTATCAAAAACCTCACCTGGATATTGAGTTTTATATAAGTTAAAGTATTGTTTATGGAAAGCTTTATCAAAAAGATGCAGTCTGCCATCTACAAATACTTGGTCTTTAGGCCAACGCCTAACTTCTAAATATGGACCGGTATAGAAACCATTAAATCCTTTGCCATGAATATTATTTTTGTCCAAAAAATCTACTGCTTCTTTTGGTTCAAAATCTGTTTCTACAATTGTAAAAACATCCCATTTAGCATACTTAGCTCGATATCCTAATACCGCATAACCTATTAAAAAAATACTTAAAACTAAAATCAAGCCACTCAAAACTCTTTTTTTGTTTATTCCCAATTCTTGTTTATTTGAAAAAAAATTATAGCTCATTACTAATACACTTATGGTTGCCAACTCTGGAATCTCCCTAATTCCTGTAAAACCCAAATACAAAGTTGGAATCAGCCCAAAAATATGAGCTAAACGAAAATAATGCGCTGCTTTAATAAAGCTAAAAGCCAGCCCAAATAAAACCAAGGGTAAAAACAGGACCATAGTATAGCTTTTGGCATAATCGCTAATAACCGGATGCCATTCTATTAAAACTTCTCTTACTACAGAACCCATATCTCCAAAAACCATTTCAAACGAATAATAATAGGAATTTAGGCCATAGGGATTAATTAAAGCCACCAACAAACATAGCCCAATAACTATAAAAGTATTTATAACTAACTTCTTATTAAAATCTTGTTGTAATTTAAAAACACTGCCTAAAACTTCTCCTACAGCCATGGCTCCAATTACACCTAACCCTAATAATGCTCCGCCATGACAATTAAACCAAAACCAATGAATGGGAACAATGGCATATAAAAATTTTGAGTTGTTCCTTAGTCTAGCTACCTCCCAAAAATAGAGATAATAACCAAATAAGGCATAAGTAACCAGGGCCGGTCCCACCTGGGCAAAGCGGTCAGCAGAGACTGAAAAAACCATTAAAACAGCAAAAATAATATAAATAACATTCTTAGTATAAAGCCTGATTATTAAAATCAAAGACAAACCAAAGAAAAAAATGTTTATCACTCTAAATAAAAGATATCCAGCCTGCCCCACAACCTTCTCCAATAAATAAATAATTACATCACACAACCATTCACTATTAACGTAATAAGTTCCTGCAGCAGTATAGGTAAAATGGT
Organism: Pseudomonadota bacterium; assembly: GCA_043823065.1. Lineage (GTDB taxonomy): Bacteria > UBA10199 > UBA10199 > 2-02-FULL-44-16 > DYJF01 > JBDRBB01. The sequence goes on along the minus strand of JBDRBB010000008.1, from coordinate 228,656 downwards.
CATATTGCATATTTGACCAATCTGCCAATATAGTTCCGCCCAAAAGAGCGCGCGAAGCCATATCATAAGAAACCACCGGTATCCAGCCATAGAGAAATGCTAAGGCAGCAGCTATAAGTATCCAAAACAAGCTAGATTTAATAAAATTTAACTTGGTATTCATAATGCTTTTATTATAATAAAGAGATTCATGAGTCATTACAATTTAAATCAAGATATACAAAAACTTTCCAAGGCCCAATATCTAATATTATTTTTATACCTTGTGATTACAGCTTGTATTTTTGGCATCCATCGCAATCCAAGCTTTGACACATATTGGCTTATTAAATTAGGTGAAATAATATTTACTAATCTCAGTTTTGCTAAACACGAGCTTCTCTCCTACACTGCCAGTGGAACATACTGGGTGAATTTGGAATGGTTATCTGCATCGATTATCTATCTTTATTACCATATTTTTGGCGAAACAGCCGGCTTAATTATATATCAAGTAACATTTATTTTATTACTTGAAATTGCTTTATTATTAATTGTTCGTTTATATACTTCAAAAATCATTTATTCAATTCTAGTAATTCCTTTGGTTTTATTAGTATGTTCTAGCCGTTTTACACCTCGCCCTCATCTCATGTCTTTTTTCTTTTTTGCTTTTTTCATTTATATTTGGGCCAAAAGCCAAAAAACAAACAATTATAAATACTTATATTACCTTATTCCTCTTTATGTTTTATGGTTCAATCTGCATGGAGCAGCTAAAATATCCCTTGTTGTCTTATTCTTATTTTGGCTTGGGGAATTAATTGATTTTCTTAGCAAAAGACAAGATTCTGTTTCAAAAAAATTCTTAATTCATACCACTATTGTTATAGCATTATGTTTTTTAGGCGGCTTAATTAACCCTTTTGGACTTGAAGCTTACATTTATACTTATCAAAGCACTTTTGGTGAACTGCGTCAGTTTACAGGTTATATATCAGAATGGGTTCCTGTGCTTTCTGAACACGCCAAATTTTTTCTAGATATCTATTTTTTACCTTTAGCGCTTATTATTATTGGATTTGGTTTTTTTGGTAATCGTCAACATTTCCGCCTATCACATGCCCTAGGTATTTTAGCTGTTTTTTATTTAAATTGGAAAGCTGTGCGTTTTGCACCTTATTTGGCTATTTTAGGTTGTTATATAACAATCTATAATTTAAAAGACTTTAAGATAAAGCATGAAAAATCGCTTTTATATTTTATGCTATTTTTAACCTGGCTTACTATTTTCAAATTAAGCTATGATACAAAAGATAAATTCTATCCTTTGCAGGCAAGTGGGGGCGTAGCCCCTAAAGAATTGGTGAATTTTCTTGAAGAAAATGATATACATGGGCATCCCTTTCATAATTATCCTTTAGGCGCTTATCTATCTTTTAGGCGTTGGCCTAAAGAAAAGATATTTATGGATGGACGCACCCATGTTTACGGAGTTGAACTTTTTCAAGATTATTTAGTGGTTTTTTCCAAATATTTAGAGGCAATCCCGGTCTTTGAAAAACTTAAAGAAAAATATGATATTGATTATATAATTTTTACGGTTGGAGATATTAAAAAGAAAAAACCTCTTGCTTCATATTTACTAAATCAACCAGAGTGGAAATTGGTATATTCTGATGAATATGGTTTGGTTTTGCTTAAAGATATTCCAAAATTCAAACCATTAATTGCCAAATTTGAACAAAAAGAACTTGACCCAAAATTACTTAAAAAAATAGAAGAAAAAGATAATAACAACAACTAATGGTCCTAAAGCGTTTTTTAATATGTTTTTATATGTTAGGCTACATTTTTTATTCATTCACTGTTTTTGGTGATGAACCTAAAAAAAATGTTAACTTTATTGTGACCAAAGGATTTAATCTCAGCCAAAAAGAAGAAAAAATTATTACTGCAAATTTTAATCAGGCCTTATTGAAATTAGCCAGTTATTTTGAACTAAAATTACCATTAGAAAGCATTTCAGTTATTCCCGCAAAAAAGTGTGCTAACAAGGCTAGCAACCCTATGCTAGCCAATGTCATTTGTTATGCTGACTATTACTATCCTGTGGAAAGAATTTACGGCTTGCCTGGCTATCGCAATAATTTAGCCTATTATCTGCTTAGCAAACACCTTGTTTACAAAAACATTCATTCCCGCTGGTTTGGTTTGCAAGCTGGTCAAACCAAAACACACGAACACTTAGAACAAGATGACGCTTTTATTGCAGGCGTTTCCTTGCTAGTACAAGAGATACTTAGCCAAGAGATATATCCTGATGACACCATCATTAAACAAACAGCTTGTTCTGCACAAAACTTATCCAATCTCTATTATCTCTTTCTAAAAGAGCAATACCAAAAAAATCCAAAAGCCGTGCTGGCATACATTAAATATCTTTTTGATAAAAAATATATCAACAAAGAAAGCCAATCTTTTCTAAATAATTTGGGTTCAACCTGGCGACAATTTAAAACAAGCTGCAAAAACAAGCAAAATAATGGTGGTTTTTCTGATAATAGTTTTTTTATTAAAAATTATTGGCCAAATGAAATAAATGTATTTGAAAACATTACCAACCTTCAAGCTGTAAAAAAATCACCTGAACCTCAAATTAGATCAATTCAAATAATTGAAAAACAAGCCCAAAGAACAATAAAAAAATTGTCTAGAAATTTAATAACAAACTATCAAATAGATAATATCGATCAGGCTTTTATCAAAAAAACAAGAAAACAAGACAAGGCTTTTTTGCAAGATAAACAAAAGAAGAAAGTTGAAATTTCCCTGACCAACATATCTGATGAGCAAATTCAAATTAGAGATATTAGCTATAGCTCATTTTCAAACGTATTGGCGGTTTTAACATCAAATGAAATCTATAAGCTAGAAATGACTGGCCCCAAGCAATTATGGTTAAAATATAAAAGTTCAAACTTCCCAATGACAGATATTTTAACTTTTTCCAAGGTTTCCTTAAATGAACAAATTTTGCTAACTGTTGCGAATTATAAAAACACAAAGCGTACTGCTTTATTATGGGACATGATTAATGACAGCTCAGCCCCTGTTTTAAAAACAGCCTCTGACACTTATTCTCCCAAATGGACTTTTGATAATAAAGGAATTATATTTCTGGTAAAAAAGGGAAATATATATGCGGTCTATCATTTAGATCTGATCAGCAAGCAATACCACGTCCTATTTGAAACTGAGCTCCCCCTTACTTCAATTGCCAGCTGCAACAGTAATCAGTTAAAAATAGCTGCGCTCAATAAAAAGGGTTCTTTCATTCTAACCTTAGATATCTCTCAGCCAATCAGGTCTCACATTTATGATGAACAAAATACTCAAATTTATGATTATTCAACAACGCCGTTACCTTCATCTGAATTAACCTTTGAATCCAGTGAAGAGCCATCTCGACAAGTTTGGTCATTTAAACTATCTCCTTTTATTTGGTCAGAAACAAAAGGGTTTTTAGCTGGATTAACATTTGATGCAAATAAATATGACAACTCCAGTAGTATTGCAGTCACAGCAGGTTACGATATTTCAGCTAAAGATGTTGAATTTGATATAAACCTAGACTTGTATGATCTTCTCTTAATCGGCAACCGCCAAGTAGAACCTCTTTTAACTGGTTTGGGCTGGCGAGATACTGGCACCATGGAATTTGCGCATAACTTTAACCTAGTAAATACCTTTGATTTGGGCTTAGGCATTAAATATTTGACCATAACTTCTGATAATATCTCGACTCAAAGACATAACTTACTTGGACCAACTCTTAAATTACAATATACAGTAGCAAATCTACTTAATAGCCAGGTAACTTATTCCTTAGTCTTTTTAACCTCAGACGAAACTAAGATTTTCCATACTATTAATTGGGACATTGTTTTTGAAAAAAAATTTCCTATTATTGGGCTGAAATTAGGCGCGCATGGACAAAGCACATTTAAGGATAATCAAGGCTTGTTATGGCAGATTGCTGGTGGTCAATTATGGCCAATTTATAGGCAACGCCCGCTCACCCTACGTGGTTTTTCTAAAACAAGCTTTTACGAACCTCATCTTGGCGTATTTAATTTTGAATTTCCTATTACCATTTACAAAAACACCCCGCCTCCAGTACCGGGCGCAATATGGTCAGATCTTAATCAGCCAAATTTAGGTTTTCTTTGGTGGGATATTAAACTTGTACCTTTAAGTGATATCATTGTGAGCAGTATGCGAAATTTTGATAAACATTGGTCTTGGAGCGGTGGGGGAGAACTTAGATTATCTTTACATAATTCTTTTCTGTCAATATTTGCCTTTTCCGGGGCTTATTATGCTGGTCAACCTAAAAATGACTGGACCTATAATGTTGGTGGGGGATTTACTTGGTAGCATTCATTTTTGACAAACCTGATGTAATATAGCAGTCACATTTGCCTTAACCTGTTCCATGATAAATATTTTTCCTTTGTATATCCCATCAGATATAAAACAGTAATTCTTTCTATTTAAACTAGATATTTTAACATTACGCAACATTTTCCCATCCACATCAAATAAGTTAATAGTCATTTCAGGATAATTTAAATTAAACTCCGCAGGCATGCCAAATTCTTGATAACTATATTTCAGCCTATCTATGATTTTCAAAAATTCTGGCATGGAAACTGATAATTTATCGGTTTCCTGATCATGCTTACACCAAATTTCCTTATTGGCAAAATCTACAATTATTTCTTCATCATAATCCACTAACTTTATTACCGCCTTTTTGGCATCAGGAATTTCATATAATAACCGGTGGTCTTGCCATTGAAAACTATCTTCACTTAACATGTCAAATAATCTGGTAAAATTAAGCAGCAAAACATTTCCTGGATACCAAGAAGCCAAGGCATAGAAGTTCACCCCCACAGGCGATCTATCTCCAAAATTTAAGGTATATGTTTTATCTTCACGGGTAAATTTCAAGGTAACCCATGGCTTATCTAAACCAAATTTAATCAAATCCTGGCTATCTTTATACGGTATCTGCTTCTCAATTTTTGTATCATATAAAAATTTTCTTAATTTATAAATGATCCGTTTATCAGCATACCACAGATTATTCATTAACCAATTATTCTGGGAATCTTTTTCAAAAAAATTTTTTCCATTTTGATTATCTATCTTAAGACTAGAAAATTTATCCATATTTTCCGCAAGCAAAGGATTTTCGAAAAAAACACGTTTAACTTTTTCCCAATCCAAACGAAAAGAAAGGAGAAAGATTCCAAGAGCGATCAGAAAAAAAACTAGAGCCTTTTTCATAATTGATTATAATCTACGCCAAACAATAAAAAGAATGGCAAATAAAAAGCCAGGTAGGATAAACACAAAAACTCTCTTAAGCCAAATCAGTTCCTCATCTGAAATATCAACTATTTCTGAAGCAGGCGGAACATAGCTAGCAAAGGCTGCCCTTTTATCTCCTTGCTGTTCCTGAAGTAGCCATAAAATTCCATTTAAGAAAAATGTGGCATTACCGGCGCGGTTTATATAGCTATCCGTAGCCCATTTGGCATCTCCGATCACAATCGCCCGTTCACCATTTGTGCCTTTAAATAATTTAGACACAACAGAATATGGTTGGTCTAAATCAACTATACCCTTATTGAGATCAATAAACTCCCTTGTTTCGCCAGCAATAGTTGCTAAATCTTCAATTTCCCACCCTGCTTTATTATTATTTTCAATTATAAAAGGCTCTTTAAGAAGTATTGGTTCCAATGATTTTTGCGCAAGATAACCCATCTGATCAGCTAAAATTATTCCAGCGCTAAAGGGTATTGCAGCGTCTTTGTTCTGCCTTATCTTAATTGAAGTAACTTGCATTGGCAGCATTTTCTCTAGCCAGGATTGGATACTCGGCTCTAAAGCCTGATCTTCTAACATTAGAAACAAACCTCGATCACCTGCTAAGATATATTCCTGAATGGCTTGTTTTTCTTCATCAGTCAAAACAGGATTTTCTATGGTCAGAATCAGAACATTGCATTTTGCCAATCGATCCTTAGTAATTCTGGTTAATTTAATGGCGCTCCAGCTGAGTCCATTTTCATCTAATAATTTCGCTGCCTCAGCACCACCTTCTAATCCGCTCTTATACGGATCAAATTTTGATTGGCTAGTCAAAAAACAAACTTCTGTGCCCTGATATTTCTCTAACACTAGATTGATTGCTGCAAAAATTGTGCGCAAATCAAGCCGTTCCAACTTAATCTGCCGGCCCTGATAAACTACAACAGCGGTTCCATATTGAGTAACACCATATTTTCTGGCTTGATCAGGAAAAATAGCAGGATCATAATTTGCATAATAAATATTTTTTGAAATTTCCTGAAAATATTGGTGTAGGTTTTCTGCTTTTTTCTTATTATCTAAAAAACTTATGATTTGAAGTCCTTCTTTTGGCATTAAAACCTTTATTTCTGCCTTAAATTCAGCCAATCTCAAGGAATCTGGATTATAATTAAAAAATACATCTGCTCGAATAATAATTAAATTTATAGCTGCTATTAACAAAAAACTGGAAATTATAATAAGTTGCCGAAATTTCTGTTGTTTGTTTTCTTTAAGAAAAAAAGGGGTTAATAATAAAACACCAGCTACCCCCAATAAAGGTAAAGCAACCCGCAAACTGTCACTATTAAAAGCTGCCCCGATAGTCAAAATTAAAGCAATTAAACTAAGTATTAACTGGATACTCAATTAACACCTTCCTTTGTGCCAAATAAAGAAATAAGAATGTTGCGCTAATAAACAAAGTAACATCAGCTAAATAAACATAGCCATCATAAAAAGTGCTTACATGATTAAATATCAACAGAGCTGCCAGAATTTTTTCAATCTCAACTGGAGAGATATAGGCTAACCAGCCCAAAATCATAAATGACAAAGAAAAACCCATGGTAGCAATACAAGCAATGAACTGATTAGAGGTAAGCGTAGAAAAATATGTTCCCACTGCAGTATATAAAAGTATGTATAAAAAAAGACCTAAATAAGAAATCAATAACAAACCCCATTCTACTTTGGCAAAAGGCATTAATATTAAAGGACAAATAAGGGTTAACAATAATAATATATAGGAAAAACAAAGCGCAGCCAGATATTTACCTAAAATATATTGCAGGGGAGAAATAGGCAAAGACATCATAAGTTCGTGAGTATGGGCTCTTTTTTCTTCAGCCACCAAACGCATGGTTAGCAACGGAATAACCAAGGAAAAAATAAAATATATTTTAGAAAATAAATTGGAAAAAATATATTCATAAGCCTTAATGCCTGAAACATGCATCTCTGGACTAGTAGTTAGTTTTAGATAATCAATCAGTGTATTATAAAGAAAAAAGCAACTTAAAGCCAAAAAAGCAGGGAAAATAATCATGGCCATTGGCGTGACAAAATACAGTTTCATTTCTTTTTTTATAATACTAAAGATCATAATGCCTCTAAACCAAAACCTTTGGTAATTTCATTTTTAATACTTTGTTGTTCAATCTCATTTTTATTGATAGTAAACTCTTTGGAAATACGTCCATTATTTAACAGAATAATGCGATCTGAGATTTTCAAAGAATCTTCAATAGAGTGACTGGAAAAGATTATGGTTTTGCCATTACTGACTTCTTTACGTAAAAGCTCAATAATTTGAGTACGTTGTTGTGGATCCAAACCTGAGGCTACTTCATCTAAAATTAAGATTTTGGGTGAACCAATTAATACTTGGGCCAGACCTAATCTTTGTTTAAAACCCTTTGAAATCTCGCCAATTTTAGACTTTAGGACTTTTTGCAAACCACACATATTAGCCACCCTGTTTACTTCTTCTATGGCTGGTTTGATTTTTCTAAGATGAGTAATAAATTTCAAAAAATCTTTGACTCTTAATTCTGGATAAATACTTGGCAATTCTGGTAAATAGCCGATATTTTGCTTTATTTGACAATTATGGGCAGATTTATCAGTAAACTGTTCGTTCATGATCCACAGGTTACCGCTAGTTTGGGGTAAAATACCTACCATAATCTTGATTAAAGTACTTTTACCTGCTCCATTAGGACCTAATAAACCAAGGCTACTCCCAAAAGACACACTCATACTTATATCTTGTAAAACATGAAAAGCGCCAAAATATTTATTAATATTATTAAGTTTAATGGCTTCCTGACTGATCATATAAATATAGTCAATTTATCTCCAAAAAATGGTTTTTTATTAACCCCCTGCCTAAATCAAATTTGGTTTAAGGGATATTACACGATTAATATCTGGCACACAATATGCAATTTTAGAAATTATACATAAGAAATTTAAATAGAGGTCCAGCATTGTAGTTATTCCTTAAAAACATTACTTTTCTGACATCTAGTCAATTTATTGACATCAGATAAGGGTAAAACAAAACCCACATCTATATAAAACCATTACAAATCAAATGATTAGCCAAGAAATATTTGGCACTAAATATGCATCCTTAATATACAACAAGGCTCATTGAAAACTAAATAAAGATAACTAGTTAATAAAACATATAAACTAATAAACACAGCTAATTTTTAGGAGGTGAAAATAATCAAAATTAGCTCATTAATCACTTTATCTTATATTATATAAGATGAAAGGGGGCAAGTCATGAAAAGATCAATAATGGCAATGGTAATTGCCGTATTTTTTGGCGTAGCCGGTCTGGTGGTCTTACAACATTCTGAATATGCACCTATTATGGCAACTAATAACAGTGCCAGTAATAACGTAATTTATAGTATTAACTGCCCAGCATTTCATGATTTAGTGGCACCTTACCAAATTACTTTTGATGTGGATCAAGCTGCTAATCCAAGCACAGGTCTATTAACACCTAGCCTAGTCAGTGCCGTCATTTCAGGGGGTATCAATTCTGAAGTTAGCTTGACTGTACCTGGCGAAGCAGATTTAGATTCAGATTTAAGCAGCGCAAATGTGGCTATTGAATTTATCCATCCTACCATGGTTGCTGGTGTGATGTGTTTAGAAGGCGCAACAGGCGTTGGTATGTTAAAAGCAGGAGCTGATAGTGCCTTCCCATCAATGAAAGGTTACAATAGTGATACTTTTACCAGTGCCTTTGACTCAGGTACAGCTATTTCGGTACTACCTTCTAACTCAACAATTATTTCTAGCGCAGCTTTAGATTCAGATGAAAGAAGCTTTACTTATGGTCTAAGCGCAACTGAATCAGCTAACTATTTGTCAGCGTCTATGGTTGGCAACCTTGGTATAAGTGGTGATTTATCTCAAAGCCAAGAAGTAAAATGGTATAATGAAGTTATAATTCCATAAGACCAGCTTAATCAGCAGAAAAAAAGCCGCCCAATTGGGCGGCTTTTTTATTTATTCTTTTCGACCAGCTCGAAGAATATAATTTGCAGCTTCCTTTATATTCTTAAACTCATCTCCACCAACCTCAACAAAAGGACAATTTAGATTCTTGGCCAAGACCTGATCACATTTATCATCCCCAATGACAAATGACTTTTTCAAATCAAGATTATGCTCTCTAACTGCCAGGTCTACCATACCTGTTTTTGGTTTGCGGCAATTGCAGTTTTCATCTGGATGATGAGGACAATAATAGATAGCTGTAAGTTCTACGCTGTAAGCTTTAAGCAACTCTTTTAGACGCTCATGGATTTTCTGGAGCGTCTTTTCTGTAAACTTAGCCCGGCCAATGCCAGCCTGATTGGTTATGACAACTAGCTTAAACCCTGCATCTTGCAAGATCTTTAGCCCTTCACCCACCCCTGGTAAAAGTTTTAATTTATCCGGATCATCTAAATAACCTGGATCATAATTGAGAGTTCCATCCCGATCCAAAAAAATTGCCTTATTTTTTTTCATTTTTATTTTTTCCTGTCTCTTTTTTCAGTAAATAAACTCCATAACGGTTAGAATCATGAGAAGTTACAGGATAAAAAATATGGGCTAGCAATTCTGGATGCCCCCCCTGAAACCAAAACACATCTGATTTATCAATCAACTTATATTTAATCCCCAGGTCTTCCCATTGTTTTAAGTATTCAGGCAAGGGCTTCCAGTGCAGTCCAAAAACAAGTATCCAATCTGGCACTGTTTCATCTGTGAATACATAGCTAGGCAATTCTTGTTTGAGTTTTTCTAAATCAAGGTGGCTCCCCATTTCCAGCTGACAACAAAACTTCAAGCTATCAGCAAAATCATCAAATAGATGATAAGCAAAATCAGGATTTATTACAGCTAGCACATCATCCTTTTTTGTATGCTTTCTCAATAAATCTTTGGCCACATCTACACTGCGTGGAAAATCTCGATGAGTTTCATAAAGATAACCAGCTAGAGGAAACCGGTTCCCAGCAGCTACATTTTTAGAAATAGCAAATATTCCAGATCCTGATTTTAATAATAGGGGCAAGCTCAAAAAATCTGTAAATATCAAAAGTAGAGCCACAGGAATCCACAAAATCCTTTTCTGCAAACCCCTAACCAAAATAATAGGTGAAATAATTGCCAAAAAAGGAATCAGAACAGAAAGATATCTAGAGGTTAACGTGCTACCAGTTAAACTGGTAATTAAAAATGTATAGCAAAGACAAAAGGCAAATAGCGCTAAGCAACATTTTTTAAAATCTTGCTGTTTCTCTCTGAAAAAATAAATTAAAAAGATAATCAGCAAAACTACTGGAAATAAATTTTCCGAATTAAAAAGTCTTAAATAATAATAAAATGTCTCAAAATAAGTTATCGCCTTCCTATCCCAATAAGCTGCACTGCCCAGCAAACCAAGATTAAAGGGATTTAAGATTATCAACCAGGGCAAGAAAGCTAAAAATCCCAGCACACTTGCCAGCAGATATTGTTCCATCTTTTTTTCATCAAAATAAAAAATAAAAAATATCAGAAAACCAGCTACAATCAAACAAGCAGCGATCAAATAATTAGCGTAAAAAAGTAAGGCAACTAAAACCGATAACCAAAAAATTCTTTTTTTTGAGGATAAATTTGAAAAAGAAATTATGTAAAAAATCAACATAGCCAGCAACATAACCAAAGCATTGTACCGACAATACCGCGCATAAAGCAAAAAACTTGGTGAAAGGGATATAATCAAAGTACAAAGATTGGCAATTAACTTGTCTTGAGTTAGACGCAAGATCGACAGGTAAACTAAGGCAATTGTTGCTAAAGCAAATAAGATAGAAGGCAGGCGACCTGCAATAACATTATCTCCAAAAAACCAAAACGAACCAGCAACTAGATAATAGTGCAGCCAAGGGATATGGGCATTTATCAAATTCTCATTTAACTCAGATCCATTGCCTGCAGCTAACAAATTTTGTCCATCCCAAGCTGTAGGAACTCCAAATTTTAAAATATTTCTGGCGTAAATGGCGGTTGTTGATTCATCTCCACCATATTGATTAAACCCAAGCCCCTTAACCATTAGATAAGTAGCAATGGTTATTAATAGTAAAAAAACAAGATGCTGGCGTAGGGAATACAAAAGCTTCATCTACCTCCCAAATATTTGGCTCTCCACTATCTCACAAATTATATGCGCTATGGTAATATGGGCTTCTTGAATGCGTGGGGTATCTGTTGCAGAAATATTTATTAGATGATCTGGCTTATATCCAGAAGGCAGTCCTTTAGCGCCAGTAAAAGCAATAATTTTTAATCCTTGTTTTTTGGCAACATCAAAAGCTCTCAAAATATTAGGAGACTTGCCGCTGGTGGAAAGACCAATTAGCACATCCCCTTTTTTTCCCCAACACTTAACCTGTCTTTCAAAAACAGTTTCATAACCATAGTCATTGGCCAAAGCCGTAATAATTGAAGAATTGGTATGCAAGGCTATAGCTGGCAAAGGATCGCGATCTTTATAAAACTTTCCCACTAGCTCGCCAGCAATATGCTGGGCATCTGCAGCAGACCCACCATTGCCAGCCAGAAGCACTTTGTTGCCAGCTTTTAGGGCAGAAATGATAGTTTGCGCAGCAGCGCTAATTTCAGCAATCAGCTCTGGCGAAAAAGAGCTTAAAAGTTCTGCGGTTTCATTTAGTCTTTGCGTGATAAGTTTGTTATGATTCATAATTAAATCCTCCTCTTATTCTTCTCAAGCAGCTCGAAGAATATATGCAACCAACTCATTTATGCTTGTTCGAAGCTTAATGGCCAATCCCGGCAATTCATTAAGATTTAAAAGCGGCGCCAACTCTTCTTCCAGCTTTTGCTCTGTTATCTCATCTGCTGCTTTTTTTAATTCAGCCAAGAACTCAGACATTTTCATTTTCTTCCTGTTTTTAAGGCTGGGAATGCGTGAATTAATTTGATCCAACCTAGACAAAAGAGTGTCTTTATCAGGAACAACTCCAACCACTTTATATAAATAATAAACATCATATAAATCTCTTAATAACCTTCTTTCATTCCAAGCTGCCAACTTATGAGACAAGGCCACATCAAAACTCATAATCCTAATCACCTGACTTAGTTGATCAACCTTGCTGGCTAAAGCACTGGTGGACATGGGTGCTGATTTACAATTCATGGCAATATCAGCTTCAAGTTGAACATTAACATCTTCTACAGAAATATTTAGGCGCAAAGCAGTGGAATGCATGGATCTAGTTATTTTGGCGCTGGGAATTTCTGAAACAATTTTTTCTAAAACAGGAGCAATTTCCTTTTTTGATTTAAATGGCACAAAAACATAATCTAGATCATTAGTGCTTCTGGGAGAATTAACCAATCTAAAAGACATGCCACCTTTTAAAATAGCATGCTCACGAAACTCCAGGGAAATTCTATGCATGAGCCAAGCAAACAATGAATCTTGCGACAAATTTTTAGGAAAAGGAATGTTCATTTAAATAATTTTTTACAAAATTAATAAACTTGGGATTTTTATATTTTTTAAGATATTTATGTATCAGCTTGATGTTTAATTGTTCTAGATTAATATCAGAAAAAATATCAAAATAAAATCTAACCCCTTTGTTATAAAAATAAAGCGTATCTAAGAATGCTTTTTCTTTGGTAGCATAATTAACACCTTGTCTAGTTTTAAAACCAAAAAAAAGATGGGTAGCAAGACCTAAATGTATAATTTTTTTAGCATCAAACTTATATTCTCTTTTTTTACCCTTTTTTGCGGCACGAACTGAATTTTTTGGCACTGTGCCAATAACCAACTCCTTGGCCAAAACATTTTCAAAACTTATATAAGAATTTGGACAAATTTTTTGACTCAAAACATCAATATCAAAAGATTTAGAAACATAAATACTCTTTAACACTCTAGTCAAAATTCCATCTTTTTCTAAGCTCTTAATCCTTCTATAAAAAGTAAGAGTATGCTTATCTGGATATATTCCCCTTAGATCAGCTAAAGTAAAAACTCCTTTTAAGTCCAGACTAAAGGACTCTAGAAGCTTCAGATTATCTGGTTTTTGTTTCATACAGACACATATTATACATTTTTGTTAAATATCTGTCTATATGAAAATGTTTAGTCTATTCTTCTCGACTCGACCTACGACCTCGCTCGAAGAATATTAGGGGTCACCCCATTATTGTTCGAGTAAGCGAAGCGCATCGAGAACCAATACTATTCTTCTCGACCAGCTCGAAGAATATTAGGGGGTCCCGAAAAATATTAGGGGGTCTCGAAGAATATTAGGGGGTCCCGATTATTATTGTTCGAGCGAAGTCGAGAACCTTTACCATTCCTTTCCCCACTCACCTTTGATTAACTTCTTCTTTTTTTCTTGCCTCCAATTCTTTATCTGTTTTTCACGTTTTCTGGCGACTTCTAAATCATCATGTTCCTCATAATAAGCTAATCTTTTTACACCATGTTTGCCTGTATATTTTGCGCCCAAGCCAGAAATATGCTGTTCAAGCCTATTTTCCACATTCCAAGTACAACCAGTATAATAAGTGCCGTCCTGGCATTCGACAATATATACATACCATTTCCACTGTTCTGGCATATTATTTCCTCACCCTTCTCGCTCGGCCTACGACCTCGCTCGAAGAATATTAGGGGTCACCCCCCATTATTGTTCGAGTAAGCGAAGCGCATCGAGAACCAATCTATTCTTCTCGACCAGCTCGAAGAATATTAGGGGTCTCGAAGAATATCTTTGGGGGCCCCTTCGACTTATCCGCTTCTGGCGGATTCGCTCGAAGAATAATATTCAACAGGCACACCGGTTTTACAGAGATTTTGATAATCATCAGGAGTGCCGATATCGCAGAAAAATCCTTGGGTTGGAAAAATAAACAACTTGGCATTTCTATCCATTAAATCTGGCAATAAATCTTTTTCCAGAGAACAAACTTCTTTGGGGTTCAGGCTATCAAGGATATTGGGGGAAACACAATATGTGCCCCCATTAATATATTCCCCTTTTTGCTTTAGACCATCTTTTTGTAATTTAAGAATCTGGCCCTGATCATTTACTATAAATTTTCCCATAGGATCATTTATTTCCTGCTGGGCTAGCCTAACTGCTATGGTCCAATCAGCTTTATTTTCTTGATGAAACTTCAACAGCTCAACCACATTAATTTCTAAAAGCGTATCGCCATTACCAATAATTGCTGGTTCTGAAAACAAATCTTTGGCCAGCAAAAGTCCACCCCCAGTGCCTAGCAATTCTTTTTCTCTAACATATTCTATTTTAACTCCCCATTTTGCTCCGTCTTGAAAATAAGCCTCAATCATTTCCCCCAAATAACCAATGGAGAAAATAAACTGTTTGATCCCCTGCTTGGCCAAATGCAGCATTACATATTCTAATAAAGGTCGTCCTTGCACCTCAGCCATGGGTTTGGGACGATCAGCTATTACTTTCCGTAATCTAGTGCCCAATCCACCGGCAAATAAACAGGCTTTGACATTTTTAAGCTCTATCATGCCTATAATTTACTATTTTAGACAAAAAGAGTAAAAACAAAATTGATCAACTACTGATTAAATGATATCTTATGAGGCTATGAGCATTAACATTTTAGGAATCTCTTGTTTTTATCATGATGCTGCTGCCTGCTTAGTACAAGATGGTGAGATTATAGCTGCAGCTCAAGAAGAAAGATTTTCCCGCATAAAACATGATCCCCGCTTTCCTATTCAGACTATTGAGTATTGTTTAGGAGAAGCTGAATTAACCATTAGCGATATTGATTATGTAGTTTTCTATGAAAAACCAATCCTAAAATTTGAGCGCCTTTTGGAAAACTATCTAGCAGTTAGCCCGCTTGGCATACACACTTTTGTTGATGCCATGTCTGAAACCATGACCAAGACTTTGCAGGTTCCTTCTATCATAAAAAAGAAAATTGGTTGGAAAGGCCCGGTTTTATTTACAGATCACCATCAATCTCATGCTGGCGCTGCTTTCTTCCCTTCCCCTTTTCAAAATGCAGCCATTCTCACCATAGACGGAGTTGGAGAATGGACCACTACCAGCATTTCCAAGGGTAGCGGCAATAGGATAGAAAAAATTAAGGAAATAAACTATCCCCACTCCTTGGGACTCTTATATTCAGCATTTACTGCTTATACGGGTTTTCGGGTTAATTTTGGCGAATACAAACTCATGGGCCTGGCTCCTTATGGCGAGCCTAAATATGTTGATCAAATAAAAAACAACTTAATTGAAATTTACGATAATGGCTCATTTAGGCTTAATCTTGATTACTTTACCTTTCCACACAGCTTTAGGATGACTAACGAAAAATTTAATCAACTTTTTGATGGCCCTCCCCGTACTCCAGAAGGACCTGTTGATAAAAGGATCATGGATGTAGCCCGCTCTATTCAAGAAGTTACTGAAGAAGTAATGTTAAAACTGGCCCAGGAAACAAAAAAGATCACCGGCGAAAAAAATCTCTGTTTGGCTGGAGGTGTAGCCTTAAATTGTGTGGGCAATGGCAAGATTCTAAAAAGCAATCTTTTTGATCAGATCTGGATCCAGCCCGCAGCTGGTGATGCTGGCGGTTCTTTAGGCGCAGCGCTTTATATCTGGCATGAATACCTAAACAATCCTCGCCAAGCCAATGACCAAGATGATTTTCAAAAAGCCTCGCTTTTGGGTCCAAGTTTTTCCGAACAATCTATAAAAAATTGCCTTTCATATTTTAAGGCGCCCGCAACTTATTATAACGATGATGAGCTATTTAACAAAACTGCCGACTTAATCGCTCAGGAAAAAGTGGTGGGTTGGTTTCAAGGAAGAATGGAGTTTGGGCCCAGGGCCTTAGGTTCACGCAGTATTTTAGGCGATGCCAGGTCAGAAAAAATGCAAACCACCATGAATCTTAAAATCAAATTTCGGGAATCATTTAGACCTTTTGCGCCTACAGTTTTGGCTGAAAAAGCTGAAGAGTTTTTTGATATCAACTGCGAAAGCCCCTATATGTTACTAGTGGCTGATGTAAACCTTGATAAAAGGCTGGCTGTTGAAAAAGATGCAGAAACCTTGCAAGGCCTGGATAAACTTCATCTTAAAAGATCCATTATTCCTGCAGTTACTCATGTTGATTATTCAGCCCGCTTGCAAACAGTATCTGCAAAAGACAATCCTAGATATCATGCGCTTATCAACAAATTTTATGAAAAAACCGGCTGTCCAGTTATTATCAATACTTCATTTAATGTTCGTGGAGAGCCAATTGTTTGCTCACCATTTGATGCTTATCGCTGCTTTATGCGCACAGAAATGGATTATTTGGTATTGGGCAATTATATTTTAGATAAAAAAAATCAACCTGAACTTGACCAAAAAGAAAAAGATTTTCAAGTGGAGCTTGATTAAAAATATGAATGATAAACAACAAGATTTGATTAACTATGGCTTAAGTTTGAGCCTAGTTTTAGTAATTGCCAGCTTAATCTTATTTAAACTTGGTCTTTTTCAAGCTGTCTTTATCATCTTACTTATTTGTCTATTAGTTTTACTTCTTACGCTTATTCGTCCTCAAATATTGTCACCCTTGTTCTGGTTTAGCCAAAAAGTCAGCAAGGTTGTCATCTGGATTAATAAATATGTATTTATGGGCTTGGCTTATATAATTATTTTTATGCCTGTAGGTCTCATTCTTAAATTGATTGGCCGCAATGGCCTGGATGTTTTTGCGCGCGGAAAACAATCATCATCCTGGCAAGAAAAGGGTTTAACAATGGGCTCCGGAAATGTGGAAAAATTATTTTAGGAGATAAATATGAAACAGTTATTTATTAATCTTTGGGAATTCTTAAAAATTCGCAAGAAATTTTGGCTGATGCCAATAATCATTGTCTTGTTTTTATTTGGTTTATTGCTAGTGTTTGCAGAAAGTTCTTCCATTGCTCCTTTTGTATATACACTCTTTTAACTAGGGGAAGTATGCGTTCTTTTTTTTCTAACATAGCTATCACCTTATTATCTGTCATATTTGTTATTGTATTGTTAATTGGTGTTGATCGTATTTATGGCAAGATTATTTTCCCTAACAAACCCCAACTTAATCTCGCTCTACCAGCTAATAAAGAAGTAAAATATAAAACCAATGAATTTAATATTAAAATGCATATTAATTCTCTGGGATTCAGAGGGCCAGAGATTAGTGCATATCCCCAATCAGATACTTATCGCATTATTGCCATTGGTGATTCTTTTACTTTAGGTTGGGGTGTTAATTATGAAGAGATCTGGTTTCAAAAACTAGAAAAAGAATTACAAACTAAAACCTCAAAAAAAATCGAAGCAATTGGTTTAGCCAAAGTTGGATTATCGTATAGAGAATATGTGCCTCTGGTAAAAAGGGCTGTCAAATATCTTCATCCAAACCTGATTATAATTGGCACTCTTGCTGGAGATGATCTGCTTCATTCAGCCATGCCTGTTCACGAGTTTTTGCCACTTATCATTGGTGATTTTAGGCCACCCTGGCCCACTGAATCCAGTTTTATTGCTAAAGTTGAATATGTAGTAAACCACTGGTTATTTCCAAATTTAAAATTTTTATTCACTCAAGATGTTTTTAAAAGACAAGCCAAATCTGGGGGCAGACAGTTAGCAATCCAACGCCTTTCCGCGCAATCTAAAGAACGCTGGGAGCAACTCAATTCGGAAATAAAAGAACTCTATCTTAGCGGCAATATTGATAGTGCCACAATTTCGACAGCATTAAAAAGACCTGATGAGTTACAAAAAGCATTTGATCCTAATAATCAAATGTATCAAGATGGCAAAAAAGCTATGGAAGCATCTCTACAAGAAATGAAACAAGATTGCGCTGCCAACAACATACAGTTAGTGGTTGTAGGCATCCCACCTTCTTATTATATCTCTCTTAAACAGCTTAAATTTATCCAAGGTCTGGGCTTTATTTTAGATGATAATATTTTAGATTCTGATATCTTAGATTCCACTATTGCCTCAGTATGCGCTAAACTTAATATACCATTTTATTCACCAACTGAAGTTTTTAGAGCTTCAAATGAAGATCTTTATTTTTATTATGACCAACATTTTAATCCAAAGGGTCATTTGAAATTTGCCCAAACCATTGGGCCATTTGTTTTAGAAAATATTAGAGAGAATTAATTATGAAAATACCTTGGGCCAATTTATATCTAGATAAAACTGAATTAAATGAAGTCATTAAAGCTGTAAAATCAGGTCAGCTCAGCCAAGGTGTTCGTGTTGCTCAGTTTGAAGAAAAAATGCGGCAATTTGTGCAAACAAAATACGCAGTTGCTGTAAATTCTGGCACTGCAGCACTAGATGTTGCGCTTAAGATTCTTAAAATTCAGCCCCAAGATGAAGTAATTGTACCTGCCTTTACCTATATTGCCAGCGCTAGTTGCATTCTATATCAGGGAGCAACCCCGGTTTTTTGTGATATAGATCCTATTACTTACACCATTGATCCTGAAGATGTAGCCCAAAAAATCACCAAGAAGACTAAGTGCATCATAGCTGTTGATTATGCTGGCCAAGGACCTGATTATAAAAAATTGAGAAAGATTGCCAGAGCTTATAATATCCCTATTGTTGAAGATGCCGCACCAGGCTTAGGCGGCGCGCAAGACGGAAAAAAGCTTTGTTCGCTGGGTGATATTAGCATTACCAGCTTTCATGCAGCCAAGATTATGTCCACTATTGAGGGCGGCATGATATTTACAAACAAAGCAAGTTGGCGAGATCAGATGCACATTATTCGCTCTCAAGGTGAAGATTTATCACATAAATATCATCATCCTTTATTGGGCCATAACTATAGAATGACTGAATTAGGAGCAGCATTTGGCTTGGCTCAAGCCAAGCGCTTAAATAAACTTTTGGCTAAGCGAGCAAATATTGCCAGTTTTTATACAAAACAGCTTAAGAAACTTTCTGGATTAATCCTGCCTCAAGTTGCTAAAGGAAACAAACATGCTTGGTTCTTATATCCAATCTTAGTTGAAAAAAGAGACAAGCTGCGCGCTTATTTAGCCAAACAAGGCATTAGCACTAATGTTTCCTGGCCTTTGCCAATTTATGATCAAAAACCCTATCAGCAATTTAAAAAACAAAGATGCCTAGTTGCTGAAAGAGTTGCCAAACACGTGCTATGTTTGCCCATGTATTACATAATGACTAACAAAGAAATGGAGTATATCATAGAACATATTCAAAAAGGTATGAAGAAGCTCGAAGATTAAATCAGGAGAATACAATGAAGATATTAGTAACAGGTGGAGCTGGTTTTATAGGTTCAACGCTTGTACCGCAGCTATTGGCAAAAAATCATCAGGTACGCGTATTGGATAAACTTATTTATAATCAAACAACTTTATTTCCGCATTTTTTAAATCCCAATTTTGAGTTTATTGAAGGCGACATTCGACAAGAAAACACTGTAAAAACAGCCCTTAAAGAGATCGAATTTGTAGTTCATTTGGCAGCTATTGTCGGAGCGCCAGCCTGCAAAAAAGATGAAAGATCAAGCTGGGAAATCAATTATGAGGCTGCCTGTTTAATCAACAAATTAAGGGGCCAAATTCCCCTATTTTTCCCTAGCTCAACCAGCGGCTATGGCACACGCCAAGCCATTTCTGGTCTTTGTACTGAAGAAACCCCGCAAGAACCAATTTCTCTTTACGGCAAATCTAAAGCAGAAGCGGAAAAAGCCATTTTAGACCAAGGTAATTGTGTAACCTACCGTTTTGCCACTGGCTATGGCATATCTCCTAGACTGCGTTTAGATCTAATGCCTAATGATTTTGTTTTTAAGGCAGTAAAAAATAAAACACTGGTTGTATTTGAAAGACATTTCAAGCGCGCCTTTATTCATGTACAAGATATGGCCAAAAGTATTATATTTGCCATTGAAAATTTTGATAAAATAAAAAACAATGCCTATAATTGCGGTTCTGAAGAAGCTAATTTCACCAAAGAGGAACTGTGCCTGCGCATTCAAAAACAAGTAGATTATGTCTTGTTTTTTTCAGATAAAGATTTTGATCCAGACAAGAGGAATTACCAAATTAGTTTTGCCAAGATTAAACAGGCTGGTTTTAATTTGAGCATTGATATAGATAATGGAATATCAGAACTGATAAAAGCTTTTTCCTGTTTAAAAATTAATTCTGACTTTGCCAATGTGGAATATTATTAAAGCTATAGGGTGCATTATTAAATCTAATAAGAAAAAAATTGTAATTGTAGGCGCTGGATTACATGCTGGTCCGGTATTGGAACTGGTGCAACTAACCAATGAGTATGATATTATTGGTTATATTGACAAGTCACCACAGCTTCAAAACCAAAAGTGTCGTGACTTACCAGTGTTAGGAGATGACAGCTTATTTCCCAAACTTAAGGATCTTGGCATTGAAGCTGCTGTGTTGGGTATGGGTTTTGAATATAGCAAGGCTCGTTTAAAAATATTTGAAGATCTCACCAATTTAGGACTAAGCTTTCCTAATTTTATTCATCCTCAAGCCATAATTTCAAATTCTGTCAAATTAGGACAAGGCATTGTTGCCATGGCAGGGGCAGTTGCTAACCCAAATTGTAATATTAAAGATCTATGTGTCTTGAACACTAATTGTAACATAGACCATGACTGCAATTTAGGTAAAAATGTATTTATTTCACCTGGTGTTTCTTTAGGAGGCAAGGTTACAGTGAATGATCATACTTTTATTGGAATTGGTTCTAGTATTATAGATCGCACAATCATTGGGAACAACTCCTACATTGGAGCAGGTTCAGTGGTTGTAGAAGATATACCGAATAATGTTTTAGTTTACGGCAACCCAGCAAAAGTTATTAAGAAGTATGAATAGTGGTTACATATATCCTTCGAGCAAGCGCAAGCGAGTCGAGAAGCAAAAATTTAGTTTCTCGATAAACTCGAAAGCTAAATTTTTAAAAGGGAACTATGCTAAGCGTAATTGTACCCACAGTTAATGAAGCCACGAACTTAAAAATTCTTTTACCACAACTCAAAAATGAATGTGATGAAATTGTCGTGGTTGATGATGCCAGCACTGATGAGACCGTTCAAGTAGCTAACTCATTTGAATGCAAAGTTATTCAGAGACCAGGGTTACTTGGTTGTGGCACTGCGGTGTATGATGGAGTTAAAGCTGCTTCCCACGAAGTTGTGGCAATTATGGATGCTGATTTTTCTCACCCACTTAAAATGCTGCGTTGCCGCAGTTTAGTAGAACAAGATTTAGTTGATATAATTAAATTCTCCAGATTTGCTGCCGGCGGAGGCATGGAAGATAAGTTCCGTTACTATTTATTCCGTATTTATAATCTGATTATGTCTTGTATTCTGGGAGTTAGATCAAAAGAAATTACAGGTGGCTTTATTATTTCTAAAAAAGAATGTTTTAATTACCAAAAACAAGGCAATACTGAATGGAGTTTGGAATATATGCGGCATAATCGCTTTAAGCGTATTGCTGAAATACCTTATTTTTACGCTACTCGAAAGACAGGTACATCCAAAAACACAGACCTAAAACGTATTTTTCTTTATTTAATTTCAGCTATTAAATTCAGATTCACCATATCCTAGCACTATTGAACATAACCCAAAGCTTTGAGTTTCTCTATTCTCTCATCAGTTACTGACTTGAATTTTTGTATATTAAAGGATTTGGTTGGTTTCAAATAAGCATTTAACTCTCTATTCAGGTAAGAAGCTAAATCTGGTTTTTTATTTATCAAATTATTCCTTTCCCGTTCATCTTTTTCTAGATCATACAATTCTTCTAGAACTTGGCTATGAGGCCCTTCCAAGGCAGCATTTCCTTCAGTTATTACGGTATTCACAATCAACTTATGATTATCTTTAATTAAAGCCTTTTTTTCATCACCATAATGGGTACCATAAGCAAACACAGGAAGCTGAGCTGGTTTTTCTTTTTCTTTAATAAATTTAAATATATCTACCCCCTCAAAATCATCAACCTGGGTTGATATTTTAGCCAAGCCCAAAGCAGTGGGCAAGGCATCTACCAAACGAACTGGCGTTTGAATTTTCAAGGGCTTTACACCTGGCCCCCAGATTATAAAAGGCACTTTAATTACTTCTCCATACATAGAATGGCCATGTCCAAAATTGTCATGATCCCAAAACTCTTCACCATGGTCTGCAGTGAAAATGATAACAGTGTTATCCAACACTCCAGAGCGCCTCAGACCTTCAAGCATTTCTTTAATAGATTCATCCACAAATCTAATTTGACCATCATAGATATTAACCAAATAATTTACCAACTCCTCATTTATCATATTTTTAAGAATAAGTTCTCTTATGGCTTGCGATTTGATATTTCCAGGTTCTAACCCTTTTACAAAATATTTTGTGAACAAGGTGTTAAACTTGTTTCTATTATATTGGACATGAGCATCCATAAGGTGGACATAGGCAAAAAATCTGTCATCTTTATGTTTGGAAACTGCCTGCAATAAGTTCTCCATGGCCTCATCTGCTCTCACACTAACACCAACATCTGGGATATCCAGAAAAACATAATCCTCAAACCCTTGATCAAAATTAGCTATTTGATCAATAAATAAATTGCCTGCATTAATATAATATGTCCGATAACCATTATTTTTAAACACTTCTGCTGCAGTTAACATTGAATAAGGTAATATTGCCTCATCTGTTTCTAAACCATGTTGAGTAGGATAAAGTGAAGTAAAAATTGTGGCTACTGAAGGCTTGGTCCAAGATGAATTAGCATAAGCATTATAAAAAATTGCGCCCTCATTAGCTAATTTGGCAACAGTTGGAGAGGTAGGCCTGCTGTAACCGTATGCTGATAAATGATCTGGTCTTAAAGCATCAACTGCCACAATAATAATATTAGGACCTAATGGAGGTTGCTTAAATTTGTTATAAGCAAAAGTTCCAACATTAAAGCTAACTACAAACAGCATTATTATCAGTGCAGTTCTAGGCGCATGATTCATTAAATTACTATTCAATATATTATTGTATTTTTCTTTTATAATAAAATATCCTAAACATATTAAAAGCAGAACTATTACTAAATCTGCTACTAAATAAAACCTAAGCAACTCTCCGGTCATATACATTGGAATCAAAACATAGGTTAAACCAAGCAAAACAAAACAAACTGCAAACACAGCTCCGCATCTGGCCCTTTCTCCATTTTTAGTTAAAATAAAAAAAACCCTTTGGCTGATTAGAAATAAAACCCAAGTTATAATAAAAAATAAAACGACATTTATAATACAATTATTGAGGTTCTTTTGAACTGAAAGCAATAATAGATAATATAACTTATAGTGAAGATATCTCTTTAGCAGGATATCAATAGTGGCACAGATAATAGACAGGATAAAACCTAAGATTAAAGCAACCGAACCTAACTGAACAAAACTCTTAGCCCTTGATAACCATATATTCATAAGAATATTCTATTTCCTTTTAATCGCCAACATATCCCCTGGCCGCACTTGAGACGGATCGCTTAGATTGTTCCAGGTTTGAATATCGGAAATAGTAACATTATGGCGTCTGGCAATATCCCACAAAGTATCTCCAGGTTTGACCTGGTAATTAAACGATGATGGACTATGACCATTATTGGCATTGATATAATCTTCAGTTATAGGCGCAACAACTGGAGCTGCCACAACATTGGGAGAATCTGATGTTGGCGTTTGGCCAGCAGTTGCCTTTTGCACTTTTAATATCTGGCCAGCTCGCACGCTTCTAGGATCTTTAATATTATTCCAGGCCATCAATTCTTGCACGGTCACACCATATTTGCGGGCAATTAAAACCAAGGCTTCGCCTTTGGCAACCTTGTGGGTTTGGGCCGAGCTCACAGGCGCGTTGGTTGCCCTAGGCACAGTTTCTCCTGGATCACTAATGGTTAGAACCAGACCAGCTTTCACCCTGCTAGGATTTTCAATATTGTTCCAGGCCATCAATTGGGAAAGCTTTACCCTGTATTTTCCAGCCACCTGGCCCAATGTTTCGCCACGTCGCAAAGTATGCGTGCTGCCATTGGCCACAATTGGCGCAGATGTTTTCACTGTTCTGGGCGGCCGACTTATAACAATGGTCTTGCCAGCGTGAATCCTGGATGATGAATCCAGATTATTCAAAGCCATCAATTCCCTTACTGGAACACCATATTTTTTAGAAATCGACCATAAAGTTTCACCAGACCTGATCTTATGTTTTTTGGGCACACCAGTTGAAGCTGGTACGGATGAAGAATTTCTTGGGGTTTTGACACTAGCCTCAGATAGCTGGGCAGATCTAGCCTGGCCGTTCTTGGGAATTACCAAAGTGCGCCCCACACTAATACGATTTCTTTTGCTATAGGGAATATCGTTAGCGCTTAAAAGCGCGTTGGCAGAAACACCATAGCGATTGGCAATAGTACCAATGGTATCTCCACGCCTGATTTTATGATAAACAATGAGAATTCGCTCGCTTTGGGGCACTGCCGCGTATTTTTCCTTAAATACTTCGGTTGTGCCAACTGGTAATTTGACCAAATAATCACTAACATTAGGAGGTGTAGTACCACCAACCAAATGAGCATTTAACCTAACAACCTCTTCATGAGAGATTCCTGCACATTCAGCAATAACTTTTAAATCTGTTTGGGTATCAACTGGCGCCACTTCATAATCCAGGGGAGATTCATATTCCAAATTCTTAAATCCAAAGTTTTCCGGGGTTTTGGCAATAATCGCTGCTGCAATAAATTTAGGAACATAATCCCTGGTTTCTGCCCTAAAATATTCCCGCCCCCCTTCCACTATTTCCCAATAATCTTTGGTGCCTGAACTTTTGATTACTTTTCTCACCTTGCCTTCACCAGCGTTATAGCCAGCCATGGCCAGATACCAATCGCCGAACTCATTATATAAATCTTGCAAATATTTGGCAGCAGCCCAGGTAGCCTTGATTGGATCGCGTC
Organism: Pseudomonadota bacterium; assembly: GCA_043823065.1. Classification (GTDB taxonomy): domain Bacteria; phylum UBA10199; class UBA10199; order 2-02-FULL-44-16; family DYJF01; genus JBDRBB01. The sequence goes on along the minus strand of JBDRBB010000008.1, from coordinate 203,104 downwards.
TTTCATCCAGCCAATTATTGATTACCAATCCATAACGTTTGCCAGTACCTCTGATAAACTGCCAGGGGCCAACAGCATGCGCTTTGGAATAAGCATTGTCATTAAAACCGCTTTCAATTAAGGCCACGTAAATCAAATCCTCGGGCAAATTATTCTGGCGCAAGATATCCTGCATTAAATCAATATAACGCCCTGATCGCTCCAAATAACGCTGCATATGATCGCGACCACGACCCTGAAAATATTCCAGCCAGGCAATAACTCTTTCATTCATCACCAGAGGAACGTCTGAAGGGGGCAGACGGTTCAGGTTATGCTCTTTGGCATAACGCTTTCTTTCATCAACGCTCTTATATCTTGAACTATAATGATCTTTGGCACAGCCTCCAAGAAAAGCGATGATTATTATTAAGGCAAAGATATGTTTGAATCTCATGTGACCCCTTATTATTTTGGTTTACCTACTATAAAATGTTATCGCCCCTTCTGCCAAAATGTTGCTCAAAAAATCATTAATCTGCCTGTTTACGCAAAAAAGTTGGGATATCATATTCATCCTCGCTATATTCCGACATAATTGCAGTTTCCAACCCCAAATCCTTGTTTTCACTGATCAGAGCTGCTTTAGCTAAAGGCAAGTCTGTGCTGACCTGAAAATGCCCTTCGCCTGGAGCATTGCGCATAGCTCCTACTGGATAGTTGCCATGCATTCTGCTGGACATGAAATGACTGCCAGAACTGGCTGGAGCAACTTGCGGAGCAGACCAGGTTTGCGATTTTATTTGCTGCATTGGTGGGGGCACATTAGCCACAGTGGAAACAGTATTTGTTTTTGCTGCTGTAACCTGATTTTTAGCAGACTTATGCAAAGGCTTGTTAAAACCAGTGGCTATCACGGTTACCCTTACTCTACCTTCCATTTTTTCATCTATCACTGCGCCAAACAAAATATTGGCGTCATCATGGGCTTCGGTCTGAATAATTTTGGAAGCTTCGTTGATTTCATGCAAGGTCATATCTGGTCCACCTGTGATATTGATTAAGATGCCCGTAGCGCCCTTAATCGACATATCTTCCAGAAGTGGCGAAGAAGTAGCTTTGGCAGCTGCATCAATAGCCCGATCTTCATCTGAAGATTCGCCAGTTCCCATCAAAGCCATACCCATTTCATTCATTACTGTTCTGACATCAGCAAAATCTAAATTAATCAAACCATGCACGGTTATTAAATCTGAAATGCCTTTTACTGCTTGATGCAAAACCTCATCGGCGCGTTGAAAAGCATTAACCACAGTAACATCATGACCAACCAATGTTAGCAATTTTTCATTGGGAATGGTAATTAAGGTATCAACATTATCGCGCAACTCCGCAATCCCTCTTTCTGCTTGCAAAGAACGATGCCTGCCTTCAAAAGCAAAGGGTCTGGTTACCACACCCACAACTAAGGCGCCCATTTCTTTGGCTAACTTGGCAATTACTGGCGCCCCGCCAGTACCTGTACCGCCACCCATACCAGCAGTAATAAATACCATGTCTGCTCCTTGCAGAGCCTCGACAATACAACGCTGATCTTCTAAGGCTGCATTCTTACCAACATCTGGATTTGCTCCTGCACCCAATCCTTTGGTCAATTCTCTGCCTAATTGAATTTTGGTTGAAGCAGAATTTACTCTTAAAGCCTGAATATCTGTATTTGCTGCAATAAAATCCACACCATCAATATAAAGATCCATCATGGTATTAATAGCATTACCACCGCCACCGCCTACACCAACCACTTTAATTTTTGCATTTGGTGCTAAGTTATTTTCGACAAGTTCAAACATTTTACCCCCCTTTATCTTTTAAGTTGATCATCTTCTCGACTACGCTCGAAGACTATTATTGTTCGAGCGAGCTCATGCGAGTCGAGAACTAATCAAAACATTTCCCCCAACCACTCTTTCATTCTTCCTCTAACCTTGGAATAGATATTTTTATCTTTAATCTTAAAACGCTTGCTATCTGTGCATTTGCTGCCCACTTGGACCAAACCAACTCCTGTGGCATAAATTGGGCTTCTTACCACATCCACCAAACCACCAATGCCTTTGGGCACTCCGCGACGAACTGGCAAATTAAAAACCTGTTCAGCTAATTCTGGAACACCTTCCATGGCTGACGTGCCGCCGGTTAAAACCACTCCAGCTGCAATCATGTCTTCACAACCAGAACGCACAATTTCTTGCTGCACTAAAGTGAAAACCTCTTCCATGCGCGGCTCCACAATTTCAGCTAAGATTTGGCGAGAAAGCACGCGGGGATTCCGGCCGCCAACTGATGGCACCTCAATGGTTTCATCTTTGTGCACCATACCAGCCATGGCACAACCATACTTTAGCTTAATTCTTTCTGCTTCATGCGCTGGTGTGCGCAACCCCACAGCAATATCATTGGTTAAATGGTTGCCACCGATAGCCAGCACAGAAGTGTGGGTCACGCTGCCATTAGAATAAATAGCAATATCTGTGGTACCGCCGCCTATATCCACCAGAACCACGCCCAACTCTTTTTCATCTATGGTCAGAGATGCCTCGCTGGAAGCCAGTTGTTGCAAAATAATATCATTCACATTAAGCCCTGCCCGATTACAGCATTTAATAATATTTTGGGCAGAGGTAACCGCGCCTGTAACAATGTGCACTCTGGCCTCTAATCTAACCCCACTCATTCCAATAGGATCTCTTACCCCGTCTTGCTCATCCACAATATACTGTTGAGGAATAACATGGATAACTTCTCTATCCAGAGGGATGGATACTGCCTGGGAAGCGTCAATCACGCGCTCCACATCTGCCTGGCACACCTCTTTGTTCTTAATAGCTACAATGCCATGGCTATTGATGCCTTTGATGTGGCCTCCTGAGATACCAGCAAACACTGAAGATATCTCGCTGCCAGCCATTAGCTCTGCCTCCTCAATAGCGCTTTTGATAGAAGAGACGGTGCTGTCAATATTGATTACAACTCCTTTGCGCAAGCCTTTTGAAGGATGCGAACCAATTCCTACTACATCGATCCCATCCTCTGTAACTTCTCCCACAATGGCACAAATTTTGGTTGTGCCAATATCCAACCCCACTACAAACTCATCCTTTTTCGCCATAAACACCCCCCTTAAAATTTTTATGCTATCAAATTATAACGCACTGGATTCCCGCTTTCGCGAGAATGACACCGCTTGGGAAACATCCTCATAACCCACAGCAATCCTATTCTCATTATTGGCAAAAATATATCTAATTTTTTCCTGAGCTCGTTCAATCACCCCTGGATAATGATCCAGAATCTGAAATTTTTCCTGGGAAAAACTATTTCCCAAAAATATTTCTATCGGGCCTTTTTCTGTAATAATAGAAAATCCATATGGCTTGGCATAATGCAGTTCTGCAATCCCCAAAATCTGGCTAAACTTAGATTTTTTATATAAACTAATAAGTTCCAAACTTTGTTTAAGCTCTGCCTGTAATTCTTGCTGATTTTCAAAATTTCTCAATCCTGAAATAATTTCGAAATTTTTAGATTCTCCTGCTTCTATTTGCTTAAACGCAATACCTTGTTCGTCCACAAAATATGGCTTGTTCTTATTAATGAAAATGGCCACTGGCTGATATTCTTCAATATAAATCCAAACCGTATCTGGCAACCGTCTTCTAACTGTAGCCTGCTTGACCCAAGGATGTTTTTTTAAGTTCAAATGCATTTTTTGCACGTTTACGCCAAACAGCTTTTGCCCTGGACTAACTTTGGCCAATGTCTCCACCTGGCTTTGATTTAAATGAGTTAATTCCCCAGCCACAATTACTTTTTCCACATTAAAAAATGGACCAAACACAATTACTAAATATAAACCATAAAGCAGGGCTAGCCCTCCAAAGACCACGGCTAGAGAAAACAGAATTCGCTCCACCGCCCTAAAATGCCTAGCAACGATCCCCTTTTTCTTTACATTCTGTGTTTTAAGAAATCCCCTCATTATATATTCACCTTTAGCGCTGCTGCGTCTAATATTTGCTCCACTAATTGTTCAAAGCTGATACCTATATGGGCAGCTGCTTTAGGCACCAATGACAATTCGGTCATGCCTGGAATAGTGTTAATCTCTAAAAAATAGGCCTGATCATTTTTATCTATAATATAATCGCAACGCGCCACGCCTGAGCCCTCCAAGGCCTTAAATATATCAGCACTCCATTTTTGAATCTTTTCTGCGCATTTTTCCGAAATGCGCGCTGGCACAATATATTCAGTCAGGCCTTTAGTGTATTTTGAAGTATAATCGTAAAAACCGCTTTTAGGCACGATTTCCAATACTGGCAGGGCTTGGCCGTTAAGCAAACCAACAGTAACTTCTTTGCCGGCAATATATTCCTGAATAATAATTTTATTATCTGATTTGGCTGCTGTGATAATCGCCGGCTCAAGTTCTTCGGGCTGGCGCACAATACTAAGATTAATGGTTGAGCCTTCCCTGGCTGGCTTCACCACTAAAGGCAAATCAATTTCAACTTTTTTAACAATTGTCTCTTTAGGTTCATGATTAAAATAAAAAAACTGTTCCCTAGGCAGACGAATATCCAGCTGTTTGGCCACCATGTCACAAATAATCTTATCCATGCCAATTGCTGAGCCAATAACACCAGTGCCGGTATAAGGAATGCGTAACATTTCAAGTAACCCTTGCACGCAACCATCTTCACCAAACTTGCCATGTAAAGCAATAAACGCCACCTGGATATTTTCTTTCCTCAATCTTTCTACCAAATCGTTACCAACATCAATATCTACGACTTGGTAACCTAATTTATTCAAGGCCTTGCTAATGGCTGCGCCTGTTTTTAACGAGATCTCCCGCTCTTTTGTTTGACCACCCATTAGCACTGCAATTTTTTTATCTTTCCACTTATTAAGCATCTGAGCCCTTTCTTGTTCTCGACAAGCTCGAACAATATTGTTCGAGTAAGCGAAGCGCCTCGAGAACTAGATCTCTCCTATTATCCCTATCTCTGGTTCTAAATTTAAGCCAAAACGCTGTTTGACTTTTTCCTTGATCAACCCCATTAAAACCTCAACATCGCGCGCTGTGGCCCCACCTTCATTAATAATAAAATTAGCATGTTTTTCTGAAACCCTGGCTTGGCCAACACGCACCTGTTTTAAACCCAACTCATCAATTAACTTGCCGCGCTTAAATTCTTTTTACCTTTACCAGCAATCGGGTTTTTAAATACACAGCCTAAACTTAATTTACCCCAGGGCTGACTTTGTTTGCGTTTTTCAATTAACTTTTCCACAGCGTGTCGCACCTGCTCTGGATCTGTTTTTTTTAATCTAAAAACTGCTTTAATAACTGCGGTAGATCTGGCCAGCTTCAAGTTGCGATAAGAAAAATCCAAGGCCTTGCGTTTGAGGCTCATTTCTTTTTCCGAACGATCTACCACAGAAATTTCATCTAACACATCAGCAACGCAAGATTCATTAGTACCAGCATTGGTCAGCACATTACCACCCACACAACCTGGAATTCCGGCTAAAAATTCCAGGCCAGCAAAACCATTTTCCGCAGCAAACTGCACCAAAGTAGCAGTAAAAAGGCCCGCGCCAACGCTGATAAAAACATCCTCCCCAGCCTGATTAATCACTTCTATTTGATCAAAACCTTTTTTCAGGCGCAGAATAATTCCCCTAAAACCACCATCGCGAATTAAGGTATTGCTAGCTGCTCCTAAAAACAAATAGGGAATCCTTTCCTGCTTGGCCCAATTCAAAACTTGTTTGAGCATATCCAAATTGGCAGGCGTTACTAAAGCATCAACCAGCCCGCCAATTTGAATGGTTGAATATTTGGCCAGCCTTTCTTCAAAAAGCACACAATCTTGGGCTATTTCCTGTAACTTCTCTTGTTGTTTTCCAGTTAGCGTCATTGGTTATCTTCTCGACTCGTCTCGAGCAAAGTCGAGAGACTCGCTCGAAGAATATTTGATGCTCTTTATTGTTCGAGCTTGTCGAGAACCTCTTTATTTAAGCGTCTTAGCATATTCGTGTGCCACTTTTGTTATATCTCCAGCTCCTAAAAATAAAACCAAATCATCCTGACCACACCAGGAGTTTAGATTAGTAAAAACCTCTGCCTTGTTTGGCGCATAAGCCACTGGTTTTTTCAGATATTTCTTTCTAATGGCCTCACATAAGTTTTTACCAGAAATGCCGCGCAAAGGTTTTTCACTAGCAGCATAAACATCCATTACTAGAATCATGTCTGCTGGTTTTAACACTTGCACAAATTCCTCAAACAAAGCCTTAAGCCTGCTAAACCTATGGGGTTGAACAACTGCAATCAGGCGCTTCTCTGGCCAACTCTCTTTAGCGGCAACTATAGTAGCAGCAATTTCCACTGGATGGTGAGCATAATCATCTACCACCAAAGGACCTTTTCTGGACAAAACCTCAAACCTGCGAGAAATGCCGCTAAAACATTTTAAGGATTTTTTTATGGAGGCAAAGGGAATATCTAGTTCGCGTCCCACAGCAATCGCTGCCAAGGCATTCATTACCTGATGACGGCCAACCATGGGTAAAGTAATTTTACCCAAACTTTCCTGCTGATAATAAACTTCAAAATTTAGGCGATCATTTTGAACCAAAATATTTTTAGCAGTATAGTCTGACCCGCCATTTACACCATAAGTAATCAGACGGCGATCCACTTTAGGCAAAATACGCCTAACCACTGGATGATCTGAACAACAAATAGTTGAACCATAGAAAGGAACTTTGTTAGCAAAATTGGCAAAGGCTTCTTTAAGATGATTAAAACTGCGATAATTCTCCAAATGTTCTGGATCAATATTGGTAATCACGCCAATGGTAGGCGATAGCTTTAAAAATGAACGATCTGATTCATCTGCTTCTGCCACCAAAAAATTACCCTTACCAGTTCTGGCATTGCCGCGCAAACTCTTAACCTTACCGCCAATCACCACTGTTGGATCAAATCCAGCTTTCTCTAAAACACTGGCTATTAAAGAAGTGGTGGTGGTCTTGCCGTGGGTACCAGCTACAGCAATACCATAATTTAGACGCATTAGTTCTGCCAGCATTTCTGCTCTGGGCACCACTGGCACACCCATTTTTAAGGCCTGCTTAACTTCTGGGTTTGTTTTGGAAACCGCAGAGGAAACTACTACCACATGGGCGCCAAAAACGTGTTTTTTATGATGACCTTCCCAAATTGTAGCTCCCCGTCTTTTCAGTTTCTTGGTGACTGAGCTTAATTTAAGATCAGATCCTGTTACAGTTAAGCCGCGCGTCAGCAAAATTTCAGCAATTCCGCTCATGCCAATGCCGCCAATGCCCACAAAATGTATTTTTTGATATTTATTAAACATATTTCATTTACTCATTAATTTTAAGCAATCTTGCACAATTCTTTCAGCTGCATCAGGCTTGCCACATTTTAATAAGGCTGAGCGCATCATTAACAATTTATCTGAACCTAATTTAATAATCTCTTCGGCCAAAGTTTTACCGTTTAATTTATCCTGCATAATCAGTTTAATCCCGCCGCAACGTTCCAGATTTTGAGCATTGGCCCGCTGATGATCATCAGCAGCATAGGGGTATGGCACTAAAATAGCCGGCAAACCAACAACTGCCACCTCGGCGGTGGTCGTTGCCCCGCTGCGCCCAACCACCAAATCTGCGTTAGCATAAAACTTCCAAATCTCTGTTGAGAACTCAAAAACCTGGGCCTCAAAACCATTGGTTTTATAAGCCTGCTTTATTTTTTCTAGATCATCTTTTTTACCAACCTGATGCATAAATTTAAGCTTCTTTTTAGCACTTACTAAATGCGGCAAAGCATCAACCAAAGCTTCGTTAATAGGCTTTGCTCCCTGCGATCCGCCAAAACAGAAAATATTAATAAAATCTCCGGCAAATCTATTTTTATCTCGCAACTCCACAATTTCTTGGCGTACTGGATTGCCAGTTAACAGAACTTTTTGTCTGGGAAAAAACTCCCCAACTTCTGAAAATCCTGTGTAAATTCTTTTTACAAAATGTCCTAGCCAACGATTACTAAGACCAGCAATAGCATTAGGCTCAACAATTGCCGTAGGAATGTTCATTAAAGCAGCCATTAAACACAATGGGCCTGCAGCATAGCCACCAACGCCAATTACCAAATCTGGTGTTTCAGTTTTTAAGATTTGACGGGCCTTAAACAAAGTTATTGGCAAAAAAACATAGGCGCTAATTTTTCCTATCCATTTACGATCTTTTAAGGATAGTGCTTCTAACTTCAGCAAACGATATTTAGAGTCTGCTATTACCTGGTTTTCCAAACCACGCTTGGTACCAGCAAACACTAGTTCAGTTTCTGGACTTATTTTTTCAAAAGCTTGGGCAATGGCCACGCCAGGAAACACGTGTCCACCTGTTCCTCCACAGGCAATCAAAACTTTATTTTTATATCTAGTATCGCTCATATATTTACTTCCTCTACACGTTTATAGGAGGAAATATTTAGTAAAATTCCCACCACAACCAGCAAGACAACTAATGAAGAACCCCCATAACTAATAAACGGCAAAACCATGCCTTTCGTGGGCAACAACCCCATAACCACACCCATATTAAAAACTGCGGACAAACAAATAAGCAAAGTGCCGCCAGTGGCTAAATATCGGCCAAACATGTCTGGCGCTTGCAAAGCAATATGTAAACCCCGATAGCAAAACAAGGCAAACAAAACTATAACAGCAATAACGCCGATTAAGCCCATTTCTTCCCCAATAACCGAAAAAATAAAATCAGTATGGGCTTCTGGTAGATAAAATAATTTTTGGCGACCTTCGCCTAAACCGCGACCCAACCAACCACCTTCATTAAAAGCCACAAAAGATTGAATAATCTGAAAACCAGCCCCATATTGATCGCTCCAAGGATTAAGAAAAGCCAAGATGCGACGTTTGCGATACCCTTCTAACGACAAAAACATATAGGCAAATGGAATCAACAAGGCAATCATGCCAAATAAATAACTTTTTTTAGCTCCAGCTGCAAAAAGCATAAACCAGGTGATAGCGGCAATCATGGCTGCTGCGCCAAAATCTTTCTGCGCCAAAATAGAGCCAGCCACCACAAACATCACCAGCAAGTGCGGCACCAAGCCTATGCTAAAAGATCTTATTTTTTCTGCCTTTTTTTCCAAAGAATAAGCCAGAAAGATTATCATGGCTACCTTGGCCAATTCAGAGGGCTGAAAAGCAACTGGACCCAAATTTATCCAGCGCGTAGCGCCGCCAATGGTCTTGCCAATTTGCGGGATAAAAACCAAAAACACTAAAATCAAAGAACCAATTAAAATTGGATAAACCAAGCGATAATAAATGCGGTAAGGCACTTTTAAGGCAATGGCCATGGCGATAAAACCAACTACTGCAAAAGCTAAAGTGCGTTTTAAATAAAAATAGCTATCTCCAAAACGTTCCTGGGCCAAAACCGCGCTGGAGCTATACACCATAATTACTCCACAACCAACCAGTAAGATGGTTAAAAAGAGCAACCAGGAATCAAAATGCATTTTTTTAAGTTCAGTAAAATTCATATTCAATGACAATCTTTAGTCAAATATTTACTTACCTCTTTTTTAAAAACATCTCCCCGTTCTACATAATCCTTGAACATATCAAAGCTGGCGCAGGCTGGAGAAAGCAAGACTACATCGCTATTTCCTGCTGAATGATGCGCCAATTTAACTGCTTGTTCCAGGTTATCGGCAAATACCGTATCAGTTAACTTGCCAAGCTGTTCCGCTATTTGCTGTTTGGTTTCGCCAATCAAAATCATTTTCTTTACTCGCTGGGAAATTACTGCTGCTAAATCCAGAAAATCTCCGCCTTTTCCCTGTCCACCAGCAATCAAGATTACATTTTGAAAATTTTCTAGAGCAGCAATTGTGGCTCCGACATTAGTACCTTTGGAATCATTAAAATAGCGCACCCCATTTTGCTCACCAACTAGTTCCAAACGATGCGGCAAACCCTTAAAAGTTTTTAAACCCTGCGCTATGGTTTGGTCTTCCAGACCGACCAGTTGGGAGGCGATAATAGCTGCCAATAAATTCTCATAATTATGCGCACCAAATAAATTTACTTCAGCCAAGCTCCAGGATTTTTCGCCATATTCTTTTATCCTGGTTATCAAGTTTCCTTGCTGGAAATCATTTTTAGCGTTAAAAGCAATATAGTTTCTATGTTTGTCATCCCTGCGTAGGCAGAGATCTAGAGTTGGATCCCCGCTTTCGCGGGAATGACAAGCAACTGAGGGCTGACAGGCAATCTCGGCATTATAAACACCAAATCCATTTGGTTTAAGATTGGCAAAAATTTTCAACTTGGCCTGAAGATATTTTTCCAAATTTCCATGACGATCTAAATGATCTGCTGTCACATTTAGCAAAATGGCTATTTGCGGAGCCAAAGATGGCGTGGTTTCTAATTGAAAACTACTCACCTCTAAAACCACCCAATCAGCTGCATTTGCTTCTTTTACCATACCACTTAAGGCCTGACCAATATTGCCCGCAACACAAACCTTTAATCCTGACTGGTGCAAGACATGGCCAATCAAAGAAGTCGTCGTAGTTTTTCCATTAGTGCCTGTTATAGCTATAATAGGTTTATTGATTTCATTTAGCGCCAATTCCATTTCAGAAACTATGGGAATACCCTTAGCTCTGGCTTGATCTAGCCCAGCTAAATTCAAGGGTACACCTGGGCTAGCCACTATTAAATCTGCCTTGGTCATTAAGCTTTGATCATTTTTTCCTAAAGAAAATTCTAAGTTCAAATCTTTCAAGAATTGCACTTGTTCTTTAAGCTGTTTCTCTGGCTTGCTGTCTGAAACAATAACTTTGGCTCCGCGCTCAGCAGCAAAACGAGCTGCTGCCAGGCCAGACCGCGCCAAACCAATAATGAGTACTTTTTTATTCTTTAGATCTTCCATATTTTAACGTAATTTCAAAGTTGTTAAACTAATCAATGCCAAAACAAAGGCAATAATCCAGAAACGCACAATTACTTTGGATTCTGCCCACCCCTTAAGTTCAAAATGATGATGCAAAGGCGCCATTCTAAAAATACGTTTTTTGGTTAACTTAAAAGAAACAACTTGGGTAATAACCGAAATTGTTTCCAAGACAAAAATTCCGCCAATAATTAAAAGCAAGAGTTCATTTTTGGTAACCAAAGCCACATAACCCAATGTTGCGCCTAAAGGCAGTGAGCCTACATCGCCCATAAACACAGAAGCTGGTTGAGAATTAAACCACAGAAAACCCAGGCAAGCGCCAACAATTGCCCCGCACATCACAGTCAATTCACCACTACCTGAGACAAAAGGTACTGTTAAATAAGAAGCTATAACCATGTGACCAGCAATATAAGCCAGCCCTGCATAGGCAAAAAAAGCCACAATTGAAGGAACACTTACCAAACCATCTAAACCATCGGTCAAATTCACGGCATTGGAAGCGCCGACAATTACACACACGGCAAATGGATAATAATACCAGCCTAAATCTGGTTGAAAGTTCTTAAAAAAAGGCACGGATAAAATAGTGCTCGAACCCAAACAATCATAAAGAACTAAAACAACCACCAAGGCCACCATAACCTGCAAGGGAAATTTGTAACGAGCCCTTAAACCCTTGGCATCTTTGAGAACCACTTTGCGATAATCATCAATTAAACCAATGGCTGCAAACCCAACAGCCAGGGCCAAACCAATTAAGACATATAATTGATCAAACCTGGTCCATAAAAGCACAGAGACAATTACTGATAGCCACAACAAGATACCGCCCATGGTTGGCGTTCCACGCTTATCAATAATATGATTTACTGGCCCATCACTTCGCACTGTTTGCCACACCCTTTTGCGAATCAAAAAAGAGATCATGGGTTTGCCAAAAATAAAGTAGATAGCCAGAGCAGTAAACAAGGCTCCAAATGTTCTAAAAGTGACGTACCTTAAGACATTGAAACCTATAAACTGCTCATACAAAGGATATAATAAGTGATATAGCATTAGCCTATTCCTATATTATGTTTTAAATATTCCACTAATCTTTCCAAATGCATTCCCCTGGAACCTTTAACTAACAAAACATCTCCTGGCTGAATTTCAGCATCAACTAATTTTTCTAACTCTTTAATATCTTGTGTTTGTTGAATTGCTTTGGCACTCAAGCCTTTTTCTAAAGCTCCTTGGGCAATTTGTTTAGCGCGTTCTCCAAAAGTAAAAAGTTTTTTAACACCAAATTCCACTAGATCCTGGCCTACTTCTTTATGCAGATTTTCTGACTGAGCACCTAATTCCAACATATCACCCAAAACTGCGATAAACCTACCCGCTCTTTTAACTGAACTCACGGTTCTAAAAGCAGCTTTCATAGACAATGGATTGGCATTATAAGAATCATTGATTAAACAAACGCCATTAGCCAACTGCACTCTTTCAAAACGCATAGCCACTGGAGTAAAACAAACCAAGCGTTCCAATATTTCATCTAATTTAATTTCCAAAGCCACACCTACCGCAACTGCAGCCAAGGCATTCATCACATTGTGCGTGCCAGGTATAGGCAGTCTAATTTTTCTTTCTTCGCCCATAACTGCCAAAGTAAGATCAACATTTTCAAAATCAGTGCATTCTGAATGTCTAAACTGCACATCGCTGCTATTTTGCATACCAAAGCTTATGGTGCGTCCAGAATATTGTTTTCCCATTTTCTTTACCCAGGGATCTTCATCATTGATAATAGCAATACCCTGGCCGCTCATTTGTTCAAAAAGTTCTGCTTTAGCTTTAGCCACGCCTTCTACAGTATTTAATTTTTCCAAATGAGCGGCAGTCACGTTAGTGACCACCCCAATATCAGGCTGACAAATTTCAGTTAAGCGTTTGATTTCGCCTTTAGCATTCATACCCAATTCCAAAACCGCCACCTGATCTTCTCTGGTCCACTTAAAAACAGTTAAAGGCAAACCAATTAAATTATTGAAATTGCCTTCGGTTTTTAAAACTTTTCCTTTGGCTGAAGCAATTGCTGCCACCATTTCTCTGGTAGTTGTCTTGCCATTGCTGCCGGTAATCGCCACACAAGTTGCCTTAAATTTGGCTCGCCACCATTTAGCTAAATCGCCTAAAGCAGTTGTCCCTTCATTCACTTTGATCACGCTGACGTTTTCAGCAATATTAGCTAATTGATCAGCACCAAGCTCTCTATCAATCACTACTGCTTTCACACCCTTATTAATGACTGCCGCAATAAAATCATTGCCGTCAAAATGCGCACCCTTGATCGCCATAAACAAATCACTAGGCTTTATAGTGCGCGAATCTATACTTATACCCTCTAGATTCCCGCTTTCGCGGGAATGACAAGCTGCCTTTTTTAGAAACCTGCCTTGCGTGGTTTCAATTATGTCTTGTAAAGTTAAATTCATTGCAAATATTCCCGTAAAACTTCCCGGTCATCAAAGTGACGACGAGTAGTGCCAATAATTTGATAATCTTCATGTCCTTTACCAGCCACCACAATTACATCTCCTTCTTTAGCCATTTCTACCGCTGCTTTTATTGCTTGTTCACGCGCCTCGATAATCTCGAAGTTAGCGCCCTTTACTCCTACTATAATATCTTTGATAATCATGGCTGGATCTTCAGTTCTGGGATTATCATTGGTGATCAAAACTCGATCTGCATATTTAGAGGCAATCGCTCCCATTGCTGGACGTTTTTGTTTATCGCGATCTCCGCCGCAACCAAACACACAGATAAGTTTTGAATTTCCAGTCAGCAACTCTTTTGCCTGCATTAAAACATTTCTTAAGGCATCTGGGGTGTGCGCATAATCCACAAAAACCAAAATTCCTTTTTCATTCAAAACTTGTTCAAACCGACCAGGGATAGCTCTAACTTTAGCCAGCCCTTGTCCAATAATTTCCAAAGGCAGACCCAAACCAATAGCAGTGGAAGTTGCTGCCAAAATATTATGCACATTAAATTTACCCAGCAGCTTTGAAACACATGAAAAGCTACCATTAGGAGTGGCAATTTTTAGACTAATACCTTGAGCACCTGCTTTAATTTCAGTTGCCCTAACATCTGCCTGATTGGTTAAAGCATATTTAATAATTTTATAGTTGCTCTGGCCAAGCAATCTTTGGCCATATGGATCATCAATATTAATTGCTGCAAATGTATTTTTCTTTTTACTCTGCGCTAAATTTTCCTGAAACAATTTGGTTTTAGCTGAAAAATAAGCATCCATTTCCTGGTGAAAATCCAAATGTTCTGGAGTGAGATTGGTAAAAATAGCGCCGTCAAAATGACAACCTGTTACTCTTTCCATCATTAAGGCATGCGAAGAAACTTCCATCACACAAACATTAATCTGCTGATCCAGCATTTGACGCAAAAGTTTTTGCAAATCATAAGACTCAGGAGTGGTGTTTTTGGCTGGCAGACGATTTTTGCCAAAACGATGTTCAATTGTGCCAATCACACCAGGATTAAAATTTGCCTGCTCAAATATAGCTTCCAACAAATAGGTGGTAGTGGTCTTGCCATTAGTGCCAGTTACTCCAATCAAAGCAATATGTCTGGAGGGGTCGCCAAAAAAATTAGCTGAAAGCTGGGCCAGGGTTTTTCTGGTATCAGCGACTACTAAATTAGTAACCTCTTCTGAAACTTGAACCTTCTTTTCAGTAACAACAACACTTGCCCCGGCCTGAATAGCCTGAGCAATAAATTTATGCCCATCAGCTTGCTGTCCTTTTACCGCCACAAAAATACCATGTGGCTGCACCTGACCGCTGTGATAGGTTAGCTCGCGAATTTCGCGGTCCAGCTCGCCAAATGAATTCAATATATCAATATTTTTTGTCAACTCACTTAGTTTCATAACATTTTTCTAAATTCCACAATGCATTTAGTCCCTGAAGGAACAACACTTCCAGCGGCTGGCCTCTGGCTTACAGCCAGGCCACTTCCTACAAAACTAAAATTCAAATCAGCCTGACCACTTGCTTCAAAAACTGCTTTCATAGTAAGACCACTAAAATTTGGTATTTGCCACATATTTTTACCAACTGCTTTCACCTGATTATCCATTGAAACTATATTATTATTTTCTTGAACAATTTCCTGAGCTGCCTGTTGGCTAAAAACCTGACCTTCTGCCAACATATCTGCATTTAGCTCCGCTTTTACCTGAACTACTTGGTGTTGAATTGGCTCATTCAAATATTTCAGCACTTCTTCAACTACATTACGAAACACTGGAGCTGCCACTTGCCCTCCATAATAATAACCTTTAGGCTCATCCAATCCCACATAAACAACCACGCGAGGCTGCTCAACTGGGGCAAATCCAATAAAGGAGGAAAAATATTTATTTTTCAAGTATCCCCCTTTGGGATTTACTTTTTGGGCAGTCCCGGTTTTACCAGCAACCGGATAATCGCTACTAGCTGCCAAAACTCCTGTGCCATCTTCCTCCACAACTCTTTGCAGCATTTGCTTCATTAAATCAGCAGCTGCCTTGGAAAGGGCAATGCTGCGCACTTGTTTTTTTCTCTGATAAATGATTTTTCCTTCTTCATCTATTATTTCCTTGACCACATGCGGTTTTAAAACTTCACCACCATTAGCAATGGCGGCAAAAGCAACCGCCATCTGCAAAGGAGTGGCGCTAACACCATGTCCAAAAGCAATAGTCACAAACTGCATATCTGACCAATTTTTAGGATCAGACAAGATACCCTTTGCCTCACCTGGCAACTCAATACCTGTCAACTCACCAAAACCAAAATCACGAATAGCTTGATAAATCTCTTGCCGACCAACTTTGGCTTGCACTTGAGCTGAACCAACATTACTGGAAACTTTTATTATGTCCGCAACACTCAACCTACCATGAGAGTGGGCATCTTTAATCACAACATTCCTAACCTTTAGAGCACCATCCCGACAGTCAAAAATATCATTTTGTTTAACCACACCCTTATCTAAGGCGCTGGAAATAACTACTGCCTTAAAAGTTGAACCAGGTTCATAAGTGTCTGAAATGGCTATATTGCGCCAGGTTTCTTTTGGATAATCTGCATAAGAATTAGGATCAAAACTAGGCACATTAGCCATAGCCAAAACATCTCCGGTTTGAGGATCTAACACGATAATCACTCCTGCTTTGGCTTTGGATCTTTCTACCACCTGAGAGAGCTCTTTTTCCGCAATATATTGAATTCTTTCATCAAGCGTGAGCTTAAGATGAGTGGCAGACAGATTTTCCTCTGCTGATGCTGGCGACAAATAGATATGTCCTCTAGCATCCTTTGAATAATGATTTCTGCTGGTATCTACCAGCAAAGTATTGTTATACTGGTATTCCAGCCCGGCTAACCCAATAGCGTCAATGCCTACCATGCCCAGCACCGAAGATGCAAGCTTGCTGTTTGGATAAGAACGACCATTTTCATTCATAATAGCTACCCCAGAAATGTTCTCTTTATGCACTTTTTGGGCTAATTTAGACTCCACACTCCTTTTTATCCAAACAAATTTACGCTTGGAGCTAAAGAGCTTATAGAGCTTATCCTTATCCAAACCCAAAATAGCGCTCAGTTTAGCTGCTGCCAGCTTGGGATTTTTAATAAAGCGTGGGTCAGCATAAACAGATTCTGTTGGCACATTTATAGCCAGTTCTCGGCCTTTGCTATCCAAAATTTTTCCTCTTCTAGTGCTTTTTTTAATAGCGGTTCGGTATTGCCGCATAGCCACTTTTTCAATCTCCGTGTTTTGCTTAAGATGAAAATAAATCGCGCGACTCATTAGTATTCCATAAGCCAGGGCAAAAAAGGCACCTATGGCAAATAACCTTAGGGCCACTCTTCTTTTACTTTCATCTCCTCCTGATTGAAATTGAGGCATATTATTTCTCTACAAATATTATTTCATCACCAAAGGGAAGTCTCATTCCCAACTTGGTGCGCGCTATTTCATCTAAACGCGCTGGCGATCTAAGTTTAGCAACTTCAGCCTGCAAAATACTTTTTTGCTGATTCAGCTCTTTTACTTCTGAAGTTAAACCAGAGACATCGTAACCTAGTTGCACCACTTGAATACGCGTCCAAACGTAAACCAAAGCCAAAACTATAACCACCAACATAATTGCTGAAAAAAAACGCACCTTGCGGTTGCGTAGCATTACTTCCTTATAAGAAGCATGCTGTCGCCTGACTGTATGTGCGGTAAAGATTCTTCTGTTCATAAACGTTCCAAAACTCTCATCTTGGCGCTGCGCGCTCTTGGATTTTTCGCAACTTCCTGGCTGCTAGGAATAATTATTTTTTTGGTTATCACTTTATATCCCTCTTTTTTAGCAGCCTGGAATCTTCTCTTTACCAAGCGATCTTCTAAAGAATGATAACTAATAATCACCAAGCGACCTCCTGGTTTCAAAAGTTCTGGCGCAACCTGCAAAAAACTTTCCAGCTCTTGCAATTCTTGATTCACATAAATCCTGATCGCCTGAAAAGTTTTAGTAGCAGGATGAATTTTTTGTTTTTGCCGCATTTTACCAGGTAAAGCTTCAATTACAATTTTAGCTAGATCTTGAGTCGTTTGTATTGACTTGAGCTTGCGGCTCATTACAATTTGTTTGGCAATACGACGCGATCCCCTTTCTTCTCCATATTCGTAAATAAGATTAGCCAGATCTTTTTCAGCTAATTGATTTACCACTTCTATGGCACTAAGCTTAGAATCAGGATCCATGCGCATATCTAAAGGCGCGTCTTTTTGAAAACTAAAACCGCGCTCCAAACTTTGCAGCTGATGAGAAGAAACTCCTAGATCTGCCAAAATTCCATCAGCCAGATTAAATCCTTCCTGCTTCATATACAGGGCAATATTTGAAAACCTGCCACCTCTTAACTTCACCCGTTTTTCAAAGAGCGCCAAACGCGTCTTGGCAAAAGCCAAAGCTTGTTTGTCTTGATCTATACCCAGCAACTTACCTTCTGGATTTGTGGCTTCCAAAATTGCCTGAGCATGTCCTCCACCACCCAATGTTGCATCAACATATATTCCTGCTGAATTACATTTAAGATAAGTGATAACCTCTTGGATCATCACTGGCAGATGCCCTTCCCAACTAGCTACCATCACTGCAATACTCCACCTTCTGGTTGCTCGACAAAATAGCTCATTACTGCATCTTCTATTGAGCAAGAAATTTGGTCTTCTTCCATACCCATTACTTTTAGGATTTGTTGGATATAGCTACTGGCATTGGCAATTTTGATATCACCGCCTTCGCATTGAAAACAAACGATATGATCTGCCAAACACCTAACCAAGCGGTAATCAATATGAGTCAAACCAGAAAAATTTAAAACAATACTTAACTGACCACGCTCTAAAAATGAATTAAAAACCTGTTCTAATGAACGCATATTATAGCGAGATAATTCTCCTGAAACATTAACCACTGAAATACCGTAGATTTGATTGACTTCAAATGTTGGTAATTGAGTGTGTTTGGTAAGTCTCATCATGTTACTCCCCCTCTAACTTGATCGCTTATAAACCCAAATCTGCCAGTTTACTGCCCAAGCCCTCCAATTTGGTTTGCGCTGCGCTAAACACTTCTTCCCAGCGCTCCTTGGACCAAATCTCAATACGTTTGGTCATGCCCACCACCACCACATCATGATTAATTGCCGCATATTCACGCAAAGCTGGCGGCACCAAGATTCTTCCTTGTTTATCTACTGGACATTCAGTTGCCGCAGAAATAAAAACCCGTTGTAGGGCCCGGACTTCATCTAAGAATTGAGGCAAAGCAGCTACTTTCTTTTCTAAGTCCTGCCATTCTGCTAAAGGATAGGCCCAAAGACATTGATCAAAATTGGTGATAATTAGGCGTTCATCATTATAATGACTGGCCAGCACTTCCCGAAATTTGGCTGGTATGGAAAGCCGGGATTTTGCATCTATATTGTAATTAAAACGGCCTCTAAACATTCTGGTTCTCCTTACCACTTTTTACCACTTTATGGGACCAGCCTAATTTAAGAGTTCTCATCGGTCAAGAATTTTTGCGGCTAATTAGTTGAAATAACGTGGTTTTTTCGATTTTTGGCCAAAATTTTTAGCATGGAAAAAACGTCAAAAAATTGAAGCGTTAAAAAGCTTCTTAAAAGTAAAAACTCGTTGTGTTGTATAATTACATGAAATATAACAGATATTAACCGAGACTTCGCAAACTATTTATTTACGCTATTTTAACGATTATGGGTCAAAATTTTAGGCAAAAAATTTTTTCCAGCCAACGCCCTGCACCTAGCATTCCTCTGGTCTTTTTATTGGTGGCTATTTTAAGTTTGCTACAATTTGCTACCAATTTTTTCATGCAAAAAGTTTCCAGCAGTGCCGGTATTTTAATTAATGAAATTATTTTTATTGCTGGTTTACCAATTTTAATCGCTGCAATCTTGCACTTTAATTTGGCCAAAATTTTTCCCTTTAATCTACCTCGGCTCAAATTATTGATTTATGCTATTTTGCTGACCATTCCTTTTGCTGTTGTGATTGACTATTTTGCCGCAGGTATTGAACATTTTTTTCCTTTACCTACTGAATACTACGTCATGCTGGAGCGCTTGATGTTTTTTGAAAACACCTGGGAATTTATTTTTAAATTATTTTTATTATGTGTGCTGCCAGGTGTGTGTGAGGAAATATTCTTTCGTGGTTTTTGCCAAAATTCCTTAGAAAAAAAATGGGGCAGCAATAAAGCTATTCTCATTACTGCTGCCCTGTTTGCCTTGTTACACGGCAATCCCTGGTATTTGCTACTTTATTTTTTTCTAGGTTTATTTTTAAGCTGGGTTTACGCCCAAACTAAAACCTTATGGATCCCTATCTGCTGCCACATCGTTAATAATGCAGTAACCTTTATCAGTCATTCCTTAGAAATAGATTTGCCCTTAAAAGGATTTAAAAATTTAACTGACCTGAGCATAATTATTGTTGCGCTGATTTTGGTCATTAGCTTGTTCTTCGTCTTCAAGAGGCTCAGCCGGCAAATCAAACCTAGGCCTACCTCCTAAAGCAAACAGAATTTCTTCTTCATCATAAATCAATTGCTGATACCTTTGTTGTTCTGCTGGATCAGGCAAAGTTAACCTGGCATTTTCCAAGGCAGCAATATTGGCTTCTACTTTGGCAATGGCCTGAGCTTTAATTTCTGCAACTAATGCTGGTTTGAAATTATTGATTAAACTAGCGGCGCCCAATCTAAACTCCATTGGTTCAGACGGCACATCAATAGCCACATGATTGACTGCAATGCCAGCCAGGGCCTGGGCTAAAGGCCCTACAATTTGTTCAATTTGATTTAAACCAGAACCAGATTCGGCAATTTCCAGATAATCATCTGTCTGGCCTGGCCTAAAGGGGCGAAAAGGTCTGGTTAACATGTTCAACTTATCAAAGAGAAAAGATAAGGTGGCGTCTCTTAAGTTCTGGAACTGGGCCAGAACCTCTTGTTTATTCTCATCAGCACTAGAAAGACTTTGCAATCTAGCCTGCAGCTTAGCACTGGTTAAATTTAAGACAGCATTAAAATTTTCATCTGACGCTTTTAACAATGCTGCAGTTGCTGTTGCCGCTCTGGCCCTTCTGTCTTCAATGCTGGCGCCAGGCAAATCCAAGACTGTTTGGGATTCATCAAGATAATCAGTAAGATACGCTAAGCGATTAATATATTCATCAAGCACTGGTTCATCTTCTTCATCGCGCTCTATTTGATCTAAAATAGTATCGCCAAGCCATTTGCTTAAATAAACTGAATAATCCTTTAATTTTTGTTGATACCAAAAAATCGGCTCAGCTCCGCCGTCAAATGGTTTACAGTCAGCATTATCGTAAATATCTTGATCTGTACAATATGGATTTGGATTAGCAAAGTTTTGATCACCATAACCATAGGCCCAGCTAATAGCCATGGCATCATATTTTCCCGGCTTATACATACGGATGCTATCTTGAAAATCCAGATAATCCATAATACTGGCTGAAGGCAAGGAGCCTTGTTCTATATTTCCAGCAATAACCTCTCTTAAATTCTGTTCGTCATTTTCAGCAGAAATTTGTGAACCTAAGTTGCCATGAAAGTTGTGCCGCAAACCCAAAGCATGGCCAATTTCATGCATGACAATTGATTTCACAAATAATTGAGACATTTTTAAAATTTGATCATCTGAAAATTCGCCAGAAGCTGCCAATTTCAAAAAAGCTATAGCTGATTTGCTAAAGCGATTATCACATAAACGATTGGTTTCAAAACCTGCCAAGCCTATAGCCAAGGTATTTTCTGTTTCTGAATCTTCTGATTTTTCTGCTAAAACTTCCAAGATGCGACGGGCCACAGCCTGGCTCTTGACTGCAAAAACAGAAGTAAAGATCACATTAGCATCTAAAATTTGACCAGATCGGGGATGGGCATGCCAAATAGTATAAGCGCCTGGGGCTTCATCAAAACCAACCCATTGCACAACATTATACCCTGGAGTTCCGGAAATCACGCCCTCTGGAGCATCTTTAACTTTGATCACTTCCTCGCCAAATGTTTCATTCCAGGCTAGCACACCTTGTCTGACATAATCTACAAATTCAGCAGGCGTGTTGCTGGAAATATGAAACAAAATCTTAGTTGTATCCCAGCGATGAACCACCTGATGTGGTTCGCCAGTTGCCCGCTCATAAGTAGGCCTGGTTAGAAAATAGCCAAAACGCTCTTCTTCATCAGGTAGTAACTCAGAAATTAAATCTCTGTGTGATGGCACAAAGGTATAGGTAAATCTAACCGTGCGCAAAAAAGTGCCAAAAAAGTTGGCAACTGAAACCTGGGCAATATGATCAAAAGAAAAATTCTTTGGCTTAGCATCAAAGTTTTCCAAATATGAAGCATGAATGGGTATTGTTGAATCTGGCAAATCTGCATCCACAAAATCGCCGTAATTAATAATCAAAGCATCAAAACCAGTCTTAAAATCAAAGATAAGCTCATCTTGGGTATCAGCAACAATTGGGAACTGCGCCAAAATACTAACTGGCTCATAAGGATCAGTAATAGTGCGACCTTCCATTACTTCCATTAAATAAAGATTATTAACTTTTTGTTCAAAATAAACCAGTTTAGTGGCAAAAACATCCGTGGCTGTAGTTGGGGCGGAAATTTCCTTTAAGGTAGGCAGTAAAACCATTTCCTGACCAAGCATGGCCTTTTTGAGCACTAAATTGCTTTCTTGATTGGATAACCCTAATTGCTCATTTTGATCTGGCGGAATTGTAACCTCTGAGTTATCAGCAGGCATGCCTTCTTGATCTGTAGAACTTGAATCACAACCAACGATAGCAATAAGTAAAAATAGCGTAATAAAAACCGAAAAATATTGTTTCATAAATTCCCCTTTGTAAGCTCTGTGGCTTATTAAGGTTTTTATCGTCTTTATAACAAAAAAGTTGCGTATTTTTTTCCTTAGCAGATGTTAATTAATATGTTATAAATTCAGCTAAAGTTTTGGCAGAGGGGGGTTACAATGTTTGGTTATATAGATCCTGGCACAGGGTTTACATTAGCCACTTCAAGTGGCTGGTTTATTGCTATTATTTTGGCTTTTTTAGGCACTATTCTACTTTTTTTCAAAAAAATTTTTAATTTTCTTAAAAAACACTGGAAGATTTTTTTGGCAATTCTGTTAATAGCCCTTATTGGCGGAGGAATTTATCTAGGAGTAATTATGACAAAAAATGGCACTGAATTTAAAAACAAAATTGTTATTTTAGGTTATGATGGCTTAAGTCCGAAAATTGTAGAACGCTTATTAGCTGAGAGCAAATTACCTGCTTTCAAAAAATTAATAGATCAAGGCTCATATGCTAGGCTTGGCACCACCAACCCTCCTCAGTCACCTGTAGCCTGGTCTGGCTTTGCCACTGGCCGTAATCCTGGTAAACATGGTGTATTTGATTTTATTATGCGAAGTCCCAAAGATTACATGCTCTCTCTTTCATTATCTCAATTTAAGGATGAAAAACCAGTACGTCCCATACATGGTAAAGCTTTTTGGAACTATACTTCTGAAAAAAAAGTGTCCACTATTTTAATTACCCATCCCATTACTTTTCCGCCTGATAAAATTTATGGCAAAATGCTTTCTGGCATGGGCGTACCAGATATCTTAGGCACTGAAGGCACTTTCACCTTTTATACAACTGAACCTTTAGAAAAAGACAAAGATATTGGCGGCAAAGTTTTTCAAGTTCGAAAATCATCTGAAATTTTGATGAACCTGATCGGTCCTAAACTAGCTTCTGGCAAAGGCCAGGCAGAAAACGTTAAAGTACCTTTTATGGCTAATATTCAAGGCAACAAAGCCTTGATTAAATTTCAAAACAAAGAAACTGAGCTGAAAGTTGGCAAATGGAGTGACTGGCAAGAAGTGAGCTTCAAATTAGGTTTCCTTAAAAAAGCCAAAGGCATATTTAAATTTTATTTAGTGGAAACTGAGCCTGAATTTAAGCTCTATATCAGCCCCATCAATATGGATCCCAGAGATCCTTTGTTTCAGATTTCCTATCCCAAGAATTACAGTAAGGAACTAGCTGAAGCACTTGGACTCTATTATACCCAAGGTATGCCCATGGATACCTGGTCAGTAAATGAAAAACGCTTGAGTGAAAAACCTTTTCTAGAGCAGGTAAACGTAATTCTTAAAGAAAAAATTGACATGCTCCATCATGAACTAAACCAGCTTAAAAATGGACTGATCTACTGCTATTTTGAATCCTCAGATATAATGCAACATATGTTCTGGCGTTACACTGATCCTGATCATCCTCTTTATAATGCTGATGCTCCGCAAGAATACAAAGACATGATTGAAAACTGGTATATCAAATTAGACAATGTCTTAGCTAATTTAATGCAAAGATTAGATCCTGAAGATACTCTAATTGTGCTTTCTGATCATGGTTTTGATACTTTTCGCAGATCTGCTCATATAAATACCTGGTTAAGACTAAATGGTTATCTTACTTTAAGAGATGATGGAGCTGATGCTGGTCAGGAATTATTGTTGGATGTAGATTGGTCCAGGACTAAAGCTTATGCTATTGGTTTTGGCGCTATTTACATTAATCAAGAAGGTAGAGAAAAATATGGTATTGTTAAGCCAGGTTTAGAAACGGAAAATTTGAAAAAAGAAATCGCTGAAAAAATAGCACAGTGGCAAGATGATAAATTTCAAAAACCCATAGTCAGCAAAGTTTATCCCAGAGAAGAAGCATTTTGGGGAGATTTAGTAGAAGAGACTCCAGATCTTTATGTAGGTTTTAACATTGGTTACCGCGCTTCCTGGCAAACTGCTTTAGGAGCAACGCCTGAAAGTTTAATTGAAGATAACTTGAAAAAATGGTCTGGCTCTCATCTATTTGATCCAGCTTTAGTTCCAGGAGTCATTTTAACCAACAAAAAGATCACTAAAGATGATCCATCAATCTATGACATAACCCCAACCATCTTGAAACAGGTGGGTTATACTGATGAAGAAATGGCAAAAATGGATTTGGATGGGAAGCCATTATTTTAATAATTACTGAACATAACCTAAGGCTTTAAGACGCTCCCTAGCTTCAGGATCGTATTTAATTGGTTCTTCTTCATCTCCTATGATTATATTATGGATTGTTTTATTTTTATCCTGAATCGCATTAATAAAATCAACAAACTCTTTAGTAGAAATTTCGGTTTCAAAAAAGAAGTTCATCTCATATTTTTCTTGCTTGTCAACCGCATCGTAAAAGGCTTTTGTGCCAACCATACGATTATCTGCTAAATCTTTTTCTCTATTAAAATCCTTATCTGGAAATGAATCTGAATGAATAAGATGCCAATCCCTAAAAAAAATACTTCCCCAATTATATGGTTCTTCTTTACTTCTATATTTAACCTCGTCTGATAAACCTACCCTATTATTCCAAAAAAACTTCTCTTTGTCCTGAATTAATGATAGTAAAGAATCTCCCTGTAATAATAGTTTTTTGCTGTCAATATCAGCAAAATCCAGAATGGTCGGCATAATATCCAAAAGCTGAACTGGCTGGTCAATAATTAAACCGCTTGGTATTTTTCCCGGGTAAGCCATTATCAGGGGAATATGCAACACCTGAATATATCCAGGTGGATGATGGCTCCACATGTTGAAATCATCTAAAAACTCGCCATGATCTCCAATAACTATTATTAATGTATTTTTTAGCAGCTTATAATAAGTTAGGGCATTAATTAATTTACCAAATAAATAGTCATTATAGCTTATTTCGCCATCATATAAAGCTATTCGTCCTTCTACCGTAGGATCATCAACCCATAAAGGATCAAAATCTAGTCTTTTTTTAACCGGCATTTTTCCTGGAGCAATTTGTTGATACCAACTCCGAAAAGGCGGTGGAGGATCAAATGGAAAATGAGGGTCTATTAAATGCAAATATATAAAAAAATTTCGATCTTGATTTTCAGCCAACCAATTCCAAAGTAGATTATTATATATATCACCTGGTCGATTAAATAAGCGGCTAAATCCTTGTTGCAAACCAGCAGATGGACCAGCGCTTGGGTTTTGTATAAAAGAAGCTGTACTATAGCCCTGCGATCGTAAAACCTCTGCCAAAGTTATATATTTTTCACTTAACATATTAGCAAAATTCCAAACCCCAGTTGCTGTAGGATATAAAGAAGTCATAAATGATGAACAAGAAGGCCGGGTATAGGTTGCCTGAGAATAAGCATTTGAAAAAAGCACACCTTTCTTAACTAAAGCATCTTTTATTGGTGAAGTGTTTCTAAAATATCCATAACAAGACAAATGGTCAGCCCTTAAAGAATCTTCTAAGACAATAATTACATTAAATCTTTCTTTGGGCTTACTAAAAACCAGGGGGTTGCTCCAGAATGCTATATTCCCATTACCATTAACCTCAAATAAAATATCAACTTTTTGATTGGACCATTCAGACAAATCTATCTTAATATCTTTCCAAGCTGTGTTATCAAACATCTTATAATTAAATATTTTCTTAATTGTGTTTGCATGTTTTAATAATACTTTAAAATCAATTGATTTTTGGGGTTCTAATAATCCTAATCCAAAAGATAAATATACATTGTCCTTAGGTAACTGTAACGAATAGCTTAATGTTAAAGGGGGATTAACATAAATCACTTTTCTATATTCATTATTTATTTGCTCATAAGTTATATCAAAATCTTTTTGCCTATATTCAGTTAATTTCGGTATCAACTTCAAATAATCTATTTCTATTGTATCCCCTTTAACATCAGAGGGAACCCATATTATTTTTGTGATTTTTGAAGCAGCAGTGGCAAAAAGATTTGCGGCATTTATTCTATATATATGAAATTTATCATCGGGAATGATGTCAATGTCAAATTGGGGGACCATACCCCCAATATCTTGATTAGTATGATAAAGGCTAGCTGTTTCTATCCCCCAAAAAGTTATTCTGGAAACCTTTGCTCTTTTAGCCTTCATTCTTACTTCAATTTCTCCAACACTTTTTTCATCGATATTCAAACTTTGCTTATTCTCTAAAAATCCCTTTTCAACCTGTTGAATTCTCAAAATTTCATTTTTAATTTGGCATTTATTATTAATGCAAATCAATTGATTCATATTCTTTTTGTTTCCACCACCAAATTTAATTATTTTTGGTACATCAGACAAGCTAGTCGATTTAGCTGTACTATTAATTATATTTACTAACTCTAAATTATCATCAAATCTAAAATAGAATCCATTTTTTTTATTTTTTCCCAGATTATTTAATATGGCTTCTTGGTCATATGTTTTGGCTTGTTCAATTAATTTGTCTGTCTTCTCTAAAATCTTTTTAGAGCCATATTGAAAACTTTGAGACAAAGTCAGTTCTCTTGTTTTTTCAAGATAAAAATATATCCCAATAGCAAGCACCAAAAGCACGCTCCCTGCTCCAAGAAGGGTCTTTTTTTTCATATTATATAACCTCTTTTAGGAAATTATTCCAGCGCCCTGCAAATTATAATTATATTCAATAACAAAGCGGCCCAGTTCTTCGATATAGGTAAATTTTTCCGCAACAATGGGTTTATGGGTTTTAAAGGTAACTAAGGCAGCTTCATTTTGGAGGAGTTCTGTTGCAGATTGCTCTAGAACTTCAAAGGTGGAAGAATTCATGCGGGTTTCAATTTTTTCCGCCATACATTCTACTTCTTGAGTAGCCAACCGCAAAGTCAAAGTTTTGTTTAGCTGCAAGGGTTGATCAGCCATCCAAAAAATATTTCCCTGAAATCTAAAAACCGGCTCGGCTGGCTCACTGTTTGCGCTAATAATATCGCCGCGTTCAAGATTAATTGGCTCAGTAAAAGTTAGCCCAACACACTGACCAGCTTCTGCATAAGGCAGATCTTTTTCAAAAATTTTAATAGATTTAATTTGGGCTAGTTGATTTGAAATTGCTAAATGCACCCTTTGACCTGTATTAATTTTGCCAGCAGCTACCTTGCCCACCACAATTTTCTCTTCATTAAGCTGATAGATATCTTGCACGGGAAAACGCAGAGGCAGGTTTTCTGGTTTGGCTGATAATCTCAAATTATCCATAATCTTGAGCAATGGATCACCTTTATACCAACTCAGATTAGCAGATTTTTTGGATATATTATCTCCTTTGCCAGCAGAGATCGGCAGGATAGCTATTGGTTTTAAGTTTTGTTTGACAAAGAAATCCTGTAATTCTTTTTTCACCTGTTCAAACCTGGTTTGATCATAATTTAGAAGATCCATTTTATTTAAGAGCACTATCACCTTATCAAGACCCAGCAGACTCACGACATAAGCATGTCGTCTGGTTTGTTCTTGCATGCCTTCCTTAGCATCAACAATTAATATTGCAGCTTCAGCCAGACTGGCGCCGCTGATCATGTTCTTTAAAAATTTAACATGCCCTGGGGCATCAATAATTACATATTCTCTTTTTTTGGTCTGAAAAAAGATTTGGCTGGTATCAATAGTGATATTTTTTTCGCGCTCTTCTTTTAGGTGATCAATTAAATAAGCTAATTGAGTCTCACGACCTAATTCTTTAGAGACTTGCTTAATTTCTGCCATTTTTTCTTTGGGCAAAGAATTGGTATCCAAAAGCAAACGCCCAATTAGCGTGGATTTGCCATGATCCACATGACCGACAATTACTATTTTTAAACTATCTCGTTTCTTTTTAAATAGCATAATTACATGTAGCCCAGGCTGCGCAATTTCTGCATGGTATAGGCATCTTCTTTGTCTTGAGCCCTACCGCTTCTTTCAGCAACTTTGGTAGTTTCCAGCTCTTTAACTATTTTTTTAATTGTGTTTGCTTTTGATTCCACTGGCGCACAGCACGGCTGACAACCAATACTGCGATAACGCTTTCCATCTTTAGCAAAATAAAGATTTACTACTGGCATATTTTCGCGCTGAACATAGCGCCAGACATCAATTTCTCGCCAATGCAGCATAGGATGAATTCGAAAGTGCTGATCTTCTTCAATATCTTTTTTATATAAATCCCACATTTCTGCTGGCTGATTTTGATAATCCCATTGAAATTTTGAATCTCGAGGTGAAAAATAACGTTCCTTAGCCCTAATGCCGTGTTCATCGCGTCTAATTGCCAAAAATAAGGCCTTAAAATTATATTCTGCCAAGGTCATTTTAAGAGCCTGGGTTTTCAAGGCAGTGCAACATTCAATTGCCCCTTTTTCCTTACACATCCCAGCGCGCAGAGCTGCTTCATTCTTGCTGACCAGTAATTCTAGATTCCACTCTTTGGCATATTTTTCTCTAAAATCATAGATTTCCCTAAATTTATAGCTGGTATCTATATGAATAACTGGAAAGGGAATTTTACCATAAAAGGCTTTACGGGCTAGCCAGAGCATAGAAGTGGAATCCTTACCTATAGACCACAAAAGAGCCACATTTTTAAACCGCGCATAAGCTTCGCGAAAGATATAAATAGAACAGTTTTCTAGTTCGGAAAGGTAATCCATAGAGATTTAATTTAGCATATTTAAACCTAGAGATAAAATAAAAATTACCTTGAAATTAATCCTACTAATAGATTTGTAATTTTTATTTTCTTGGCTTAAAATAGCAAAATGTTAACTCGCTTTTCAAATAATAAAATTATTGGAAATATTATCAGCGGTTATGATAGCAAAATCGTAAAGGCCTATTGCTGGTGTCGATTTAAGATTCTCCATCAACGTTTCTTAGAGGAAATTGAGCAATATTTACCAAAACAAGGAAAGGTTCTAGATATTGGATCTGGCTTTGGATTATTCTCCCTATATTATGCTCAGAAACATCCAGAATTAACTATTTATGGGATCGACCTGGACCTAAGTCGCACTAATCAGGCCAAGCAAATAGCTGCAAAATTGAGCATAAAAAATGTTGAATACATTAATGCAGATGTTAGAGATTTTAATTTAGAATCAAATTATGATGGGGTATATATGCTAGACATTATTCATCATATTCCTCCTGATGAAGTAAAAGAATTGCTCAAAAAAATCTCTTATCAATTAAAACCAAATTCTCGCCTTATTATCAAAGATGTTGACACTGAACCAGCTTATAAGCTTTGGTTTACCCATATTTTGGACAAAATTATGTATCCAGGCACTATCATCCATTATTGGAAACGTTCTGAAATTATGCAATTATTACAGGACTTGGGTTTTAAGGTTTATTATCATTACATGATAGACTTTTTGCCTTACCCACATATTATGTATATATGTGAAAAAATCTCTTGATCATGAGTCTTCCTATTAAATCCAAAGTTTACTTTTTGCCTTGGGCTAAAAGAAATAAACTCTTAAATTTTCTGACCAACATCAAATTTGCCAATATATTTAAGCAAAACGATTTGGTGGCCATAAAGACCCATTTTGGGGAAAAGGGAAATAAAGGCTTTGTTAAGCCTGAGTTTTTTGAGCCTATTATCAAGTTAATCCAAAAAAAACGGGCCTATGGTTTTCTAACCGATACCAATACTATCTATGTTGGCGAACGAAACCAAGGTGTAAAGCATTTAATTCAGGCAGCCAAACATGGATTTTCTTATGAAAAACTGGGTGTGCCTATTGTTATTGCTGATGGCCTTAAAGGCAGTAATTACTCTAAAATCAAAATTAATGCTAAGCATTTTCAGGAAGTAAAGATTGCCTCAAGCTTTATTGAAGCCAACACTATTATTGCGGTTTCGCATTTTAAGGGCCACATTCTCACTGGTTTTGGCGGAGCCATCAAAAATCTCGGCATGGGTTGTGCCGCCAGATTGGGTAAATTTGAGATGCACTCCACAGTGGCCCCAGCAGTTAATACCCATAAATGCACGGCTTGTGAGCTTTGCCTTAAAGTTTGTCCGGCTGAGGCGCTTAAAATTGTGGGTGAGAAAATAAATCTGGATCTGCAAAAATGCCTGGGTTGTGGGGAATGTGTGGTTGCCTGCAGATTTGGCGCTTTAACTATTACCTGGAACGAATCCAGCAAAAACCTCCAAGAAAAAATTGCTGAATATGCCTTAGGCGCTGTGCTAAATAAAAACCTATTTTGTCTGAGTTTTATTAATCACATTACCATGCACTGTGATTGCCTTAAAGATAGCCAAATTATTGGCCCAAACATTGGTATTTTAGCCAGTAAAGACCAGGTGGCCATTGATCAGGCTGGTTTGGATTTGGTGAAGAAAAAAGCAGGAGAAGATATATTCAAAAAAGCCCACCCTACAATTGACCATGAAGCACAACTTGCGCATGCAGAAAAGATCGGGTTGGGGACAAGGAAGTATGAACTAATAGAACTATAGAAATGACTTCTAGACACCCAGGTGTTTGCTTACCACATTGGCTAATTTTTTTACCATTTCATTAGTAGTTTTATTATCGCGCGATTCAACAGTCACCCTAGCTAAAGCTTCTGTACCAGAATATCTAAGCAAGACCCGTCCTTTGTTATTCAACTGTTTTTCAATCTGCTGCTTGGTTTTTACAATCTCCGCGATTTTATCAAAATCCTTTTTAATCTTAACCTTTACATTAACTGTTTTTTGAGGATAGGGCTGATAACCTTTAACCAATTCACTTAAAGGTTTTTGCTGCTGCTGCATCACAGATAAAATCCTTAACGCAGCCAATAAACCATCTCCAGTTTGGCTATGATGCAAATAAATCAGATGACCGCAAGGTTCTCCCCCTAAATTAATTCCGTGTTTTAGCATATAAGAAATAACATGGTGATCTCCTACATCTGTGCGCACTAACGATATTTTTTCTTTTTTTAAAGCTATATCTAGCCCATAATTGGTCATACTGGTGCCTACCACAGTTGATTTTCCCAAGTTGCCTTTGGCATTAAGATGTTTAGCAGAAATATATAAAATTGCATCACCATCTACCAGTCTGCCTTTTTCATCTGAAAGCAAAACCCGATCACCATCGCCATCTAAGGTAATGCCAATATCTGCCCCAACTTTTTTGGTAAACTCACAAATCTTTTCTGGATACAAGGCTCCGCACTTATCATTAATATTCAAACCATTTGGCCTTACTCCAACTGCATAAACTTCAGCCCCTAATTCAGAAAGCACAGCTGGCGCTACATTGTAAGCAGCTCCATTAGCTCCGTCCAAGGCTATCTTGATATTTTTCAGAGTAAGCCGATGGGGAAAACGTTCTTTTAAGTATTGAACGTACCTGCCGCCTGCATCTTCATTTTGCCAAATTTTACCTAAATTTTTGGGTTTGGCTAACTGTTGTTTAGCCATCTTTTTATAAAAGATTTCTTCTATTTCTTTCTCTTGCTCCTGGCTTAATTTAAAACCATCTTGACCAAAAAATTTAATGCCATTTTCATCTGCTGGATTATGTGAAGCTGAGATAACCACACCTAGGCGAGCACGCATGGATCTACAAATAAAAGCCACACCTGGTGTAGGTAACGGACCTGTTTTAACAACACTTAACCCCATGGAGGTAATGCCACTGGCCAAAGCAGTTTCCAGCATATAGCCAGAGAGCCTGGTATCCTTGCCAATTACAATCTGAGGTAGTTCATCGCTATTACGCACAAAATAGGCTGCGGCCCGTCCCAGAGCCAAGGCCATTTCTGTGTTCATCTTTTCAGAATTGGCTTTTCCGCGCACCCCATCTGTACCAAAGAGTTTTAATTGCGGCATAACCCCTCACATATTTGTTATTGACTTACATGGTAACGCAAATCTATAACAACTGCAAATTACAAATGATAACTGGATGTCCAAGGATATTTATGACCAAAATTAATTCTGATTTTATCAAGACGATTCCCAAAACTGATCTACATTGCCATCTTGACGGCAGCTTAAGACTTTCCACGCTTATTGAACTGGCCAAAGAACAAAATATCATGTTGCCAGCTCAAACCGAAGAAGAGTTATCTAAGCTTGTTTTTAAAGACACTTATCAAGATCTGGTAGAATATTTGCGCGGCTTTCAATATACCGTGGCTGTAATGCAAACTCCGGAAGCAATTGAAAGAATTGCTTATGAATTAGGCTTAGATGCTTATGCTGAAGGCGTTTGTTATCTGGAAGTAAGATTTGCCCCACAATTACACGTAAATGCCAATCTAGACCTTTTGGCTGTTTTAACTAGTGTACATAACGGGTTAAATAAAGCGAAAAAGGAAATTAATCGCCAGGAGGAAATTAAAAAAGGCGATAAACCAGGTTTTGAATTTGGTATTATTGGTTGTGCCTTAAGAATGTTTAAGAAAAGTTATTCGCCTTATTACCGAAGTTTGTTTAATCTGCATCCTGATATGCCAGATGAAGAGCGTTTTGGTCTGGCTTCTCTAGATTTAGTTCGGGCCCTGATTAAAGCCAGAAACGACTGTGGTCTGGCCATTGTTGGCGTGGACCTGGCTGGCGCGGAAAAAGGCTATCCAGCAGAAGCCCATCGTCATGCCTATGAATTAGCGCACAAACATTTTTTCAAAAAAACTGTGCATGCTGGCGAAGCCTATGGCCCTGCCTCAATTTTCCAGGCTATTACTGACTGCCATACTGATCGCATTGGTCATGGCACGCATCTATTTAATTACAATATGGTGGATCTGCCGGACGTTAATGAGCGCAAAAAATATGTGCAAGCCTTGGCCCAATACATTGCTGATCGGCGCATCACCATTGAAATCTGCCTCACTTCCAACAGGCAAACTATTCCGGCACTTAAAGAACCTTCTGCCCATCCTTTTAAACAAATGTTAGAAGCCAGAATCTCGACCACTTTTTGCACAGACAATCGCTTAATTTCCAGAACCACCATTAGCCAGGAAGTTGAGCTGGCGCTTAAAAATTTTGAGATTTCTCTGTCAACATTGAAAGATATTATTATCTATGGATTCAAACGCAGTTTCCATCCTGGAAACTACTCTGAAAAGAGAGAATATGTGCGCCAAGTAATTGATTATTACGAAGCTGTAGAACAAAAATTTGGTCTTTAATTAGAAGCTCTTTTAATTTCTTCTTCTATAACTTTACGCAACAATTCTGGGTTACGCCATAATCTTAATTTGCGACCATTAATAAATATGGCTGGCACACCCTCCAAATGAATTTTCTTGGCTAATTCAACATCATCTAAAACTTTTTGAGCAATGGCCTCTGAATCCAGACATTCCAGAAATTTTGCCTGATCAAGATTATATTTTTTTGCCAAGTCCATCATCATTGCCTTGCTTAAATTTCTCTGTTCACGAAATAAATCATCATGATAATTCCAGAAATCTGCCCCCATTTGCTGGGCGCATAAAGCTGCCTTGGCAGCCAAGCAAGCCTTGGGATGCATAGGAAAACCCATATAAGGATTACAAGCATTGTCTAAAGGATAATGCACAAAATAATGTTGAATTTCATTTTTATATTCCTGCAAATAAGGATGCAGATTAAAAGCTGAAAGACGACAAAAAGGACACTGAAATTCAGAAAACTCAATAATAGTTACCGGAGCTCCTTTTTTGCCCCACATTGGCCATCCGGAATTTACCTCTAAGGCATATAAAGATTGCATGTAATGAGCATCAAACAACTCTTTAACCGATGGACGATTAGGTTCAACACCAGCTTGAACCTTGGTAAACATCACCAACCAACCTAAACCAAACGCACAAGCAACAATTATAGCATTGGTCACAAATCTGGGTGAAAAACCAAGATTAGACGGTTTTCTAAAAACCGTTTTGAAATAATCTCTAAAAAAAACAGCTGTCTTTTTAACCGGCAATTCCATAGCATACCAAAGCATAACCAAAATCACAATATTGGTCAGATACATTAGCAGGCAATTAATACACACCACTTTAAGTACGAAAAATAAAACATAGGCCATAAAAATTGAATAAAAAATTGCGCCTATGCTTAAAAACCAGGCCATAGAAAGTGAAGCGCGCGAGTTTTTACGGGAAATAAATGTATAAAAGGCCAGACCTGCAATTACTAGATAGGTAATAAACCCGGCCCAGGCAACAGGAATGCCCGCAAAAGTTGCATAAGAACTGGCGCTGGCAATATCGCAATCAATTATATCTGTAATGGAACAATAGCTTTTTTCTTCCAAGCCTCGTTCTTGAATGCGTAAATATTGTGAAGTAGAACTTAAAGCAACAACTGCGCCAAAAGCACAGGCAATTATAGCTATGATTAAAGATTTTTTTCTCACTATTAACTCCCCCTTGTTTCTATAAATCTATAAAACTTTTCAATCTTTTGGCTCGCGAAGGATGCCGCAGTTTTCTTAACGCTTTAGCCTCAATTTGTCTAATTCTTTCCCTAGTAACTGAGAAGTCGCGTCCAACCTCTTCTAAAGTATGATCGCTTTTTTCCCCAATACCAAAGCGCATGCGCAAAACTTTTTCTTCCCGTGGCGTAAGCGTGGCCAAAATACGCTGCGTTTGTTCTGATAAATTTAAATTTACCACCGATTCCACTGGAGAGACCACAGATTTGTCTTCAATAAAATCTCCCAAATGACCATCTTCTTCCTCACCAATAGGAGTTTCTAATGAAATAGGTTCTTTGGCAATTCTTAAAACCTTATGCACTTTATCTACAGGCAATTCCATTTTTGCTGCAATTTCTTCTGGACTGGGCTCTCTACCCATTTCTTGAACCAAATATCTGGAAGTTCTAACTAATTTATTTATGGTTTCAATCATGTGCACTGGAATACGAATGGTGCGCGCTTGATCAGCAATAGCCCTGGTAATTGCTTGTCTGATCCACCAAGTGGCATAAGTAGAAAATTTATAGCCACGACGATATTCAAATTTATCCACAGCCTTCATCAAACCAATATTCCCTTCTTGGATCAAATCTAGAAACTGCAAACCGCGATTTGTATATTTTTTAGCTATGGAAACTACCAAACGCAAATTAGCTTCTACTAATTCATTTTTAGCGCGTTCGGCAAAATATTCCCAACGCTTGATTGCCCGATAAGTTTCCCGCAATTCTTCCAAATTTTGGCCAGCTTCTCTTTCTAGGGTTTTTACATCATTTTCAGACTGACTAGCGCTTTCTATCACTTCCAGAACTTGTCCACGTGACAAACCAGTGCTAGAAACAATTCGACGCTTTTGGTAATCGGTTCTTTTAAAATCCCGACATTCTTTATGCAAGTCATCTAAATTACATTTTAATTTATCAGCGCATTCTTTTAACTGCCCATGGCATTTTTCTATTTTATCAATAGTATCTTTCAAGGAATTAATAATTTTGTGAATGGTCTTATTGGAAAGATTCATTTCCTTAAAATTAAATAACATCTCGCGATGCGCTTCGACCAATTTTTGTTGCAATTTATTAATGGATTTTTCAGTTAATCTAGTATTGCTCAACTTTTTTTCAAAATTTTGACAAATCTTATTTAAGCTTTTCATGCGGCTAATGAGTTTGAGTAATTTTTTCCGATTCTCATCTTCATTAAAACCTTCCAAATTTTCCAGGTCATCAAAATCTTTAACAATTTCTGTAACGCTAACTCGATGTTTTTGCAGATTTTCACCCAGATCAGTAATTGCTTTGAGTCCAATTGGTGAAGCCAAAAGAATGTTAAACATTTCATCCTGGCCCTGCTCAATTCTTTTCGCAATTTCAACCTCACCTTCTCTGGTTAAAAGCGCAACTTGCCCCATCTTTCTTAAATAAAGACGTACCGGATCAGCTGTTCGACCATATTCTGGCATTTCAACTGCAGTTGCCTCATCTGATTTTTCTCTTTCAAATTCCAATACGTGCTTTGATTTTCTTTCTTCCTGATCTTCTTCCTCTGATTCTGATTCCGTTTCTGCTTCTGGTTTTGTTTTCGTTATCTTTTTTGCCGCATCAGCTTTTTTCTGTGCTGCCTTACCTTCTATTTCTGTATCAACAATTTCAATATCCATATCATCAAACATGGTCAAAACATCATCTAACTGATCAGAAGCAACCATTTCTGATGGCAAATTATCATTAACTTCTTCAAAAGTTAAAAATCCCTTTTCTTTGCCAACTGCCACTAAATCTTGGACTTCTTTTAAGGTTACCTTTGTTTCCGCAACTTTAGCCACTGCCTTAGCTATAGATTCAGCAGAAGGCTTGACCATACTCTTGACTGGAGCTTTAGCTGGAACTTTCTTAGCTTTGCTAATCTTAGCAGTGGGTTTGGAAGATTTTGATTTAGATTTTTTATTTAACTCAATCTGCTTTTTCTGAATTTTCTTAGTCGTCTTTTTTATCATAGTGAACAATCCCTTCTGCAATTAAGTCTCTTTTTTTTGCCAAAAGCTCAAAAACTAAACTTTCATTTCCTTGATCTTCAGCTAATCTTATTTGTCTATTCATCTGTTCAATATCTTGATCCCATGCACACTTTCTAATAGCTCCCAAACAATCTTCTACCAATTGATTAACATCTCTGAATTCCAAATCACAACCCTGCATCGCTAAGGCACGTAGTTGGGTGGCCAATTCCTGATCAGCAACTTCAGTTAACACATCATTCAAATTAAAATCTTCCTGATTGCGATGTTCATAAAAAAGCTTGGCCACTAAATGAGACCATTCATCTGTAAAATCTTCTGGGCTTAAAGTTTTAAAAATTTTATCAACTAATTCTGGCCTAGCAACCATGGTTTCCACTAATAAACGTTGCGCCTTGGCCTGGTTATTTTTTTCAGCAACATGTTTAGTCAACCTGTTTGGTTTTTGGTTCGGTAATTTTTGCTGTTCCAAACCAGTTTTAAGCGCATTCTGAATTACTTCTTCTTTTACCTTTAGCTTGTTAGCCAGAAAAATAGCGTACATGCTTTTTTCAGCAGGTTCCTTAACTTCTCTTAAAACAGGAACCATTCGCCTCATAACTTCAATCTTACCTGCCATATCAGAACTATAATGCGCTTGGGTAAAATTAACTACTTGTTCAAAGAGCGTAGGAGCATTATCAATTAATTGCTGCAATTTCTCTACTCCATATTTTTTAATAAAACTGTCTGGGTCTTCTGCCTGCGGAAGAGCAACCGCCTTGGCCAAAAAACCCATTTCCACAAACAAAGGTAAAGCACGTTTTGCAGCGTTTTTTCCAGCTTCATCACCATCAAAAACCAGCACCATATTTTTGGTAAATCTTCCAAGCAACCGAATGTGTCCACTAGTAAGCGCTGTACCGAGCGGGGCAACCACATTTCTAACTCCAGCTAAATAAATGGATACAAAATCAATATTACCCTCTACCAAAATAACCTGATCTTTTTTCCGTATAGCATCTTGAGCCAAGTTCAGGCCATATACGCTGTTTGCTTTGTGATAAATCAGCGAATCAGGAGAATTTAGATATTTTGCTGCTTCACTATTCTCCACATCCAGCGTTCGCCCGGAAAAACCAAGTATTTCCCCTTGATTAGAAATAATGGGAAACATCAGGCGCTGGCGAAAAAAATCATAATATGTGTTTTGTCTCCCCGAAGTATTTTGCTTTTGCCTAATTAGCCCAAGCTCAGAGGCCAATTCCAATGGTACATTTTGGCTCCTGAGAAATTTTACCAAGCTTTCCCAATCGTTTTCGGCATACCCTAAAAAAAGTTGCGTCCAATTTTCTTCTTTTTTAAATCCCCTGGATTCCAAATAATTGCGAGCTACAATACCTGCTGATGTTTGTAAATTTCGTTGAAAATACTGAGCTGCCAGCTGATTTACCCTAAAAAGTTGCTTTTTCTTTTGAGCCACTTCAGCGCCCGGCAAATTACCTTTTTTAAAATCATCTTCTGGAATCACCACCCCTGCTCTTTGCGCTAATTGCAAAACAGCTTCTGCAAAATTCAAGCCTTCATATTTCATCAAGAATTTAAAAATATCCCCGCCTTCGCCGCAGCCAAAGCAATGAAAAATCTGTTTTTCATCTGAAACTATAAAGGAAGGAGTTTTTTCTTCATGAAAAGGGCAGGGAGCCTTAAAGTTACGCCCTGCCTTTTTTAGCGGGATCCGCTCCCCAACAAACGTAACGATGGAAATGCGGTCGCGAATGTCATTTAATATGGCCTGATTAAACACTAACGACCCCTGAATGAGTTAGCTAAGCTTTTTGCGTACCATTTCATTCACTAACTTACCATCTGCCTGGCCAGCCAGTTTAGCCATAACTTGCTTCATAACCAAACCCATTTCTTTAGCACCAGTGGCGCCTGTTTCTTTAATAACTTGTTCCACTGCTTTCTCAATGTCTGCTTCAGAAAGTTGTGCTGGCAAATATTTTGAAATTAAATCCAATTCCTTTTGCTCTTTTTGGGCTAGATCCAAACGATTTCCATCTTTAAAGGCCTGGATTGATTCCTTGCGCTGCTTGGCTATGGTACCCAATAACTTGAGCAAATCATCATCAGCTAAAGCTTCTCCTGGCTTTAGTTTGCCTTTGCCGCGCAAATCAATTTCCTGGTTTTTTATGGCAGCCACAACCAAACGCAAGGCAGAAACCTCCTCCATTTGGCGAGCTTTCATAGCCTGCTTTAAATCATTATTAATCTTATCCTTAAGTAAACCCATTTTGTAATTATTCTGGTTTTCTAGTGCGTTTCTTGGCTTGAGCTTTTTTCTTTTTGCGAATCATGGAAGGTTTTTCATAAAACTCACGCTTACGAAGCTCTGAAAGGATTCCTGCCTTTTCGCACTGTTTCTTAAAACGACGCAATGCTTGCTCATAAGATTCACCGGGACGAACTTTAACTCCTGGCATTAAAATCACCACCTTTCATTTAAGCTTTTCGCAAGTCCTAAGTTTTGTGTAGGAAAATAGGACAAAGCTGTGCGTTTTTAGTGGAAAAACCCCATAGTTGTCAATACAAATAGGGGTAAATACCGTTCAATTACTGAACCTCACTTACTAAGAAGTAAACTCATTGATTCAATGTGAAAAGTTTGGGGGAACATGTCGATGGGTAGGCATTTTTTAAGCTGAAAACCAGCATCACTCAAATTTCTATGATCACGAGCCAGAGTGGCTGGATCGCAAGAAATATAAATAATTGCTTTTGGCTTAAGTTTAATAATTGAATCAACAACCTCAGCGCATCCTTTGCGGGGTGGATCTAAAACTACCAGGTCACAATTGCCGGCCATTCTACCAACAGTTTTAGGGGCAGCCTCTCTGACAAACTCCAAATTGGAAATTTTTTCTTGAAGCATACGCTGTTTAGCAATTTCCACTGCCTGGCCATCAATATCTGAAGCAATTACCTGGTTTGCAATTCCCGCAATATCAAAAGTAAAATTTCCTGAACCAGCATAAAGCTCTAATACTTGTTCGTGCGGAATTTGTTTTATCCAGTTTAGCAAGGTTTTCTTTAGGTGTTCATTTTGCAAAGTATTTACCTGCAAAAAAGAAGGCCCTTCTTGCAAGCGTAAGGCAATGCCCTTGCTGCGCTTAGCAATTTCTGTACGTTCTTGATTTAGACGCCTATTTAATTCCGGGTCAGCTATAAAACACTGCTCAAATTCCACAACCTCTTTGGAACCTGGGCGGTAAAAACCAACCCTGCCCTGCGAATTGACATGAAGTTGAATTCGATTACGATAATGCCACTGTTTGGGAGAAGCTAAAGTTGGCTCAACAATTTTTTCTAAATCTTGAGCTAGACCAAGCTTGCCAATTCGAGCCAAGGCTTCAATTAAAATTTTACGTTTCCACTTTAGTTGAGTTGCATAATCAAGGTGCTGCCACTGACAACCACCACACCGGCCAAATACTGGGCACTTGGGTTGAATTCTTCCTGGACC
Source organism: Pseudomonadota bacterium (assembly GCA_043823065.1). Classification (GTDB taxonomy): domain Bacteria; phylum UBA10199; class UBA10199; order 2-02-FULL-44-16; family DYJF01; genus JBDRBB01. The sequence continues at coordinate 162,532 of JBDRBB010000008.1, read as the reverse complement.
AGGCTTAATTACTTCTAAAATTTCAGCTTCAGCAAAAGTACCGTGATCGCAAGTAATCTTAATTTCCAATTCATCTTTTGGGGCAGCAAAAGGCACAAAGATTTTTTTGCCGTCTAAATCACCAACCCCTTTGCCTTGATGCACTAGTTTTTCAATTAATATTTTCGACATACTTCTTGCATCAATCGTGAAATAGGATGTTTAGTTTTTTTGGCGATCTTTTTTAGATCATCATATTCAGGAAGGCGTTTAATAATTTGGCCGTTCTGATCATAGGCAATCTTTACGCGCACATTTCCGAATTTGGTTTTTTGAGTTTTAAGCTCTCTGAACAAAATTTTTCGCTCCACAGGATAATATCTCACCCCAATAGTTGTGGTCTCTTTAAGAATCACATCTATAATTTTATCTTTGAGATGCCATGGCGCCTGGCACTGCAGCATAATTGCTGGTCGATTTTTTTTCATCTGAATGGGCACCAAAGCCACATCCACAGCTCCAACATTCAAAGCCTGTTCCATTACATAATCAAAAACTTGGGGATTCATATCATCTATATTAGCCTCAATCACCACCACTGGATAACCCTGCCCAATTAATAAACGCAAGGCATTGGGAATACCTCTAAATTCTTGGCTTCCCCGGCCATAACCAATTTTTTCCACCTTTTGCAAAGGACAATCGCCAAAGTTATGCGCAATAGTAGTGATAATAGCCGCCCCAGTTGGCGTAACAATTTCTCCTTTTACTGAACATTTTTCCAATAAAGCTTTTTTTAATAACTCCATAGTTGCTGGAGCAGGAACAGGCAATACGCCATGTTCACATTCAATTGTACCGCTGGTTAGAGGCAAAGCAGAGGCATATATTTGTTTAAAATTAAAATAAGCAAGCGCAATAGCGCTGCCTACAATATCCACAATAGAATCCACTGCGCCAACTTCATGAAAATGAACCTTATCAACAGCAATTTTATGCACTTTGGCTTCTGCCCAAGCAAGATTATGAAAAATGTCCTGGGAAATTTCTTTAACTTGTTTGTTTAATCGACTATTTTTGAGCAATTTTTTAATATCTTGATAATTACGAAATGCTGATTGCTTAGGAATTTTAACTTTCAATTGATTAATATTTTTCTGAAATACTAGTTGATATCTGCCTATATCCAAAGCTTGCAAATCTTTTTTAAGCTTTGCCAAAGGCAAACCAGCATCTAACAGGCTGGCTAAAACCATGTCACCGCTAATACCTGCTGCACAATCAAAGTATGCTATTGTCATATTTTTATCTTCTTAAATTTTCTTTACTTCTACTTCAAGTATGGCTTTGTCATTAGCCCGAAGCACTAGGTATTCAAATCCACCAGCCAGCACTTTTTCTCCTGGTTTGGGAATATGTTCAGCTTTTTCAATTAAAAAACCAGCTATCGTTTCATAATCTCCATCTGGAATATTTAATTTAAGCCGCTCATTAGCATCTTCAATTTCTAAACGACCATTAATCAAATAGTGATAATACCCCTGGCGCTGGTACAATGTGCCAACTTCATCATGTTCGTCTTTAATGTCTCCCACCACCTCTTCCAGCAGATCTTCGGTGGTCACCAATCCAGTTGCCGAACCAAACTCATCCACAGCAATAGCCACAGGCTCACCCTTGCGCTTCATGGAAAGCAAAAGCACATCTAAAGGCATATTTTCCGGCACATAATATGCTTTATGAATCAATTCCTTGATAGGCTTATCTGAATCACTAAACAAAAGATCCATATTATTCAACACACCAATAATATTAAAACTTCTGCCACTATAAACAGGCAAACGAGAATAGCCAGATTGTTCCAGCAAATTTGCTGCCTCTTCCCTTTTAGCATCAACAGATACTGAAACAATATCGATCAAAGGAGTCATGATATTTTCCACCCTGCTTTCTGCCAGGTCCAAGATACAAGAGATCATGTTTTTTTCCACTGGCTTCATATCGCTTAAACCCTGGCCCACCTCTTCTTCCATCATTAATTCCAATTCTTGCCTGGTCAAGGGAGGTTCTGTTCCCAAACGAGCCTTTAATCCGCCCAAGAGAAAATCAGTTAATTTGGAAAGCGGCCAAATCAATGGATAACACAGCCAGGAAAAACCAATTAAAATTGGCGAGACAATCAGAACCAGCCTATCTGCGTAATATTGATATACACTTTTTGGCACCATTTCTCCTAAAATCAGGGTAAATGGCCAGATCACAATGGCCAAACTCGCATAAGCCTCGCCATAATTTGATATCAAATAAAATGTCGTAACCACTGAAAGAGAAATAGTGCACACATTTGTGCCAAACAGCGTAGCACTAAAAAACCAGGCTGGATGCTTCACCAAGTGCATGGCCATTCTGGCCCTCTTTGATCCTTTATCAGTATCAATGGCCAGCCTATATTTTTCCGCGTTCACCACAGCCATTTCGGTTCCAGAAAAAAAACCTTCCACAAGAAGCAGGATGGTCACAATAATTATTAAAGTTAGAAAATCCATAATGTTATTTTTCCATCTCTCCAAAAATTTCTTCCAACAGATCATCCATGGTAACCAAACCCAGAACTTGGCCCTGATCCTGAACAATGGCCATTAAATTCCGCTCCTGCTGGAAATTCTCCAGCAATTTTTCCAGCTGCGTATCTGGTTTGACAAATAATGGTTTGCGTAAAATTGAGCGCAGATTTTGAGCATGACCAGCCTGGCGCTGACGGTGAAAACCAAACAGGTCGCGCATATGCAAGATGCCAATTATATTGTTCCGATGTCCTTCATAAACTGGAATACGTGAAAACTGGGTAAGCCTAATCTCATTTAAAAGAGCTTCGTGTTCAATATCACTGGAAATCGTAAATATTTGATCAAATGGAGTCATTATAGTCAGCACTGTTTTATCGGAAAATTCAAAAACATTGTGGATCATTTTTCTCTCTTCTTCAACAATAACCCCTTCTTTTTTTCCCAAATCAACCAAATGACGAAACTCTTCTTCCATAACCATTGGCGGCAACTTCTCAGATGAGCCGCCCAGGACAATCACAATGCCATCTGCTATTTTCCTTAAAACAAACCTAAACGGTTTAACCAGTTGATGAAACAAGCTCAGAGGAATTATAACCGCCGTCGCCAGCTTCAGAGAAAAACGCATGGCCAGATTCTTTGGTATTATTTCGCCAAGAACCAAAACCACCGGGGTAATTACCGCAATAGCCACCAAAGTTTGGGTTTGCACACTAGCTTTAAAATAATGATTCACGATAGCAGCGCCGATAATGGAAATTAAAACATTAGCCAATTCATTACCAATCAAGATTGTGGCCAGCCAATCCCTAGGCTTTCTTAAACACTGTACCACAGTTTGAGCAGCGTGCGATTTTGAATGACGAAATTTATGTACTTGCACTCTGGAAAGAGAAAAAAGCGCAGTCTCTGACAAAGAAAAAAAAGCTGAGCAAACAAGCAAGATTATGAAAAATGTAAAACTAGATTCCATTTATTTATCCAAAATGATCATATCCCTTTTTATTTAAAACAAGGCCTTTACCATTCTTATCAAGAATAAGCTGCTGTTTAGAATCTTTAACAATTTTACCTATCATGGTAATTTTAAACTCTAGACTATTTTTTTCTACTATTGCCTGATTACCAGGCGATACGGTAAATACCAGCTCATAGTCTTCGCCGCCAGTCAAGGCCAACTCCCAAGGATCAACTTTCAACTCCTGGGCTATATTGTTAAAATCAGCAAGCAAAGGAATGTTTTCAGCTTGCAGTTCATAACCCACTTGAGAATTAGAAACAATATGACCTAAATCAGCCAATAAGCCATCTGAAATATCAATCATTGCTGTAGCTAATTTGTTTTCACCCAACCATTTGCCAACCGCCAAACAAGGCTTAGGATTATTAAATTTTTCCAAAAACGGTTTGGTCTTAGCTTCAATCTTGCCAGCTTGAAAACACTTTAAGCCTAAAGCAGCTGAACCTAAATTACCAGTAACATAAATAAGATCTCCGGGCTTAGCCCCTTTTCTCAAAATTGCCCCTTTGGAAGAAACCTTGCCCAACATGGTAATGGAAATAACCAAACCCTTTTTTGATTGGGAAGTATCGCCACCCACCAAAATCACACCTGCGTCTTGAGCCGCTTCCAACAATCCTTGGTAAAGTTCTTTAATCTGTTCCAAAGAAACATAGCTAGGAATTCCTATATTCATCGTGAAAAAACTTGGTTCCCCGCCCATAGCAGCAATATCACTTAAATTTACGCTTAAGGATTTTCTTCCCAAGAGATAAAAACTGGTAAAACTTAAATCAAAATGAATCTCTTCCAAGAGCATATCACTGGTTATAAGCCAATCTTGTTTGCCTTCAACAAATACTGCGCAATCATCTCCTACACCCTGTGCTAAATTAGGAGCTTGCCTAGCTACATCTTTGGTCAAAAAATTGATTAATTCAAATTCAGTCATGTTTTGATTAATAAGACTTGGAAATGATCCTGCCATGCTCAACTGTTAAAAGCGGCAAATTACGGACTGCATCTCTTTGGGAATTAAAACGAACCTTGCCCACTACTCCCTGAAAATTATCCAATTTATCTAAAGCATCTCTTAAGGATTGGCGATAAGCAGCTCCGGTAAGCAAACCTTGCTTAATCATATTCATGGAATCAAATCCTAAGGCTTCCAAAAGAGTCGGGTCTAAACCATAAGCTTGTTTGAAGTTAGCCACAAACTGGCGAGTTTGATAATCAGCAGATTCCTTATCAAAGGCAGCAGGAAAAACTGCGCCTTCTACTGATTTTCCGGCAATTTCCACCAATCTTGGATCATTCCACCTAGCAATGCCTAGATACTGTTTGTTCTCCACACCCAAGGAATTCAACATGGGAATTAAATAAGCCACAATTGAAAAAGAATCTGGAATAAAGATTGCGTTGTAAAAAGGTATGCCGCGTTCTTTCTTAAAAGGCATACTCATCAGATCTGTAGCCAATTCCACATGGCTTGAATTATAAGGATAGGCTGCAACCACTTTTCCCCCTTCATCCAAGACCCTTTGTTCAAATAATTTTTTATATTCCTCCCCTTTTTTGGTGCGAGGATAAAGCAACAGAAATTTATCTAAACCTCGAAGTTTTGCATATTCTGTAACTGCAGCCACTTGAGAAGTTGCAGTCACAGTGTTGCGAAAGATATAATCTCCCAACAAAGAAACACCTGGACGCTGGGAAACAGTAATTAAAGGAATTCCTATTTGCTGGGCTTTCTTAGCTGCTTCGGCAGCTGTAGCTGAAAGCAACGGTCCAATAATGGCAATTACACCCTGATTGGCCAATTCCTCAACATCGCTGGCCGCACGACTGGCTTCGCCTGCTGTGTCCTGAATGATAAGTTGAATATCTGCATCTTTTTGGCAAGGAGCATAAACTCCAACTGCACATTCAATACCGTGTAAAACTGATTCACCATAAACCGCATATTTACCACTTAACGGCAAAATCACTCCTACTTTGGCTTTGACCTGTCCGCTTCTGCCCTTTACTTCACTTAATAAAGCCACTGCTTCTTGATAATATTCATGTTTGGGATAGGCAAAAGTATAGGCTTTAAGTTCCCGACTAGATTCTTCAAACTGGCCTTCTTTGTTTAGGGCCTTGCCTAATTTGAACAACGCATAACCACCAGAACGTTTACCCTTAAATTCCGCCAATGGCAATTTACGCACTTGGGCAGAATCAATTAAATCATTATTTACCCAATTATTCACTGCTTCCATGGTTTCTGTTTCAGACACAATATCTTGCAGATTTTTTAATATATGGCGACCTGCATCTAGTTGGGCATAATCATCTACTAAATACAAATACCACTTAATCCGCTCTGCTTGAGATTCACCAGCCTGCTTGGAAATAATCACAGCCAAAGAATCTATCCTGGTTCGCAAAACTGGCGAGGCATCTTGTCTTTGAATTTGATTTAACTCTTGAGTTGCTTTTTGCAATTGAGTCAAACGATATAAACAAAAAGCAGCCTTAAACCTGGCCCTAGGCACAACTTCCGCAGAATATGTTCTGGCATAAGCTTGCTGATAATTATTTAAGGCAGCCCGAAAATCAGCATATAAAAAATCTATTTCACCTAACTGAAAATAAGCCTTATCAGTTAAGGCATTATAACCATGAATCGTAATAAAATTTTGATAAGCTGCTTTGGCTTGCTTGTATTTTTTTGCGGCCACCAGAGACTGCGCTTCGTTATAAGCTTTTTGAATTTCCGGCGTAACAGAAGTGGGATACTTGGCAAGTATGGGCGCCTTGGCGCAAGCTGTTAAAACTAGTAATAAAAAGATGATTAAATATCGTTTTATCATACTAAGCTTGTTTTTTGGCCACTGTCACTTGGGCCGCTCTAATTACCCGATCTCCCAATTTATATCCTTTGCGATGCACAGCTAGCACTGTATCATCCTCAACATCTTGTGCTGTTTGACAGCACAAGGCCTCATGAAGATTTGGATCAAAATGAGATCCTTTGGCGTGAATTTCATGCAAACCAAAATGCTTTAAAATTTTAAGCAAGCTTTTTTCCACCATACCCACACCTTGCATAATATTTTTAGCTTCTTCAGATGAATCCTCAGAAACATGGTGAGAAACGCGCTCCAAATCATCTACTATTGGCAATAATTCCTGCACCAGTTTTTCATTGGCAAACTTTATCTGCTCTGTTTTTTCTTTAGCAGTTCGTTTTTTATAATTTTCAAATTCTGCCATAACTCGCAAAAGCTGTTCATGATTTTTTTGGGCTTTTTCTTCTGTAGCTTTAAGCTTTTGCCTTAAATTTTCTATTTCCGGTTCTGTTTGCTCATTTTTTTCAGGATATTCCTTGGCTTTTTCAACCTGTTTTCTGCCTTGCAGAACTTCCCTTAATTCATCTACCTTATTTGTTGGCTTTTTGGTCATAAGATATCCTCCAGTATTTTAGCGGTAAAATCCACCACAGGTATGACCCTGGAATAATCCATGCGCATGGGACCTATAACTCCTAAGTAACCTAAAACACGTCCATCCTTTTTAAATGGAGCTGAAACCACACTTACCTTCTCCATGGCTACACGATAATTAGGGGCGCTATTTAAATCAGATTCTGCGCCAATAAATATTTGGACTCCTTCTGATTTTTGCGATCCTTCTAAAATACTTAGCACCAGTTCTTTTTCTCGCAACATTTCCAAAATATTTTTAAGTTGTTCCACTTTTGAAAATTCTGGTTCCCCAACCAAATGCGCCTCACCATCAAAAACCAGGTGTGCATCGCCTGCAGCAGCAAATAATTCTTGAGAAAAAAGCATGGCTTGGCTTAGCAACTGATCATAATCTTTTTTTATTTCTGCCAATTCTTTGCCGATTTTCTTTTTTGCTTGTTCTATAGTTAAACCCAAGAAAGCATTATTAACATAATTATTAATTTTTTCCAAATCAGCATAATTCAAATCATTATTAACTTCAATTAGCTTATTCTGCACCAAACCTTCTTGAGAAACAAAAATTCCTAAAATTCTTTTTTTAGAAAGTAATACAAATTGAATCTGTTTAAAAACAACCTGATTTTTAGAGGCAGAGGTTACCAAACCCACATAATTTGAAATAGCAGAAAGCGTCTGAGAAGTACGATCTAAAACCGCCTCCATCCCCAATCCCTTTGAAGCAAGATATTTTTTCTTCAGACTTTCTTGCTCTTCAAGAGTTAAATTTCTGCATTTTAAAAGCGTGTTAACATAATAGCGCAAGCCATAAGCTGTAGGTATTCTGCCCGCAGATGTATGCGGCTGTTTTAACAAACCCATCTCCTCTAGTTCCGCCAGAACGCTTCTAATTGTTGCTGCTGAATAGTGCACTCCATGTTTTTTAGAAATAGTTCTGGAGCCAACCGGCAAAGCAGTTGCAATATAATCAGCAATCAGGATTTCTAAAATCTCCTGATCTCTTGTAGATAGCTTTTCGTTCATAATTATTGTAAATAAACTAATGCTTTTTCTTTTATGCCGTTGAGGACGGCCCTGGCAAACCGACCATTAGCAATATCTGGAATATGTGCAACATAGATTAAATTTTCATAAGAAGAATCATAATGATCACCCAAAAGTTTTTTAAGATCATTTTGTTTTTTCAAAAATGCTTCATTAAAAACAACTTCTGGTTCATCTGGATAAAGTGGTGCATAAATTATTTGATCCTCAATCAAATCCTGAAAAAAATGGGTACCAAAAGACACTTCTGGCACATATTCTTCAGTACTGCGCGCAATTTCCACTAGCATAGAACAATTTGAGATTTCTGAATATCTGGTGGGTACACCTAAATCAACTTTTTGAGACCCCCATCTACCAGGACCCATTAAGATAAAAATCTTGCCTTCCAAAAGTCGATTTATCTGGCCAACAATTCGCGCCACCTGAAAACGATCGTTAATTGGCCATTTATCATAGGCAAAAGAATCAACATAAACAATATATTCAATATTTTTGATGATGCCAGATGGCACATTTTTATGCGCTGTAAAAATCTGGTCTTCCAGGGGTATATTTTTTGGAATTCGTCTTGGAGCCATTACCTCACGCTGGCTTAAAGGCCTGGCTTGCAACATATAAAAATGGGCCTGATTTGTGTCATCATCAACCCGCACCGCAAACTCAATATCCACTGGACAGCCAAAATGTTTTTCTAATGCCTTAAAAACCTTTTCTGCCATAGTTGGCAAGTGCAGATCACACCAGGGTTTAACCAAGACTGGATCAAACGTGAGCAATGGCTTGTGTTTTTCATCCCAAATATCGGTCACTGGATTATATAAATGAGCGCCATCGCGCAGGGAAAAAAGTTTTTGGGATCTAGGATAACAATCCAGGCCATTTTTCACTACTTTAGAAAAATGAAAGGAAACGATTTCGTTTTCAGTCAAGTCTAAGGCGTCCATAGTTGCTTGAGAAAATTTATCAATTTCCCGCACTGCATTGCCTTCTGGACGAATAAGTGGTTTAGGAGGTGAAAATAGTCTGGCATATCCTCTACCCACAGCCCTGGTGCCTAAACCAAAAACCAACCTCACCAAACCATCATCTTTATTAATTTCTTTGCTCCAACAATAATCATTTTTAGAAAAACCAACCCCAGCCATTAAAGGAAAAAAGTAACCTTTATATTCTCTGCCAATTGCTTCCTGCAAAAGAATGGCCATTTTTTCATTATCCACTGTAAGATTGTGTTTGGTTCTGTATTCCACAGCGCTTGGATTAAAGGTGCTGGCATAGACTTCTTTAATAGCTGTTAGAATTTGTGATACCCTTTCATCTTTTTCTCCTCGATTACTGATAAAAACTGTGTCGTATTTACCGGCAAAAGAAGTTCCTGGCTGATCTTCCAGTAAAGAAGATGAACGCACAGCCAAGGGATAGAGTAAATTATCTATGAGGTTCGAAATCTCTTGCACAAAGTCGCCAGCAAACGTGCCCTGCAAAAAATGTTTTTTAAACTTCTCGTAATTTTTGTCATTTGGAGCTTGGCGATAACGTGCTATCAATTTTTCCAAACCATTGCGCTTAATAAAATTGACATAACCATTGGTGCCAACACAAAACGAGGCGGGAAACCTAATTAGCCCCGCCTCATAAGAATTTTCTGTTTTAAATTCTTCAGAAGTTAAAACATCTCTGGCCTTGATAAACCCCTTGGTCTTACCACCAATTTCTCCACCTGCTAAAACATCCATAAGTTTATACCCAACCTCTAAATCTCATGGCTTCTGCCACTCGTTGCACTGCAACCAAATAGGCAGCTGAGCGCATATGCACTTTGTGCTGATCATGCATTTCATACACACCATTAAAAGCATGGGTCATTTTTTGATCTAAACGAGCATGCACTTCAGGCAGCTCCCAGAAAAAGTTATAACTATTTTGCACCATTTCAAAATAAGAAACAGTCACTCCGCCAGCATTGCACAAAAAATCTGGAATCACAAAAACCTTATTCTTATAGAGGATTTCATCAGCTTCAGGAGTAGTTGGGCCATTAGCTAGTTCAGCAATAATCTTGGCTTTAATATTAGCAGCATTTTTAGCAGTGATAACGTTTTCTAAAGCTGAAGGAAATAAAATATCAACATCCAATTCTAACAACTCCTGGTTGGTAATTGGCTTGCTCCCTGGAAAATCAGCCACACTGCCTGTTTCCAATTTATATTTTACAATTTCTTTTGCCTCAATTCCTTTTGGATTATAAATTCCGCCTTTGGAATCAGAAACAGCTACTAAATTTTTTGCGCCTAAAATTTCGTCCATCAAAGTTGCTGCATATTGACCAGCATTGCCAAAGCCTTGCACTGCAAACCTGGCTTTTTTAGGATCAAGATCTAAGCGCTTGGCTGCTTCGCGCACACAATATACTCCACCTCTAGCTGTGGCATCACTGCGCCCTTTTGAACCACCTACTGCCAAAGGTTTGCCCGTAATTACGCCTGGCGCGTTATAACCTTTCTGCCAATAAAATTCATCCATCATCCAGGCCATGATTTGAGGTGTGGTATAGACATCTGGTGCTGGGCAATCTTTTTCAATACCCAAAATTCTACCTACCTGCCTAACATATTGTCTGCTAAGCCTTTCCAGTTCTGTTGGGCTCATCTCCTTAGGATTGCAAACTATTCCACCTTTACCACCACCCAAGGGGATATCAACCACTGCAGTTTTCCAGGTCATCCAAGCTGCTAAAGCACGCACTGTATCAATTGTTTCTTCAGGATGAAAACGAAGACCACCTTTAGTGGGGCCACGAGCATCATTATATTGCACACGAAACCCTTTAAAAACCTTGGTTGTGCCATCATCCATGCGCACAGGCAAACTAACATGCAACTCGCGCATTGGTTCTCTAAGCGCTGCATGAGTGCCTGCATCTAACCCTAAAATTTTTGCAGCTTCATCAAGTTGCTGCTGAGCTATAGCAAATGGATTAAGATTTTCTTCTGGCATATGTCCTCCTGTTGTGGTTATTTGACAACCAGAATGGCTTCATAACATTGTCCCAAAATAGTTGTAAAGGGCATTTGTCTAGAAAAAATCAGCACTTCCAAAGGATCTGATCTCGCTAATAAACTGGTTAGCTGTTTCTTCTTCCACCCCTAGCTGCAACAAAACATGACGCCCCATTTCAATACCAGCTTCAAGTTCTTCGCAAATCACTATATCTGCGCCAACCTCATAAAAATCGCTAACTTGATCGCGATATCTGGATCTGGCTACAATAGTAATTTGGGAATTTAGCCTTCTGGCCTGCCTGACAATAGCCAGGCCATTGATGTAGTCTGGAACAGCAATAGCTAACATTTTGGCTTTTTCAATTCTAGAGTGAGACAAAAGTTCAGCACTGGCTCCATCCCCAACATAAGCCTTCTTCTTGGCGCTAATCAATTTCTTGGCAGTCATGGGATTTAACTCCAACACCACATAATGCATCCCGCTTTTTTCCAGCAACTGGCCAATAGTTTCCCCCAAAGGTCCAAATCCACAAATTATCGCATGATTTTCCAATTCTTCTGAACCAGGCTCTTGGAAAGGCTCTGCTCTAGGACTCTCTTGTGGCAAGCGGGAAAAAAATTTATCTTTAATCACACAAACATAAGCTGAAAGCTCCATCATGATGGGAGCAATCACAATACTCAAACCACTGGCGGCAATTAAAAGATTAAATAATTCGCTCTTAATAATACCTGACTTAAAACCAGCCTGCATCAGCACAAAAGAAAACTCTCCCATTTGTCCTAAAAGCATGCCTACCACCAGGGCAATTGTTAGAGGATAACGAAAGATCATTATTGAAGCAGTAGTCAACAAAGTCTTAGCCACCACAATAAACAAAACAATTGCGGTAACTTGGCCCAAATGATTAATTACAAAAGAAGGCGAGATCAACATACCCACAGAAACAAAAAATACTCCGCTAACCAGGGCTCTAAAAGGAGCAATTTCCGAAAGCGCATGAAAACGAAACGGAGTGGCAGAAATCATCAACCCACCTAAAAACGCACCCAAAGCAAAAGAAAGACCTAGCTGTTTAGTAAACCAAGCAAAACCAATGGCCATGCCGATTAAAATTATTACAAACAATTCTTTGCTGCCTACCCGAGCTACTTGGTGCAACAATAGATCTAAAACATAATAGTAAAATATCCAGAGCACTCCAAAAACCAAAATTATTTTTAAAAAAGGCAATAATAAGGTCCAATTTAATTCTGCGCTAAGGTCGGTGGCAGCAATCAAAGGCAAAAAAACCAGCATGGGTACAATTGCCAAATCTTGTAAGATCAAAATGCCAGTGGTTATTCTACCAGCAGGGGAATCTAGGCGTCGACGATGGGAAAGAAAACTTAAGGTAATAGCTGTGCTGGACAAGGCTGCAGCACAGCCAAAAAAGATGCTGCGGGTTAAATGCCAACCCAACAAAACACCAAAAAAAGTTCCGGCTATAATAGTGAAGGAGACCTGAAGAAGGCCTCCGCCTAAAACAATTCTTTTTAAACCTCGCAAATTACTAACTGAGAATTCTAAACCAATATGAAATAGTAAAAGCGCCACACCTACTTCAGCTAACAGCTCAATGCGCTGAGCATCTCTGACAAAACCAATACCCTCTGGACCAATAATAATTCCAGTGAGCAAAAAACCAACAATGGGCGGCAAGTTTAGACGATGGGCAATTAGCACAACAGGGATGGCTATGATAACAATCACTAAAATGTCATTAAGGATTAACTCGCCCATAATAAAATCGACTATTGACCATAGACAATTGACCTAAAACGGAAAAAGGTCAATGGTCTATAGTCAATGGTCAATTATGCTTTTTAGATTTTTCTCCTGCAATATAACTCTCTAAATATGTTTTTGCATTCTTAATGGCAACTTCTAATTGCTCTCCTTTGGCCAGGCCTGCAGCAATGGCTGCTGAAAAACGGCAGCCAGTACCCCGAGGGGATGGACCTGAAATTCTTTTTGCTGAAAAAATTTCAAATTTTTCGCCATTATAAAGAACATCAGCTGCGTCTCCTTTTAGATGACCTCCTTTAATTAACACATAAAGTGGCTTATTTATACCAGCTCGCAATTTAAAAGCATCTAAATGAATAACTTCAGCTGCTTTTTTCATTGTTTCCAAAGAGGTTACTTGCATACCAGCCAGCACTTGTGCTTCAGGTAAATTAGGGGTAATCACAGTTGCCAAAGGCATTAGCTGCTGACGAAAAATGCTGAGCGCTTTGGTTTCCAAAAGCGGTATTCCAGTTGAAGAATGTAAAACAGGATCAAGCACAACTTGTTTAAATGAAGTATGCTTCAAAAACCAGGCTATGGCGCGCACATTGCTTAACGTTGCCACCATGCCAATTTTTACCACTTCCACTTTTTTGCCTTTTAAGGCTGTGGATAGTTGTTGAGTTAAAACATCTGCTGGCGTGGGATGAATTGCCAAAACCTCTTGATCATTTTGAGCTGTAATAGCAGTTACTGCTGAGATAGCTGAAACTTCTAGATCTCCAAATGTCTGGAGATCAGCCTGCACTCCAGCTCCACCAGAAGGGTCTGAACCTGCAATTGTTAATACAGTTGCATTCATAAGACAGCTATAAGTCAACTTTTAACTTACGCATTTTTGTCCGCAAAGTGTTGCGATTAATCCCCAAAACCCGGGCAGCTTTAAGTTGATTTCCTTTAGCCCAGGTTAATGATTTTTTTAGCAAAGACCTCTCAACTTGATCCATCACGGTCTCATAAAGACCTTCTGCTTCTAAATCTCCTAGACGGGTGAAGAAAAATTCTAATTTTTGATCTACAAAACCTTCCACAGAAAAATTATGACATTCACTCGCCAGGTTCTGAGTGTCTAAAAATTTTTCAGTACGGCGTTTTCTTAATTTTTTGCGCACTCCGGGAATTATTTCCATAGTTTGGTTCCTATAACATTCTGAAACAATATTGCCAGTGGAAATATAATATATTTGATCACAAAAATGAATTTGAGACAGCTCTCGACCAGGTCTTCTCACCTCCCTCAGGCTATTACGAAACTATTAGCAGCTTGGATGATGTCGGTCCGGATTCAAAGACCTGCTCTACGCTGCCTCAAATTCATACCTTTAATCAAAGACATCTATCATTCTTTTACACTTTATCCTTGAAAAGTGAACGATAACTGTGATTAGAAGCCATGAATAATGGAGGTTTTATGGATAAAGTCACACTTAATATTGACGAAAAGAAAAAAGAGATAACTGAGCTACTTGAAAAGTCAAAACACATTGTACTGGCTACATGTGCAGATAGTCGGGTGACAGTTAGATCTATGTGTCACGTCAATATTGGCCTTAACATATTCTTTCAAACAGACAGTAGATTTTTAAAAATTGACCAAATACGCAAAAATCCTCAAGTTGCTTTTTGCCTTGGCAGTTTACAAATAGAAGGAACTGCTGAATTACTTGGACATCCATCGGAAGTTACAAATGCAAAATTTTCCGAACATTTTAAGCACAAACACCCTCGCGCTTATGAAATGTATGCTCATACGAAAAACCAAATTGTGGTAAAAGTTAGCCCCACTTTATTTACGCAATGGAAGTATATTGACGATAAACCTTGCCGAGAGTTTCTAGATCTATATCAGAACACTGCTTATCGAGAATATTATAATGTTGTGTAGCAATGACGTTGAATATCATATGCAACTAAGCAACATCAAAGAATTCCGGGGACATCTACTTAATTGCTTATCCAAAATCCCTGCAGGAGGTGAGGTGTTTGAAGCAATTTAGGCGCGCGCTTACAGAATATGTAGATACTTTGGGTATTGCGCTAGTGGCGTAGGGCGGCTTTTTTTACTTTCCCGATATAACAAAAAAACAGGAATACACCGGAATGGTTGTAGGGAAATAAAAAAAGTCGGCCGAGAGCCACGAGAGCAATACCCCATAACATCAGACTGCTCTGTCACCTCAGGACCCCATGCACTTTTTTCAAGGCAAAGGGAATGACGGATTGCCAATTGATATATTGTAATATCAGCATTTCTGAACTAGTATATTGAGCAGGAACGGGGGAAATATGGATAGAATTTATGAAATCTTTTGGGGCATATTAAACGCAACCTGGAATGTATTGCTAGATGCCAGTTTTTTTATTCTTTTGGGATTTGTCATTGCAGCTCTGATTCGCGCCTTTATCTCCAGTGAAACTATTGTAAGATATATGGGAGGCAATGATCTTAAATCTGTGCTGCGCGCAGCTTTGTTTGGCGTTCCTTTACCTTTGTGCTCTTGTGGTGTAGTGCCCACAGCCATGGCCTTGCGCAAACAAGGAGCTTCCAAGCCAGCCACCCTTTCTTTTTTGATCTCCACTCCAGAGTCTAGCATTGATTCTATTGCACTTACTTATGCTTTGATTGATCCCATCATGACCGTGTTTCGTCCTATTGCTGCTTTTATCACTGGTTTTGTTTCTGGAGCCATTGAAATTGTATGGGGTAAAAAAGATGAAACTAAAAATAAAGAAGTAGCCTGTCCTCATTGTGTTGACCACGGACAAGGGCCACACTCCCATTCTCTTGGGGAAAGAATTGGACATGGCCTGCACTTTGCCTTTGTCGAACTTCTAACTGATATTAGTCGCTGGTTTTTAATCGGCATGGTTATTGCTGGTATTATTACTTTTTTAGTACCAACCAGTATTATTGAAAATTATTTAGGCGCTGGCTTTATTTCACTTCTTATCATGCTAGTTGTTGGCTTGCCTCTATATGTGTGCGCAGTTGCTTCCACGCCAATCGCCGCTGCCCTGCTTCTAAAGGGCATGGATCCTGGCGCAGCCCTGGTCTTTCTTTTGGTTGGCCCAGCCACTAATGCTGCTTCTTTTTCAGTAATTGTCAAAATGTTAGGAATTCGTACTGCAATTATCTATGTTGTATCTATTGCTGTTTGTGCCCTGGTTTTAGGATTGCTGCTTAATGAAATTTATGCAGGCTTTGGCATTAACATCCAAACTCACTTAGGCCATGCCCATCAAGTAATTCCAGATTGGCTCAAATGGATCACTGCGGTGCCCCTAACCCTAGTAATGCTAGTTGCTGCCTTTAAGAAGAAGTAAATATTTTCTCAAGAAAAAAGTGTTTGGGGTAACTTAAGGTGAATCATAGTCCGATAATCCAAACACTTTTTTCTAGACAACATATTGGCCTCCTCAAAAATTGTCGGTCAGAAAATAGCGTAGAAGTTATTAGACTGCGAAATTTATGTTTGGTTAGTTGCGCTGGGAAGTGTTGTTGAGCGGCGTGCGAACGAGCCATAACAGCAGCCTAGATAGAGGCTGTTTCCGAAGTCCAAATTGTGCTTCTCGACTCCGCTTTGCTTCGCTCGAAGACTATCAAAGAGCCTGTCGCCAAAGGTTTGTCATCCCCACGAAAGTGGGGATCCAGTCCGTTATAACAGGCTAGATTCCCGCCTTCGCGGGAATGACAAAACATAGTGGAAAACTACCTTTGGGGTATTATTTTTGGTGCTGGTAATGATTTAGGTGGATTATTGCTGACGTTTCTCCGCATTTGATATTTCTGCACTGCCCGGTTGTGTTCTTCCAAGGTTCTGGAAAATTCATGACTGCCGTCATTTTTGGAAACAAAATATAGATAATGGGTTTGGGCTGGATACAAAACTGCTTCAATAGAAGCCTGGCCTGGATTACAAATCGGCCCAGGCGGCAAACCAGCATGCACATAGGTATTATAAGGATGAGGGTTAGCTAAATCTTGTTTGCGCAAATTACCGTCAAAATTTGACAAACCATAAATCACCGTAGGGTCGCTTTGCAGGGCAATATTATTTTTTAAACGATTTAGAAATACTGAAGCAATTACTGGCCGTTCATCAGCCAGGCCAGTTTCCTTTTCCACAATAGATGCCAGGGTAATTACTTCTTGCTTGCTCAAACCTTGATCTTTAGCAACAGCTGCAATCTCTGGAGAATAGACCTCGTTGAATCTGGCTTCAAAACGATCAATCAAATCTTGCGCGCTTTTGGGACGTAAAATTCGATAGGTATCGGGAAACATATACCCCTCTTTACTTTTAGCCAAACGTTTAAAATCTGCCGCAAACTGGGGGTCAGTAATGATTGGCTGCTTTGCTAAATAATCAGCAATATCAGCAACAGACCAGCCTTCAATAATCTGCAGCTCATAATGTATTACATCTCCTTTGAGAATTTTTTGTAAAACTTCATGAGCAGTCAGTCCTGCCGGGAATTCATATTCTCCAGCTTTAAGCTTTCCTGATTTACCGGCCAGCCGAACATAAGCAGTAAAAATTTTGGGGGTATTAAGCACTTTGTTGGCAGCCAATTTAAGCGCAATGGTTTGCACTGAAGAACCAGGCTCAATTTCCACAATTGCTTTAATAGGCGAGGTCCATTTATAAATAGCTGCATAAAAAGACCAACCTAGAAAACCAGCAGCAATTAAACAAAGCAGAAAAACTGTTAACACTAAACGCCTAAAAAACTTTCTTACACCCATAACTCCCCCTAAACTTTTGATTCCAAATAATCCCGCAAGATCATTAAAGCAGCCATTTTATCAATGACTTTCTTGCGCTTCTTGCGGCTTACCTCAAATTCAATCAAATGTTCTTGAGCTTGAGCAGTAGAATAGCGCTCATCCCAAGTTTCAATAGGTATCTGGCACTGATTTTCTCTTAAATATCCTCTCAATTCCTGAATAAAATCCAAAATCTTTTGGGCTGAGACCCCAATTTTGCTTTCTGCATCCAAAGGCAAACCAATCAAGAGCTTTTCTGCCGCTTCTTGCTGAATACATTGCAAAATTTCCGCAAAATCACGCTGTTTTGTAGTACGCTCAATAACACCCAAACCTTGGGCAGTGATTTCCAAGGGATCACAAGCAGCCAAACCAATTCTTTTAGTTCCTACATCTAAACATATAATTTTCATCTTTCTAAAGCATAACTTGCATGCAAGAATTCAGCAAGATTTTCTTAATCCTTTAATTCTTGATTTTTTCCCTAATCTGGCGACAATTGAGCATTATGCAACAAATTCAAATAAAAATTTCTGGTTTGGTCCAGGGTGTATTTTTTAGGATGCATACCCAAAAAAAAGCCAAAAGCCTTGGCCTAACCGGCGCGGTTAAAAATACAGATGATGGAGGGGTGGAAGTGATTGCCGAAGGTGAAAAAACAGCACTTGAACAACTAATCGCCTGGTGCCGTCAAGGACCTCCTTCAGCCAGAGTTGACAAGGTGGAAACGGTTTGGTCTCAAGCAAAAGGAAAATTCTCAGATTTTAAAATCAGTCATTTTTAACCAATTTGACAGTATCACCCAACAGGTGTATAAACCAGCAACAAAATTAAGGAGGTTTTTATGAAAAAAGTAGGCTTATTAGTTATTTGCGCTGCCTTCGGCCTAAGTTTTTTGGCTGGCAGCTGTTCTTCCAATAAAAAAGGCGATACTGTAGCCAAAGTTAATAATGAAGTTATTACTGAAAATGACCTGGAATTTTTGGGCACTATTAACCCGCGCATTAAAGCCCAACTCACGAATCCTGAAGGCAGACAAAAATTACTGGACAATATGATCGAACAGGAACTCCTTTATCAAGAGGCTGTTAAACAAGGCATCAACCGTCGGGAAGATGTTAAAGTGAAAAGCGATCTTTATCGCCGGGTGATTATTTCTCAAACTCTAATGGAAGAGGAGATCGAAAAGGCAGCCCAAAAATATTATGATGAAAATAAAGATGAGTTTAACAAGCTTAGTTTTTCTCACATCATGGTGGAATATGCTAATCCAGCTGACTTAAAAAATGACAAGAAACATAAAAAACAAAAAAGCAAAAAGCAGACTGGCCCAAGAAGTGAAGAAGAAGCCCTTATTTATATTCAAAAAATTAAAGCTCGTTTAGACAAGGGTGAGGATTTTGCTACTGTAGCTAAAGAAGTTTCTGAAGATGTTGCCACTAAAAATCGTGGTGGAGATCTTGGTTTAGTTGATAAAACTGACCAACGGTTGGCAGCGCGTGGTTTTGGCCCTCTTTTGGAAAAAGCTGCGGAAATCAAAGTTGGAGAAATTGCTGGACCAATTAAAACAAACAAAGGTTATCATCTAATCACAGTTACCAAAGGTTTTGAACTCAGCCCTTATGATCAAGCTAAGAATAGTATTATTTTCAAAGTCAGAAATACCGTTAAAGACGATCTCTTGAAGCAACTCAAGGCTGAAGCTAAAATTAGTTTTCCTAAAGAAGAGAAAAAAGCAGAAGCCCAAGGACAAGCTGTAAAAGAAAACAAATCAGAAACAACAAACCTTGGCACTGCTGAAAAAAGTGAAGAAAACAAAGAAACTGTAAAGAATTAAGCTTATCAGATATGCAAAAAGCCCCAGTTTAACACTGGGGCTTTTTTATTGAGGATAACAATCGCTGTTATCTAGGACCAATTCTTAATTCAACTAAGTTGCCAACTTCAATAGCATTGGCATTAGCATAACCTGCCGGCACTTCTAATACATAACGATAATCTGCATTTGGCACTAAACGCTCTGTAGAATTTGGTTCAGCATTAACAATAATATCTACAATATTTTTAGCGCTATCGATAAAAATTAAATCCAGGGGAACATAGGTATCTTTGGTCCAAAAAGCATCTCGCACATCTTCTTCAAAGATAAATAACATGCCACTGTTTGGCGCCAAAGCTTCCCGACCAGACAAACCCTTAGCCCTGGATTCCCGATCGTTGGCTAATTCAACCGTTAAATTTAGATCTTTATCAGCTCCATGAATCACCACTGTGCCAGCGCTTAACTCCGCGCTCGGCGTTGGTAGAGTTGCTGTTTCCTCTGTTGCTGCTGGTTCTTGTGTTTCAGGAAATAGGTCTGCTTTTTCACAACCAATTGTAAACATTAAAACCAAACCAACCAATATTGACCAATGTTTCAGTTTCATCCAATCCTCCTTAATTTACTATTTCACAATTAATTTTGTAGCTTGCTTACCTATTACCTCAACTGGCTTACCTACTTCAAGGTTATTTTCAGAAATAACATCCCATATTTCACCATGCACAAATACTTTGCCTTTTTTGCCCCTGGCCTTGCTTACCTCAGCTACTTCTCCTATTAAACCTTCCAAACCAATTTTACTTTTACGTTGATGGGATCTAATGGCAATAAAGGCTAAAAAAGCAGCAACGATAAATGTTGCAGCAGCAAAACCACCCACCAAAGGCAAGGAAACCTGCATAAACTTATGCGGAGTATCAAACAAAATTAAGGATCCAACTAAAAAAGAGACCAATCCACCCAGGGTTAAAAGCCCATAACTAATCACTTTAATCTCAACAATAAAAAGAATAATAGCCAGGGCAATTAATACAATACCTGCGTAATTAGTTGGCAAAATTTGTAATCCAAAAAAAGCCAGTACCAAACAAATTACTCCAGCAATTCCGGAAAAACCAATTCCAGGATTGGTAAATTCAAACAACAAACCATAAAAACCTAACATCAATAATATATAAGCAATATTTGGATGAGCCAGTGTAGCTAAAATTTTGACACGCAAACCTGGTTCAATTTGAATTTGAGCTGCATTTTTGGTGTTTAAAATTTTATTTTGATCACCAATAGTTATTTTCTGGCCATCTATTTTGGTTAGCAAATCCGCAACATCCTTAGCAATAAAATTAATAATATTAAGTTTTAAGGCTTCTTGTTCTTCAACCGAAACACTTTCAGTTACTGCTTTTATCGCCCAATTTACATTTCTTCCTCTGGTTTGAGCGATACCTTTAACCCAAGCTGTGGTGTCATTTAATATCTTATCTTGCATTGGACTAGCTGATTCCTGATCTTGTTTCTGGTCTGGCTTTTTATCTACTAATCTTTGCAACAAATCTTCCAAATTATCTTTACTACCCTTATCTTCTTGCAAATTAACTGGATGAGCAGCGCCAATATTAGTAGAAGGCGCCATGGCAGCAATATTTGCCGCTAAAGTTATAAAAACACCTGCTGATCCAGCGCGCGCGCCTTGGGGAGCAACATAAACAACCACTGGCACTTCTGAGTTCATAATAGATTTCACGATTTTTCTAGTTGAGGTTAAAAGACCACCTGGTGTGTCTAGCTTTAAGATCAAACACTGGGCTTGGTTAGCTTTAGCCTCGGCAATTGCCTTATCAATATAATCCACCATAACTGGATTGATAATTTGGTCATCAAGAGTGGCTATATAAACTTTTTGTTCTGACTGGGAACTAGCACCTATTAGAAAAGAGAAAAAAGCTAAACAAAAAGGGATGAGATAAAAATATTTTTTATATTTTCTTAGTTTCATAACCTGCAGTTTCGCCACTAACCACAAAAAAGCAAGCGGAATTGTTGTTTAACCCTTCGACCAGCTCAGGGTGAACGGAAAATCAAATAGTTAGCCGTTCGTGGTGAGCTTGTCGAACCATGAACAACACTTCCGTTGCTTCTTGACTAACTACCTAGGCCTAAGCTATCTCTGGCCCACTTATGAAACTTAGTGATTTCAATTATAAATTTCCTGAAGAGTTGGTTGCCCAGCAACCTTTAGCAGAGCGAACAGCCTCCAAAATGATGGTTCTCAACCGGCAAGCTCAGACCTATGAACATGCTCAATTAACTGACATCATTAAGTATTTGAATAAAGGTGATGTCTTAATACTTAACAATTCTCAGGTTATGGCTTGGCGAATTTTTGGCCAGAGATCTGGTGGCAGATCTTTAGAGCTGCTTTTGGTGGAAAAAACAAAAGGAGAGGAACATACAGTTCAAACCTGGCGCTGCTTAACAAAGCGTGTGCGCAATTATCACAAAGGAGATAAATTCTTTTTTGGCATTTCCGCCCAAGCAGTTGTTAAAGGTAGAGATCAAGATTTCTTAGTTGTAGAATTTCCAGCTGGCCACTGTCAAAGAGCAATTGAACGTTGCGGTGTTCCACCCCTGCCTCCTTATATTAGGAAAAAAGAGTTTCAGGATTATACTGATTTAGATCGCCAGCGTTACCAAACTGTATATGCCAAAACTCCTGGCTCTGCAGCAGCGCCTACTGCTGGCCTGCACTTTTCCACAGAGCTTTTACAAAAAATCCAGGATAAGGGTGTTTTAATTGAATACGTAACACTACATGTTGGGATGGATACTTTTGCTCCAGTGCGTGAGGAAAACATTAAAGATCATAAGATGCATGGTGAAAAAATTTTTATTTCAGCAAAAACTGCAGAAACAGTTAATAACGCAAAAAACCAAGGAAAAAAAATTGTGGCTATTGGCACCACCACTGTACGTGCCTTAGAAGCCAGCGCTAAAAATAACTTGGTGCAAGCAGGTGAGCAAGAAACTCATCTTTTTATTACTCCAGGCTATGAATTTCAGATTGTAGATGCAGTGCTCACTAATTTTCATCAACCTAAATCAACTTTAATCATGCTGGTTTCTGCTTTTGCCGGCAAAGAGTTTGTACTTAACGCCTACCAGGAAGCTATTAAACAAAAATACCGGCTTTTTAGTTATGGGGATTGTATGTTGCTTGTTTAAGCTTTGTCGAAATATTTCTTGGCTTCAGCCACAATCATTAAAGAACCAGAGATAATTAGAATATCTTGCTTTTTTAATTTTTTAAGCCAGGTAGCCAGGGCCTGAGCAACTTCTTCTTCAACATGCACTTCAGCCCCATAAGATCTGGCTGCAGCAGCGATATCTTTTGGCGAAGCGCTGCGATCTATTGGCGCGCGCACACAAATTATCTCTTTTGCCGTTGGCGCCAAAACTCGGCAAATACCTTTGATATCTTTATCCTGCATAATTCCAATCATCAACACTACCTTATCGCGAGGAATTGTTTCAGAAATATATTCAGCCAACACTTGTGCTCCAGCTAAATTATGGGCCCCATCTACCAAAACTTTAGGAGCAGCATTAACTTGTTCCAGACGACCGCTCCAATGTGTATTTAGCAAAGCTTCATCTACTTTTTTAATCTTAAACATGGCTGACAAAAGCTGCGCTGCCTCTACTGCACAAGAGGCATTTTGTTTTTGATGTTTACCTAGCAAACCTAACGGCTGAGTAATATCTGCTGGATGGGCCACACACAAAGGAGAACCTTGATCATCACACCACCTGCGCACTACATCCATGACTTCATTTTGCTGCTCGGCAACTACTGTGGGCACACCACGTTTGATAATTCCGCATTTTTCTTTGGCAATATCTGCCAAGCTAGCCCCTAAATGATGTCTATGATCAAAAGAAATAGAGGTAATAATTGCCACTTGAGGCTTTATCACATTTGTGGCGTCAAGACGACCACCCAAACCAGTTTCAAACACTGCTATATCAACTTTTTGCTGTTTAAAATATAGAAAAGACATTAAAGTTAAAAACTCAAAATAAGTTAAATACCGCTCATTTGGTAGAACTTTGCGAATTTCTTCTGTTAGTTTGACAAAATCTTGTTCGGAAATTGGTTGGCGATTAACCTGAATACGCTCCCTAACATCTATTAAATGCGGAGAAGTGTAGAGACCAACTTTGTAACCACTATGCATTAAAATTGAAGTCAAAAAAGTTGCCGTAGAACCTTTGCCATTAGTACCAGCAATATGAATAGTAGGGAAAGCCAAGCTGGGATTGTCAAACAAATGACAAGCTTCGCTCAAAGCAACTAAATCTTGTTTAAAATTAACGGGTATTAATGACTCCAGATATTTTAGGGTTGCTTGATATTCCATAGTCTCTACGTAATCTTTAAAACCATAGCTGTAATATCGTCTTTAATCGGCGCTGGATCAGCAAAACTAGCTGCTTGTTCAACAATTTCTCCAACAATTTCCTCAGCGCTCTTTTCCATGATAGGCTCTAGGAAATTAAGCAGCCGGGCTTTTCCAAAACGCTCTCCTTTAGTATTTGCTGCTTCAGTTAAGCCATCAGTATATAACAGCACCACATCTCCCTTGGAAACCACAACTTGTTTTTCATGGTAGATGCTAATCGGTTCAATTCCCAACAAGGGATCATCTGTATATAATTCTTCGAACTTACGCAAGCCACTCCGCCAAATAATTGGCGGCGGATGACCAGCATTGGTAAACTGGATAAGCTGCCTGGCCTTCATATATTTCAAAAAAGCCATGGAGATAAATTGCTCTGCTTGAAATAAATCTTCAAAAAGAATCTGATTGATTCGCTGAACCAAAATTGAAGTTGTAAACTCAGAATCCATTTGAGCCCTAATTGCTGAACGAAAAGCAGCCATAGTTAGAGCCGCGCCAATGGAATGCCCAGACACATCAGCAATAGCAAATGAAGGACGCTTACTGTGTGAAATAAAAAAATCATAATAATCGCCACCAACCCGATCAGCTGTAACAACTCTACCAGCAGCTTCAATTCCCTCTAAATTTGGGGGGTTAACTGGCAATAAGCGATATTGAATTTGGCGGGCAATTTCCAACTGTTGTTTGAGCTGCTCAGTTGAAGCAACTTCTCTGGACAATTGCACTATTCGCAAATATGACGCCACCTGGTTGGATAAAGTGGTCAGAACTTTTAGGTCAGTAGCATCAAAAGATTTGCCACTAGCGCGATCAGTTACATTGATAACGCCCAGGGTCTGCTTGCCAACTTTCATGGGAAAACAAGTGACTGGCGCAGACATGAGAGATTTTGTTTTATAGCGATCCCTGCCTTTATCCATTCCAGAAGCCTGAATATCTTGAATTAGCAAAGGTTCGCTGCTTTTAAAAACCTTACCGCTAATGCCTTCTCCAACTCTAACAAAAGCCTTGTTTTTAATGTCTATATCTAATCCTCTAGCAGCTGCAATCTTTAAGGCATCTAAATCCGGGTCATAAACCATGATAGATGCTTTTTCCACGCCAAAAATTCTCACCACTTCATCTAAAATTAATTCATAAATCTCTTTTATCTCTGAAGCCTGGGCAATGGCCTTACTTAAGGAATAAATGCTTTCCATAGATTCATCGGTTTTTCTGGTAGCGCTCTGGGCTTTTAATTTTTTATGCAATTTTTCCGCCATAGCCACTTCCTTGCTAATACTCTCCCTGCTTTTTCTCATCATATTGCTTCAACCTCAAAGCTTACTCTCCTCAAATTGAGCTTATTCTTCAAAGATTATAGGTTAACACAACTTCATGTCCTTGCTCGCTTTGCCGCCTTTCCACTTTACTCATTAAGGCGTGCATTAAATAAAGACCACGACCACTTGTAGACATTAAATCTGGCGCTTGGTCTGGGTCAAAAGCTGTATTAAATCCCAAACCTTGATCCAATATTGAAATTTCGATGGCACTATCACCCACAGTGAGCTTTACGTCAATAGGCTCGTTCTCCTTGTTTTGATGCGCATGAAAAATCGCATTATCAACTGCTTCAATCAAACCAAGAGCGCAGGCCTTCCAAGCTTGTTCTGGAATATCATGGCGTTCAACCGCTTTTGACACAGCATGAACAAGCCCCCTTAAGGGGGCCAAATATTTTGTATCACTTAAAATACTTATTTTAACTGAAAAATCCATGAATCAATTAATTGTTTTTTTGTATGGCAGCCTTATCAAAACGGTGACATGCAGCACTGGCATCAGCGCAAATATCAAAAAGACGATGCAGTCTAGTGATTTCAAAAACTGTTCTAACATCTTCACTTAGAGCAGATACTTTTACATCTCCTTTTCTGGAACGAGCCCTACGCAACAGAGAAATTAAAGCGCCCAAGCCCATGCTATCCACAAAATTAATTGCTTCACAATCTATCACAATATTTACCGATCCTTTTTCCACCAAATCATAGGCGATTTTTTTAAATCCAGCCACAGATTCTGCATCCAAACTTCCTCCGCAGTGCAAAATTGAAACATTACCTTGTTGTTCTACATTGATATTCATTAAACCTCCTAAGTTCTTAATCCATATTGCTTTATCTTTCTATACAATGTTGCCTGGCCTATTTTAAGTTTGTTTGATGCTTCAGCAACATTTCCATAACACTTTCGTAGGGCAGCTTCAATAGCATATCTTTCCACCAGTTCCAGAGGAACAATTTTTTGTTGTTCAACAAAGGTTGGCTCAACTTTAGGTCTATCTTCTAGCTTACTTTCTGAGTTTTCTCTAATTACCAAAGGTAAGTGGCTGAGCTTTACTTTACTATCATTGTTCAAAACCACTACTCGCTCAATGGTGTTTTCCAGTTCGCGCACATTTCCAGGCCAATCATAGGATATTAGCGCTTCCATTGCTTGGGGCGCAAAATCTAAAAAAATCCGTTCGTTCTTAGCAGAAAGTTTTTGCAAAAAGTATTTGGCTAGTAAAGGAATATCTTCCCTCCGATCGCGCAGGCTAGGAATTGAAATAGGCACCACGTTTAGCCGGTAATATAGATCTTCGCGAAAAACGCCTTCTTTCACGCATTTTGCCAAATCTCGATTGGTAGCTGCCACAATTCTCACATCCACATTAATTGGTTCGCTTGATCCCACGCGCGTAAAATTTCGCTCTTGTAAAAACCGCAGCAGCTTAACCTGCAAATTCGGGCTCATTTCACTTATTTCATCTAGAAAAATGGTGCCACCACTGGCCCGCTCGAAACTGCCGATATAGCGGCGATCTGCTCCAGTATAGGCGCCTTTTTCATGGCCAAACATTTCATTTTCCAACAGCTCAGAAGGAATAGCTCCGCAATTAATATCCATAAAAACCTTGTCCACACGCGGAGAATGACGATGAATGGCCTTGGCTACCAATTCTTTGCCACTGCCGCTCTCGCCCAAAACCAGCACTGTAGCATTGCTTTTGGCCACAATTTCAATGGTACGATAAATATCCTGCATCACTGGACTAGTTCCAATAATATCATCAAAACCTTCCCTTAAGCCCATTTGGTTTTCTAATAAAAAAACGCGTTTAGTAAGATTATATAGTCTTATGGAATTATTAACCGAATTATTGAACTTGGTTTTATCCAAAGGCAGGGGAAAAAAATCATAAGCCCCGGCTTTCATAATGTTTACAACTTCAGCTAAACCAGTTTGCTTGGCAATAACCACTACCGGCAAATTATCATCAAAACTCTTAACAGTTTTTAAAACCTGCAGGGCATGGTTGGCATCTTCTTTTTCACTATAGAAAATTACCACCTCTGGCGCCTCATGATACAATCTTCCCTCTAAAGCCTTAACATCCGTGCGAATTAATTGAAGATCATTATCTGCCAATGTTTTTTCAATAATGACTGGTTCTGATTCATGGACAATTAGTACTGCGTTATTCATGAAACCCCTCCCTTATTTTGATCCGCCAGGCTTCAATGACCATTCCCTTGCTGGCGAAACAATTTCTCGTGGATCCACTCCATACTTTTTAATCAATTTTTTAAAATTACTGCGATCCATATGCGCTTTCTGGGCGGCAAAGGAAATATTGCCAGAAGTTTGTTTGAGCAAGTTACGCAAATAGGATCGATTAAAATTGACCAAGGCCCTCTCTTTAGCTTCCCTGTAGGAATATTTACTTAAATCAAGATCATCTTCTTTATAAAGATAAAAAGCATCTCCCAAAACCCGGGGCGGCAAATCAGAAATAGAAAGTGTTTCATCTGAACTCAAAACCACGGCCCGTTCAATTACGTTTTCCAATTCTCTAACATTACCAATCCATTCATGGTTTTGCAGGGCTTGCAAAGCATCAATGGAAATTTTGCTCACAATTCTGCCCACTCTTTGGCTATATTTTTCCAAGAAATGATAAGTTAGCAAGGGGATATCTTCCATTCTTTCTCTGAGTGATGGCATATGCAGGGTGATTACATTTAGGCGATAATAAAGATCTTCTCTAAAAAGACCTTGTTTTACTAACTCCACCAAATCTTGATTCGTGGCTGAAATTATGCGCACATCTACCTGAGAAGTTTCACCTGAACCAACTGGCTTAACCTCTCCTTCTTGAATAGTTCGCAAGAGCTTAACTTGAATAACCGGAGATACTTCGCCAATCTCATCTAAAAAAACAGTGCCGCCATTTGCTTCTTCAAAAAGACCTTTTTTATCAGCAATAGCTCCGGTAAAAGAACCCCGCTTATGACCAAACAACTCTGACTCCATAAGTTGTTCTGGAATAGCCGCACAATTAATAACCACAAATTTTTTATTTTTGCGATTCGATCTGCTGTGAATGGCCTTGGCCACCATTTCCTTGCCAGTACCGCTTTCTCCGGTAATTAAGATGGTGGAATTAGTAGCGGCAACGCTGTCGATAGTATTAAAGATTTCCTGGATTTTTTTACTACGACCAATAATACCTTCATAAGAAATGCGATCTAATTTTTCTCTTTTTAAATCCCGAACCTGGGCATTTAAGCCATAATGCTCAAAGGCCTTTTCCACAGTTATTTGCACCTTGCTTAAATCAAGCAAGGGTTTGGTAAGATAACCATAGGCGCCTTTTTTAATTCCCTGAACCGCAACCTCCATGCTCTCTGGATCTGCGAGCATAATTACTTCAGCAAAAATTCGATTAAGCTTGATATATTCCAGAACTTGCAAACCGCTAAACCCAGGTAATTTCACATCAACAATCACTAATTTAAATAGCTGCTGATTTAAAAGACGGATGGCTTCTTCACCTGTT
This sequence comes from Pseudomonadota bacterium, assembly GCA_043823065.1. Lineage (GTDB taxonomy): Bacteria > UBA10199 > UBA10199 > 2-02-FULL-44-16 > DYJF01 > JBDRBB01. The sequence goes on along the minus strand of JBDRBB010000008.1, from coordinate 133,719 downwards.
TTGGCATGCACATAGGACCAGCGCTTATCTTCAGCCAACCCCTCTAAGAGATGAGCTTGAACGCTATCATTATCAATTATTAATAGGTCTGTTTCTTTAATCATTTATTGATCTTTAATTTTTTAAGTTTCTCCACCAAAGTAGTACGATTTAGCCCCAATAAATTAGCTGCTTTATTTTTGTTCCAACCTGCTTTTTCTAAAGCTTGCTTGATTAAATTGGTTTCATAATCAGCAACTAACTCTCTAAAAGAGATATTCTCATCTAAATTAATTTTTTTAACTTTTTTCTGGTTTGTTTGAGCTGTACCTTGCCAGGCCTCAATTTTTTGCGGTAAATCAGTCGGGGTAATTTGTCCTTTTCTTTTTAACACCGCAACTCGCTCAATGGTGTTTTCCAGTTCGCGCACATTGCCTGGCCAGTCATAATCCATTAAAATAGCCAAAGCTGTATCATCAATGCCGTCTATGGCGCATTCGCCTTCTCGATTAAATTTTTCAATAAAATGATTAGCCAGCAAAGGTATGTCATCCTTGCGTTCACGCAGCGGTGGAATATGAATGGGAATTACATTTAATCGATAATAAAGATCTTCCCGAAAACGTTTTTCTTTAACCGCTTTTTCCAAATCATGATTGGTAGCGGCAATTACACGCACATCAACATTATGAGTTTTGGCTGAACCAACTGGCTCAAATGATTGTTCCTGCAAGACACGCAATAACTTGACTTGCAACTTAAAACTCATATCACCAATTTCATCTAAAAAAATTGTTCCCTGATCAGCATTATCAAAACGGCCCGGTGCAGTAGAAATAGCACCAGTATAAGCTCCCTTAACATGCCCAAAAAGTTCTGTTTCTAAAAGACCTTCTGGAATGGCCGCACAGTTCACGGTTACCAAGGCTTTTTCAGCGCGCCGACTGTTGTAATGCAGGGCCCTGGCCACCAGCTCTTTACCAGTACCACTTTCTCCTAAAATCAAAATTGTGGAATCAGTTGTGGCAACTTTATCCACCAAATCAAAAACCGCCTGCATTGGTTCACTTTTGCCAACAATATTTTTAAATTTATATTCTGTCTTAAGTTGCTTGCGTAAAGAAATATTCTCTTCTTTTAGGTTGTAATGTTCCAAAGCTGCATTAACAATTAGGGAAATATCGTCTAGCTCAAAAGGCTTAGTAATATAATGAAAAGCGCCGGCTTTCATGGCCTGAATTGCTGAAGTAATAGTGCCAAAACCAGTGATTACAATCGGCACCAAGGATGGCTGAATCTGCTTCATCTTGTGAATCAATTGAATGCCGTCCATTTTAGGCATAACCAAATCCACCAAAGCAACTTGCACTGGCTCTTCTTCTAAAATTTTAAAAGCCTCTTCACAACTTCCAGCTATAGAAACATTATAGTTTTTGTTGCTTAAATATTTTTGCAAGGTTGAACGGATACCTGGTTCATCATCGACAATTAAAATATGCTGCATAATCCTCCCCGCTTACTTAACACCCAGGAAATACAAGCTTAAAAGTAGTTCCTTTATTTTTTTTGCTTTGAACCTCAATCTTGCCACCATGTTCTTGCACGATCTGTTTGGAAATTGACAAACCCAAACCTGTGCCTTCATCGCCTTGTTTGGTGGTATAGAACGGCTCAAACAATCTGTTTAATTGTTCCTCGTCCATGCCCTGGCCTGTGTCACTTACAGTTACTAAAATCTCTTTTTTATTGTTGGTGGCAGAGGCAATGGTTAAAATTCCTCCTTGGGACATAGCATGGCAAGCATTGGTAAAAAGATTTAGAAGTACTTGCTGAATGCGGTCTTGCCTGCCGTTTAAGTTGGGCAAACTTGAACCCAATTTCAAAACAAGCTCAATATTTCTTAAAGCCAAATCAGCTTTAATAAAGGGTATCATCTTTTCAATTACCAAATTAATATCCATCAACAATTTATCTGTTGCTTTGGAAATACGCGCAAAATCAAGCAAATCTCGCACCACGCTTTTGCATTGCATGGCTGCTGTTTCTATTTTTTTCAAATCACTTAAAAGAGCCTCATTGTGCCGATTATTTTCTACTAAATATTGGGCTGAAACCAAAATTACTGCTAAAGGATTGTTAATTTCATGGGCAATACCACCAGAAATAAGACCAATGGCTGCCATTTTTTCATTTTGGATTAACTCCTGATGTAAGTAATTTTCTTGGGTAACATCCCGATAATACATAACCACTGCTTCAGATACTTCCTCCCTATTTAGATAGGGAAAAGCATGAGCTTCAAAATCTTTTCGAGCAATTTTATTATTAAGCATATTTGAACAAGGTCGATAAATGGCCACAGCTTCTTTTACCGGGCAGCCCACGCAGATTTCTTCTCGTCCAGCAAAAACCTGATAACACTTCCTATTAACAACCTTTTTTATCTCCGCCCCAATTAAATTTGCCAAAAAAATATTTGCCCGCTCTATTTTATAATCTTTGCCAACAATCATAACTGGTGAAGCAATTGCATCAAAGGTTGCTTCCCACTGACGTTTGCCGCGTTCAATAATCTTTACCAAATTTTCTAAGGTTTTAATTTTTGCTAGTAGGGTTTTTTGACAAGGGACTTGCAGTTTTCTTGACGCTGGGGTTTTCTTAACTCTCTTTTGCTTAATTTTCTTAATATTTTTTATAGACATAAAGGTTTTTATAGGATTTTTGACGATATTAGCTGAACAATACCTTTTTTTTTCTCAAAATGAAAGCAGTTTTTCTTTTGCTTTTACTCATTTTCAAATTTTTTAACTTATGGTAAATATTCAAATTATGCGAAAATTAAACTATCTTATTTTTGTAATCTGCCTAGCTATTTGTTTTAGTCTGGGTAGCTTAACAAGCTGTAAAAACAAAGAAAAACAAAAACCTGCCCAATCTGGCACAACTCAAAGCAAGAAGATTGAGCTACCAGGTCCCAAGACCATAGAACCAGCTCCTGAACCTGTAGAACCTACTCAGACGGAGCAAACAGAACCTACTCAGACGGAGCAAAAAGCAGCGCCAACCGAGCCAGAAACCCTAGCCAACCTGGGCGCTGCTGACATACCCACCCCGGTTATTGAAGAAGTTGGCAAAAAACAATTCCCTGAAGTGCCTTTTGCACCTAAGCTGGTGGATGCCAAAACCAACATCAATATTATTTTAGATGCATCTGGCAGCCAAAGTGCAATTTATGGCATCACAACTCAGAGTAAACTGGACCTGCAAAAAAAGGCCTTGTTTGAAGTAATGTTATCCTTAAAAGATACTGAGTTTCCGCGTAATGTAGGCATTAGAACCTTTGGCTCGCAAACATCATTAAATGATCGCGATTGTGCAGATATGCGACAACTATATCCAGTGAGCCAGCCAAATTTAGATAAAATCAAAGAAGTTGTTCTGCCTTTGACCGCTCAGGGGGAAAGCCCAATAGCTGCGAGCCTAGAAGCTGCTAGCAATGATTTTCCTGCTATGACTGACGTTGACCAAATCATTGTGCTAATAACTGATGGCTCTGACACTTGCCAAGCTGATCCTTGCCAGATAGCTCAAACCATTCACACCCAAAACCCTAGAACTTCAATTCAAGTGATTGGATTTGATATTAGTAGCGCAGATCAAGAAAAACTCAGCTGCATTGCCAAAAATTCTGATGGCAAATTCTATTTAGCTCGCAATGAGGAAGAACTCAGAAAATCTTTGGATGAAGCAGTAAGCTCTAAGCTGCCTTATAATTTGCGCTTAAATACAGTTATTGGCGCCACACCCATTCCTGTTACCCTAACTGTTTACAAGAGCCAGACCAATGAAGTGGTTAAAACTGAAACCAGCTTTGGCACCAAGCTGTTAAGCTTGGCTCCTGGAACTTACGATATTATGGTGGAATACACAGCTTCACCTGAATTTAAAAAACCATCTAAAATCATTAAAGGTGTAGAAATTTTAGAAAAAACTAAAGTTGAACAAAAAATAAATTTTGACTTAGGCGCTATAACCTTGGCTGCCATAGATGCTACAGGCAACCCCAGCCCGGCCCGTTTTGAAATTCGCAAAAAAGGCCAACCAGAAATTATTGCTGAAGCCAGAATAACTGATCACCCCCAACAAATTTATTTACCTCCAGGACAATATGACATCACTTCTGAACAAGAAGGGGCAATTCCAGAAAGAATTCGTTTAACCGAATCTGGAGTGGACATTAAAACAGGCGAAAGCACCTTGGTTAAATATTTATTTCAAGAAGGCACTTTAAAACTAGAAGGAATCACTTCCCAAAAAACAGAAATACCGTTTATCTATCAAATCTATAAAACAGAAAAACCAGACCAGATTTATGTTAGCGGCGCCTTAACCAAATCCGGCGGCACCGTTAATGTAGCTCCTGGAAATTACGATATTGTCTTTATTGGTCAGGATCCTCAAATGATTATTAGTCCGCGCTCCAAAGCCAATGCTGTATCTGTGAAAGCTTCAGAAATCACAGAAGTCTTAGCTTCATTTGAAATGGGGTTGTTAACCTTGTCTGCCGTAGATACAGAAGGCAAATTAACTGATGCTGAGTTTGATATTCGCCTGATGCCCAAAGCCGAATCTATTGCTAAAGTAAAATTTGTGGCAACAGACAAAACCATTACAGTACCTGTTCCACCAGACACATACGAAATCCTGGCTTCAAAAAATATTTTAACTACGCCCAAACCAACAACATTAATTCCCAATGTGCGCATTGATGCCACCAAACCGGTGGAAAAGGTAGCTCAGTTTAGTTATGGCACTTTGCGTGTGCGCGGCATTAATTCCAAAGAACAACCAATTGAAACAGAATTTATGATTTATCGGGCAGGCCTGGATGAACCCTTTGGCACAGCAAACGCATCAAGCGATTGGGTGGTATTTGAACTTCCTCAAGGGTTTTATAACGCCAAGGCAATAAATGCAGAAACCAAAGATAAGATTGAAACCACCAATTGGTTAAAAGACATTGAAATAAAAAACGGCAAATTGATTAGCCAAGAAAGCATTTTTACCACTGGCAAGCTCAAAATCATTGGTCGAGGTTCAAATAATATCATTATTAATTGTAAATTTAAGGTATTTGAATATGGTTCTGATCGTGAGCTTATCCTTGGCGAAACCGGTGATGATTGGCAAATTTATGAAATAGAACCAGGAGATTATTATTTGGAAGCTGGCTATGTTGATCCTGAAGCAAGCGTGCTGCTCAAAAAATGGATCAACATCAAAGTTGCTGATAATGAAATATTGGAATTGATTTTATATTTTTAAATCAATACCGGCAATATTCTGGCAAAATATTATAATGCACATGCTGATGATACAGACCCGCGCCAATAGTAACTACTCCAGGAATTATAGCTATTAACTTTAGCCAGCCAGGCAAGAGCAGAACGGCTCCTATGCTAACACTAATTCCGCCAGCAAAGGTTAAACCAGCCGCATGCTGCCAATGCTGGCTGCCAATGGCCTGGCATCTATGTTGTAGAAATTGATCTACCCCTGAAAAAAAATTTTGAAAATTACCAAGGGCTTGTTCTTCAAATTCTGGACGGTTATAAGCAAAAGATCTTATATCTCTGTTTATGGCCATAAACAGATCTAAAGTATCTGCAGTAGCGTTAATCACTTCTCCATTTTCATTTCTGATAATTCCTTCTGCTTCTGCCACAGCCTGGGTAAGTTGGTTCATCTCAGCAGCAGTTACTCCATTAGACCGCAAGCCTTGGTATACCTGAACAAATGGCATAGACCCCTCCCTTCAATCCACAGAAATACGCCTATAAACTGAAATATTTGTCAATTTGCTTAATATCCTAAAATCGTTTTTTTCTGGCCAAAAAAGGCATAGATGAGTTAGTTAAGACAAGGTTTGATAAAAGGTTTAACAAAAAAGGAGCTAATATGCCGTCATTTGATATTGTAAATAAAGTTGATCTAGCTGAAATGGACAACGTGGTTAATAATACATCTCGCGAAGTAACAACCAGATATGATTTTAAGAATTCGAAAACATCTATAAATCTGGATAAAAAAGAGAAGTCTCTGCAGATTACCACCTCTGACGAGATGAAGATGAAGTTACTTGAAGAAATGATTCGCGCGAATTGCGTAAGAAGAAAAGTAGATCCAAGGTGCCTGGAATTCAAAAAAATCGAACCAACCTCGCAAGGGCTGCTAAAAAGAACCATTAAAATCAATGAGGGAATATCCAAGGATATTGCCCGCGAGCTTGTGAAAACAATCAAAGATTTAAACCTAAAGGTTCAGGCTGCAATTCAGGATGAACAGGTACGCGTTACTGGCAAAAAAATAGATGATCTTCAGAAGGTTATTCAAACCCTGAATTCCAAAGACTATAAAATCCCGCTTCAGTACGTAAACATGAAGTCATAAATAAAATCATCAGATAGCCTATTAAGTATCATGCCCCTGGAATTCTGTCCTTTAATTAGCTGGACGGACGAGCATTGCTTCGTTAAATCCAAAATTTCTTCATGCGTCAAAAATTTTGGAAGCTCTCGAAACTCAGACGGACCAATTTTTACTTATTGATTAGTTTTTGAATAAAAGTTGCTCAACTTTGTATTTGATTGGCAATTTACAAATATCTGAAACTTGCAAACCTCTCTTGCAAAACTAAATTTTCGCTTGTCGATTTGTATTTTGGTATTTTTTTTGAATTTGGCTAAATTTGGATACAGCTCTACAATCAAATCCTTAATTTCTCAAATTAAACTGCACGCTTGCTTGCTTTTTTTGCTATCCTGGCGGAGAATTAGCATTGGATAGGCCTTGCTTGATATAGACAGTCTTCCACAAAATTCTATACTCTTTGTATCTGGCAATTACCCAATCTGGGTTTCCTATGAAATAGGTTTTAGATATATTTATTTCTTTGTCATTTCCAATTAATCCCTCAACTAATCTCCTATATTCATTTTGCCTCTCTGTTGGTGTTCTTCCTAATAGTAAATATGAAGGTGAAGGGGTAATCAGAGAATCTTTTTGGCCATATGCATAGTACCTATAAGATGACCATGTATTTTGCTTTGGATGATCTACTTTGCCTACTCGTTGCTGATTTAGATCAATATAAGTCATGACATTTATCAAATGATTATCAGATTCAATTCTAGGAGATTTGAATCTATCCATAATGACCTGACCTTTTCTGTTAAGGCGTTTGTTAACAGCTTTGGCAAATAAACCATTAACTAGGCGAAAAAAGGCAGAAAATTCATCTTTAGATCTTAAGTGACCAGCAAGGTGCGGGTGATTATCCATAAAGTTATAAGCATAGATTTCTACTCCATACTTATCTTTATATTTACGCAGGAGATTATAATAGATTTCCTTGGCCCAATCCCATTTTAGAAGCCAATCTTGGTTGTGGCATTGCCAAGTCACATGGAAGTAGGAGTCATCGCAGATAATAAAGTATCTAGGTAAGTAGGGCATGCTAAAATATAAAGCAAACCTCGTGCCAAAATAAAAAGTGCGTAAAATAGGGCTTTTGCACCGACTCAGTTGCTAACAGGTGTAGCGTTTTGATGCACCAACTGTCCAATTTTGGTCCGTCTGGTTTTTCCGCGGGAATAACAAGGGTTTATTTCCCTATGCAAAATTTGGAGAAGATTTGGTTTAAGATGTCATCAGTGCTAACTTGGCCAATGATTTGGCCCAGAGCCCCACTGGCTTGGGTGAGATGTTCAGCAATGAATTCTGCTGAACTGTTTTCCTTTACTGCCTTGATGGCCTCGCTAATATTAACAACAGCTTCTTTTAAAGCTTGCTTATGCCTGGCAGAAGTAATGACCACGCCTTCTTGGCTACCTTTGTTCTTCCCTGAAACCGCAAATAAAGACAAAGCTTTTTGCAGATCTGATAAACCTTTTCCCTCTAAAGCTGAAACTGAAACCACTGCATACCAATCCGTACCCAAGTTTTTTAAATAAGAAGTTTTTTGCTCCGAAGTTAATAGATCAATTTTATTTAAACACAAAATTGTCTTTTGCAGATCAAGTCCTTTTAATTCCTCAACTTTGGGCTCATCAACCACCCTGATGATTAGATCTGCTTTTTTAACTTGTTCGCGAGCCAGCTCAATGCCAATCATCTCTACTTCATGTCCCTCATCTCTAATTCCTGCTGCATCAATTAGATGAAAAGCAACCCCTTCCAACTGAATGGTTTCTGAAACTAAATCACGAGTTGTGCCTGGGCTGTAGTGCACAATTGCTCGCGCACTACCAACCAACTTATTAAACAAACTTGATTTACCTACATTTGGTTTGCCAATGATCGCCACTTTTACTCCGTCTTTCAAAAGACGGCCGTCTGCATAAGTGCTAATCAATGTTTGCAGCTTACTTGCTATAACTTTTAACTTTTCTGCCACACCTTCTTTTTTGATAAACTCAATATCTTCTTCTGGAAAATCTATGGCTGCTTCTACAAAGGCTCGCAAATTAGTTAGCCCTTCTTGCAAGCTTGAAATTGTTTCAGATAATTTTCCTTCTAATTGATTTAACGCCAAACGCGCGGCAGATTCATTATTAGCAGCAATCAAATCTGCAACTGCTTCAGCTTGAGCCAGATCCATTTTGCCATTTAAAAACGCCCGTCTGGTAAACTCGCCGGGCTGGGCTAAACGTGCTCCTGCTTTTTGACAGCTAGCCAAGATCCTGCCCAAAAGCATCTGCCCGCCATGGCCAGAGATTTCCACTACATCTTCTCCTGTATAAGAATGCGGGGCACGCATGATTACTACTAAAACATTATCCACCGGGTTTTTGGATTGTGGATCCTGGATATGACCTAAATGCATTTTGTGGGATTCAAAGTTAGCAACTTTGACTTTTCCTTGCCAAATTTTTTGCAAAACTTCTTGAGCCTTCCCACCGCTAATACGTACTATGCCTACACCGCCTGTGCCAGGAGGAGTTACGATAGCGCAAATTGTGTCTTTGTTATTCATAATTAATGCAAACCCTAAACCCTAATTTCTAAACTCTAAACAATATCTAAATCATAATGACCAAAATCCAAAACACTTTGTTTCGAATATTTGAATTTTGAATATTAGAATTTGTTTAGGATTTAGATATTAGATATTAGAATTTCATATCTTCTTTACCTTTCTATCCTCTATAACCTGCAACAACGCCGGGAAGAAAACCAAAGTGGTTATCAGGCACGCTACCATTCCAGTCACTGCCAAATCACCAATAGATTGCAAACCATTATGAAAAGCAAACACCAAACCTAAAAACCCGCAAATATTGGTCATGGAACTCATAAAAGCTGCTCCACCTGTAGAACGCAGGGCATAAATCAAAGAACCCTTACCCATTTCTTTATACCGATGATACAAATGCACAGAATTATCTATGCTGGTTCCAACCACAATGGGTGCTGCAATCATATTATAGAAATTGAGTTTGAGTTTTAAGATGTACATAAAACCGCTTAAGAAAAGCACACCTAAAACAATTGGCGAAAGCACTAAGCAGGTGGCTTTAACACTACGAAAATCTAATAACACAATCAAAAACACAATGCCAAAGGCCATGATAATTACCCTTTTTGAATCTTTCATCATGGTGCGCAGCACATCTGCAAAAACAATGGCATTATTAGAAGGATAAAAAGTTCCTTGCGGTGTTTCTATTTGTTGAATTTCCTTAGCAAAGCGAATAGCATTGCGGCCATCATCCATTTCCAAAAGCGGCAAGGGATTAATATAACCAATTTGAGCTGTATCTCCTTTTACATTGCCCTGAAAAATTTCTTTAATCTTGGGCGGAATATCTTCTTCATTAATAGGGTTCATCTTGGCCAACACATCTTTAAACCTTTCAATATCTTCTTTGTGCTCGCCCTTAACCAATTTTAAGGTATCGTCTTCCAAAAGCTTGTGCATCTGCCCAATAACTTCCAGCTTAGCCATTTGATCATCAGGCATTAAATCATAATACGACTTGAAGTCATTAACCGAAGAACCAGGATTTTCTTGCAATTTTTTTACAGCTTGCTTAATTGCCTGAGCTTGTTCCTTATTTTTTAAAATTACGATAGCTGGCGAATTAACACTTTTACTGGTTAAACGTTGTTTTTCTCTTGCCTCCAAAGATGCTGGAATATTGGATTTGATTTTGGAAAACCGCCATTCAAATTCCAGGCTGGGTAAATCAATAATGGAAATAATGGCAAAAACACTTAAACAAACCAAAACAAATTTAGGCACTGGAAAACGCTTGGGATGTTCTAATATATACTGAGAAGTAATCTGAGTTTGATCAAACTCCAAACCAATACTTCGCTTAAATCTTAATAAATGCAGTTTTTCTGCCAATACCAGCAATGAAGGAAACACCAAAACATAACAAAGATAATTCATAATTAAACCAAAACCAGCAATAAAGCCAAATTCGGAAAATCCCTTAAAATCATTGACCATTAAAATTAAAAACGTAGCTGCCACTGAAACTGCTGAAGTTAAGGCAGAACCGCCAGTATGATACAAAACAGCAAATAGCGCCTGGTTGATATCTTTGCCAATTCGTCGCTCTTCTATATAGCGCGACAAAAAATGAATGCCAATTTCAACACCCAAACCTCCCAGAATGGCAAACAAAAACGAAGTAACTAAATTAAGATTTTCAATAAACAAAGAACTAAAAGCAAAAGTAATCAAAATTGCCATGGAAATTGGCAAAAACAATAACCCCACAGTTATGACTCGTCTAAAATACAGGGAAAGAATCAAAAAAATGCCCAACCCTGAAATTAAACCTGCTTTTTTCAAATCATGAATAAGCGTGTCATACTCATCAACATGGGTGCGAATTGTTCCTGTAAAATAGATTTTTGAACTTGGATATTTATTTTCCTTAAAAAACTGGGCAACCTTTTGCTGTAAATTTTCATAGAATTTCTTGCTATCTGTAATCTCCTCAGGATCCTTTAGCGGATAAATATACATGGCATACACAGTTTCCTGATCATTGGCATAATAGGGGCTTGTGGAGCCTGAGCTATATTTGCTCTTATACTTACTTTCTATGTCTCCAAACTTAAACTCTTCATCTTCACCATTATCCTCGAAATCTATATACAAACTGCCCAGCTTTTCCTGCTGAATACGGCGGTCTATTCTATCCCGAATAGTTTCTAAGTCCTCTAATTCTAAGAACAAAAGCACATGATCTTCAAAAAACTGGTAGCCACGCTTTTTATATTCTACCTCATCGATTATGGGATCTTTTTCCAAAAAAGTCGCCAGATTGGCCATTAGGTCTTGGGCAACCTGGGGATTCTCATCTTCTACCACTAAAATAGCTGTCTTAATTGACTTGAACTTTTCCCGAATTTCAGTTATCGACTCAACGCTTTTGTAGTGTTCGGGTATTAACTTGGTTAAGTCAGTATTAATATTAGCAAAAAATTTAGAGGCACGCGGAAAACACACAGCAGTTAATAGACCTGCTAATAATAAAACCACCAGATAGTAACGAACCACTTTTTGCACTACAAATTTTACGATTTTTGGCAGTAACATAGTAATTTTTAAGAACACTTGACTCTAAGGTGCTAGGATGTATACTCCCGCAACTTTGAAATCAAGATAATAAAAAACTTAAAATAACAGGAGGAATTTATGGCATTAAAAGTAGCGATCAATGGTTTTGGCAGAATTGGTAGACTGGCTTTAAGAGTTGCAGCTGACAACCCAAATTTTGAATTTGTAGCAGTAAATGATCTCATTCCCACCAATGTTATGGCCCATCTTTTCAAATATGATTCCACTCATGGTCGTTTTAAAGGCACAGTAACTGCCACTGAAGGAACCTTAACTGTTAACAAAAACAAGATGAAAACTTTTTGTGAAAAAGAGCCTGAAAAACTTCCTTGGAAAGATTTAGGCGTAGATATTGTTTTGGAATGCACTGGCAAATTTGTCAAAACTGCTGATGCTTCCAAGCACCTCACTGCTGGCGCCAAAAAAGTTATTATTTCTGCTCCAGCCAAGGAAAAAGATACAGCAACTTTTGTGTTTGGCGTTAATCATGAAACTTATCAACCAGATAAGCATCATGTGGTTTCCAATGCTTCTTGTACTACAAACTGTTTGGCTCCAATTGCCAAAGTAGTACATGAAAACTTTACTATTGAACGCGGTTTAATGACCACTATTCACGCTTATACTAATGACCAATGTATTTTGGATGCTCCACACAAAGATTTAAGAAGAGCCCGTTCTGCTGCTCTATCTCAAATTCCAACCACAACTGGTGCAGCCAAAGCAGTTGGCTTGGTACTTCCAGAATTAGCTGGCAAATTAGACGGCATGGCCATTCGCGTTCCAACGCCCAATGTGTCCTGCGTTGATTTGGTGGCAGTTTGCAAAAAACCAATTACTGTTGAAACTGTAAATGCAGCCTTAAAAAGAGAAGCTAATGGTTCTTTAAAAAACGTTATGGAATTCTGCGAAGAACCTCTAGTTTCAGTTGATTTTAACGGCGCTACTCATTCTTCTATCGTAGATGGTCTTTCCACAAAAGTGATTGATAATATGGTAAAAATCATTGGCTGGTATGATAATGAAATGGGCTTTTGCTATCGCATGATGGATTTTGCAAACTATATGGGAAAATCCTTATGACTATAAAGTACATTGACCAACTAGATATTAAAGATAAACGCGTTTTCATTCGGGTGGATTTTAATGTGGCCATGAAAGACGGAGTAATCACTGATGACACCAGAATCAAGAAAGCCTTGCCAACTATTAAATATGCCTTGGATCAAAAAGCTAAAGTTATTTTAGCTTCTCATCTGGGACGTCCCAAAGGTGAAGTTAATCCAAAATATTCCATGAAACCAGTTGGCCAGCGCTTAGCTGAACTTTTGGGCAATACAGATGTATTACTACCTGAAGATTGCGTGGGCGATGCAGTGAAAAAACTAGCCCATGATTTAGAACCTGGACAAGTGATGCTTTTGGAAAATTTACGCTTTCATAAAGAAGAAACCGCTAATGATGAAAATTTTTCCAAACAACTAGCTTCTTTAGCTCAAGTTTATATTAATGATGCTTTTGGCACTTGCCACCGGGCTCATGCTTCAACTTTTGGTATGGCTCAATTTTGCGCAGAAAAAGGCGCTGGCTTTTTGCTAAAAGCTGAAATTGAAAACTTAAGCAAGGTCACAGCTAATCCTGAAAAGCCATTTGTGGTAATATTGGGCGGCGCCAAGGTTTCAGATAAAATCGGGGTTATTGAAAACCTGATGACTCTGGCTACTTCTTTTATTATTGGTGGCGGCATGGCCTATACTTTCTTAAAAGCCAAAGGTCAGGAAGTTGGTAAATCACTTCTAGAAGAAGATAAGTTACATACAGCAAAAAAGATTTTGGAACGAGCTACCAACCGAGACATTCCAATTCATCTACCGGTTGACAATATCGTTGCCAATGAAATTACTGAAAATGCCAAGTTTCAAACTGTGGAAGGCGATATTCCAGACAATATGATGGGCGTAGATATTGGCCCCAAAACAATTGCCCAATTTGAAAAAAGCTTGAATGGCGCAAAAACTATTTTTTGGAACGGCCCCATGGGAGTTTTTGAAATTCCAGCCTTTGCCAAAGGCACCATGGCCCTGGCCAAGGCTGTGGCTGCTTCTCCTGCCACTTCAATAATTGGCGGTGGAGATTCTGTATCTGCAGTTAACAAAGCAGGTGTAGCTGATAAAATTACCCATATTTCCACTGGTGGCGGCGCTTCTTTGGAATTTGTGGAAGGCAAAGAAATGCCTGGCATTCAGGCTTTGGAGAGCAAAAATGGCTAAGAGAACCCCGCTGATTGCAGCAAATTGGAAAATGAATTTTACTATTCCAGAAGCCTTGAAGTTTATCACTGCTTTTAGTCATGAACTTAAAGCCACTGGAAACGTGGAAATTGTGATTGCCCCACCAACTACTGCGCTTTATTCCACTGGCGTGGCCATGGCTGATACTCCATACAAACTAGCTGCCCAAAATATTTATTTTGAAGATAGTGGCGCTTTTACGGGTGAAGTTTCCGGCAGCTTTATTAAAGATTTGGGCTGTGAATACGTAATTTTGGGCCATTCTGAACGTCGCCATATCTTTGGTGAAACCAATGAAATGGTTGGCAAAAAAGTGGTTGCTGCTTTAAGAAATGACATTGTACCTATGCTTTGCATTGGCGAAACCCTGGAGCAACGCGAAAGCAACCAAACCTGGGAAGTTTGCGAAAAACAACTTAAAATTGGTTTAGCCAGCATTGCTCTGCAAGATGTGGAGAATTTTGTAATTGCCTATGAACCAGTTTGGGCCATTGGCACAGGCAAAACCGCAACTTCTGCGCAAGCCAACGAAGTTCATTCTATGATTAGAAATTGGATTTCTAAAAATTATGACGGCGATGTTTCTGATCGCGTTCGAATTCTATATGGCGGCAGCGCCAAGCCAGCCAACAGCAAAGAGTTGCTTTCTCAGCCAGATATAGACGGGCTCCTAGTTGGCGGCGCCAGCTTAGACCCAATTCAGTTTTCAGATATTATCAGAAGTTTGCCAGTGGAAAAAAATTAAGAAAGAAGGTTAAGTTATGGAATCAATTTTATTAGGTTTACATTATGTAATCTGCATTTTTTTAATCATCACCATTCTTTTGCAAGCAGGCAAAGGAGCTGATATTGGCGCGGTATTTGGTGGTGGTTCACAAACTGTTTTTGGAAGTCGCGGCCCAGCTACTTTTTTAAACAAGCTCACCGTAATTGTTGCGTTTACTTTTTTGGTAACCTCAATTTGGTTGGCCCACATTGCCAGGACTAAATCCATTACTTCGGTAATGGATACAACACCAGTAGCTGCGGAGCAGACAACTGAAGAAGCGGTACCTGCGACAACTACAGAGAAAAAAGCAGATGAGCCCAAGAAGCAAGATTCAAAATAGTTGTCATTCCCGCGAAAGCGGGAATCTAATGTAGCAGCATCTGCCCAGGTGGTGGAATTGGCATACACGTACGTTTGAGGGGCGTATGGGGTAACCCTTGCGGGTTCAAATCCCGCCCTGGGCACAAAGAAGAAAAAGGGGTTTTCACCCCTTTTTCTTCTTTAGCAATAATTAATTACTATGAATCTTATTCCCTCACATTTTGAACAAAAGCTTTTGCAATATCTCAAACTCCAATACCTGCCTCAACGTTTTCAAAAATCCACTAAGGCACACTTTACCAATAAGGACTTAATGTTTTTTGCCCAAGGAGCAGCCCTTCTCTCTAATGCCTTTACTGTTGAACGTGGCAATATGCCTCAAAATTATTTCAACAAAAAAGAGTTTCGTTCAGCATATTTACTTTATTTTACTTTAACTAATTTTGCTAAAATCTTTAAATGTTTGGCTGAAGCTAATTTAAATGGACGTGTTAATAAAATCTTAGACCTTGGCTCCGGTCCAGGAACAGCCTGCCTAGCTTGTTCCTATTTTTTCAACAATTCACCAATTCAACTTACAGCCTTAGATCAAAACGCCGGCATACTAGAAGATGCCCAGCAGCTTTTTAAACAACTAGGAAATCCCAAGCATATTTTTCGCACCAAGCAACAAACCATTTCTGATCAAACCAGAATAAATGAGCGCTTTGATTTAATAATCGCAGCCAATGTCTTAAATGAACTCAAAACCAGCAAACAGCAATATCGCTTGTGCCAAAACTTGCTAGAACACAACTTAAACCCAGATGGTTGTTTAATTATTTTAGATCCAGCCTTGCAAAAAACCACCAGACCCTTAATGGAATTGCGCGATCAGATTTTACAAAATCTAACTGGCTATCAAATTGTTAATCCTTGTTTGCATCAGGGCAATTGCCCCATGCTAACTCATAACAAGCGTGACTGGTGTCATTTTTATTTGGAATGGAAATGCCCGGATATTATTCGCAGAGTTGATCAGCTCTTAGGTATTAAACACGATTATCTAAAAATGGCCTATCTTATCATCAAAAAAACAAACGACGAGCGACGAACAACGAGCGACGAAACAAAATGGCGTGTTGTCAGCTCTCCTTTGTTTTCCAAAGGCAAAATAGAATTAATTTTATGCGCTAATAAACGTTTAAGAAAAATTATGCGTCTGGATCGTGACACTAGTTCAGCTAATTCCTGTTTAGCAAACATTAAACGCGGTGACATTATAACTATTTCTACCAAGCACGATAGAATTGAAAAAGACACGCAAATCAAAATTATTAATCACTTTAACAGCTAACCCGCAGTTCATCTATCAGCTTTTCCAAATCTTTGGGCAGAGGTGAATCAAATTTTAATTTCTTATTAGAAACCGGATGTTTAAAAGCCAGGGCATGAGCATGCAAGGCCTGGCGCGCAAATGTCTGCTTTCCCCCATAAACTTTATCGCCAATAATGGGAAAACCAGCCTCAGATAAATGCACCCGAATTTGATGCGTGCGACCAGTATGCACGGTGAGTTCAACCAAGCTGGCGTTTTGATAATATTCTTTGACTTGATAATCTGTGACTGCTTTTTTAGCAGTGCTAGATTTGGCAACTTTAGTTTTCTTGCCTCCTTTAAAATCGCCCTTTTCCAAATCAGCTTGGAACCGCCCTGATTCTGGCAGGAGTTGTCCCTCAACTATAGCCAAATAGCGCCGATTAATTTGATGTTGTTTGAATATATCTTCCAGTTTTTTACCTGCATTTGATAGGGCAAAAACCATTACTCCACTGGTTTCAGCATCTAAGCGATGCACTGGATAAACAAACGCGCCTTTTTTAGCATATTTTCGCTGCAGATATTTTTGCACCCAAGCCAGCATGGATTCTTGTCCTTCAGGGCCATCTGGCACAGAAAGCAAACCTGCAGGTTTATCCACCACTATAATATGCTGATCTTCATGGATAACTTTTACATATCCACCCTTTGGGGATTGCACCTGTTTAACCACAACCTTATCTTGAGCTCCCACTTCCCAGCCAGCCATATGCACTTTTTTACCATTAATATATATTTTTCCAGCATCTATCAGCTGTTTGGCCTTTTTACGTGAAAATTTTTTATTTTCCTTAAGCCAGAGATCTAAACGCATCTTTCACCTCTAATCCCTTAAAATACTTGATCTAGTTGACGCCACATGCTAGCTATTTGGGCCAATTCAACTTGGAGGACTATTATGGCCAATATCAATTTATCAGGTTTAACTGCCAACATCCCAGATGACTGGCAAGTACAAGGCATGTTGACCTTGACGTTGCCTTCTCAAGATCCAAACGTCAAGCCCAACATTATTTTAACCAAAGAGTATTTGCCAAAAGCATCTGATCTGGCCACTTATTTTGGCAAGATTAAGGAATCCATCCAAAAAAGAGGCATTAAAGATCTAAAAATCTCGGATGAAAAAGACATTGCCATCTCTGGTGTGCGTGGCAAAATGATGGTTTGCAGTTGGGATGTTTCAGCCATGGCGGAAATGATGAAGCAAAAAAATCCTAATGCCCCAGCTCCAAATATTCAACCAGGACAAATTGTGAAACAAGTTCAAGTAACTTTACTTAAAGATAGCTTGGCCATTAACATGACTGCCAGTTTTCCAGCAGATAAATTTGAAGAATATTACAAACCGTTTCAGGAGTATTTGAAGAGTTTGAAAATTGCCTAAGTTTTTATGGTGGCTATAGCTCAGCTTGGTTAGAGCGTCTGGTTGTGGCCCAGAAGGCCGAGGGTTCAAATCCCTCTAGCCACCCAGAAAACAAAACCCCGCAAGCATTTGCGGGGTTTTTGTTTATGATTTTTTAAAGTAGATTCAAAACGCGAAACGCAAGACTTGACCCCTTAATCTTAATGATCCCAATTTTAAGGAGTGTTAAAAACTTTCTTGACCATTGTAAAGTTAAGATTTACAATAGTTATATAAAGATAAAACGCAACATATTCAATGAGTTATTAGCGCAAATCAATGATCCGAAGATCTCGGTTCTTGTGGGTCCAAGGCAAGTCGGGAAAACATTTCTACTTCGAGAGCTGGAAACAGCGGCAAAAAAGAAAGGTCGTAAGACACGATTTTTTGATCTTGAAATTCCGGACAATCTCCTGTCTTTGGGCGCTACAGACAAACAACAATTCGATACTATAATATCAAGTGGCGACGTGGTGTTTATCGATGAACTCTATCTCCTAAAAAACATCTCCCACGTTTTCAAAGCCATCTTCGACAGCAGAATTAAAAAACCTAAGATTTTTGCCTCGGGATCTTCTGCGCTTGAGTTGCACACGCATTTGAAAGAAAGCATGGCAGGCAGAGTTATTTTCAACAGAATCTTTCCACTTTCGCTTGCCGAGCTTCGTCAAAAACAAGGGTTCAAGGACGAGGATATTCTTGTGACAGGTGCAATGCCTGGATTAGTTAATCTGGCAAGCAAAGATGAGGCGCCAAAGGAATTACAGACAATAGTCGCAACGTATATCAATCGCGACATCAAAGGGATGGTCAGAGAAGAGAATGTGCGTGCCTTTAATCATATGATGTATCTCCTTGCTGAACAACAGGGATCAATCGTTGTATCGGCAAATCTCGCAAACGAGATCGATATGTCAAAACCGACCGTTGAAAAATATCTCGACATCCTGTCGCAAACTTATGTGTGTCATACCGTGCCAAGTTTTGCGCGAAACCTTGGCAACGAACTCAAAAAATCTCGGAAACAATTTTTGTTCGATACCGGTATTAGAAATAGTTTGTTGAAAGATTTTAGCTCTATCAACAAAAGAAAGGACGCGGGTTTTTTGAAGGAAAGCTTTGTTGCTCTGAATCTCATTCGCCAATTGAAAGCAAATATGGAACTTAGATTTTGGCGAACCAAACAAGGACATGAAGTCGATTTTATTGTCATCAAGAACCGCGTTCCATATCCCATCGAAGTGAAATCAGCTATAAAAAGGGCTGAGGTGCCGGATGGAATGAAAAAATTTCTCGATATTTACGAAGATGCGCCAGAAGCGCTTGTGTTCAACGATTACTTGTCTGAAGAAATTGCATATCAAGGCAGACACGTAAGGTTTTTGCCGTGGGTGGAGGCCGAAGACATCGACTTCATGCGCAAGGCGCTGTAAAGGTCATTGTCTTGACCCGTTCTTCTCCGTTCGTTCTCCGTTCTCTAGTTCTGAGTTTGCAAAGAACTAATGGCGCAAGAAACTCATAAGTAGATTCAAAACACGAAACGCAAGACTTGATCCCTTAATAAGAAACACAAGTGCTCTAAATTCGTCAGACGGAGTAAATATTATAAGATTTAACTCAAAAACTTTCATTAACCGTGTAACCACAGATTGTACCTGTGGTTGTTCCGCCGCCGCTGGTATAAAAATTGGTTGAGAGATGTATTTGGCAACTTTCTGCAGCTGTTGTTCCCCATTTAAAACCACCGCTGATGGTAAGCGATTGTTGGGTAGATGGAGCACCATTAAGAAAACTAAAGGTCCCGCTCAAGGAAATGTAAGGATCGCCATTGATGATAAAGCCACTAATACATTCCCAGTCGGTAATCGTCTCTGTGGCACCAATCTGCAAAATCCCCGTACCGCTGCTGCTAGTGCTTCCGGTAATGCTCCCGGTAACCGCTATCCTACCTCCCGCAGTACAGTTAACTCCGTAGTCAATCGGAACATTGATCGTGCAACCAGCATCATTGCATTGGATGGTTTTGGCTATTTTACTGGGAAGATCTTCGCCCGCAAGCGCTTTGCTCACCATGGCGGCAAAATTGCCGCTATTCATGGCATTGACCGCTGCATCCGCGATTTGTCCAGAAAGAGCGTCAGCCTGTGTTTCTGACAGATCATTGTCGTCTGATCCACCTGATGAACCAGAGCCACAACCAACGCAACAAATAGCAATAGCAATTACAGCAGATAGTCCTATAATTTTTCTGTTTTCCATATACACTCACCTTCTTTAACCATCTAGCGGTACAATGCTCCAAAAAATTCCGACCAACCATTTGGATACAAGGTATTGATAAGATACTGGCCGAGACTAGACAACCTGTCAACAGAATTACCATTTAAAGCTACCCGAACAAGCCAATACCGTTCCCAGAATTTCTGAAGTGCTTGAGCTACTTTCCTCTGGACATTTCTCCAAAGGTGACAAACAAAATAAAAATTCCAGGGACACGATGAATATGTATCGTATCCCTGGAATTCCAAGTTATAACTATGAAAAGCTAGAACGTCGGGGCTTCAGGAAATACAGTGGTGTTCGGGAACTGGGTCTTGGAGGCATCAGTTGCCGCAAGCGAAGGATATTCAATGCCGGTAGCACTAAGCCCTTCTCCCTCGCAAAGCCTGGTATCCTGAGGCTCTCCAGGAGCTGCCGGATTGCCAGTTGCTATAACACCACAAAACCAGATGTTATTCGGGGCAGCCGCAACCTCAGCTCCTTGAAAGAGGAAATCATTTTCAAACAAAAGATAGGTGCCGGTTGAAATAAATTGTGAATTAAAGAACACTTGGTCAACCTCGACTTCCCCAACATTGGGGATTGTTACTGGTTGCGGTGTACCAAAGTAGGCTGCTGTTCTAAGTGTAATCTTATCTGTTGTTGTATCAGAACTAGCAGCAATTCTGCCAATGGTGAGATCTACTGGCGTACCTGTACCTGGGGCCTCCATCATCTGCCCTGACATATAGCCGTTAAAAGTATTTTCTGCTGCCACGGTGTTATCCCACATGAGGTAGGTCATTACATTATTGCCCATACCAATCGCATCAACCTGGGTGGCATCAGCAACTAAGGTAGGGGACGCAATTACTATGCCTCTGCCTGAATTGTCAGCGGTCGGCGCTGTTTGAAGATATCCAATCATAAAGCGATTATCATTAAACCAGGCCCTGAAACAAGTATACTGTGTTGAAGTTATTGATGCTGTTCCAGAACATGGATCATTTTCTCCATCTCCATCCACATCATAATTGTAGTTTGAAAAATCCATTTTCAGGGTGCCGCCAAACACAGTGCCGCTTATTTGCGTGGCAGTTGACGTCAGCTGGCTATTTAAGGCAGCCGCAATTCCGGAAAACATATGATCAGATAATTTGGTAACAAGATCTGCCATGTTCGTAGCCGTAGTTATGGGCGCGGACATGGTGCCTGTGTCAGGTATGCCTGCCTTGGCCACTGAAAAATTAACGTTCTGGAGATCTTCTGATGAAACGCTGCTCACATCAACTCCCATACTGGTTGGAAAGGCCGCACTTGTTGTGCCGCCACCACTAGAACCACCTCCACACGCTGCAAACGCCAGCAGGCTAACAATGCCACACACGAACAAGAATTTCCTATCTTTTACTTTCATACCCCCTCCTTTTTGAATACTACATAATATACTTTAAATTCCTACTGAATAAAAGCTTTAAATATATACTTCATACTTATAAAATAAGTATCATTTTTCCCCAAAAACCTTAACATTGCAATGATCAAAACCATAAACCCACTAAGAAACTCATAAGACGGACGAACAAAAAGACAAATAGCTCTAAGTAATTACACCCTTAGACATTTTCCTCCATCTTATGTTTAATATAAGTAGATTCAAAACACGAAACGCAAGACTTGATCCCTTAATATAAGCTGTTGACTCCATTGTGTTTGAAATGTTATGCACATAGGTGCAATACCATGAGGTGATTATGAGACCAAAAAAGCAACGATGGGTAAGATGTGATATCAACGAGCGCTGCTTCAGACCGAAGTGTAAAAGGACATCTGAGCTTGAAGGTGTTGTATTGTCACTGGATGAATTTGAGGCCATGCGGCTTTCGTACCTTGAAAAAATGAAGCAGGAAGAAGTAGCAAGCAAAATGAAAATTCACCGTTCAACGATCTCAAGGATTTTAGCCTCTGCACACAAAAAAGTAACCGATGCTTTTGTAAATCTCAAGGCAATCAAGATTGAAGGTGGTTGTTGCAAGGTGGTACCTTCAAGGGGGAAGAAGTGAGAGAGATTTATAAATTTATCCTTATGTTGGCGGTGTTCCTCGTCTTGTATTTTTTTCCACTTGGAATGCTCCCGTTTAGTGGACCCTTCTTCGAGTCGCTCGCGCTGACCCAGTGGTATGCGCAGGAACATGTCATGCTTTGTCTGGTTCCAGCCTTTTTTATCGCCGGAGCAATAGCGGTATTTGTAAGTCAGGCCTCGGTCATCAAATATTTCGGCGCAAAGGCAAATAAAGTCTTGGCTTACGGCGTCGCTTCTGTGTCAGGTGCTATTCTTGCTGTTTGCTCCTGTACGGTACTGCCGCTTTTTTCAGGTATATACAAAAGAGGTGCTGGTCTTGGCCCTGCAATTGCCTTTCTTTATTCCGGGCCAGCCATAAATGTTCTGGCCATCATAATGACCGCAAGAATACTTGGTTTTAAGCTGGGTCTGGCAAGGGCAATCGGCGCGATTCTTTTTAGTGTGGTTGTCGGCCTATTGATGCACTTCTTATTTCTTAGGGAAGAAAGAGAGAGGCATGCCAGCGGCAATCTTACTTTTTCTGAAGAAAAAATCGCACGGCCTTTTTGGAAAGAGATTATCTATTTTGCTTCTATGGTTGGTGTTTTGGTCTTTGCAAACTGGGGAAAACCTTCTGGGGAAGACTCTACTACATGGGCTTTGATCTACTCATATAAATGGTACATCACCGGAACATTTCTTTTAGTGCTTATCTACACGATTATCAGTTGGTTTAAGAAAGATGAGATTACAAGTTGGACTAGGGCTTCTTGGAATTTTGCCAAGCAGATCATGCCGCTTCTTTTTATCGGAGTTGTTGTCGCGGGTTTTCTTTTGGGCAGACCCGATCACGAGGGACTCATACCGTCTAGTTGGGTCGCTAGATTTGTAGGCGGGAATTCCCTGTCAGCAAACTTTTTTGCCTCCTTTGTCGGTGCGTTTATGTATTTCGCGACACTTACTGAAATACCGATATTGCAAGGACTCATCGGCGCAGGAATGGGGCAAGGCCCTGCTCTGGCGCTTCTTCTGGCAGGACCAGCCTTGAGCCTTCCAAACATGCTGGTCATTCGGGGAGTGATTGGCACCCAAAAGACCATTGCCTATGTTTCTTTGGTTGTTATTATGTCAACCATCAGCGGGATGTTGTTTGGATATTTTATATAAATTGGTTTAAAACAGCTTGAGGAGAACAATGAAGAAACGAGTTTTATTTTTATGCACGGGGAATTCTTGCAGAAGTCAAATTGCGGAAGGATTACTGCGCCATCTAGCTGGTAATAAGTATGAAGTATTTAGCGCAGGGATTAATCCTACAGTCGTTAATCCACACGCAATAGAAGTTATGAAGGAAATAGGAATTGATATTTCATCGTATCGTTCAAAATCAGTAGATGAATTTAAAAACGCTTCTTTTGATTTTGTCATTACTGTTTGCAATAATGCCAAAGAGTCGTGTCCTTATTTTGCAGGAAGCAAGATGATTCACTGGAACATCGAAGATCCGGCAGTTGTTAAATTCTCAACAGATGAGAAGTACAACGCCTTTAGAACTGCAAGAGATAAGCTATTAAGGAAAATACATTCTGAACTGTTACAGGATATCTAAACTTATGGATTATATTTTTATCATCGTTGCAGCCACACTTGCTTCTGGTCTGACAATGTTTTCCGGATTTGGATTGGGCACCCTGCTTCTTCCGGTGTTCGCCCTGTTTCTTCCTGTAGAAATCGCAATTGCGGCCACGGCGCTTGTCCACTTTTTCAACGGTATATTCAAGGCAGTCCTGCTTGGCAAGATGGCGGACAAAGGGCTGGTGTTGCGCTTTGGCCTTCCGGCCATCATTGCAGCTTTCGGCGGTGTCTACGTACTCACACTTCTTTCCGGAATGACAGAAATCTGGACATATTCACTATTTGGCAAACAAGCAGTCATCACACCAATTAAGCTCATCATAGCCCTGCTCATGGCTGTTTTTGCAACAATTGAACTGCATCCACGATTTGCCAAAATGGAAATCAATCGCCGCTGGATCTTGCTTGGAGGCCTACTCTCAGGGTTCTTCGGAGGTCTGTCTGGGCACCAAGGTGCGCTCCGATCCGCTTTTTTGGCCAAGGTTGGTATTTCGCCCCAGTCCTTTGTAGGCACGAATGCAATCATTGGATTGCTGGTGGACATGGCGCGTCTTGTGGCTTATGGCGCAATTCTAGTCGGCGCACGCTTTAGCGCTATTACTCATAACCATGAAGTGGGGCTGGTTGCATCAGGAGTCATTGCAGCTTTCTGTGGAGTGATGCTTGGCAAACGTTTTTTACACAAGGTAACCATGATTACAATACAGCAAATCACCGGCTGCCTCTTGCTAGTTGTTGCTTTGCTACTCGGGTTAGGAATAATTTGATTAGATTTCCTAAGCAACCACCTTTTCACCTTCCCAACTCAATAACCTAATTGATTTAACAAGTAACATTGTGTTAAAAATCAAACCGGGGGTTATATATGAAAAAAGTGTTTCTTATACTTATAGGGCTGGTTGTTATTGCTGCCATAGGAGTGAGCCTTGTCTTTTGGTTTACATCCGGACTGGTTAAGACTGCTGATAGTTTTTTTATCAATTTAAAAAACAGAGATTATCAAAAAGCCTATATATATGTATCTGAAGATTTCAAAATAAGCACCCCTCAGAACAGATTTATAGAATTTTTGAACAAAAGCAGCTTAATGAATTTCAAAAAATTTTCCTGGGATAATCGTTCCATATCAGGAGAAAAAGGAACTCTGGAAGGGTCGGTTGTTACCGATTCAGATGGAATTGTTCCAGTCAAGATGGAATTTGTAAAAGAAAAAGGTGAATGGAAAATCTATTCCATATCCAAACCAAATGCTGGTTTGGTTGAGAAACCTGCTCTGCTTCAAGAAAATGAAGACACCAGACTTCCTAGCGAATCAGAAGCAATAGAGCTGGTAAGTGAAAGTCTTATGAAATTTGCTGTGTCTGTAAGAGACAAGGATTTTACTGGATTTCATAATTTTGTCTCCAATTCCTGGAAAAAAGAGTTGTCTGTTAATGGGTTCAGCCAGGCATTTAAATCTTTTACAGACGCGGACATAAATATAGTTCCTGTTTTGGAAAGCTATCCGCCTGTGTTTGATCAAAAACCTACATTATCCAAAAATGGCATTCTAACCATAAAAGGGCATTACCCAACACGCCCATCCAGAATTTCATTTGAATTAAAATATATATACGAAGGTTTGGGCTGGAAGCTGGTTGGCACCAATGTCTATATAACACCGGTGCAATAGGCAAAATCTGGGTCATTTCTTCAGCCCCAATATCCACTCAGCTTTATCAATTTTGCAGGGTTGAGGACTTTCCCTTTATTTATTCATCAAGCAATCTTTGAAATACTCTGATCTTTGGAATTTTTTCTAAACCAATTTCCAGCGTTGGTGCAGGCTCAGTATTTATAAAATTATTATTCAAATTATTCCATTTTTTAAAAATAGTTTTATATCCAGGCGCAGATATTTTTAATCTAACGCTAATATATTCTTCAGCAACTTCGTCTAAATCAATGGGAATTGTTGTAACTCCATTTAAATATCCATCCAACGTCCACAACGTGGCAATCTTTTCGTAATCATAAGTCCGAGCAGAAATATCACCAAGCTTAGGCCGTGTACCAAGTTCAATATCTACAGTTGCACTAGAAATTCCCTGGCCAGTATCTTTATCAATAATCATAATTTGAAAACCTTGGGCAGCAACTTCTGTAATCATTAGAGCAATCAGAAAAAAAGTTGCAAAAATGGAAAAAATTAATTTTTTCATAAAATCTCCTTTATATACCATATAATTTTTTGTGCATATTATATGCCAAAAACAAATCATCCAATTGACTGTTAATTATAGTATTTTGGAAAGAGGGGGTAATAAATTACTTGTTGAACGATATTTTTCAAGTCAGGTAATTGACACGCAAAATTCCGAGACAGCTCATCGCCCCCCCAAAAAAAACCTTAACATTGCAATGATCAAAACCACAAACCAACTAATAGTAGTTATTGATAAAAATAATGACCTAGCTTATTATTAAAACTTCTGGGAAAATATGAGCGAGCAAAAATCAAAAGTAAACGGCCGGATCAGCAACAGTGTTGAAGCTATAAAACAGTCTGTGCAAGACCACCTCACCTACACCATTGGCAAGATACCATCCTCTGCCACCAAACACGAATATTATAAAGCCCTGGCCTTGGCAGTGCGCGACCGCATGCAGCATCTTTGGGGACACTCGGTGGAAGCCTATCATGGCCGCGGCCTAAAAGTTGCCTGCTATCTTTCTGCAGAGTTTTTAATGGGTCCTCACCTTGGCAACAATATTGTCAATTTAGACATTGAGCAGGAAGTTCGCGCAGCCTTGAAAGATCTTGGCTTTGAACTAGAAGACCTTCTGATAGAAGAGGAAGAGCCTGGTCTAGGCAATGGAGGACTTGGGCGTTTAGCTGCTTGCTATCTGGATTCGCTGGCTACACTTACTTGTCCCTCCATCGGCTATGGCATTCGCTATGAATTTGGAATTTTTGATCAACAGATTCGCGATGGCTGGCAAGTTGAGGTCACCGACAAGTGGCTGCGCTATGGAAACCCTTGGGAGATTGCCAAACCTACTGTTACCTATAACGTGGGCATTGGCGGACATACTGAAAGCTTTACTGATGAGAATGGGCGCTTTCGCGTGCGCTGGATTCCCTTTCACATGGTCCGGGGCATGGCTTATGACACACCAATTTTGGGCTATCACGTAAATTCCTGCAACACTTTAAGACTTTGGAGCGCTGAGGCTTGCGAATCGTTTGACTTTCAGGCCTTCAATGCCGGCGATTATTATGAAGCTGTGCACGAAAAGATGTTCTCAGAGACAATCACCAAAGTCCTTTATCCTAATGACGGGCCTTTGGTTGGTAAAAAGTTAAGGCTAATGCAGCAATACTTTTTCGTTTCCTGTTCTTTGCAAGACATGCTGCACTTTATTGAGATGTCTGGCAAACCACTTACCTCGTTTCCAGATCTGTTTGCAGTTCAACTCAATGATACTCATCCTTCAATTGCTGTGGCTGAGTTGATGCGCTTGTTAATTGATGTGTATGATCTAGATTGGGATCCTGCCTGGGAGATTACCGTTAAAACTTTTGGCTACACCAATCACACCCTTTTACCGGAAGCTCTGGAGACTTGGCGCTTGCCTCTTTTTCAAGGTCAGCTACCCAGACATCTGGAAATTATTTTTGAAATCAATCGCCGCTTTTTGGATGAGGTACGCAAAAAGTTTCCTGGTGATGAAGAGCGCGTGCGTCGCATGTCAATTATTGCTGAAGGAGATCCAAAACGCATCCGCATGGCCCACCTGGCTTGCATTGGCAGCCATGCTATCAATGGCGTGGCTGAACTACATACTGAACTTCTCAAGACAATTGTGCTCAAAGATTTTTTTGAAATGTGGCCAGAACGCTTTTCCAACAAGACCAATGGCGTCACTCCCCGCCGTTTCTTAAGAGTTTGTAACTCTGAACTTTCTACTTTGATCAATGATACTATTGGCAAAGGTTGGGTGACAGATATTACGCGCTTGCGCGAACTTGAGCCATTTGCCAAAGATGCAGAGTTTAGAAAACAGTGGCGCGCTGTTAAACGTTTAAAGAAAGAGCAGCTAACTACTCACGTGTTTACGCAAACTGGAATCAAAATCGATCCTGACTGGTTTTTTGACGTGCAAGTCAAAAGGATTCACGAATATAAGCGGCAGCATCTAAATATGCTCTATGTTATCACCCAGTATTGCCGGATAAAACGCGATCCAAAATATCAGCCACTACCAACAGTTTTCCTCTTTGGCGGCAAAGCAGCGCCAGGCTATTTCATGGCCAAGCGAATTATCAAATTAATCACAGCTGTAGGTGAAGTAATAAATGCTGATCCTCAGGTTAATCAATACATGCGAGTGGCTTTTATCCCGGATTTTAATGTTAAACTAGCGCAGCTCATCTATCCAGCCGGCGATCTTTCTGAGCAAATATCAACAGCTGGCAAAGAAGCCTCTGGCACTGGCAATATGAAGTTCATGATGAACGGCGCTGCTACCATTGGCACGCTGGACGGCGCCAACATCGAAATTCTTAAAGAAGTTGGACCAGAAAATTTTTTCCTTTTTGGTCTTACCACCAAGCAGGTTGAACGTTTGCGCTATGATGGTTACCGGCCTGCATCTTTTATTGAAAATGATCCTAGAATTGCTGAAGCACTCTCACTTCTTTCCTCTGGACATTTTTCCAATGGCGATAAAGATGTTTTTTTTCCGATCGTGGAAAATTTGCGCTGGGATGATCCTTATTTTGTGCTTGCTGATTTTTCCAGCTATGCTGCTTGTCAGGAAAGGGTGAGCCAAACCAGAGAGAATGTGGAAAAATGGACCAGCATTTCTATCTTTAATACCGCACGTTCTGGAAAATTTTCTTCAGACCGGGCCATTCAGGAATATACCAAAGAGATTTGGAACGTAAAACCAGCCATGATCAGCACGCGCAAGCGCTCAAGGTGAGACAGCGAAAAGAGATTCAAGTTCAATAATTTCCCAACCAGAAAGGCCAGGTGTCTTAAGCCAGATGGTTTTACCTGCTGGTCTGGCCACAACTTGATAAACTGTATATTCTGAAAAGGTTGGGCCGCCATCATCAAAAGAAGTATCAAATATCTGCTGCATTACTGTGGCATCAATAGAGCCTTTATACTCTTCTCCCAGCGCCAATAGATTAGCCAACCTTTCCAAGCTATAATCACCTGCTGCGCCAGGCTCGACCACTGGCAAATCAGTCCAATCTGGATTTACAAAGTGATTAGACGAAGCAATCAGTCCCTGTGCTGTCCTTTGTTTTACATCATAAGTAGCCCATTCATAAACCAAATCCTCACTTGGTTCAGCCACATTAATAATTGCAGCAAGTTTAGGAAGATTAGCCTCTGACATCATTTGCGCGTCAAGTTCTTCGATGTTCTGAGAATTTAGCAAAACATCACCTAATACATAAGTAGGATACCTTCTATCTTCAATAGGCGGTGTAGGATCTGAGTGTGATCCATTTTGCACATCCAAAAATATACCATGACTATTTATACCAGTCTGTAGAGAAATTGTGCCCAAAAAATTAATATCAGCCAAACTGGTGACACCATCTTGTGGATTGTAAACAACCACCGACATGTATTTTTTGAATTCGCCAAATGGCGGCGCCAAGTCCCAGTTTCTACCAACCACCAAAGGCCTGTCTGCAGTATATTCGCCCCAGGCTGCCATACTAGAACAACCTGCTTCTGGCTCGACCAAATCAATAAGCGAGCTGATGATCATGGCTTTTTCCAAACTTAACGTAGGAACCTGAGCCAAACCAGCAACAAGTTCTTTTTGATAATCATATCTTTGGTCATATAGTTGTTGCGCAGATTCTAATATCTCTGCATAAGCAAGACCCTGAGTGTTCATCAGATGATCAGTGACCACTAGATCATAAAATTCATTTAATTCATCTAGAACCAAATAACCATATTGCCTGCCCATCTCCTGCCAGGTTCCATTTAACACCAAAACTTTAAACTTGTTGCCTCCACTTTGTCCGGTTGTTTCAAAAAGAACTCCTTCTTCAAAGGAACTAAGACAGGTGAGATTTGGAGCAGATATCCCAGCACAAGGCAAGGGGCCAGAACAACCACCAAGGCCTGCCAACATGATCAAAAACAACAAAGAGCAAATTGGTTTTTTCATAAATAGTTTTACTATATATTTTACTCTGATTAATATACCTATTTTTACTGCGCCTCGACTCTGAATGAAAAATCAGGAGTCTCTAATCCGCACCGTTCCAGCCCCCCTGACTGTTCAGTAACGACTTTACCATCGGTTCCGAAAACAAACGTCCCAATAATATTACTGCCAAGATCAACAGCGTTTGTTAACTTATAGCCGTTTTTCGTGTCACCATCAGTTGTCGGCGGAATAAACCCGTCGCAGTCCTCGCACCCTGATCCTGTTAAGAGGGTCGACCAGGTGCTAATATAAACCCAAATGGTTTCGGCTGGCTCACCCATGGTTGTGCATAGCGTCTCCTCATTAGTTTCTGGGTTCTTGATGACCACGTTATCGTTCCAATTCCAGCAAACATCGGTCGTGTATGTCTGATCTTGAACGCACTGGGCACCTTCATCATCAGCTGCCGTAAAGGTGATCTGATCAGACATTTTGAAGATAACGCACTGATAGGTTCCGCCAGTCAGAGAGCCGCTGCCTATCGTCGGATTGTTGACCATGTCTACTTCGGCATAGCCGTTGGGATAGGTCGTTGGATCGCTGGCAGCATCAAAGAACACTTCTGGCGACGAGCAGTCACCGCTGGTTGACATATAGGCCTTGTAAAGTCTTATTATAGCTGAAGAAGCGTTTGTCGCTGCCAAAGCAGGGGACGACAAGAATGAAAGTAGCAACCCTAGATAAATAATTTTTTTCATGATGATGCTCCTTTCAGCGTCACAGTATAAGTCGTGGGTTCGAACGTTCCGCTGGAACCACATGAGTATAATACTAAAGCTGCAACTGACAATACGACACAGCCAAAAAACAACCACAGCCATCTTTTTTTCATAACGCTCCCTCCTTTTGAGTTGTGTTACATATACTATAAAATCTAAAACCAGACAAGGCGTTGTTTTACACGAGGATACAATGTGTCCTTGATAGATGCTGAACCTGAGCCGCAGCTATTCAGGCTTACGCCAAAAAACACAATCACAATTATAATAAATATTTTTTATTTTATTCATATTAATCTTCAATGCTTATAACATACTATTTTTAACCTGGCACTAAATATTGGATCAGCGTAATTTAGCCTAGATCGTGAAATAATAGATTTTGACAACTACCACTGGCGGAAATAGAATCTTCTACAAGCCAATCATATTGGTGGAGTTTTTTCATTCGGAGGTTGGGTTATGAAAAAACAGATCAGAACAATATTAGTATTTTGTTTTAGTATTATCTGCTTGGCTAGTTGTGGCGGTGGCGGCGGGTCTGGTGGTGGTGAACTTGTCTGTTTAAATTATACAAGCACAGCTACCTGCGCATCTGTATGGACCCAACATTCTCCAACCGGGACCAGCCCGTCTGAACGCTATTCGCCAGGCGTGGCCTATGATGCAACCAACAACATCCTTATTTCTTTTGGGGGGTATGACGGCACAAACTATCTTAATGATATTTTTGTTCTAACCAATGCTTCAGGAACTGACACTCCTGCTTGGACAGAGCTAGCTCCAGTTGGAGGCCCGCCTGCAGCCCGGGCATTTTCTGCTGTTGCCTATAACAGTAATGCCAATAATTTTATCCTCTTTGGTGGTTCTGACTCAGCAGGAATTTATATGGATCTGTGGCTACTCTCCAATGCCAATGGCACTGGAGGTGCGCCTGTTTGGACCAATCCAGCTATTGCTGGAACCGCACCTTCATCTAGAGCTATAATGGCTTTTGCCTATGATGAAACAAATGATACGCTTATTTTGTTTGGCGGCAGAGCCTGCGGAACTTCTACCTGCACGTTGTATAACAATGTCTATCTTATCACCAATGCAACAACTGCTCCAACCTGGCAACAGCTAACCCCTTCTGGAACAGCACCTTCAGCCAGGCTTGCGGCCAGCGCTGTTTATGATTCAACAGACAATCGCTTGATCATTTTTGGAGGCAGCACTTCTACTTCACGCACCAGCGTTGCTTCATCTTCTAAAAATGATACGTGGGTACTTTCCAATGCCAACGGCACAGGCGAAACACCTAGCTGGACCAATTTGTCCCCTTCAGCTTCAACTGAAAACAGATATAGTCACAGCGCAGTATATGATCCTACTCAAGATCGAATGATTGTCTTTGGCGGCGTTAATGCCTCAAATACAGCATTAAACGAAGTCTCCATATTGCTTGATTCCCGCGGAACCTCACCTACCTGGAGCACCTATGTGGTTTGCAATCCAGTTCCAACTGCGCGTCGCTACCTTGGCATTGCCTATGCCCAGGCAACCAACCGCATGATAATTTTTGCTGGTGAGGCTGGTGGTGGGGCTGAGCTTAACGACGTCTGGGACTTGGCCAATGCCAATGGCAACCCGGCAACTGCCGTGGCCAGCGTAAATGTAAGTGTTGAGAGCGATGAGCTATGTGACGGCTACTTGCTTCAGCTGATACCAAGCGCCTATGACATTTCAGGAAACGAACTGGAAGATTTCCTCTATAGCTGCGTTGCTGATGATACTTCAGTGGCCACAGTTGACGAAGAGTGCTTGGTTACTGGAGTTGGGCCAGGCACGGTTAGAATAACCGTGACTATAAACGGCATATCTGAAGAAATCATTCTGACCATTGTTTCAGCAGATGGAGGAGGCGGCACAGAAGGCACCGAAACCTGGTCTGGAACCTATGAAATTGTTGACGTGTTTAACGGCGTATGGGTTTGCACCTATACCACCACCGGCAATATATCGATGTCCATAACCAACGAAGCAGGCATACTTTCTGGAACAAGTTATTTTACTAACATCCAAGAGAGTGTAGTGTCAGAAGATCCAACACTTAGCTGTCCACCAGACATCCACAGCTCTGAAGGCACGCTAGCAGGCACAGTACTTAGCAACGGCAATTATGAATTCTCATTCTTTGATCTTGATGTTACAAATGTGGCCCCATTTACAGCCACGATTTCAGGCAATACCATGACAGCATCTGGCACCAAGCAATCAAGTATGGATGAGTATACCTTTACTATAAATGCCACCAGGCAATAAAATTAAGGTTTTTAGGGGGTTTTAATTGCCAACCTAAACAAGATTTGGCTTTGGATTAATATTCTTGGCTAGCATTGGGTTAATGTTATATTTTGTCTTTGGCAAAAATTTAATCCAAAAACATATTCTTAAAAAAGGTTTGTCAGCACAAATGGCCTAGAAATTAATTACTTTTCTCCTGCCTCTAATTTCTGTAAAATATAACCTATCAAAACCAACAAAGGGGGATTATAACATGGCAGAGAAGTTATTATATGATTATCTTGAACCAATTGAAATAGTAGAAGGCGTATATTGGGTTGGTTTTTATGATGAGCAAGCTGCCTTTCACTGCAATCCTTATCTATTAATAGATGGAGAAGAAGCAGTGATCTTTGATCCTGCTGGGACCAGGGAGTTTCCCAAAGTAGCAGGAAAAATCTTCTCTTTAATAGATCCTCAACAAGTCAGCTATATAGTTTTGCATCATCAAGATCCAGATATTTGCGCTGCAGTACCTCTTTTAGAAGATTTAATTCCAAATAAACAATTAAAAATTGTGACCCACTCACGCGCAGCTGTGCTTATCAAATATTATGACATAAAAAGTGAAATTTATCCGGTAGATAAACATAAGCATTCTCTTACTCTCAAAAGCGGTCGCCAACTAAAATTCATAACTACTCCTTTTTGTCATTTTCCAGCAGCCTTAATGACCTACGATGCTAAACAGAAGTTGTTGTTTTCCTCTGATATTTTTGGCGCCATATCCAAAGGATGGAAACTTTATGCTGAACAAGGATATGAAAAACAAATGGAAAGTTTTCATGTGGGCTTTATGGCCAGCAACAAACATTTAAACGCAGTTATGACCAGGGTCAGCAAGCTAGATCTAGCGATGATCTTGCCCCAACATGGCTCAATCATCAAAGCAGACATGATACCCAAATGCATTGATGCTTTAAGCAAACTTCAGTGTGGAATTGATTCTCAATTGACTGAGGAGGAATTATACGGATGGATACCAAAAAAATAGAACTATTAGAATACCGTTTTCGAGCCAAGAGTCTAGAAATATTCTTAGCACAAGAAAAACAAATAATTGGTGAAACAATTACACGCTTACGACATATTCAAGCAGAATTACAAAAAGTTAAAGAACAGGCAGAAAAAGAGAAATTTGAAACTATTGTTCAAAATTTGGGAGATGGAATTATTGTCTGCAATCCAGATTGTAAAATCATTTCTATTAACAAAACGGCTCAAGGGTATTTAAACCTAACAAATTATGAAAATGCTAACTTACAGGAAATCATGTTTAACCAATACAAAATCAGCATGAGTAAGGAGGAGTTGTTAGATGTCTCAAAACCCCATAAAAAGTTTGATTTAGTACGAGAAGAAACAGAGCAGTTTACAACTCTATACTTGGAAGGCAGCTTAGACATATTAAAAGATCAGCGGGGTAATATTACCAATATTATTTGGATTTTGCGAAATGTAACAGAGGCTCGCCAAGAAGAAACATTAAAGAAAATTTTCATCAATCTTATTTCCCATAAGTTGCGCACCCCTCTTACAGTTTTAAGGGGAAGCATAGAAATCTTAGGGGACAAAACATTAGGAGCGCTTAATGAAAAACAAATGAAGTTTGTCACTACCATTCAAGAAAAAACTGACACCTTGGAAAATTTAATCGAAAAACTAATAGGTTTTTCAAATCTGGAAGGTCAAAAATTAGAAACAACAAAAGAAGCTATAGAATTAAAACCTTATTTATTAAATCTAACTCATGAATTTAGTCAATTCGCAAGAGACAAGAAACTAGAATTTGACACTGAGAATGTAGAAAATATAACTCTAAATATAAATAGAAACCACCTGAATTGGATAGCAAGAAATCTTTTAGAAAATGCTATAACATTTAATGATAAAGAAATTATCAAAATCAATATTAGCGTTAAAAAAGAAGGGGGTAAAATCAATCTTTCAATCTCTGATAACGGGCCTGGCATTCCACCGGAAGAAAGAGAGAAAATATTTGATAAATTTTATCAGATAGACAAGTATTTTACAGGAAATATTAAAGGTGCTGGCCTGGGACTGGCTATTGTTAAACACATTGTATCTGCCTATGAAGGGAGCATCCACTTGGAATCTCAGCTTGGCAAGGGCTCTAATTTTGTTATTTTATTACCAATATAACCTATCAAAACCAACAAAGGGGGAAGTATGGAACAAGAAATTTTGCAAGTGCAAGAAATGGCACCGCAATCACCATGGATGGGAGTTGGCTCTCTAATTGTCTTTCTCGTGCTCTATGTTTTTTGTGCCTATTGCCTGGCTAGACTAGCCAAAAAAGTGGGCATGCCCATGGGTTCCAGTTTTATCTGGGCCTTAATTCCTATTGCCAATATTTTTCTAGTAATAAAAATTGGCGGCAAACCCTGGTGGTGGTTCTTCATGTTTCTAATTCCCATTGTAAATCTGGTTTTTGCTATTTTGCTGTGGATGGCTATTTGTGAGCGCTTGGGCAAGCCAGGCTGGTGGGGAATTGTCATAGCTTTAGTGCCAGTAGTTAACATCATCTTATTTTTGATCTTGGTTTTTGGAAAACAAGAGCAAGCTCATCTCCAAACAGCATAATTAAAAATATTCAAACTAATTAGATTTAAAGAGCCCTTATCAAACGATAAGGGCTCTCTTTTTATTATGAATTTGCAAAATTAAGTAAAAAACATTACTTATTAAATATAATGGGCATGTCAAAAGAAGCATCTGGATTCACCTTAATTGAGCTAGTTTTGGTCATAGCTATTTTAGGTTTATTGGTGGTTTCAGCCCTACCCAATATCTTTAATATTTCTCTAACCCAAGCCAGGATCAATGCTGAAGAAGGTGTGGTCTCAGCTGTTAGATCTGGCATTAGTCTTTATTATGTCAGCAGCTGCATTGATGGCGCTTGCGATGGATATCCAGCAGAGCTGGATAATTCTGCAGCTGGAAATTGCACCCGCACCAACCCTTGTTTTGATGATGTAATTAAAAGCGGCATTACAACTGGAGGTTGGAGCAAAATAGATGACACCAACTATCAGGGACCTACCGGATCTCAGTATGAATATGATGACAGCGCTGGAACTTTCACCTATACTGAGGATTAAGATGGGAGTTTGGAAACCAACAAAACATGCCTCTTGGATTTTCACTTTAGTAACCACTACTGCTGTGCTAGTTGGTTTATTTATATTATTTCTTGCTATTCAAGTTGGCTCTTATGTCCCTGGCACCTTTGATATTATGTCCCGTAGATCAGAGATGATCTTGCTGGCAGTTTTCTTTATAATCTCTCCTTTTATCGGAATATTTAGCGTTTTGTTGTGGGCTAAACACGGTAACAGACATGCCACTTGGCTGTGGGAAAATGGCCTTCAAGGAACAGCCAAGCTAATTTCCTGCGAAGAAACAGGTTCAATGTTAAATAATGCCCCTAAAATAGCTTTTGAGCTGGAAATTACGCTGCCCAACAGAAAACCCTATATTATTCAACATGAAGAATATGTTGGCTTGCTTTACTTAAATAGAATTTCTCCAGGGAATGTTTTTCCTGTATTTGTGGATCCTCAAAAACCAACCAATATTCTTATTGATTGGAGAACCCCTAATTAGTATTAGTGTTTGCTCATCATGATTCGCTTGCATGAAATTACAAAATCTTTTGGCAAACACCTTATCTTAGATAAGGGTTCTCTTCAAATTGAACCAGAAATGCGCCTAGGATTAATTGGCAGAAATGGCTCAGGCAAATCCACTTTATTTAAAATAATTTCTGGCGAAGAAGGTCTAGACAGCGGCGAAATAATCTCACCTAAAAATTATCAGATTTCACATCTTTCCCAGCATCTTAAGTTTAATGTTCCAACTGTGCTGGAAGTTGGTTGCCAAGGACTTAGATCTGAAGAAAAATATGATCACTATAAAGTAGAAGAAATTTTATTTGGTCTAGGATTTAGCAAAGAAGATTTAACCAAAGACCCACACGAACTTTCTGGCGGTTTTCAAGTGCGCTTAAGTTTGGCCAAAGCCTTGGTTTCTAAACCCAATCTTTTACTCTTAGATGAACCAACCAACTATTTAGATATTGTAGCTATCCGTTGGATCACTCGTTTTATCAGATCTTGGAAAAATGAGATGATTATCATCTCGCATGATCAGTCTTTTTTAGACAATGTAACCACCCACACAGCAATTATTCATCGCCAAAATATTTTAAGGGTTAAAGGATCTACCGCCAAGCTGGCCAAGGTTATTGATGAGTTTGAAGAGCATTATGAAAAACAAAGAATAAGTGAAGAAAAGCAGCGTCGCCAATTACAAACTTTTATAGATAAAAATATCGCCAATCCAGCTACAGCCACTCAAGCCAAATCCAGGCGGCGCATGTTGGAAAAAATACCTGAACGCCAAAAACTGGAAACGCTTTATGATTTGAGTTTTGATTTTCAAGCTGCTGACTTTCCCGGCAAAACCATGTTGGAGATCACAAACCTTGGTTTTTATTATGAACCAAAACAAGAACTAATTAAAAACCTTAGCTGTTTTGTGGAAACTAATGATCGCATTGCAGTAATTGGCAAAAACGGCAAAGGCAAATCTACCTTGCTTAGACTTATCGCCCAAGAACTGAGCCCCAAGCAAGGACAAATTAAACATAGCGTAAACACTAAACTGGACTATTTTGGCCAAACCAACATTGATCGCTTAAATTCAGAACTAACTGTGGAACAAGAAGTGGAAACCAGCAATCCCAATCTTGGACGGACTGTAGTAAGAGGCATTTGCGGGGTAATGATGTTTAGTGGGGATGATGCCCTAAAAAAGATTTCCGTACTTTCTGGTGGCGAAAAAAGCCGAGTGCTTTTGGCTAAAATCTTAGCCACGCCAGCTAATTTAATCTTACTGGATGAACCAACCAACCATTTAGACGTGCAATCAGTGGAAGCTTTGGTGGAAAGCATAGAGCGTTTTCCAGGAACAGTAATTATTGTCACTCATGATGAAATGATTCTCAAGCGCGTTCCAACCAAGCTTTTAGTTTTTCAACATGACAATGTAGAATTATTTCATGGCAGCTACGATGATTTCTTAAGACAAGTTGGCTGGGAAGAAGAAAAAGATTTAAAAGAAACAACAAAACCAGCAAACCAACCTCAACTATCTAAAAAAGAGCTGCGCCAAAAACGCGGCCAACTCCTGAATGAAAAATCTAAAACTCTTAAACCTTTGAAAATAAAAATTGAAAAATTGGAAAACAATATTTGCGATTTTGAAAAGCAGTTGGAAACCATTAATGAGCAATTGCAAATTGCCAACGAAGCACAAAACATGGAAGAAGTTATAAATCTCTCTAAAAAAGCCTCAAATATTCAGCAAAAAATAGATCAAACTTTTGCCGACCTAGAAAAAGCTGCTAAATTGTATCAGGAAAAAGAGAAGGAGTTTGATTTGTCATTGCGAGGAGCATAGGCTCCTCGCGATGACAACTTTTCTTAATGTTCCATTTCTTTGCGTACTTTGTTTAACCATTTGGTGGCATGATCTTTTCCGCCCAAACCAAAAGCCAAGCCGCCAGCCAAAGCCAGCATAGCCACAAAAGCGGTAAACAGTATTTTTACCAAATCAGAAGCCACTCCCAATTGGGTTAAGGCAGCCATGAATGAGAAAATAATAACTGCAGTGCGGGCAACTGTGCCTAGCACACCAACTGAAGCTTCTGGAAACTGTGATGCTTTTACAGCTTTGATTACTAATTCTTTTAAACCACTACCTAAAATAAAACCAAACAAGAGAATCAAAACAGCAATAATCACATTAGGAATATAAAGCGCAACTGCTTCAAAGAAATTTGTGAGCTGCTGCCATCTTAAAATATCAGCTACAGCAATAAAAGTAACAATAATTACAAACCACTTCACCACCCAACCCACTAAGCCTGAAGCTGAAATGTTCATCCCATTTTCTTTGAGCTTGCCAAAACCCACAGCTTTTTGGAGCAAGGTATCTAATTTGCTCAAAGCTATGAGACGCTTGGCTACGTGACGCAGTAAGCTGGCTAAAATTAAGCCCACAATCAGCACTACGATCGCAGCCACGATATTGGGTATAACTGCCACAATATCATTCACAAAGCTTTGCAGGGCCTGCACTATTGCATCCCTCCAGGTCATAAGTTGACTTTGCATATCTCCCCCTTTATGGTTTGTCATTCTGAGCCCTTCAACTTCGCCTCAGAATGACATTATTTGATTTGCCATTTTTATCAAAAATGGTGCCACAAGGCCATAAAAATTCCCTGGCCCCTGGTATTTTGCCTGGTATAGACATCAAAAATCCCACCAATTTGCAGATCTAGATTATCATTAAAAGAAATATTAAAAGCTGGACCAGCATAAGCCCTGGCTGAAACTGGGAGTTTCACACCATTGGCATCCTCTGAACCAGCTAGATTACCTAACAAAAGACCAAAATTGATCCCAGCAGCAAAATTAGGAAATATTTGATAACCTATTGAGCCATTCAGCACATTCATGGAAAATCCAGCACGCTGATTGGTTTCATTATCTTTAAAACTCCAATCAATAAAAACTGGCATGATAGAAAACAGATAGGATTTATAGCGCAGGAAAAATTCTTGAAACGCTCCAACCACAAATGAATTGCCGCCAATTCTAACGCCACGATGTTCGGTTGCTGTTGGGTAGCCAGAACTAATGGCATGATCTAGCCACATCTCTAAATCTTTAGTATCTATAATATGCCAAAAATGCTCTATATTTATAGCCAAAGAACCAATGCCTACTACTGAATCTCGGCTAATACCTGCTGGTTGCTGAGAACGAAAACCAACTGGTAAATGGGCAATAAACTGAATTTGATCTTTGTGAATATCTCCTGAAAAACCAGGAATAAAAACCTGGGGTTCAAAAGCCATCTCAATGTCATGAGCAGAAATCGGATTTTGATAAAAATAACTTAAAAATGTTTTCAGACAAAAACCCGCTCCTTTAACTCCAGCAGCATTTCCCAAGTATTCTGGATTAAACCCAGTCTGGGCCAAGGCAATAGCAGATTGTAAAATTATCCCTAAGAGACAAATGAAAATTTTGATGTAAAATTTCATTAAAGTAGAGTATATTCGCTTAAAGTTATTGAATCAATAGTAAATGGGGGATATATGATTATTCTTTGGGCCTTAGGTTTGGTTTTAATTGCCGGCTTTATTAACGGCTCCTTTGCCACACCCATGAAATACATGGCCAACTGGAAAGAGGAAAATATCTGGTTGGTCTTTTCTTTTTGGGGATTTTTAATTTTACCTTGGCTGACCCTGTGGAAAATAGCCCCTGGCGTTAGCTATATCCTTGGACAAATTCCTACTGAATTAATGTGGACCATGATTTTAGGTGGCCTAGCCTTTGGCTTGGGACAAATCGTCTTTGTCACTTCTTTTAGATATATCGGCATTGGCCTGGCCTTTGTAATTAACATCTCTATGGGCACTTCTGGCTCTGCTTTAATTCCCATGATCTGGCACAAAGATATTTGGGGCACAACTTATAGCTATGTCCAACTTCTAGGAGTTGGCTTTTTTGTTTTAGCAGTAATTTTAGGAGCCATTGCTGGAGCTAGCCGCGATAAAGAAAAAAAATCGCAAACCCCTGAAACAGGACAGGCAAGAAAAATAAAACAAATAGATGTAGGTAAAGTATTTTTAGGAATTACTTTGGCTATTCTGGCCGGCCTTGGTTCCACTTGCCAGGGTGTTACCTATATCTGGGCCAACCCAACTGTAGCGCAAATTGCTCAAAATTCACATATTGCTCAATTACCAGCCAGCATCATTGCCTGGGTAATTATTTTTTCTGCAGCCTGGGTTCCTTATGTGCTGTATTTTTTGGTGCTTAACTTTAAAAATAAAAGTTTTTCTAATTTACTTACCAGCTCTGGCTGGAAATATTTGCTATTAACCATTGTGATGGGTATTGGCTTTTGGGGATCTTTAATTTTCTTTAGTGATGCCTCTAATTTGATTGGTGGCGACTTGGCGCCAACCATTGCCTGGCCAATCTTTATGGTTTTTATTATTTTAACCTCTAATTTTTGGTCCTGGAAAGCAAAAGAGTGGCAGCATGCTGGTAGCAAAGCCAGTAAAACCATGATGCTTAGCCTACTACTATTTGTAGGCGCAATCTTGGTTTTTTCTTATAGTGGCAAGATAAAACAACATGAGGTGCATTACAAACATTTAAAACATCTTGAGTATCCAGTGCACAGATAGCTGTCATCCCCGCGAAAGCGGGGATCCATATCTGGATACACGGGCTAGATTCCCGCCTTCGCGGGAATGACAAATTCTGCGGGAATGACAATATTATTTAACGGGAAGCAGCCACAGCAGCGACAATGGCTACGCCAATGCCAGAGCCGTCTTTGGCCAAGGAAAGCTTTATTTTCTTTGCTTTGCCTGAGTGGATTTCCTGCAAAGTGGAAAGAATATTTCTTCTAAATCCAGGATATTTTTCATATAACGTGCCGTCAATACCAATGGTATGATTGCTTTTTAATTCAGGATCCATCCAAGCTACCACCGCAGAAATTGCAGCCGCACTTATGCGCGCCGCGCGAACTGAAACCATTTTACAAATTTTCTTTAACATCTTTCTATCTTCTAAATTAGAGTGAAACATACCTACACTTTCTAGATAATCATTAATCTTACCTAACATTGGTGTTTTATCAGCTTCAATTAAAGACATGTGCCTGGTCTTAAAATCGCCTTTTGAAAACTTACCTTGGCATTCAGTAAAAATTAGCTGGCGTTTAATGAGATCTGCTAAAACTAGGCGTGCCAGCTCACCAAGATACATGCCAGAAATCATCTTTTCCATACGCTGTTTGCCTGGGTTATTTGAAGCCTTGTCCAGCATGTCGTCAAACGGAGTTAAAGGCAGCTTGTTAAAATTTCCCCATTCCATATTAATAACCATATGCGCAGCTTTTCTGGCTGATTTACTTAAATTGCGAATATTGGCTATTTCTTCTACATAACAAGCATTGGTGCCAGTACCAAAAATTATCCCAACATCGCAATTTGGATCTTGATAGGATTTAGCTGCCAAAGTTCCCACTGTATCATTGGCCAAAGCAACGACATTAATATGACCAATGCCACAGCTTTTCAAAGCATCCCGCAACATTTTAACTACATTATTGCCCACCACACCTGTGGCGCTAAAATCCTTGGTCCAGGTAATAAGCAAGCCGCTGGCAATATTGGTCTGCTTGATGGGAAAAGAAAAAGTAAAGCCAAGTTTGGATTTATCTTCAAACTTGATTTTATTTTTTTGGATAAAATTATTAATGGACTTGGCAATAAAATTAAACAGCTGCGTACCTGTGCCATGCATCACTGCTCTAGGGATAACGTATTTATTTACACACTCAACTTGAGTCATACCCTTGCCTTTAAGATTTACCAACAGCACCCGAAAGTTGGTGCCGCCTAAATCCAGGGCAATAAATTTACCTTGTTCATTTCCAGATGCCTTGTCAATAAAAGCTGGCAGCATCTTAAGCGAACTTTCGCCACCATTTAAACCTTTGGTCATTTCAAAATGAAAATTAGAAATAATGCGTTCAATGTCGTGCAGGGTTATAGTGAAATTTCTTTCCAGAGCGGTTTTAAGATAAAAGCGTGTGGAACTCATGAATGCAATAATAACTTATTTATTGCAGTAGGGCTAGGATAAATTGTGTTATGTAATTTTTTATAAAACTAAAATAAGCGCCTGCTCCACCTTGATTTGCAGCAGCCACAATGGCAGCATTATTTGATTCTTGGCCAGAAATTCCTATGATTGTCATGCTCTCTGATCTAACACTATCCATAGCTAGCCAGCGTTCAATAATTTGAGCTCCATTATTATAACCTACTATATCATGATCGCTTAATATTAAAACATTTCCTCTGGCACTTAGATCACCCAGGCTAGCCTGCACTGCCTCTATTTCAGCGCCGTTGCGGGCAATGGTTATTGGCACCCTGCTGGATCCAGCTATTTCTGCTGGCATTACTAATTCTAGATTATCATTGCCCTGAGCAATCATTCTCAGAAATCTTAATAAACCCATTGAAACCATTGGATCATCTTCAATAACTATAATAGCGCTTACTTCTTCTGGCAAACTTGGTCTGCTGGTAAATACTCCAATTCGATCCAGGGCTGCAGACCAATTCGGTCTAACGCTAGAAGCTGCTTCTGGTGCTGCTAGCGAAACTGGAGAAACAGAAGCAGGTGGTGGAACACTACCTCTTCCACTATTAGCAGAATAACGGGCATTTCTTGGACCAGTTGAGATAACAACTCCACCATCTGCGCCCAGGCGTGCTTCAACCGAAGCTGGAATCAATTCATCTGGCATCAATCTGGAATACCTTGTTGCAGGAGCTAATCCTTGTCCGCGTGGCCCAAAGGATGGAGCAACAAATTCATCAACAGCTATGCCTGCTGAAGTGTTTACTCTTCCAAATTGTAAAGGAGCAGATTTAGCCATAGCATAACCACCCACCATAGCAAACGCACCCATACTTACATTATGTACACCTTCACCAACACCAATTAAATTTTCTCTTACTTCATATCTATTATCATTTTGAAATTCGTTATAAGCTTCGCCAGAATAATAACCAACCTGACCTGATCCATAAATAAAAAATCCACCGCCAACAACACCTGTACCGTAACTCAAAATTGCTGTTCCCAGAGTTAGTCCGACAAAAACTACTAACAATAGAGAGGCAGCAACAAAAATTGGCAGACCCATAATTACA
Organism: Pseudomonadota bacterium; assembly: GCA_043823065.1. Lineage (GTDB taxonomy): Bacteria > UBA10199 > UBA10199 > 2-02-FULL-44-16 > DYJF01 > JBDRBB01. The sequence goes on along the minus strand of JBDRBB010000008.1, from coordinate 89,882 downwards.
GCTATTTGTCGATCTGGATCACTTAAATCAATAGCCTGCAAAAATCCTAAAGTGACATAGCCCTGATCATTAGGCGCAGAATGCGTAGCTCGGCCATGAATAGCATAATCCCAAAGATCATCTCTTTCTGGACCAAAACCCACATCATCATTTAAGATAGCTGGCATGATTTGACGGTTACCGTAATGAGCCAAAAGATGATCGCGCCTGGCTGAATCTTCCAATAAATAAAGAGCAGCTTCCACTGATTGGTGGTTGCCATATAGATGCATGGTTCTAAAAGCTGCTATTAAACGCTCTTCATCTGTACCATCTAGCTCTCGAATAGTAGCTGCACGAATTTCTCTGGCTAGATTAATATCTACACCTAAAATAACTAATTCCTGACCATCATTAGTGGGAATTCTAATTTCCTGCCTACCACAACTTAGCTGAATTCTAGCTTCAGCAATATCTTCTCTAGAAGCAATGGCAGATACCGATTCTACATTGGGATTGTCATCTACTGGATTTTCATAATCTCCAATAGTTGCAGTAATAGAATCTTCTGCTTCATGTATAGCATTGGCTACTGGAGCAAAAATATTTGTTATAGCTGGTAAAAGAATTCCAGTGATAAATGGTCGGGTTTCCCCTGCAAAATACATTAAAAATCTCCTAGTCTTATTACTATTATCGGCAATTTCAGCCAAATGTTGCTAAAAATATCCTGGACTGACACTTGACAGATATTCCAAATAGGTGCAAGTTACGCCGTCTTAAAAAACTTAGATTTTTCAAGCATTTACAACGTTCAAAACACACAAAATGTTAAGAAAACAGAGGGAGGAATATAATGGATTTTGAACTAAGCACAACCACTAAAGCTAAACTAGCTGCCACCACCCCAGTGGTAAAAGGATTGATGAATGTCTTGCACCGCATTCCTGAAGAAAAAATCATTTCTTTTTTGAGAAAAAACTATGGGGAAAATAACTATCCAGAAGGTCAAAAATTCATTGAATCAACCTTCACTACTTTAAAAAAGGTCTTTAAGACAGCCAACTCTGCTTGCAAAAAAGCCATTATTAATAACATGGTTATTAATGAAGGTATTATTGGCCAAAAAAAAAGAGCCTTGGTCACCAAAAAGGTCGGTTTTGATATTCCAGTTCTGGTGGTGGTCAGCCCAACCCAACGTTGTCCCTTAAAATGCTATGGCTGTTATGCAGCTGAGCATTCCAAAGAAGGTGATTTGTCTTTTGAGGCTTTTGACCGCCTGGTTACTGAAGCCAAAAATATGGGCATCTATTTTTTTGTGATCACTGGTGGTGAACCTTATATCTATGAGCATATGTTTAAGATTTTTGAAAAACATAGTGATGTGTATTTTCAGACCTATACCAGTGGTTATACTTTAGCTGAAGAAGATCATGTAGAAAAACTTGCTAAATTGGGTAATGTGCTTCCTTGCATTAGTGTGGAAGGTTTTGAAGAAGAAACCGACAAGCGCCGCGGCAAAGGTCATTTTAAGCGCATTCTCAAAGCCATGGCCCTGCTTAAACAGCACGGTGTACCTTTTGGTTTTTCCGGTACAGTTACCAGAGAAAATCATGATAGCATTATGAGCGATAAGTTTATTGATTTTTATGCTGATCAAGGTTGTGATCTTGGTTATTATTTTCAATATATGCCCATTGGCAGAGCCCCGGTTTTTGATTTAGTGCCCACACCAAAACAAAGGACTGAAAGATACACTCGCATGGCTGAACTAAGACAAAATCATAAAATGCTTTTAGCAGATTTCTGGTGCGATGGTCCTTTGGTTGGCGGCTGTTTGGCTGGCGGCAGAAGGTATCTGCATGTTAATAATTTAGGTAATGTTGAACCTTGTGTTTTTGCCCAGGCCTATGACATGAATATTTATGAGCACTCTTTATTAGATGTTTTGCAAAACTCCAAATTATTTAAGGCAATTCGCAAGCGTCAACCCTATAGCGACAATCTCTTAAGGCCTTGCATGATTATTGATGTGCCTGAGTGTTGGCGCGAAGCTGTGGAAGAATCTGGAGCCACTCTTTCTTACCCAACAGCGGACAATACTGCTAAAGAATTAAGAGAAAAAATTGAGGAATTTGCCAAAGAATATAGTGCAATGGTTGATCCAATTTGGGAAACCAAATACAAGCAAGCTTATCAAAAAGAAAATGATTATGTGCGATCTATGCGCAAAAAATTTGAGACTCCAGCCAGCGATGTATGATTGTTAGACAATTTAAATTAAGTTTAACTGAAAAATCAGTTATTGGTCGTAAGCAAAAAATTCCAGGCCTGGCCCAAATTTATGACAAAGGTCGTAATTACTTGGGCTGGGCCTTTGTTTCTCCTGACTCTAAACATTATTTGCGCTTTATAACCAACTCCGCCCAACCTTTAGATAAGGCCTTTTGGCAGGCGCGCTTAAAAGAAGCTTATCAAAAAAGAAAAAAAATAGCTGAAATAACCAATGCCTTTCGGGTGGTTTATGCGGAAAGTGATGGCCTGCCTTCAATTATCATTGATAAATTTAAGGACATTTGGGTGATGCAAATTTCTAGTTCTGGTGCTCAAACCATAAAAAATATTTTAGCTGAAATTATTCTCCAGGAGTTTAAGCCTCAAAGTTTACTGGAAATTCCCAGTAGTTTTGAAAAAGACATTTTGGACAGTTCCTTCAAACCAAACATTGTGTTTGGCAGCAAAACTTGCACCCAAATTCAAGAAGCAGATCAAAAATTTGAGCTAGATGTCTTGGCTGGCCAAAAAACCGGGGCATATTTGGATTATCGCTCTTTCCGGCTTAAAGCCAAAGAATTGGCTCATGGCAATTGCCTAGATTTATTTTGTTATCAAGGCTGGCTAGCTTGCCAAATCGCTGGAAATTCCCAGAAAGTAATTGCTGTAGATAGCTCTAACTTGGCAGTGCAAGCAGGAATAAAAAATGCCAAGCTCAACAATCATCAAAACCTGGAATTTATTAAAGCTGATGCCTTTAACTTTCTAAACCAGTGTCAGCTTAAATTTGATTTTATCCATATTGACCCGCCAGCCTTTGCCAAGACTCAAAAACAGGTTAAGACCGCTCAGCTTGGTTATCAAAAATTAATATCTGGAGCGCTGAAGTGTGCCAATCCTGGGGCTATTATTTTTATCAGTTCCTGTTCTCACAAAATTACTGAAAGGATTTTGGAGGAAACCGTCTTAGGCACAATCCAGGACAAAGGCACAAAAGCGGAAAAAATTTTTCAAGGCATTCAAGATATCGATCATCCAGTACTGAAAAATTATCCAGAAACCTTATACTTAAAGGCTATTGCCGTTAGATTAACCTAATTTTTTACAAACCCAAAAACTTAATGGAAACTCCGCACATCAAAATTGCCAAGCCAGCTAAAGCTGTGGCATATCTCTCCATTTTTTGCAGCGGCCAAAAGCTTAAACCAAAAGTGGAAACAAGAACTACGCCTAACATGGTAATTAAAGTGGTTGCACTAAAAACCAGAATCACCCAAAACATGGCCCAATAACTATTTTGTGCTGCTGGATACATTAAAAAAGGAATCAAAGGTTCACAAGGACCTAAAACAAATACAATAAACAAGGCCCAAGTAGTGACAGTTTTTTGTGAACTATGCTGATGGGGTTTATAATCAACTGCTTTTCTGATGCCCCACACAAAATAGACAATGCCAAAAGCAATTAAGGCCCAGCCAGCTAAAGCGCCGCGCGTGCTCTCAACAGCTTCCAATTTATTTAAACCAATCCCCAAGGCCACACCTATCAGACCCAACACCACTGAACTTAAAACATGGCCAAGCCCGCAACCCAAAGTTACACCAATGGTTTTAGGCCAAGACCAGTTTCTTGTTTTTGCTAAAACAATAAATGGCAAATAATGATCAGGACCTAGCAGAACATGAAAAAACGCAATAGAAACTGCAGCAACTAAAAGCACGTTGATTTGAGTTATATCCATGGTTAATCTCCTTTAAAATTGAATTGATAAACTCCAGACAACTTATTATAGTTTGATTGATGAAAAATAAAAAGTTAAAAACACAATTTGCCCCTGCCCAAAGAAGCTCTGACCAAGAAATCAAAAAAAGTAAGGACATATTACAGGAACATCTTTTTAAATATCCTGCTTTTAAAAAAATCCTAAATTCACTTGGCGAATCATTTCTTATCTTAGATAAGAATAGACAAGCCATCTTTGTCAATAAAGCTTTAAGAAAGATTATCAAAGAAAAAAATATTGATAAGATTATAGGGCTAAGACCTGGAGAAATTATTGACTGTGAACATACTCATAAAAACAAGGCAGGTTGTGGCACTACCTTGTTCTGCAGCAAATGTGGCGCTGTTTTAAGCATTTTAGCGGCGCAAAAGGGGAGATTGGCCACTCAAGATTGCTTAATAACCAACAGCAAAGGTGAGGATTTTGAATTTACGGTACTGGCAGCTCCTTTACATATAAATTCCTATATCTATACAATTTTGGTGCTCAAAAATATTCATAGTGAAAAACAACGCGATATATTGGAACAAGTTTTTTTTCATGACATATTAAATATCACCGGAATTATCCTTGCCCTATCTGAATTGCTGCTTGACAATACCTCAGCTGATAAACAGAAAGAGTTTATTCATAAAATACATAATGCCGCCAAACGCTTGGCCAATGAGATAAAAGCCAGTCAGGAAATTTACCATGCTGAACAAAACTTATTAATTGCCAATCCGGAAAAAACAGACACACTCCAAATCTTGCAGGAATCTCTTGCCCTATACGAAGATCCCAATACAGCCCATAATAAGTCTATTAAACTTGACCCTAAATGCCAAAGACATGTGATTATTAGCGATCCTTCTCTGCTTAAAAGAGTGCTGGGAAATATGCTTAAAAACGCCCTAGAAGCAACCAAGCCAAATGGCAAGGTTCTAATCGGTTGCCATAAAAAGGGGAAATTCATCCAGTTTTATGTTCATAATAGTTCGTATATGCCCCAAGATGTTCAACTCCAAGTTTTTAAGAGATTTTTTTCCACCAAAGGCAAAGGAAGGGGTATTGGCACCTATAGCATGAAACTCCTAAGCGAACGCTATCTGAAAGGCAAAGTAAGTTTTCAATCAAATCGTAAAACTGGCACGACATTTTATGCCAAATATCCGCTAAAAATTTAAGCCCGACGTATAAACAAATATATACCAATGCTAATAAAAACAATGCCTAGCCATTGGTTAAGAAATAAAGGTCCTATTTTGGCCAAAACATGGGTGCCAGACCAAAAATCCAGAATAAGGCGACCAACCGCATAAGGCAACATGACTTGGCGCAAACGCCGGCCAGGTTGCTTAATGGACCAAACCAAAGTTAAATAACTAAAAACAAAAAGCACAAACAACAACAAGGACTGCCAAAATTGAATTGGCATGAATAAGCCAGAAAATGCCAAACCAAGCTTAATCACCCCAAAACCTAAAGCTGCAGCAGGTGCTGCTGCATCACCAACATTAAATAGAGGAATTTTTTGCCAGCGGGCATATAAGGCGCCCACCAGGACCGCGCCAATCAGACCAATATAAAGGGAAGGCCCTCCTTTGCTAAAATATAAATATTTAAAAACCCAGGCTGTCCAATAGCCAACTCCTAAAATAATTACGGAGAGAATAAGACATTGAAGTTTGGGGAGATTATAGCGCCTACCTTCCCTGATAAAAATAAGGGTAAAAAGCAAGAAACCTAAATATAAAAAAATTAGATGAATAGGAATATCTAAACCTAAAAAAGAAAACGATACTGGGAGCAATTGATCAATTGCCATAGATTTTCTCAATCAATGGTAAGTTTTTTTAATTGAGCTTGATAGGATTTATTTTTTGATACACGCATCAAATTTTGCAAATTGCTGATCATTTCATTCTTGAAGCCTAGTTGGGTATTAATGGCCAAAGCACGTTTATAATAATCTTCAGCACGGTCCTTGTTTCCCAAACGCTCCTCCATCCTTCCTAAGCTCTCTAAATCCTGAGCTATGCCAGGTGAATATTCCACCAAACGATCTTCTTCAAGTGCCTGTGCATAGTTTTGCAAGGCTTGGCTGTAATTTCCCTGACGTTCTTCTATTTTGGCTAAATTCTGATAAGTGGTGGCAATCAAGTGATGGTTTTTCAAATCTTTAGCCACACTTTGGGCAGCTAGATATTTTGATCTGGCCTCGTCATCTTGATGCTGTTCAAAAGCAACTAGACCTAAATTATTAGTTGCGCTAGCGATTCCTGCGCGTTTTTCAGCTTGGCGATAAAGTTCCAAAGCTTTTTCAAAATTTGTTTTTGCAGCATTAAGATTTTCCAATTTAAGTTCTAAAATTCCCAGATTATTTAAATTTGCGGCCATTCCATTTTGAAAATCTACCTCTTTATTTATATTATAGGCTTGTTCAAACTTTTGCCTGGCAGATGAATGATCTTTAGCAATCAAATATAGTTGACCAAGGTTATTCAAACTTTCAGCTGTGCCCTTTAGATCATCCACACTTAAAGCCAAAAGATAGGCCCGGTCATAAGCCTTGGCTGCTCCTTGATAATCGCCTTGCCAATACAGCTTATTACCCCGAATATTATAAGCTTTAACATCCTGGCGCACATCAACAACTACGTCGGTTTGTTTGGAGCCGCAACCTGCCATATATGCAGCCTGAACAAAAACAATAAGCATCAGTAAATAATGATAGGTCTTATTAATCTTCATAAAAATACCTAAATCCTAATATCTAAACTCTAAACAATATCAAAATCCAAATGACCTAAATTCTAACCCCATAGTTTTGAACATTTGAATTTTGGTAATTAGAATTTGTTTAGTATTTAGATATTAGTGTTTAGGATTTATCACCTCGCTCTGCCATCCATCTGCAAAGTAGAATCGATTTCTAATTCCTTTTCAATATTTCCTCTTAAAAAAATACTTTTTTGCAGGGCTCTTAAAACTTTATTGGTTTCTTCCAGACCCCTTCTGGCTTCAACAATAGCATCTGCCAGATCTGGGGCAGTTTGATCCAAGTCTGAAAGCAAACTATCTAAATGAGCAATAGATGAATTTAAATTTTCATATAATTCTTTATTTTCCAAAAGCATTTGAAAAGTGCCCTGCTTCTTTTCCATGGCATCTGCCAAATTTTTGGTAGCCCGATTTATATTATCCAAAGCTAGCATCATATCCCCTTCCGGGTTTTCCAATTCTTTAATCAATTTGGTGGCTTCTTCAATTAAAACATTTAACGAACCTTCTGCAGCTTCTTCAGCAGCAATTTGTCCTTTTGCCGCAATCAATGCTCCATTCTCTGGGCCTGGCACCACTTCCAACCTGCTAGACCCTATCAAAGGCTCAACCAACTTAATCACTGCTCCTTGCCGTATTTTATCTTGATATTGACTAAACAAATTTAAATCTATCCGCACTTTATTATCTTTAGCTAATGAAAGTTTTGCTATCTTTCCAGCTTCCAAACGTTTAATCATTACTGGCGAACCCACACTTAAACCACCGCCATCGCTTAGATAACAATGATAGCTTGTATAATCTTGAAACCAGCGTTGACCACGAGCAACAATGGTTAGCAAACCCAAGATCAAAATACAGGTTAGAATAAAAAAGGCGCCGATTATTTTATTTAGATGTTTGAATTTAAAATGCATAAAAACCGTCTGTCGTCTTGCGTACGTCGTAACATTTTTTAATACTTTACTCAACTGTGTAAATGCCCTTGTTCTAAACACAAAACCCTATCTACAACCTGCTCAACAAATATTTTATCTTGGGATGTTATTAAAGAAGATATGCCATTTTTTTTCTTTTCTAATATTGTTTTGATAATAATTTGTTCAAATTCGACAGTGCGACCTTCGGAAGGATCATCCCAAAAAAAGAAATTCCCTCCTGAAAGCATGGCTCTGATAAAAGAAACTCGTCTCCTTAATCCTAAGGATAAGGCTGCTGGCAATTGATCTTGATAAGCTGTTAATTGTAAATCAGCCAGCCATTTACTTACTGTAGTTTGAATTTTTGGTTCCGGAATTTCAGCCTGATAGCGCAAAGACAGGGCCAGGTTACCAAAAATTGTCATATTGGAAATCAAAGCTGCTTCTTGAAAATCAAACCCCATGCAGGAACGTAGATAATTTTGATCAATCGTATTAAGCTGCCAAAAATTCTTTTCGTCTATAATCAATTCTCCACTAGTTGGTTCCAAAATTCCTGCGCACACTTTTAAAAAAGTGCTTTTACCTCCGCCAACTGGCACGGACAGCGCCACCACTTCCCCTGGATGCACAACTAAATTTACCTCATTTAGGATATTGGCGCCTTTGTCATAAGCAAATGACACATTTTTTAATTCAATTTTAAAACCCATAATTTATATAAAAAATAAGGCTGTAATCAGCACATTAACCACAAAACAAACATAAATACACATAACCACTGCCTTGGTGGTCATTTGGGGAATTTCGGTAAATGAAAACCGCACAGAAAAACCTTTATAGCAGCAAATCGTGGCTACAATGAAACCAAAGAGCAGACATTTAATCCCACTAATTGCTATATCCCAAAACCCCAGCACGCTGCTTAAATCAGTTAAATAAGCAGCAAAAGGATAATCCACAATCAGCCTGGCAAAAACATAGCCGCCAAACAAGGCCACTACATTAAAATAAAAGGATAAACAAAAGATTGCTGCAGCTACACCAATAATCCGAGGCATAACAATAAAACGTAAGGGATTAATACCCATCATTTCTATGGCTTGCACTTCATGATTTAGCATCATGTAACCAATTTCTGTGGAAATGGCCGTGCCAGACCGTCCAATAATAATGAAAGCTGTTAGCAAAGGAGCCAGCTCTCTTACGATAACCACTACTAAAATTGTGCCAATTAAAGACTGACCCCCTACCTTGGGAATTTGGGTATAAGCTTCAATGATGACTGCCCCGCCTAAAAGCAGAGCAATAACGGTAACAATCTTAAGCGCCTCTACACCAGTAAAGAGAATTTGGCGCAACACCACATTCCACACCACTTTTCCGCCATGTCCTTTTTCGGAAACAATCACCCTAGCAGACTCAGTAAACAAGGCGCTTAAATTAAGCAGGGTAGAAATTGGCTTGCAAACAACAATACCAATACGTTCTAAAATCATAATTTTTTATAACATATAGATATCTAGATACCAACAAGGATATTTTGCTGTTTAAGTTGGCATGAATGTTTTTTTATAGTATCTAGTCTATATGTCTATATTTCGTATTACCAAATTCTTTTTTATTATTATTTTTTCCTTATGTTTATTTTCTAACAAGCTTATTGCTGACTGGGATAAGTTCAGTTCAAAACCAGGCGAGTTTAGCGTTCTGATGCCTTGCCAGCCCCAATTAAAAAGTAAAGTTGATCAAACTATAGTTGGAAAAATAGTTGAGCACACCTACTCTTGTAAAAAAGACAGTATAAATTTTGTGTTAGAATATCAGGATTTGCCTCCTTTGGCAGTTGATTTAGGCACTAGGCGTCGTATCTATCGCAATGCCCAAAAGGCATTTTTAAAAGAAATTAAGGGAGAAGAGATTTCTTCCAAAACAGTAAACTTGAAAAATTTTCCAGGAGTAGAATTAACCTATAAAACCAAGCAAGAATTTGGCCAGGCCCGCTTTTTTCTGGTGGGAAAAAGACTTTATGTTTTGCAGATTTCCGGATCCCATAACGCTGACCAAAGCTGTTTTGCCAAATATCTGAAATCATTTAACCAAAAACACCGCAAACTTTTCAAACCAGCGCGCAAGTTTAATAAATATCACCATCTTCAATCTCAGCATTTACATTAGACTATAAATGCTGCTATAATTAAGCCTTAAAGCAAACCAATAGGAGGATGTATGCGTCACTACCTTAAATTATCCATGTTAGTTGTTTTACTTACTATGGTTGTTTCTTTGACTCTAATAAAAACAGCCCAGGCTGCAGATCTCCGGATAGATTGTAAGTATCTTTCTATATATGTTAATGATTTAATCAGCTCAGGTAGAATTGTTGCCCCACCTGCTGATGAAACTGGATTGCGCAATCTTGATTCAACTTATTTAAAATCACCTCCTTATGATGTTTACTTCACCAGAGAAGTCTTAGCCAGACAAGGTTTTACTGATCCTGTAACCACCCGTAGTTTTTGTTCAATAATTAGTGATACTAACGGAAACGGAATTATGGATGCCTATGATCCAAGCCCAGCAGGCACACCTCTTGCTGGTATTTTATATAGTCCTCCTTCTACAGCTCCAAGCCCTGAACTAAGACCAGATTGCCAGGCTATTGCGGAACGAGTTGAGGAATTAATTAGAGCTGGCACAATAGCTGGTGCAGATGTTGCTGCAGCTAGCAACCTAAATCCAGAAACAATTATGAGTTATCGGGAAGATATAGTTGGCGCTTTAGGACTGTCACGTGATCCTGATCTTTCAATTGCCACATGTTCTTGCGTGGCAGATGCAGATAGCGACAGAATACCAGATTGTCAGGACGAGCCAACACGTCCTGGCGCTGCACCAGAGCGTTTGGTCATGCGCAGTGATTGCACAAAATTACTGACATACATCAAACAACTACTTGTAGATGGAAAGTTAGCGGCAGATATAGACTATCTATCCCTAAACCCAGGACTACTAACTGGCATGTATTTTACTGATGAAAAACTTACCAGAGCGGGCATTAGTGATCCAGCATTTACCAGACAAAATTGTTCAATAACGCTTGATCAAGATAGTGACAGCATTGCTGATGCTTATGATACTGAACCTATTGCAGCCACAGTTCCCACACCTGATGATGTAACTGACGAGATCGCCAGACTACGCGCACGCATAGTCGAACTTGAAGCTCAATTAGAAGCCCTGGAAGATGGAGAAATTGTTCCTGGCACAGAAGTTCCAGTAATCACCACTCCTTTGGTTACACCGGCGGAAGATGAAACCAGAGATGCTGGGCCAAGCATGCTCGAGGGCGGCGGCGGCACTGGTGGCTGTAGCTTCATTCCACCTGGCAACTGATAGCGCTTGATTCTAGATAGATATATTGAGCTAAAGACTCTCGGCCAGGTCTTTAGCTCAATACAACTTACTAGCCTTCACACCATCAGCTACCAAGATTCCATTAAATTTTGTTATAAAACTATTGTGGAGTTATTATTTAAAATTCCCGCAGGGGATAAGGTCTTTGAAGCTTTTTAGGCGCGAGCTTACGAAATAAGGGCGTATGAGCTGACAGCGGCAAGACATTTAACTCGCGCATTTAAAAACAGCGCTATTTTAACGATGAATAGCCCGGTTTCGTGCGCCAGCTTCAAAGACCTTATCGCCTGAAAGGGAATTTTAAAGAATAGCCCATTCTTTGTGCATCTGCGGTATCACCTGCACATTGGGCAAATAGGCGCTAAACAGGCGGTTTAAGGAATCTAGTTGGGTAGGGGAAACTGTTTCGTGAAAGGTTAAGGTTGGGCTGGCTGGTTGAATAATTACGGGAATATGCCGATTGGTTCGGGAAATTAGTCTGATTGCTTCTTGAAGATCCTGATCTTTTGTTTGCGGACAGACCACAATCTTTACGTAAATATCTTTGTGGTGAATTAAGGCTATTCTTAAAAATTCTTCATGTTCCTGCCAAAAAGGCCTCAAGCCTGTAGAAGATGGTAGCTTAATATCCATGCTCACCACTTGCACATGTGGCACAATTTCTGCAAATTGTTCATAATATACACCACAGGTTTCTAGCAAAATCTTGCGCTTTAAGGTAATAGTTGGCAACCATTCTGCTAAAAAGGCTGTCTGCAGTAAAGGCTCCCCTCCAGTAACGCTAATATATTCATCTTCATAACCAGTTAATAAATCATTTAACTGCACTACAGAAATAGGATTTGGTTTTTCGATAAATTTCTCTGAACCAGATGGACATTCTATACGGCAAATCTCATGAAATTTACTGGCTTCATAAGTATCACACCAACGGCAGCCCAAATTACAAAAGGCAAACCGCACAAAGGTCATTTGCGTTCCCACCAAAGTTCCTTCACCCTGGCGAGAACTAAAAATTTCTACAATGTTGGCGGTGTTACTCATTTTTTTGTTCGTCGTACATCGTGGTGCGTACGTCGCTAATAATTCAAACTGGTCTCACTTTACATTTTGCAGTTTCAACCATCAACATTTCTTCTACATACCTTTTCATCACTAGTTCTGCAAATTCCTTAGGATCTATTTGATAATCTTTCAACCCTTTAGTTGGCACTGGAGTTCCTTTAGTTTCTATATTAATGCCCAAATGAATCAAACCTGATACAGGAGAAATAGTAGCAATTGACACTGAAAGTTTTTTATCTTGTTCAAAAAGATCATCGCCTCTACGTATAATTTTAGTACTGCCGATTTTTTTTAGCAACTCTTCTAAAACAATGGCGCAAAATATTCGTTGACAAAATACAATGTTCTTTAGATCGCAATTAAAGTGTTCTATTAGGAAATGCAGCATTAACGGGCTATAGATCGGCGCTTGATTTACCACATCTTCCAAATCCACCATGTTTTCCAAAGGCACGTTAGCTGGCCCAATAAAGGAGACTATAGCATCACCCAAAATTTGGGTCTTCTTATAGATCCAGTGAGGAGCTAGCTGAGTACCATCATAAACCAATTCTTTTTTAAGAAACTTATAGTTCATATTATACCTTTGATAAATTCTAAATCCTAATATCTAAATACTAAACAATTTCAAAATTCGAATGATCTAAATTCTAAACATTGGATTTTGAACATTTGGATTTTGGAAATTAGAATTTGTTTAGAAATTAGAATTTCGAATTTAGGATTTCAAAAAACGATCTTTTATTTTCTCTAACAAACCAGCATAGCTAAATGCCCTCATGGTGCGGGCACAAGATTCACACTCACCACACATCTTATCTTTGCCCTCATAACAACTCCAAAACAAATTCCAGTCAAGCTCTAGCTTTTTAGCCTCCTTAACCATTTGAGTTTTTTTCATATTTTGAACAGGCGTGCTAATTTGAGGTTTGGTTAATGTTGAATACTTAAAAGCCTTGTTTTGCGCTTGCACAAAATCCCAAGAATTATCGGGGAAAGTCGTAGCTTCTTCTAAATTAAAACCTGTTACTATTTGTTGACAATTATTGGCCTCAGCATAGCAAGCAGCAATATTTAAGAACAAAGCATTGCGATTAGGCACCCAGACCTGCTTTGCGCTAGCTTTTTCTTTTTGCTCATTCATATCTAATTCAGTTGCCATAAATTTAGGCAAATCCTTTTGGGCATTATTAAGAGCTGAATCAGAAAGCTTAGCCAACCAAGGTAAAGCAATTACCTGATGTTTAATCTGATAACTTTGACAAAAACCAGTGGCTGCCTTAATTTCAGGCTGTGCAGCCCTTTGTCCATAATCAAAGGTCAGAGATAAACCAATCTCGAGATCTTTGGCTGCCAAAAGCGTGGCCACCATGGAATCCAGACCACCAGATAACAGTGTAATTGCTTTTTGTTTATTCACAATAAGTAACTCCATGCTCCTCATCTTCCCAAACACCAACACTCATTAAACTAGTTTGTTCTAAAACAAGAGCAGCTCCTATTTTATCATAAACATATTTAGCAAAATTTTCTGCTGAAGGACTTATATTTTCAAAACAGACAAGCTGATTTAGCGCCTTATCTTTAATGGAAATTAAAATTTCATCTAGAACCTTATCTACTACAGCGAAATCTATAGCGCACCCAGCTTGATCTAGTTGCTTTGAGCGTAGTTTAACCTCAATTAACCAATCATGAAAATGACTTGCCTCTTCTCCCCCCTGATAATTCAGCAAGGCATGTGCTGCTTTTATTTTTTTCTTAACTATTACTTCAAACATATATCTTTTATTTTTAATTGTAAGGTTTGTAAGCCTTGCCATTCATTTACTTGAGGAGTAAAAGCCATAGTCACTCTTTGCCCAGCATTAACCATCATCTTGCCCATACCAAAACCAATACCATCAAAGCTTTGCTTAGAAGAAGCAGTTGCTAATTTAAGCTTTAAATGATTCACACCCACATTTCGACTACTTACCACAATGAAATCATCTGAAGCAAAAATCGGTTCTGGATTAGCCATGCCAAATGGTTCTAAGCTTCCACTTCTTTGGCCAACTTAAGATTTAAAGCAGATGGATCCACCATAGCATCAATTTTTAGTTTCAAAGCTTTGTCTTGCTGGCTCAAACTGCCGCAAGAGCGTTCAAAGCGCTCTTGAAAAACATCCAAATTGGCCGCATCAATGGTTAAACCAGCAGCCTGAGCATGACCACCAAAATGATGCAATAAATCAGCGCATTCACCCAAGGCATCAACAATGTTTAGACCTGTTGCTGTTCTAAGCGATCCGCGGCCCTGTAATTCATCTAAAGCAATAACAGCGCTTGGAACCTTATAACGCTCAGACAATTTTGAAGCCACAATACCCACCACTCCAGGATGCCAGTTTTTAGAAGCTACAACAATTGCTGGTCTTGAAGCCAAAGATTTTTGTGCTATAATTTCCAATGCTTCTTCTAAAACTTTTTTTTCCAATGCTTGTCTTTCAAGATTAAAATTATTTAAGAGCAAGGCCAGATCAGCTGCGCATTCTTTATTATCGGTAGTCAATAACTCTAAGGCCTTGCCAGCTTGCCCTAACCTACCTGCGGCATTTATCCTGGGTGCTAGACGAAACGCCACATTCACCGCCCTTAAAGGCATACCATTTAAGCCGCAAGCTTCAATTAATGCCCGTACACCAATATTTTCTGAATCTTGAGCAACTTCCAAACCAAGCTTGGCAAATAGGCGATTAAGCCCAATCAAAGGCACGATATCGGCAACCGTCCCTAAAGCCACCAAATCTAGCTGTTTAGCTAAATCTATGGGTTTAAAATTAAAAGCAGCCTCCTTAATTAATTTTTGCTGTAAACCAGCTAATAAAAAATAGGCCAAGGCACAGCCAGCTAGCTCTTTATCTTCTGAAATAAAATCAGCACGTTTGGGATTGATTAGAATTGTCTTGGGCAAGGCATCATCAACTTCATGATGATCAGTTATAATTACATCCAAGCCAGCAGCTTGGGCAAATTTTACTTCCTCTAAAGAGCGTGTGCCACAATCAACTGTAATCAACAAATTCACGCCTTTAGCTTTAAGTTCTTTAATGGCTGAGCTATGCAAGCCATAGCCTTGCGTTAAACGATTAGGAATAAAAACAATTGGTTCAACACCTAAACGCTTAAAAAAACGACAAAGCAAAGCTGTGCCAGTTAAACCGTCCACATCATAATCACCATAAATAGCTATTTTCTCTTTTTGCTTTAGAGCCTTAATAATCCTATCAGTCGCCTGATCCATATCTGGCAGAATAAATGGATCGGGAATTTGCTGAAAATTGGGATTTAAAAATTTTTGGATAGTTTGCGGTTGGGAAATTCCCCGATTAATGAGCACCTGTGCTGTTGCCAAATGAAGCCCAAATTTTTGGGAAACACCCTGCTGGGCAGTAAAATCTGCGGGCTGAATAAACCATTCCATGTCTCTTACCGATTTAACAAGGCTTTCACTTTGGGAACCAGTTTATACATAGCAATATAACATGGAGAGGCTACGAAAATTGAAGAATAGGTTCCACTAACAAAACCAACAATCATGGCAAAGGCAAAATCATGAAGCGTGCCGCCGCCTTTAAATAAAATAGCAAACAAGACAAACAAAACAGTTAAAACCGTAATAATTGTTCTGCCTAAGGTTTGATTAATAGAGCGATTTACAATTTCATAAATCGTTTGCGAGTTAATCTGACCACGATTTTCCCGAATACGATCATAAACAATAATTGTATCATTAATAGAATAACCAACAATAGTTAACAAGGCTGCTAAAATAGAAATATTAAATTCTTTATTGAACAAGGCAAAAAAGGCCATAGTAATAATCACATCATGGGCCAACGCAATAACTGCGCCTGGCGCAAAATAAAAATCAAAACGATAGCCAATATAAATTAACATTAACACTACAGCAAAAATCACGGCTAGCCAGGCTTTCTTGCGCATTTCTTGACCAACTTTTGGCCCAACAGTTTCTTCTGATTGCAAGGTTACAGCGCCTTCTCCAAAAGTCTTGGCTAAAGCAGTAGTGATGACTTCTCCTAACAAAGCATGTTCTTCAGGCATTTCAACTTTTACCACCATACGATTTTCACTTGCTTCGCCATAGCGCACTACATCAGCGCCTTGAATATCTGCTGCAGCCAATGTTTGTCTAACCTCTCCTTCTGAAACCTGGGCTGCAAATTGATAGGTAAGCTTAACTCCACCCTTAAAATCAATGCCGTAATTAAAGCCTTTGCTAGCAATGATTATGATACCAGCTATAACAAAGACAACTGATATACTAACAAATAACCAACGAAATTTAATAAAGGGTATGTTAAACTTTAACTTGCGCATATTTGCTCCGCTTAAACACTAATGTGCTGTACTTTTCTTTTTAACAATAAATAATCAAAAGCCATTCTGGTACAAACAATTGCTGTGTACATACTAACTGCAATACCAATAATCAAAGTAACGGCAAATCCTCTAATTGGGCCGCTGCCAAACTGGTATAAAACAATACCTGCAATCAAAGTGGTTAAATTAGAATCTATAATAGCCCGCATAGCATTGCTATATCCTGCTTCAACAGCTGTGCGAATGGTTTTACCCAGAGCCAACTCTTCTTTGATACGTTCAAAAATCAGCACATTGGCATCAACAGCCATGGCAAAACTTAAGGCAATACCAGCAATACCTGGTAAAGTTAACGTGGCTTGAAACAAAGTAAGTGCTGCAAACAAAAATAAAGTATTAAAAATTAGGGCTAAATTAGCCAACAAACCAGAAAACTTATAATAAATTAGCATAAAGATAATTACGATTGCCACTCCAATTACTGTGGCCAAAATACCTTTATGAATAGAATCTGCGCCCAAAGAAGGACCAATGATGGTTTTGGTGGCTTCCACTAACTGCGCTGGCAGAGCACCTTCTTGCAAGACCAAAGACAGATCTTCAGCTTCTTTAAGTAAATCACCATAATTGCCAAAACCCAAAGTTATTTGGGCCTGACCACCTAAAATAGGTTCTCTAATAGAAGGGGCTTTAGTAACCACGCCGTCTAAAAGAATTGCTAAACGTTTGCCTACATTTTTCTGAGTAGCTTCGCCAAACTTGGTTGTACCAGCTGGATCAAACGTTAAACTAACATAAGGCTCATTATTTTGAACATTAACCTGGGTATTCTTAAGCATCTCACCAGTAACCACTGCCTTACGCTTTAATAAATAAGGAATCCCGCCAGTTACTTTTTTGGTCACTGGATCAAATTTTAACTCAAACGCTATTTCATCATCTTCAGGAATTTTGCCCTTTAGTTGCTCATTGAGTTGGGTAAGAGTTTTTAAGGAATAATCATCTGCTAGATTATCTGTTTTTCTGACCTCAGAAATTAATGCTTCTAAACTAGCTGTTGATAAAGAATCATCCACTAATTTAAATTCCAGCTGACCAGCTTGCTTGATAATCTTAATGGCGCGCTCAGGATCTTTTACACCAGGCAACTCCACTGCAATGCGATCACTACCCAACCTTTGAATTGAAGGTTCAGCAACGCCGTAGCGATCAATCCTGTTTCTGACTTTTTCCAATGCTTGTCTGGAAATCTGACTCCTTAGATATTTGCGATATTGATCGGTAAAACCCAAGACCACTTCAAACTGCCCATTAGAATTAAGCCCTTTTTGGGCAAGAGTTTCCCCATAATTTTGTTTAACATATTCCAAAATTTTGGTGATCTGCTGGGCATTGCTGGTCTGAATTAGAATAGTGTTGTCAGCGGTGTCTTGCTTAATTGCCAAAATTGTTACACCTTCTTTTTTTAAGGATCTTTCTAAATCTTCAGCAATAAGATCAACCTTGTTTTGCACAGCCTTGGACAACTCCACATCAAACTCCAGATAAATACCACCGCGCAAATCCAATCCTAAATTGATCCATTTTGACGGAAAAGCCTCTATATACCATGGCACAGGCTTTTGGGCATCTAGCGCTGCTTCATATTGTTCCTTAAATCCCAAAAAAGTAGGGGCAACCAAATAAATAGCAACTATTGTCAGAAAGGCAAAAAGAGCAACCTTCCACTTCCAGATCGTTGGCATATCTTTAATCCTTTTTCTTAGGCATTATTGGCTTGAACTAAAGCCACAGCTTCCCGATTAATCTTAATTTTAACATTTTCCGCAACTTCCAAAGTTAAGACATTATCGGCAATTCCGTACACTGTGCCATGAATACCACCACGAGTAATGACTTTATCGCCTTTTCTCATGGCAGAAATCATTTCTTTGTGCTTTTTTTGCTGTTTTTGCTGAGGTCTGATCATTAAGAAATAAAAAATAGCAAAAATTACGACCAAAGGAATTAAAGTGGAAAACCAACTGCCTTTTCCTGCACCAGCCTGAGTTGCTGGACCTGCCATTGCAAAAATTAAACCTAACATTTAAGACTCCTTTCGTTTTGCTAAAAATTCTTTTTTAAATTCTTTATATCTATCTTGTTTCAAAGCAAGGCGGGCCTGCTCTAACAAATTCAAATAAAAATGTAAATTATGAAAAGTGTTTAACCTATATGATAGCAATTCCTTGGCCTGTGCTAAATGCCGCAAATAGGCCCTACTATACTTTTGGCAGGTTGAGCAAGCACAATCTTCGTCTAAAGGCTGGTCATCTGTCTTAAATTTGGCGTTTTTAATGTTCAAATCGCCCTTAGAAGTAAATAAATAACCATTTCGCGCGTTTCTGGTGGGCAAGACACAATCAAACATATCTACCCCGCGATCTATACATTCCAGGAGGTCCTCAGGTGTGCCCACACCCATTAAATAACGAGGTTTATCTTCTGGTAGATGATCTGCGCTTAGCTCGGCATATTTCCACATTAGCTCATTGGGCTCGCCAACTGAGAGGCCGCCAATTGAATAGCCATCAAACCTGCCGTTTGTCGTTCGTACTTCGTCGTTCGTTGAAATATCAACGAGGCGTTCGATATATTCTTTGCGCAAATGCTCATACATTCCACCTTGCACAATGCCAAACAAGGCATTGTCTGAAGTGCGGGCCTGTAGACAGCGTTTGGCCCACAACAAAGAACGCTCCATTGCTTGCCTGGCTTTAGCCTCTTGGGCTGGATAAGCAATGCATTCATCTAAAACCATCATAATATCGCTATTTAAGCTTTCTTGGATTTCGATAGCTAGTTCTGGAGTGAGAAAATGTTTTAGTCCTCCATCTAGGTGAGATTGAAATTCCACACCTTCATCAGTAATTTTATTTCTTAAATCAGCCAGGGAAAAAACCTGGAATCCACCACTGTCAGTTAAAATTGGTTTTGGCCAATTCATGAATTTATGTAACCCGCCCATTTTTTTTATTACATCCTGGCCTGGTCTTAAAAATAAATGATAGGTGTTGCCTAAAATAATCTGCGCGCCAAGATCATTAAGCTCATCAGTAGTCATAGCCTTAACTGTGGCTTGGGTTCCCACAGGCATAAAAATAGGAGTTTCAATTTCACCATGACTGGTTTGAATTTTTCCCAAACGACCTTTGGTGTTGGCGCTTTTTTTAATTAATTTAAATGAAAACATTTGATCTTCAACTCCTAATCTGAGATTTTATATTTAATGCTTAGATACATTATATCCACCTTAGCTAAAAACCTAAAAAAACCAATTAATACTTCTTCAATAATCTGGCCTGCCCAAAATCAAGCAGAACTTGTACGTTATTATGGTGAAGTTGGTGAAAATCAAGTAAAACTTGCGCTCCCTTATCCGCACAAACTTGCTTGGGATCTAAATACAACAATCAACAGATTTAGCTGCCATGAAAAAGTGCATGATAGCATAAAGCGCGTTTTGGAAAGAACCTTAGATCACTATGGTCTGGAGCGCATCCAGGATTTGGGCTTAGATCTATGGGGTGGTTGTTTAAATGTTAGAAAAACCAGGGGTGGATCTCAATATTCCACGCACAGTTGGGGCATTGCCCTGGATTATGACCCAAGCAACAATCAACTAAATTGGGGAAGAGATAGAGCTAGACTTGCCAGACCAGAATATGAAATGTGGTGGAAATTTTGGGAACAAGAGGGCTGGACCAGCTTGGGCCGGGCTAAAAATTATGATTGGATGCACGTGCAGGCAGCGTCAGTCATTTAAGATAACTTCTATTTCTATATTAGCTGCATTTTCAGAAGCATTAGCAATATCAATTTTACCGTCTTCATCAAGATCCACAGCAACTACTGAAATTGGCGCAGTAGTATTATTGGCAATGCTGGTTACATTATTAAAAGCCTGATCTTCGTTACTACCGTCATTAGTTAAAATATAGGTATTTAAGTTAAATCCACCCATAACTACAGCAACATCAAGATCATTATCTCCGTCAAAATCAGCTAGCACTAAATCATCAGGACTAGCCAAGGCCAACGTTGCTCCGGAAAGACTAGTGGTTGTATATTCCTCAAAATTACCCTGGCCATCACCATAATAGACGCGGTAGATCCAAGCTCTTACATCAGACATTGGCGGAAAATAATCCATGGGCACAAAAATATCTAAATAACCATCTGCATCAAAATCAGCTATTCCCACATTTCCAGGCCTAGCTGGCGCTGGGAAAGGAGTACTTTCTGAAGCCACAGAAGTTGCAATTGATGAGACTTCAAAAGTACCATCGCCATTGCCTAATAAGATATGTAGATAACCAACGTCAGTTCGTTTAGGTATTACCAAATCCATATTGCCATCTTGATTAAGATCTCCAAAAGCAATATTAGGAAAGGTGACTCCAACTGCTGAGGTGTCTAATGTTGTTATTATGGCACTGCTAATTGTCCCATTTCCCTGACCTATTTTAAGATTAAGCATAAAATTGGTACTGTTATCATCTACAATTGCTAAATCTAGAATGCCATCATTGTTAAAATCCGCAGCAGTTGCCTCTTTGCCATTATTGATATTTATAACCGGTTGCACAGTATAAGTTCCATCACCATCGCTAATTAAAATTCTAGCAGAAGTAAACAAAGCAACAGCCACATCTTCCAAACCATCTTGATTAAAATCACCTGCAGTTAATCCTCTGAGTGTAGTACCAAAACCCAACCACACTGGCGCAGCCATAGTGCCATTTCCCTGGTTTATCATAGTCAATATCCCGCCATTAGTATTATCACCAACTATTAAATCATGATCGCCATCATTATCCAAATCAGCTGAAACTATGTAATCGCCTTTGCGGTTGGCATAATTATATTCAGCTGTGGTCCAGGTTTCATCACTATCTGCTGCTACATAGGGATTAGTGCCATTGGTCAACTCTTCCTCATTTAAACTGCCATCACCATCAAAATCACCAATCGCATCTGTAGGATCTGTGAAGTCAAAACCATTAACAGTTATGCCATTAGGAATGTCGCAAAATACTGTACCTACGCAATATTGATCTCGATTATCCAAGTTTACCTTAAACCAACCAGATTTATGCAGTAAGATACCATCACTATTTACATATTCAGTATAATCCACCAAACCATCTTCATCATAATCATTAAGATAAAAAACAATAGGCGCTTCTAAAGTTACGCTGGCCTTAGATAAGACTAGTAGGGCCAGCGATTCATCTGGCGTGGTGGCAGTGCAAGAATAGGTAAGCTCAATGCGCTGACTAAAATCAGGAGCTCCAGTTAGTGAAATTGTTCTGGTAGTTTCATCAAAACTTAAACCATCTGGCAAACCTGTTAAACTATATGTAACTGTACCCTCAAACACAGCGCCATCGCTATAAGCAACTGTGCATTCAGGCAAAACAATATCATTCATATTGCCGCCAATTATACCAAAGGTGTTATTGGAATCATAAACAATGGCCTGCAGGCAGGCAGCTTTACTGGGTCCGGTAAGTAAAAGTGTGCGCACTTGGGTTTCACCTGGTCCGGTTAAGCCATTGGTTTCAAATGCGCCTTCAATTCCAGTATAACAACCAGCTCCAATAAATAGATAAATAAGCAGGATTATGACCCAATTTAATCCAAGTTTATTTAACTTATTGATATCCCTAAATTTATTAAACACATCTCCCCCTTTTGATACTAATCTTCTCCTTTTAAGTATGCAGGGGGCATGCCATCTTCTTTTAACCTGGCGCTATATATCTTGTTGAAATTATTTATTAATTTAGACAAAAAGATTTAAAAATAGATTATCTGGGTCTAAAATAACTCTAAAATGGCAAGATTTTGGCATTACTGGTTCAGCCAGACCTCGATAATATAATTGGGGAAAGGCACACCATTTTGCAAAGTATTGGCAAAGTCAATAGAACCGTCTCCGTCTAAATCGCCAATTGCAATGCCTTGGTTAGGCAGATCTGCGTTGTTTTCAGTATGAGCAACTGCCAAGGTACCAGCGCCATCATTTTGAAAGATAATTGATTTCTGTCCATTAAAGCTTAAGCCCACTACATCTACATCTCCGTCGCCATCTAAATCTCCTGCACCTAAACCATCCAAGGTCTGCTCTCCAGAATCAACAAGATCGCCAATTGCAAATCCGCCATTACCATCGCCTGGCATAATCATCAACATACCGTCAAACCCTGGAAACGTTTGCACTAAACTTACCAATAAATCCAGGTGACCATCTGCATCCAAATCAGTTGTCACAATATAGTTAGGAGTGCGGTTTGCTCCTAAACCAGTTGTCACATCAGCAAAAGAACCATCACCAGCTCCGGTTAAGATTGAAACTGAAGGACCAGCGATAAAATCATTTGATAACACCGCAATATCCAAAATTCCATCTTCATTAAAATCACCATGAGTCATGCTTTCGATAAAATCTGGAGGATCAGCTACACTAAAAGCAGATTGCACTGAATTGTCCAAAGAACCATCTCCATTTCCAGCATAAAAATTAACTAGATAAGTACTAGGAAATCCACCTGTTTCATCAACAGCAACCACATCTAAATTACTATCATTGTCAAAATCATTAATAGCTATGAAAGTGGGACGAGTAGTGCCAGCTTTACTATTGGTGGTATCAAATGTTCCATCCCCATTGCTTAGATACACTCTAATTAAACCACCTGCGGGCAAGGAATCTGAAAACGCCAAATCAATGTCTCCATCTGCATTAAAATCACCTGCGCCTAAATCTTCAATTGTCACTCCAGCTGCGATAAGCCCTAAATCTACATAATTAGCAGCGCCCGGGTTATTCAAAAGTGACATATTACCAAAAGCTGAGTTTCTGGTTGCTAAATCTAGATTAGAATCATGGTTATAATCAAAGGCCACCATACCCATTGGGCTTTGGGCCTGAGGATTCACTCCAGTGATAGAAAAGAAATTGTAATTCCAATTGGTGATAACGCTTGTAGCCACAAAAAGATTGGTGCTATTTTGAAATTCCTCTAAATTGGTGCTGCCATCTCCATCATAATCCAAAGCAGCATCTGCAGGATTAGTATGATCTAAACCAACAGTTGGCACCACCAAACCTGAAGGTACCAAACCTGAAGCTGAATATAAATTATAGTTGTTTGTATTTAAACTGTAATAACCATCATTACTTACCAATGGCACTTCGGAATTAATATATTCAAACCTATCAGGCATGCCATCTTCATCAAAATCATTATAGGGAAACTCAACCTGAGCCTCACCAGAGCAATCATAGGTCAAATTTATTATTACTAAAAGATCTGCACTGGTTGGCGCGCCAATAACACTTAAAATTCTACTTGAATCATCAAACCCCAGCCAGGCTGGACGTCCATTTACGATCAAAGGATTGCAATCAACTGCCGCACCTTCATCATCAGTAAATTGGGGTAAAACTACATCTTGGATATTTGCTCCGTCTGAAATACCGTCAGGATTTACCGCACCAATATCTCCCAAAACCACTGCCTTGGTTGGGGCATTAATAGTAACGGCACCGCCACCACCACCACCACCACCACCGCCACCACCACCACCGCCGCCACCACCGCCACCGTCACCACCGCCACCGTCATCTCCACCACCATCAACAGTACCATTGGTATCTGTGCCAAATGGATCAATACCTGTATAACACCCTGAAACAAAGGAGATTAAAAAAACTGAGCATAATATTATAAAAATGTTTGTTATTACGCTGTTTTTTATCATCTTGATCCCCCTTTTTACTTATTACCCACCACCGCCTTAATATGCAGAAGTCATGCCAAGCAAGCTTAATTCAAACAAATATAACAGATTAGTATTATTGGTTTTTTTCAAAAAAAAACCACCATTAGGTTAATGGTGGGTAGCATACTGGGGAATGCGTCACTATTTTGACGCTATTAATGAGGGAGCTTATTTCTTCTGCAATAAAGAAGCTTCGTAGTAATCCAGTTTATCAAAAGGCATAATCACACTGGTGCAAACATTACCTAAATGCGCAACAATGCGCTTAAAATAACGCAGAGCCAAGGCCACTGAAACTTTATTTCTACCGTCATTTAATTTGACCAAATCCCATACCAGGCGATCACAAGCTTTTTCATGTAAATAAGATTCCTCTCTGGTAGCACGGGCCAGTTCTTTATCTTTGCGATCAAAAGCACGTTTGGTCTGCTCAAACCAGATTAAGATTTTGCTTCGCATATCCACCAAATCTGGCAATAAAGGATCTTTACTCAAAGTAGTCGAATATCTGGCTACCTCTTCAAAATTCTTACAATAGTCCCCAATTCGCTCCACATCTTTAATTAGGCTTATCAACAACATACAAGGAATAATGTCAGAGGTGCCTTGCAACGCAATATGAGTAACAATATCTCGTCTAATTGATTGCTGTAGGGCATTTAGTTTTTTATCCATTTTAACCAAATCATCTCGTAAATTCTCAGCTACAGCCTGACCGGTTAAGGAAATGGTGGCCCGTTCAAACATATCTTTGGAAATCATTAGCATCTCATCAAAATCCTGAATGATTTCTTTTAGTGGGCCTTCATCATGCCAAAATGACAACAATTCCTTCAGAACCATATTTGACTCCTTTCAGCTTACCAAACCTTGCTGATAAACATCGCCAGCAATGGGATGATAAAGAAAATAAGCAGCATATAAATAAAAACAAATTTTTTATGTTTTATAAAATAACCTACCATATATTCTACAATGCGTATCGGCACTTTACGCATAAATGGCGGCACAAAGAAAATTAAGGTTCCACAAACATTAAAGATTAAATGCACAAAAGCAATGGTCAAACCCATCTTGTTACCAGCCAGAGCAGCAATCAAGGCTGTCACAGTTGTGCCGATATTGGCGCCAACCACAATGGGAAAAGCTTGCTCTAAATTAATTAAACCAGCACCTAACATGGGCACAATCATGGAAGTGGTGATTGAGCTGGATTGAATAATGGCGGTTACAACTAGGCCGATTAAAAATATCAAATAAACATTAGAGGAAAAAATGCGCTGAATCCAGTGCTCCAGCTTGGTGGCAGCCACCTGGCGCATAAACTTTACCATAAAAGTTAAAGCAACAAAAATAAACAGCAAAGATAAAATTACACTTAACACGCCAGTTATTTGATCTGCCAAGCCCATGGTATTTAAAAGAAAATGATGAATGGCTTTGACCACCGGACTAACTATTACCTTAAGCGGACTATCAAAACTGGCAGTTTGAGAACCATAAAAAATGGTGGCCAAAATATTGGCAGCCTTATCAAAGAAACCAGTGGCCATTTGCAGGGGAAATAAAACTATCACTGACAAGACATTAAAAATATCGTGAACAGTGGCTCCAGCATAGGCCCGCTCAAACTCCTCATCACGCCTAATATGACCCAAAGAAACCATAGAGCAGGTAATGGTGGTGCCAATATTGGCGCCCATTACTATGGGCACAGCATTATGTACGGTTAGCGCCCCGCCTGAAACCAGCGCTACCACCAAAGAAGTGGTTAGGGATGAACTTTGCACAATAGCAGTGGTAAGAACTCCAATCATCAAACCAACAAAAGGATTGGAAGTGGTGGTGATTAAAGCTTCGGCAACTCCTTGGCCTAAAAGCTTAAAAGAGTCCCCCATCAAGCCTATCGCAATTAAAAATAAATACAGCAGAGCAGCAAAGGCCAGGAGTCGAAAAAACGCTAAAAAGAATCCAGATACTTTGGTGTACATAACGCTTCATCTACCTAATAGTCTTTATTCTGTCCACCTCAATTTTTAATAACATCTATACATATAATTATTTAACTTGAAGTCTAACATCTGCTTATGTTATCGGCATTTAACATAAGGAAACAAATCATGCATCAAGCAAAACAATCAAGTTGGGTAGTGTTGAAATTTGGCGGCACCAGTGTTTCTACAAAACAAACTTGGGAAACAATTGCCCAAATTATCCAGGACCGTCTCCAAAAAAATCTGCGGCCAGTAGTGGTTTGCTCTGCCTTAAGCGGCATATCTGATAAACTAGAAAATTTGGTTAAACAAGCTGTAAATAATAATCATCAGGAAATCTTTCAAGAAATTGGTAAAATTCATGCAAAATTTGCCAATGAATTGGGTGTAGCAATTGCAGAAATTCAACCAGATATAGAAAAGCTGAATGCTTTGGCCATAACTATTTCTTTAGCAAAAGAAAACACACCTCATCTGCATGCTCAAGTTTTAAGCTTGGGTGAAATCATGCTCACCAAACTTGGCGCTGCTTTTCTGCATCAAAACGATCTGGCTACAACTTGGTATGATGCCAGAAAATATCTTCAAGCCAAACCCATGCCAGATGCCTCTTTGGCTAGAAACATTTTAAGCGCTCATTGTGAAACTAAGTTTGATGAAAACTTACATCAAATCTTTACCAAAGAACCCTTGCCTATAATTATTACCCAAGGTTTTATTGCCAAGAATGAGCAAAATGAATGCGTGCTTTTAGGCCGCGGTGGCTCAGATGTTTCAGCTGCTTATTTTGCCGCCAAATTAAATGCCAAGCACTGCGAGATATGGACTGATGTTCCTGGCTTATATACAGCCAACCCACATCAGGTTTCAAATGCGCGTTTATTAAAAAAATTGGATTATGAAGAAGCCCAGGAAATTGCCTCTTCAGGAGCAAAAGTTTTACATCCCAGATGCATTGCTCCTTTGCGTCAAAATAATATTCCTTTAGAAATTTGTTGCACATTGGAACCAACCATTAAAGGCACTCAAATCAACAATGATCCTCAAACTGCAGGCGCACAGCTCAAAGCAATTGCCGCAAAACACGGTATCACCTTAATTTCTTTAGAAACTATGGAGATGTGGCATCAGGTTGGTTTTTTGGCTAAAGTGTTTGATTGCTTCAGGCGCCACGGAATATCCATTGATTTGATTTCAACCTCGGAAAGCAATGTTAGCGTAACCTTAGACCAGGCCACCAACACCATGGATGACCGGGCCCTCAACTCCTTACTCCATGATTTGAACAGCTTTTGCCAAGCCAAAGCAATTGATTCTTGTGCTGTAGTGAGTTTGGTCGGCCGCAATATCAGAGGAATTTTACATCAACTTGCTCCTGCCCTAAAACTATTTGAGGAACATAAAATTTATTTAGTCTCTCAAGCAGCTAATGATTTAAATTTATCCTTTGTAGTAGATCAAGACCATGCCGCGCGCTTAGTTGGTAAACTACATGAAGAGCTCTTAGGACCAAACAATAATTCTGATCCTAATTTAGGTTTAACTTGGGAAGAAACTTTTTCTAAATCGCGTCCAAAACCAGCGACTGTTGATTCTTCGGCCTGGTGGTATAAACGCCGCGATGAGCTTTTAGGTTTTGCTGCTAAATGCACTCCTTTATATGTCTATAACAAACCTACTATTGAACAAAAAATCTCTGAACTAAAAACCATTTCAGCTGCTAATCAAATTTTCTATTCTGTAAAAGCCAATCCTCTGCCCTATATTTTAAAAGTCTGTTATGAGGCTGATTTGGGATTTGAATGTGTTTCACCAAGTGAAATTAATCTTGTCTTAAGTTTATTTAAAAATATTGATCCCAAAAGAATTCTTTTTACACCTAATTTTGCTCCGCGCCTTGAATATGAGCATGCCATCAACAAGGGAGTTAATATCACTCTTGATAACTTATTTCCTTTGGAAAATTGGCCAGAGTTATTTAAAGGCAAAGAAATCTTTTTGCGTATTGATCCTGGCCAGGGTCAGGGGCATCATAAATATGTGCGCACTGCTGGTTTTAAATCCAAATTCGGCATTGCCTATCCTGAATTCGAAAAACTAAGCAAACTCCTGAAAAAAAATAAAACTCGGGTAATTGGTTTACACGCCCACGTAGGTAGCAACATTTTTACGCCAGAGACTTGGAGCAACACTGCTCTATATTTGATTGAAGTCAGCAAACATTTTCCAGAAGCAAAAATATTAGATCTTGGCGGCGGCTTGGGTGTAGTGGAAAAACCAGGGCAGGCTCCGCTTAATTTAGAAAAAGTGAATGATAATCTAGCTAAGGTCAAAACTACTCATCCTAATTTTGAATTCTGGTTGGAACCTGGCAGATTTATCGTGGCCAGTGCTGGTGTGTTACTGGCTGAAGTAACCCAAACCAAACAAAAAGGTGAGCATTATTATGTTGGTATAAACACTGGCATGAATTCCTTGATTAGGCCCGCGCTTTATGGCTCCTATCATGAAATTGTTAATTTAACCAAAATTGATGATCAAGATTTTGTTTCTGCCAATATTGTGGGGCCAATTTGCGAATCTGGCGATGTTTTAGGCTCATCCAGAAAAATTGCTGATCCTAAAACCGGCGATATCTTACTTATAGGCACAGTTGGCGCTTATGGCCGGGTTATGAGTTCTTCCTATAACTTGCGCCGCCCAGCCCAGGAACATTTTTTAGATTAATGTCCAAAATAAATCTAAAACAATATGTCTTGTTTGCAGACCTTGACCAAAGAGGTTTAGTAGCAATAGAAAATATTGCTGTCCTAAAAAATATTTCAGCAAACAACGCAATCTTTTATGCCGACGAACCAGCCCAAACCTTGTTTCTGGTGCAAAAAGGAAAAGTCGATCTAATTAAATCTTCCACTGAAGGCAAAGAACAACTAATCCGCCAAGTGAATTCTGGTGAAATTTTTGCCGAAGCAGCCATGTTTTCCGGCACTACCTATCCGGTTAATGCCATCACCAGAACTGATTGTGAATTAATCTTGATCAACAAAAAAGATTTGCTGCGTTTAATAAAAATTCACCCAGAAATATCTTTTAAAATGATGGGCGCTATGGCCAACCTACTTCGCCATCTTAATAATTTAATTTCTGAATTATCCTTGGGCTCAGTATCTAGCCGCTTGGCTTTGTTCCTATTTAAAAGATTCCGGCAAGAAGGAAAAAACAAGTTTTCCCTTGGTCTGCCCAAAAAAGAATTGGCCTTTCAGCTTGGCACTATCCCAGAAACCCTTTCCCGCACCCTCAAAAAGATGAAAAAATCTGGGCTAATCCAAGTGGAAAAAGATAAAGTTACCATTAAAGATCCAGAACAATTAACCACCCTCTTGACCTAGATCAATTACTTTCAATTCGTCCTAGATTATTATTTTACTGATGGCAAAAAATACTAGAAACATAATTAAGATAGACGAGGAAAAGTGTAATGGGTGCGGATTGTGTATTCCTGCTTGCAAAGAAGGTGCTTTGCAAATTGTGAATGGCAAAGCAACACTAATAAAAGATTCTTATTGCGATGGACTTGGTGTTTGCCTTGGCCAATGTCCACAGGGCGCATTAACCATTGAAGAACGTCCAGCAGATGAATTTGATGAATCCAGCTTGCCTCCGCTACCTTGTGGTTGTCCAGGCACCATGACTAAAAGTTTTGAACCTAAAAAAAATAAAATAAATAATGCAGAGCAAGTATCTCAACTCAGACAGTGGCCAATTCAGTTAACCTTAATGCCAATTAATGCACCTTATTTAAAAAATGCCGATCTTTTGCTTCTTGCAGATTGC
This sequence comes from Pseudomonadota bacterium, assembly GCA_043823065.1. Taxonomy (GTDB): domain Bacteria; phylum UBA10199; class UBA10199; order 2-02-FULL-44-16; family DYJF01; genus JBDRBB01. Next base: position 59,638 of record JBDRBB010000008.1, on the reverse strand, counting down.
ACGGCAGTGGCTTATGCTAATTTACATCAGGATTTCTTGCGCCAACATGTTATAGCTATGGCCTGTCCTAAACTTGATAATACAAAACCTTATTTGGAAAAATTAACCCAAATAATTATACAAAATAATTTGAAATCAATTACTGTAGTTATGATGGAAGTGCCCTGCTGCCATGGCCTAAAAACTTTGGCTGAACAAGCACTCAAAAACGCTGGCAGCGATTTGACACTTAAAACTAATGTTATCACCATTGAAGGAGGATCGCATGAATACCAAAATGTTTTGTTATCAGTGTGAACAAACTGCACAGGGCACTGGTTGTACGGTGCAGGGCGTGTGCGGCAAATCGCCAGATGTGTCAGCTATGATTGATTTGACCATGTATGCGGTTAAAAGCTTGGCTCAGCACGCTCATCGTTTGCGTCAATTGGGTATTTCTGATCCTGAAATAAATCAGCTAACAATTGAAGCCTTATTTTCAACAGTTACAAACGTCAATTTTGATCCTAAGCGTTATCAAATTTTGCTGGAAAAAGTTTTTGCCGCTAAAACCAAAGCTAAAAAATTATATCAAGAAACTTGTCAGCAAAAAGGAATCAAACCAGAGCAAATTTCTGGCTCTGCGCAAATCGAATTTACTCCCGAACTTCAAGCTTCTCTGACTGAAGGCCGCAAACATCCAATTACAGAGCGCAAACAAAAATTGGGAGACGATATCACTGGCTTGCAAGAACTTTTAACTTATGGCCTTAAAGGAACAGCTGCCTATGCAGATCATGCTTTTATTTTAGGTCAGGAAGAAGAAAACATTTATGCTTTTTTTCACAAAGCTTTGAGTTTTTTAGCTGATGAACCAACTGATGCTGCTAAACTAATGGAGCTGATTAATGAATGCGGTAAAGTCAATTTAAGAGTCATGGAACTTTTAGATAAAGCTAATACCAGCAGTTACGGTCATCCCATTCCTACCAAAGTTCGTATCACTCCAGTTCAGGGCAAGGCGATCCTGGTGTCTGGCCATGATCTAAAAGATCTGGAAGAAATCTTAAAACAAACCAAAGACAAAGATATCAACATTTATACGCATGGCGAAATGCTACCTACCCATGCTTATCCTGAATTAAAAAAATATAAACATCTGGTTGGAAATTATGGTGGCGCTTGGCAAGATCAGCAAAAGGAGTTTGCTCAGTTTCCAGGCCCAATTGTCATGACTACTAATTGCATTCAACGGCCAATGGATAGTTATAAGAATCGAATTTTTACTTGCGGCCTGGTTGCTTGGCCAGAAGTCAAACACATCTCTAATTATGAATTTGGTTCAGTAATTGAAGCTGCTTTAGCCAGCCCTGGTTTTACAACCAATGAACAGGAAAAATATATAACTGTTGGCTTTGGGCATAATGCAACTTTAGGTGTTGCTGATAAAGTTATTGAAGCAGTCAAAAGCAAAGCAATTCGTCATTTCTTTTTAATTGGCGGCTGCGATGGAGCCAAATCTGGCCGTAACTATTACACTGAGTTTGCCGAAAAAGTACCCAAAGACTGTATTATTCTAACTTTGGCTTGTGGCAAGTATCGTTTCAACAAACTAAATTTTGGCGATATTGGCGGCATTCCCAGACTACTTGATTGCGGGCAATGCAATGACGCCTATTCAGCAATAAAGATAGCTTCGGCCCTAGCTGATACTTTTAAATGCTCGGTAAATGAATTGCCCTTATCATTAATTTTATCTTGGTATGAACAAAAAGCGGTGTGCATCTTGCTCACTTTGCTACATTTGGGCATTAAAAATATGCGTTTAGGACCAAGCCTGCCAGCATTTGTTACACCTAATATTCTCAAAGTGCTGGTAGAAAAATATAACATTATGCCTATTAAAACTGCAGAAAAAGATTTAGCGGAGATATTGAGCTAACTATTGCTTACTGTTAAACAAAGTGAAGCTAAGTTGCTGATGGTTGGTTTTGGGGATGTTCTTGAGCGGCCTGTGAAATTGTTGCCTCTAAGCCATATAAAACGCAACAATTTTACGGCAGGCGAGCGAGACGGCGTTTGAGTCGAGCCGCCGTAGCAAAAGAACATCCCCAAAACCAACCATCACTAACACACGAAACATACTGCTAGGGGTGCCCTTTAGGCTGAGATAACCCTTTGAACTTGATCCAGGTAATACTGGCGCAAGGAAGCAATGAAAAAATTACCTAATCCATTATTATATTTTATTTTATCTCTAGAAGATATTGGCGATCTTAAGCCAATAGCTCTTGCCAAACAAGTTTTAGCTGGCGGCGCCAAAGTCTTGCAACTTCGCAGTAAAAAATTAAATCAAGCTGATCTTTTTAGCCTTGGCCAAGAAATTAAAACAATCTGTCAAAAGCATAATGCCTTATTTATAGTTAATGATTATCCTGAACTAGCCCTAAAACTTCAAGCTGATGGATTGCACATAGGACAAGAAGATCTACCTCCTACACAAGCCCGAAAGATAGTTGGCTCAACTATGTTACTTGGCTTGTCTTGCCATAACTTAAAACAAATTAAACAAGTTGATCCTAAGTATGTAGACTATATTGGTGTCGGTCCAATCTATCCGAGCTCAACCAAGATTCAAAACAATCCCCCACTTGGTCCAAATTTCTTAAAGCATATTCAAAATATCAATACTCCATTTGTAGCTATCGGCGGAATTACTACTATGAACAGTAAAAATATCGTAGCTGCAGGATGTCGACGTATTGCCGCTATTAGTGGACTTAGCGGAGCTAAAGATATTGGACAAGAAGCAAGCTTATACACACGTATTCTAAAAGGGGAGAGATCATGGCTACACAGCTAGAAGCAGCTCAAAAAAATATTATTACTCCGCAAATGGAGCAAGCAGCCAAGTTTGAAGATCTTGATCCACAAACATTGTGCGAGCTTGTTGCTCAAGGCAAAGTAGTGCTTCCTTATAATCCTAAACACGCACCACAAACAATTAGAGCAATTGGCAAACAAACTCGAGTAAAAGTTAATGTTAACTTAGGAACTTCGCCTGACTTAAATAATTTCGAATTAGAAATGGAAAAGTTAAAACTTGCTCATGAGCTTAAAGCTGACGCAGTCATGGATCTAAGCATTGGCAGCAATCTGGCAGAAATCAGAGCTAGAATAATTGAGCAATCTCAACTTCCAGTTGGCACTGTTCCAGTTTATGAAACCTTTGATTTAGCCAGACAAAGAAAAGATGATTTGACTAGTATTAAACCAGCTCATTTTTTAGAAACCATCAAACATCAAGCCAAAGCAGGTGTAGATTTCATGACCATTCATGCTGGAATCAACAAAATCAGCCTTCATCGCCTTAACCAATCGCCCAGGATTTTAGGCATTGTCAGCAGGGGTGGCTCCCTGCTAGCCAGTTGGATGCAACTTACCAAACAAGAAAACCCTCTATATAGCTATTTTGCTGAAATTCTAGACATTGCTTTGGAATATGATGTCACTTTATCTCTGGGAGATGCCCTAAGACCTGGCTGCATCCATGATGCAACTGATGCTGCTCAAATTGAAGAACTAATAATCTTAGGAGAACTGGCTAATCAAGCCCGCCAAAAAGGCGTACAAGTCATGATTGAGGGTCCTGGTCACGTCAACCTGGCTGATATTCCCTTGAACATGAAGTTGCAAAATTCCATCTGTAATCAAGCTCCGTTTTATGTCTTGGGACCTGTAGTTTGCGATGTGGCTCCAGGCTATGATCACATCACCGCAGCTATTGGCGGAAGCCTGGCAGCCCTTTCTGGAGCTGATTTTTTGTGTTATGTAACACCTGCTGAGCACATCCGTCTGCCTAATCTGGATGATGTTCGACAAGGTATAATAGCCACTAAAATTGCCGCTTTTAGCGCAGACCTGGCTCAAGGCAAACAATATGCAGTAAATCACAATAAACAAATGGCCTTGGCTAGAGCAAAACTGGATTGGCCAAACATGACTTATCTGGCCCTTGATCCCAAACCCCTATTACAGGAGGGATTAAACAAAAACATAGCCAAACAAACCTGTTCTATGTGTGGCGATTTATGTGCCATAAAAATTTTTCAACAAGGGCTTGCTAAAATTATTGATAACTAGTAGAAACAGCAAAAAAGGAGGATCATTATGAAAAAGTTTGGTCTATTTTTATTTAGCGTCCTGATCGCTGGCACTTTCATGTTTGCTGCCTGCACCAAAAGCAAAATGGAAGTAATGGACACTGAAGAAACAGAAGCAACAGACGCCGGCACAGTTACTACTGAAGAAATGGTAGTAAAAACCCCTGCTGAAACTGAAGCTGTGGAAGAAGTTGAAGGCACAAGCCCAGAAGAAGGAACTTCAGAATAGTTTCACTTAGTTATCAGCAATGAACAAAAAATAGCCTGGATTAATCAGATCCAGGCTATTTTTTCATTTCATTGATTTATTTTTCAAATCAAGCTAGTTTGCTGGTTATGCATAAAATTGGCGCACATTATCTAGGTAATTCCTCTGGTTTGTTTCGAGTTTGGGCTCCTTTTGCCAAACAAGTTAATTTGGAAGTCCAAACCCCTGAAGCCAAGATCATTAAATTAAATCCAGAGGAAAATGGCTATTGGTCCCAAACTATTTCTAATATAACCCCAGGAAATTATTATTATTTTCAGCTTGATGGCCAAAGATTTCCTGACCCTGCCTCTTTCTTTCAACCAGAAGGAGTGCATAACCCATCTGCAGTTTTTGATCACAACGCTTTTAAGTGGCAAGACCGGGACTGGCAAAATCCTGCTCTTAAAGATTATATAATCTATGAGCTACATATTGGCACTTTTAATAAAACAGGAACATTTGCCGCAGCAATAGAGCGCCTGGCAGATCTTAAGGATCTAGGAATTAATGCCATAGAGATTATGCCTGTTGCCCAATTTCCAGGAGATCGCAATTGGGGTTATGATGGAGTTCACCCTTTTGCAGTTCAAAATTCTTATGGTGGACCAGAAGAATTTAAAAAATTTATTAATGCTGCTCATCAACATAAAATAGCTGTGATTCTAGATGTCGTATATAATCACCTAGGTCCAGAAGGTAATTATCTAGGCCAATTTGGTCCTTATTTTACTGATAAATATAAAACTCCCTGGGGCTGTGCCATTAATTTTGATGATCAAGAAAGTGATCAGGTTCGCCATTTTTTCATTCAAAATGCTCTTTATTGGTTTGAACATTTTCATCTAGATGCTCTGCGCATTGATGCCATCCACGGTATCTATGATTTTAGCGCCAAACCTTTTTTGCAAGAGCTTGCTGAAAAAACAGCTGAGTTTTCCCAAGAAAACAACCGTCCTTATTATTTAATTGTAGAAAGCGATCTAAATGATGCTCGTGTAATTAGACCTGCCAGCCAAGGAGGTTATGGTTTATCTGCTCAATGGAATGATGATTATCATCACTGCTTGCATACTTTACTCACCAAAGAAAAAACCGGATATTATGTTGATTTTGGCAAAACCCATCAGTTAAGCAAAGCTCTTAATCAAGGTTTTGTTTATACCTGGGATTATTCCAAATATCGAAAAAGGCGGCATGGCAATGCTTCTGCTGATCTAGCTGCTAACCAATTTGTGGTTTTTAGCCAAAACCATGATCAAGTTGGCAACCGCTTGCTTGGCAATCGTTTAAGCACAGAAATTAGTTTTGAAGGTTGCAAACTTGCGGCAGCTGCAGTCTTGCTTTCTCCTTACATCCCTTTAATTTTTATGGGCGAAGAATATGCTGAAAATACACCATTTAATTATTTTATCAGCCATTTAGATAAAAATTTGGTAGAAGCAGTTAGACAAGGTCGACAAAAAGAATTTGCTTCCTTTAACTGGAAAGATGAGCTCAAAGATCCGCAAAGCACGCAAACTTTTGAACAGAGCAAAATCAATTGGGAAAAAAGAAACAGCAAGCATCATCAAACCATGTTAAAATTTTATCAACACCTAATTATTTTGCGCCGCTCTATTTTACCTTTTTCTCAAATTACTGATAGTCACCACAGTTCTTCTTTTGTAGAAGAACAAAATGTTGTGTTTTTACATAAACAATATCAAACTGAACAAGTTATCTGTGTCATGAATTTTAGTGAACAAAATCAAAACATTGAACTCAAGCTAGAAAATGGTCATTGGCAAAAAATCCTAGATTCCGCTGACATCATCTGGGAAGGACCAGGAAGTCAATGCCCAACCAAATTAAACAAATCTTCATTCATTAACATTTCAGGTTTGAGTTTTGTGGTGTATAAATTGGAGAGCTAACACATGGACCGCTATATTTGTATTCATGGACATTTTTATCAGCCACCCCGCGAAAACCCTTGGTTAGAAGCTGTGGAATTGCAAGATTCAGCTTATCCCTATCATGATTGGAACACAAAAATTACTGCTGAATGTTATGCACCCAATACTTCTTCGCGCATTTTAGATAGTCAAAAACAAATAATCGATATAGTTAATAACTATGCCAAAATTAGTTTTAATTTTGGGCCAACTCTTTTATCCTGGCTAAAAAAGAATAACACCCAAACTTACCAAGCCATCCTAGAAGCAGATCAACTCAGCCAGCAAAAGTTTTCTGGTCATGGCTCGGCTTTAGCCCAAGCCTATAATCATATGATCATGCCCTTGGCTAGTTTGCGAGATAAACATACTCAAGTCATCTGGGGTCTCAAAGATTTTGAATATCGTTTCAAAAGACCAGCTGAAGGCATGTGGTTACCTGAAACAGCAGTTGATCTGGAAACATTAGATGTGCTTGCTGAATATGGAATAAAATTTACCATTCTAGCGCCAAATCAAGCGCAGCGGGTTAAAGAATTAAACGAACAAAAATGGACAAACATAACTCCAGCTACACTTGATACCAAGCAAGCTTATCTCTGCCGCCTACCTTCAGGAAAAACCATTAATATCTTTTTTTATGATGGCTCTAATTCCCATGCTGTTGCCTTCAATAACCTATTAAATAGCGGTGAGGATTTTGCCAAAAAACTAGCTCACGCTTTTGCTGATCAAAATCGCGCACAATTAGAACATATTGCCACTGATGGCGAATCATATGGACATCATCACCGGTTTGGCGATATGGCCCTGGCTTATTGTCTGCATTATTTAGAAGCAAAAAAGTTGGCGCGAATTACTGTTTACGGTGAATTTTTAGAAAAACATCCTCCAACTCAAGAAGTGGAAATTTTTGAAAAAACCTCTTGGAGCTGTGCCCATGGAGTTAAAAGGTGGAGCGATAATTGTGGTTGCTGCAGTGGTGCCAATCCCAATTGGAACCAAAATTGGCGTGCGCCATTAAAAGAAGCCATGGATTGGCTAAAAGATAGTTTGGATAAAATTTATGAAGAGCAGGCTCTTGATTTATTTTACGATCCTTGGCAGGCACGCAACAGTTACATTAATGTAATCCTAGATCGTTCTTTGGAAAATATAGATAAATTTTTTCAGGAACAAGCAAAAATCGAACTAAATCCGAACCAAAAAGTCAAAGCTCTAAAATTATTGGAGATGCAACGCCATGGCATGCTCATGTACACCAGTTGCGGTTGGTTTTTTGACGAGATATCTGGCATTGAAACTATCCAAATCATACAATATGCTGCCCGTTCTTTTCAGCTTGCCAAAGAAACAAGTGGCATAGACTTGGAGCCAGCCTACCTAAGACTTTTGGAAAAAGCGCCAAGCAACCTGTCTAAATACAAAAATGGCGCTATAATATTTGAAAAACTGGTTAAGCCAACCATGATTGACCTGCTGCGAGTTGGCGCCCATTATGCTGTATCTTCTTTGTTTGAAGACTATCCAGAAACCATTAATATTTATTGTTATTTAGCATCAAAAAAAATGTATGACCGCATTGATTTGGGAAGACAAACCTTGGCAGTAGGCAAGGTTAAGTTGCACTCTAAAATTACTCTTGAAGAAGATGTAATAAGTTTTGGCATTTTACATTTAGGCGATCACAATCTCATTGGTGGAGCACATAGATACTCTGATGTGAATAATTTAGCTGATATTCAGGCGCAGATTAAAGATTCTTTTCAAAAAAGTGATAGCACTCAAGTTATCTTTTTGGTTGATCAATATTTTGGCAGTCATAGTTATTCTTTGTGGCATTTATTTAAAGATGAACAAAGAAAGGTCTTAGACCAAATCGTGACCAGCACCTTAAATGAAATTGGCGCTTCTTTCCGTCAAATTTTTGAAAACAACTATCCTATCATGCAAGTGATGCATGAAATGCACATTCCGCTTCCTAGAGCTCTAAAAACTGTGGTGGAATTTACCATTAACAATGATTTGGCTATGCTTTTACAACAACCTGAATTGAACCTAGAAAAACTGCAAAAAGTTGCCCAAGAATTTAAAAAATGGGAAACCAATCTGGATCAAACCACTTTGGGTTTTATGGCTCAAAACAAATTAGATAGTTTATTAAACGAATATACGACCAAAGTTTTTGATTTAAAGTTACTTAAGCAAATTAACGCCTGGTTTAATCTCTTAAAAAAGATGCAGCTGAGAGTAGATCTCTGGAATTCCCAAAATATATATTTTAAGATTGCATCCAAACATTACCAGGAACAAGAAGACAGAGCCAGGCAAGGCGATGATCAAGCAAAATCCTGGCTAGAGGAATTTGACCATCTAGGAAATTTTTTAACGGTTTTGAGTCCCTAATGCATCTACCATTAGCAACATATAGAATTCAGTTTAATGCCAATTTTGGTTTTTCAGATGCCAAGAAAATTTTGCAATATTTGGCTGACTTGGGCATTTCAGATCTTTATGCCTCACCAATTTTTAAAGCAGTCAAAGGCAGCAACCATGGTTATGATGTTGTTGATCCCAACCTTATTAACCCTGAGCTCGGCGGAATTGAAGAATTTGAATCATTAGTAGCCAAGCTTAAAAATCACCATCTTTTCTGGTTACAAGACATTGTCCCCAATCACATGGCCTATAACAGTGATAATCTGCTACTTTTAGATGTCTTGGAAAATGGAGAAAAATCTCCCTTTTATAATTTTTTTGATATTGAGTGGACCCATACTTATGCAGGAAGTCGTGGCCGTTTACTCGCTCCGTTTTTAGGCAATTTCTATGGAGAGGCCTTAGATAAAGGTGAAATCAAACTGCATTATGGAGAAAACGGGCTAGCTGTTCGTTATTATGATAACAGTTTTCCCTTGAATATTGAATCTTATCAAAAGGTGTTTACTCTTAACCTGAGCCAGCTAGAACAAACACTTGGAAAACATCATCCTGAGTTAATCAAATTTGTGGGAACTGTTTATACTTTTAACAGCGCAATTACTGAAGCAGATTCTATAAAAAGAACAGAGCAAATCTGTTCCAGTAAAAAAATGCTTTGGCAAATTTATAATAACAATATTGATATAAAAAATTTTATCGATCAAACCCTGTCCACATACAACGGCCAAGCTGGCAATCCCCAAAGTTTTAACTTATTAGATGAACTATTAACTTCCCAGCGTTTCAGGTTGTCATTTTGGAAAGTTGCTACTGAAGAAATTAACTATCGACGTTTTTTTAACATCAATCAATTAATTTCGCTAAAAGCTGAAGATGAAAATGTCTTTGCCTATACCCATGAATTGATTTTCAAGCTTATTGCTGAAAATAAAATAAGCGGCTTACGCATTGATCATATTGACGGTCTTTATGCTCCAACCAAATATCTGGAACTACTAAAACAAAAAACAAATAATGCTTATATAATAGTTGAAAAAATCTTGGAACTAAAAGAAAGGTTGCCTGATTTTTGGCCTATAGAAGGGACAACTGGCTATGATTTTCTGAATTATGTTAACGGCCTGTTTTGCCAGAGGAGAAATGAGCGAAAGTTTAATCGCATTTATGCCAAACACACTCATCAACATTTAGAATACGATGATTTTGTCAGTGATAAAAAGCGTCTTATTATTGGCAAACATATGGCTGGCGATATTGATAACTTGGCCCACTTAATGAAACGCATTTCCGGAATTGATCGCTATGGAAGAGATATTACTTTATATGGTCTAAGAAGGGCCTTGGTTGAAATTATGGCTTTTTTCCCTGTTTACAGAACATATATAGACGAAGAAAATTTTTCGAGATCTGACCAAAATTATATAAAAGACACAATTAACAAAGCCAAACAACGCGCGCCTGGTTTGTTTTATGAATTAAGCTTTATTGAAAAATTTCTTTTACTGGAATTTGCCGATTTGCTTAATGAATCTGAAAAAAAATTGCTATTGCATTTTGTTCAGCGTTTTCAACAATTCACTGGCCCTTTAATGGCCAAGGGTTTTGAAGATACCTTCCTCTATATTTATAATCGCTTAATTTCCTTAAATGATGTTGGCAGTAATCCTGGCAAATTTGGCATCTCTATTAAGGAATTTCATCTTTATAATAAAAAGCGTGGCCTGTTTGGCCTAAACTGCACTTCTACTCATGACACCAAAAGAGGCGAAGATGTGCGAGCCAGGATCAATGTGCTATCAGAAATTCCAGATCAGTGGGAAGCAAAACTAAAATTATGGCGAAAAATCAATCGTGACAAAAAAGCTTTGGTTAATAAAAAAAACAAACCAGATGAAAACGATGAATACTTTTTATATCAAACTCTTTTAGGCGCCTGGCCCTTTGATCCAGCAGAGATTCCAGAGTTTGGAAATCGCCTTAAAGAATATATTATCAAAGCAGTTCGAGAAGCCAAGGTCCACACAGCCTGGTTAAAACCAGACTCAGATTATGAATCAACTTATCTTTCTTTTGTGGATAAATTGCTTTGGGATTCTGATGACAACTTATTCTTAAATGATTTCAAGCAATTTCAGAAAAAAATCGCTTTTTACGGCATTTTCAACTCTCTGTCTCAAACCTTGTTAAAAATTGCTGCACCAGGAGTTCCTGATTTTTATCAAGGAACAGAATTGTGGGATCTTAACTTGGTTGACCCGGACAATCGCCGCCCCATAGATTTCTCTAAGCGTCAAAATTATTTAAATGAAATTAAAACAAGATCGGTTCTGCAAAAAACAGAACTCATTAAAGACCTGCTTGCCAACAAAGAAGATGGCCGCCTAAAGCTATTCCTTATATTTCAAGCTTTACAAGCTAGAAATACTCATGCAGATATTTTTCTAAATTCTACTTATGTGCCTTTAGAAATTAGCGGAAAACACAAAGAACATATTATTGGCTTTGCCCGCAAACTCGATCAAAAATGGCTAATTATTTTAGTGCCAAGGTTTCTAACCAGCCTAATTCAGGAAAATGTTCCCCCTTTGGGGAATGAAATTTGGGAAGACACGCAGTTAATTTTACCAACAGGCGCTCCCCGAAATTGGCAAGATATTTTTACAGACCAAAAAATTAATATAAATGAACATATTCAAATTGGGCAAATACTAAATCAATTTCCAGTCGCCATGTTAAAGGGGGATTTATGACAATAAAAAAAAATAGGCATTCTAACCGGAGGGGGAGATTGCCCTGGCTTAAACGCAGTTATCAGAGCTATCACCAGAATGGCTATTATTGATTATGGTTGGGAAGTTTTGGGCATTTGCGATGGTTTTGAAGGCGCAGTTGAAGCTCATGTGATGCCTTTAAGCTTTGAGGATGTTGCCAACATTTTGCCGCTAGGTGGCACAATCCTTGGCACCTCTAATAAAGCCAACCCTTTTGATTACAAACTTCATGGCAAGCAGGGAGACCACACCCAAGATTTAATGAGAAATCTGGAAAACTGGAAAATAGATGCCCTGTTTTGCATTGGTGGAGATGGCACCTTAACAGTTGCCCATAAACTTTGCGAATATTTTCCAAGAATCATCGGCATTCCCAAAACCATAGACAATGATCTACAAGCCACAGATCAAACCTTTGGTTATGACACTGCTTGCAACTTTGTTACTGAATCAATTGACCGCATTCATTCCACGGCCCAATCTCATCATCGCTGCATGGTTATTGAAGTGATGGGTCGCTATGCTGGCTGGATAGCGCTAAAAGGCGGCATGGCTGGCGGAGGTGATATTATTTTATTGCCAGAAATGCCTTTTGAATTTGAAAAAATAATGGAAGAAATTGAAATGCGCAGAAAACGCGGCAAAAAATTCAGCATTGTTATTGCTTCAGAAGGCGCTCGTCCCAAAGGACAAGATTATGTTATTAGAAAAAAAATTACTGACAGCCCTGATCCAATCCGTTTAGGTGGAATTGGACAACTAGTTGCAGATAAAGTTGAAGAAACCCTGGGTATAGAATCCAGGGTAACTGTTTTAGGGCACCTGCAACGAGGAGGATCACCTTCTTTTTATGATAGAGTGCTTGCCACTTGCTATGGCGCCAAAGCTGCTGAACTGGCTGCAAACAATGACTTTGGCAAAATGGTTGCTTTAAGAAATGGCGAAATAACCTCTTCTTATTTAGGCGACGCAGTTTCTAAATTAAAGCAAGTTACCCCAGATCACCAATTTGTAAAAATTGCTAAATCTTTGGGAACTTCTTTTGGAATTTAAAAAGTTGTCATTGCCCGACTTGATCGGGCAATCCAAATTTCTCAAGTTTGATCCTCCAGTCAAGCTGGAGGATGACATGCTGGGAAACAAATTAAACCATGTTCCCATAACGACCAGATGATCCTAGCACCTTAATATTTTTCTCTTTATACATCTCAATTAGCGCTACCCTGGCTGGGCCTAAATATTTTCTAGGATCAAAATCAGCTGGCTTTTCGCTAAAATGTTTACGTATAGCTGCAGTCATCACCAACCTGCCATCTGAATCAATATTAATTTTACATACCGATGATTTTGCCGCCCGCCTGAGCTGATCTTCTGGAATACCAATAGTTTCTTTTAGAGCTCCGCCGTATTTATTAATAGTAGCTACTGCATCTTCTGGCACAGAAGAAGAACCATGCAAAACAATGGAAAAACCTGGAATCTTTTTTTCTATTTCCTCTAAAATATCAAATCTTAAAGGAGGTGGAACTAACTTACCCTGTTCATCTTTGGTGCATTGTTCTGGTTTAAATTTATTGGCTCCATGAGAAGTGCCAATGGAAATTGCCAATGAATCCACACCGGTTTTTTCCACAAAATCAAAAACTTCTTCAGGCTTGGTGTAGGTTGACTTGTCGGCAACTACTTCATCTTCAATTCCAGCCAGCACACCCAGCTCACCTTCCACTGTAACATTATGTTTGTGCGCATATTCAACAACCTGTCTGGTGAGCTCAACATTTTTTTCATAAGTATGATGCGAACCATCAATCATGACTGAAGAAAAACCACTATCAATACAAGATTTACAAAGTTCAAAAGTGTCGCCGTGATCTAAATGTAAAGCTATGGGAATTTCTTGATCACAACCATGTTTTTTTTCTAGTTCCCGCGCCATTTGCACCGCGCCTTGAGCCATATAGCGCAAAAGAGTTTGATCAGCATATTTTCTGGCCCCGCTAGATACCTGCAAAATTACGGCAGACCTGGTTTCCACACAAGCTGTGATAATAGCTTGAATCTGCTCCATATTGTTAAAGTTATAAGCTGGCACAGCATATTTTTGGGCAAAAGCCTGCTTAAACATCTCTTTAGTATTTACCAATCCTAAATCTTTGTATGCGACTCCCATTTTCTTCCTCCTTGTTAATATTGTTAATTACCGAAGATTTAAGCTGACTGTTTTTTCTGCCTAAGGCAAGCTTCAATGCGATGAATAACCATTTCAATGGCTACTTCATTATAATCATGCCAAGGGATGATCATATCAGCCCACTCCCGGGTGGGTCCAGCAAAAGTTTCATGCATTGGTCGCACAGTTTTATAATATTGATCCACAACTGATTGAGGGGTGCGACCACGCTCTTCAATATCACGCAGCAAACGCCTGATAAACCTGATATCGTCTGGGGTTTCTACATAGGCTTTAATATCAATGAGCTCTCTTAGCTCTGGATTTTCATAAAGCAAAATACCTTCCACAATAACCACCGGCTGTGGCCTTACCACTGACACATCTGCTTTTCTGGTATGATTAACAAAATCATAATGGGGTTTTTCAATTTGGAAACCTTGTTTCAATTTCCTGATATGCTCAATAAACAGCTCAATATCGTATGCTGAAGGATGATCAAAATTATGCTGAGCTCTTTGATCAACTGACAGGTGGGATAACGTATGATAATAGCTATCCATCTCAATGTAGCAAATACGTTCTAAGCCAACTTTTTCCTTAATTTTTTGGGCAATAGTGCTTTTGCCTGATCCTGATCCCCCAGCAATGCCTATAACCAAAGCCTGCATTGTTCCTCCATTCAAGCTCTATATCGGTTATATGTTGAAAAAGTTGCCTCCTTTTTGTCATCGCAAATGATCTTCTACCGCCGACGACCGAATATTCTAAGCAACATCAAAAATAAATTAATGAAATCCAGATACAATCTTAAGGCCCCTAAAATTGCCCCTTTTTGTTCCTGCTCACTGCCACTTTGAAACATAGGGCCCATCTGTTTTATTTTTTGGGTATCATAAGCAGTTAAGCCCACAAATACCAATACTCCGATATAGGTAACAATGGTATTTAAAAAGGTACTTTGAAAAAACCAATTCACAATGGAAGCAATGATAATACCAATTAGCCCCATAAAGGCCAGGCTGCCAATTTGGGTAAGGTCTTTTTTAGTTACATATCCATAAAAAGCAGTAACTCCAAAAGTGCCAGCTGTAACCAAGAAAGTGGTTACCAAAGATTCTTGGGTATAAGCAATAAAGATCACAGACAAAGTCAAACCTGTGAGCGCTGAATATAAGAAAAATAACGCAGTGGCAGTCATTGCTGACAAACGGTTAATGGCTGCTGAAAGCGCGATCACCAAACCAAATTGGGCAATAACCAAAACTATAAACAACATACTATTGCCAAAAATGGTGGCAATAAGCGAGGGATTAGCAGCTACATAATAGGAAACAAAACCTGTAGTGAGCAAAGCTATACACATCCACCAATAGACCTTGGCCACAAAACGTTGCTGAGCCAGTTCAACTGTACCCTGCCTAGTAATAGCATTTGTTTGCATAAGCTCACTCCTTATTTATTGATTGCCCAGGATAATTGGCAAACCTTCTTTACCACTACCAACCACTACTACTTTAGAATTATCGCTTTCTGCCAATTGTCTAGTAGCTTCAATGCCGCGCAATTTCAAAACATTCTCAGTTAGACTCCGGCCAACTTCCAAGTTGTAATCGCTAATGCCTTTAGCTTCAATTTTTTTACGCTCTGCTTCTTTAAGCTCTTTTCCTAAAACAAACTTCATTTGTTCTTGTTGTTGTTCTGCTTCTAGTTTCTTTTCAATAGCAATGGAAAGAATTTCTGGCAACTTAACTGAACGCAGCAAAACCGTTTCTAAGTGCACGCCTCTTTGCTCCACCATAGGCTTTAGTTGTTCATACATTTGGGTAGCTAACATTTCTCTTTCCGCAGTGTATAAAGCCTTGGCTTCATAACCAGCAGTTACTCCTCTAACCACTGAACGCAACTGAGGCACGACAATTACATTAATATAATTAGTGCCAATGGTTCTATATACTTCTGGAGCTCTGTTTGCTTCCAAACTCATCAACACTGATAGATCTAGATTGACAATTAAACCTTCTTTAGAAGGAACCTGCGCATCTTCTGTGATCTGCTGAGTTCTAACGCTCATTTTTTCAATCTTGACCAAAGGATTAACTACATGAATTCCAGCACTGATTGGTTTATCATAGACATTGCCAAAAAGCGAAATAACGCCCACATGACCAGCAGGAATTACCACCACAGATTTGGCTAATAAAATTAAGCCAACAACAACCGCAATACCGATATACTTAATATTTTTGGGCAAATTAAGATTGGGAATAAGATCAGACATTTTTTCCTCCTTTTAGAGATTTAAATTTAGAGAACACTTACAACATTAAGCTAGGAGGTCAATATAAATGTGCATAAAACAATCTTGCTTGATTATCATATTATAAGGCGTTCGAAGCTTCTAAACTGCAAAGCTTCTGCTATATGGGAAACTAAAATCTCAGCGCTTGCCTCCAAATCAGCAATGGTGGCTGCTACTTTTAAGGTGCGGTGCAAAGATCTGGCAGATAAAAACATTTTTTCCGAAGCTTGTTTCAAAAAATTTTTACTATCTTTATTGAGCACACAATATTGTTGAATTTGTTTTGCCTTAAGCGCTGCATTGCAGCTAATTTTTCCTGCATACTTGCTGGCCTGTCTTTGCCTGGCCTGAAACACGCGTTCACGAATTTTTTCTGATGACTCAGCCTGCATTGTTTCTAAAAGTTCTTCATGAGTTGGCCTGGCCACATTTATATGTAAATCAATCCGATCTAAAAGTGGCCCAGAAATTTTATTTCGATATTTGCGAATTTGCGGCACCGTACAAATGCAGGGTTTTCTTGGATCACCATAATAACCACATTGGCAAGGATTCATAGCAGCAACCAGCATAAAACTGGCTGGATAGGCAACACTGCATCCTAAGCGCACAATCCTTACCAAACCAGATTCCAAAGGTTGGCGCAAAACTTCTAGCACATCTCTTTTAAATTCCGGCATTTCATCTAAAAATAGCACTCCATTATGGGCCAAGGAAATTTCGCCCAAATGGGCGGTTCTATTTCCGCCTCCTATTAAACCTGCATAAGAAGCAGAATGGTGAGGCGCACGAAAGGGACGCCCAAAACCCAAGGAAAAATTTTCATTCAGCAATCCATAAGCGCTATATATTTTTAAGGTTTCCAGCCTTTCAGTTGAAGATAGTGGCGGCAATATTGAAGGAAGTCTTTCAGCCAACATTGTTTTGCCAGTGCCTGGTGGGCCAATTAATAAAATATTATGTCCGCCAGCAGCAGCAATTTCTAGACCACGCTTGGCAAATTCCTGACCACGCACTTCAGCAAAATCTGGTTTGGCTATATCTGCAATTAACGGCAAAGGTTGATGATTCTGGCTGGGTTTTTCCTGATTATTAAAAAAGTCTGAAGTTTGCTTTAAGCTATTAACACCAATTACCTCTAATCCATCTACTAAACTAGCTTCCGCAAAATTTTCTGCTGGCACAACAATTCCCTTGAACCCTTTTTGTTTGGCCAGAGTAGCTGCCAGCAAAACACCATTTATTGGCAACACCTTGCCGCTTAAAGACAATTCGCCTATACATAAATATTGTTTTAACAAATCTTGCCTAATAATTTGCCAAGCTGCCAATAAACCAACAGCAATTGGCAAATCAAAATGCACCCCACTTTTTTTAATGTGTCCAGGCGCCAAGTTGATAATGGTTTTACGATTAACAATTTGATAGCCAGAATTTCTAATTGCTGCGGCCACCCGCTCTTTGGCTTCTTTAACCGCAGTTTCCAACAGACCAACCATGTTCCAGCCAGGCAGACCGCAACTGGGTATATCTATTTCAACTTTTACCAGATAGGCATCTATGCCGGTTAAACCTGCAGCTTGAACTTTGCTCAACATACAAAAATACCAATGCTATTTTTATGCCAAATCAAAAATATGATTTTATGCTAATTTGCCGCGGATGATTTTTTTCAGGTGCTTTATTTTACTACACCTGTGTCCAAAAATTAAGCATTTGGACGTGACCGACGTTTTTTCATGGACCGAATAATATCATCTTGAATTATGCGATAAGCAGCATTGGAAAGCCGACCATGAGAATTAATGCTATTGAGCATTTCCTTGCCAGCTTGGCCTGCAAAATTGATGTATTCTTTGGGCTCTACTTTACATCTTGAATGTCTCAAACTGTGCCCATCTCCATTTGGATCATTAAGGTGCACCTCTAGATCCTTCATAATAACTGAATGTTTTAAATTTTCCTGAACTTCTTTTTTAGAAGGATTGGGTGTTATGGCTTTGGGCGAGACAAATAAATGATGAATTTCTCCATCAATCTCTATGGGATAATTTTGCTGATCCTTAATTGGACCAACCACTAATTTATATCTACCATAGTTAGCATTTACAGTAATAACATGAATCTCCCCTGTTTTTAAGGCCCCTAAGTCTTCAATTTGTTTTTTTAACTGCTCTATAAAGTGCCGCTTATTAGATTTCTTCATTTAAGTCCCCCTATTTATTAACCACCATTTAAAATAGCAAAACACGTGCCAGGAGCCTTGTTTTTTTGTATATATAACCAGTTGAAATAATTAATAAAATTTATTAGAAAAAGGTGTGTATTTACAAATGGGTATGAAATAGAGTCAAAAGATATAGATGTGACATTTTTTTGGCAATTATAAGATGAGCAAAGAAATTCCTAAATTTCCTAAATTTAGACCGATTAGTATTGGAGATGCTCCTTTTTTTTATGAGTTATTTCATAATTATCCTCCTTTAATCTCAGAATATACTTTCACCAACTTATTCACTTGGACCCATGAGTATGATTTTCAGGTCTGTAAATATAATGGAACTGTTTTAATTTTAACCAAAGCTTGTGGATTAGGAGGCCTATATCCACCTGTTGGCAAGTGGAATCACCAGGATATTTTTAATATTCTAAAAGAATCTAAACAAGCCAAAGTTGCAGATCATTTTCACTGTGCTGATGAAAAAATGATCGATAAGATAACCAAGCACAGCAAAGATCTTGAAATTGACCAGGAACGAGATCATTTTGATTATGTTTATACTAGAGATGATTTAGTGAATTTAGCTGGTCGCCGTTTTCACAACAAAAAAAATCTCTTAAATCAATTTGAAAAAAAATATGATGCTTATTTTGAACCTTTAACCACAGAAAATGTTGCTGAAGCCCTAAAATTTGAACATGACTGGTGTTTAAGCAGGGAGTGTGAAAAAAATCCCACCCTTTCCAAAGAAACTTGTTCAATTTATCAAATGCTTACCCATTTTGAAGTGCTTAAACTCACTGGAGCAGTTGTACGCTACAAAGGGAAAATTATTGGTCTAACTATGGGCGAACCCTTAAATAAAAATACTTTTACCATTCATGTAGAAAAAGGCAATTATCATTACCGCGGAATTTACCAGTTTATAAATCAACGCTTTGCGCAAACCATAGATCCAAAGTACACATGGATAAACCGAGAACAAGATTTAGGAATTCCTGGCTTACGCAAAGCCAAAGAATCCTATAATCCAATACGTATGGAAAAAAAGTATACGATTAGATTCCGGGGGACAAAATGACAACACTAAAAACCTGGCAAAAATTTTTTATTGGCGGAGTTGGTGGAGCAATTCCTCTAATCATGAATCTTTTGATTGTTGATTATCAAACTGTGCTTACCAACTTAACTTTTTATGTAGGATTGGGTTATTCCATTCGCTTTTTGGTATTTTTCAGCATTGGCGGTTTTTGGGCTGCCTTGCATACTGAAACCAACAAGAAAAAAATATTTGAGCTAGGCATAATTGCTCCTGCCTTAATTACAGCCATGATCAATGCTGGCAATATTAAACAAGCTGATTTTAATCCTGCAGAAATTGTTCCTCCTTCAGCCAAAATATTTTTTATTAATGACGCCCTGGCCCAAGAAACAACTCAACCTGAAGAACTGCAAACTGTAAAAAAATTTCAAATACCTCCTGAAACCCAAACTCAACAATTTTTTCGCGGTTTAATTGGCGCTGAACCTGCAAATACTTGGTTTGTAATTGTTGGTTCTTATCGCCATGAAAATAATGCCCAGCGTCAGGCTAAACTTATCAACCGAGCTTATGATGATTTTCAGGCAGAAGTCTATGCTCCTTATGGCGACAATCCTTTTTATACAGTAGTCATTGGCGCTAATTTAAGCCAAAACGCAGCTCAAAATTTACGAGACAAAGCCCTTAAAGAAGGCCTGGCTGAAGATGCCTATTTATGGACATTTCCTAAGTGAGTCTTGTCTAAAATCCCAATGTCCGCAGTTCTTTATCGCTCATCCCAAAATGATGGCCGATTTCGTGAAGCAAGGTGCGATTTATTTGTTCGATCATATCTTCGCGAGTGGAACAAATTTGTTCAATGCTTTTGCGAAACAAAGTAATCCGGGCTGGCAAAGATGGTGTGGAAAACACGCTATTTTTACCATGAGGCACGCCTTCGTATAAACCCAACAAAACAAAAGCTCGACTTGAATGATACTTTTGCTGCATCTTGGATTGCTGAATGGAGCTTGGATAATCAGCCACAATTATTTCCACATTATCTAAATGTTCCTGAAACTCAGGCGGCAACCTTCTAATACCTTCTTCTACTATTTGTCTAAATTCCGTGTCTTTCATATTATTCTCCACAATGCTAGAAATTAAGATGGCGTAGAGCAGGTCTGCGAATCCGGACCGACAACTCTCAAGCCTCTAATAGTTTCGTAAAAGCCTGAGGGAGGTGAGAAGACCTGGTCGAGAGCTATCTTAATTTCTAATCTGTTTGAGTATCTTATAAAAATACCCATGGGAAATGCCCAGTTGTTTAGCAGCCTGGTAAGGATGATGCTCCACATATTCCCAGGTTGCCTTAAATATAGCTAGCACATAGTCATCCAAACTATAATTTTCATCATATTGAAAATCAGCAGCATACAAAGAATTTGCTTCATCTTTTAGATTTAATTCATTTATTTTTTTATAAATTGTGGGCACAGCCAAACCTAAAACTTTAGCAGTCTGCTTAACTCCAAAGTTACTTTGCTTAAAGGCAGCAGCAATAATTATGTCTTCATATTCCTTCCAGGTCCTAGTTGGGTCATGGTGATTATAACTGTCAATCAAAGGCAAATCAGCTCTAGCTATTTGCTCTTGTTTTATTAATTTAGTGTGCCCTGCAGCTTGTCGTAAAAAATGATTTTCTGGCAAGTTTTCCAGACTTATTTTTTTTTGTCCGCTTAAAGCTGTAGCCACTCTTACCGCATTTTCCAGCTCTCTGATATTTCCTGGCCAGGCATATTCCAGACAAGCTTTGACAAAACCTGGGTCAACTTTTGGCTGAGTTTTAAAATTATGCTCCTGCGCATATTTGACCACAAATTCATCAATTAAAAATGGTATATCTTCTATTCTCTGACGCAAAGGCACCAATTCCACTTTAATCTCTGCTAAACGATAATAAAGATCTTGGCGAAATTTTTGTTCTTCAACTAACTTTTCCAGATTTTTATTAGTGGCGCACAAAATCCGCACTTTGCATTTAATGGGCTTGGTATCACCAACCCTTCTAATCTCATGTTCTTGAATTGCTCTGAGTAATTTGGCCTGCAAAAAAGGATCTAGATCAGCAATTTCATCTAAAAATAAAGTTCCCTTATCTGCTGCTTCAAACAAACCTTTTTTATCTTTAGTTGCTCCAGTAAAAGCCCCGGCTTTGTAACCAAATAATTCACTTTCAATTAAAGTGGCAGGAATTGCTGTGCAATTAACTGCTACAAATGGCCCCTTAGCCTGACTGCTATTATAATGAATGGCCTTGGCCACCAATTCTTTGCCAGTTCCTGATTCGCCAGTTAAACAAACTGAAAGGGCTGTGTCTGAAATTTTTTCCAGCAATTCAAAGATATCTTTCATTTTTGGCGAAATTGACGCTAACCGGTCAAACTGATACCTGGCCTGCAGCTCAGAAACTTGCAATTTTACCTGTTCGTCAAGTTCTTCCAGCTTTGCCTGGGATTGGGCCAATTGTTCCCTAATTAGTTTTTCTTCAGATTGATAACTTTCCAAAAGCTTGGCATTCTCAATAGCAATACCTGCTTGATCAGCAAACGCGCGCAAAATCTCTTCATTAACTTTAACAAAAGCAGCAATCTTTGATCTATTTTCCAAATACAATACTCCCGCTGGTTTTTTTCTAATATGAATTGGCACACACAAAACTGATTTCAAACCCAAAAGCACCACAGACTCCATTTTCTTAAAACGATCATCAGTAATAGCATTTTGGGTAACAATGACCCGATCTTGTTCCAGACATGAACGCGCAATATTGGTGCTTATTTCTGATATCTTTTGATCAAGCTTAATATTAACCCTGGCCTTAACCTCTAATTCCTCTTCTTGATTTTTCAAAAGAATTAAACCAGCTTCGGCTTGGGCAAGTTCCAAGGCATATTTCAAAATACTTTTTAGCACAAAATCCAAATCATCCTCTGTGCCTAAAAATTTATTGATCTCTAAAATATATTCATAAGCACTTGCTTCTTTACTCTCGCCTCCCTTTTGAACTTCAGGCTCGGCAGAAGGCACATATGATAGTTCTTCATAGATTTTTTTCTCTTGATCAGAATCTGCTAAATTTTTTAATTCAGCTAAAATTTGCTCGACCCTGGTCTGGTCATTTTTATCTCTGGCCAGTTCTAACTCTATTTTTTTAAACCAAAATAATTGGGTCTTAAATACAGCTAAACCAGAATAGTTTTGGGCTTCATTTAAAAAATATTGGGCTTTTTTATATTTTTTTTGCAGCCGATAGATATTGGCTAATTCAATATATGCTCTGAGCAAGTAGCCTAATTCAAAACTGGTTTTTTTCTCAACTCGGTTGATAATACGTATTGCAGAATCAAAGTGGTGGGCAGCCTGTTCTAAATCATTCTGAGTTTCTTTTATCAAGCCAATGTTTACGCTTATTGCTGCTGCGTTTGAATCCTCACCAGTACGCGCCGCCAAATCCAGGCCGCGCTCATACCAATATAAACTCTTGGCTTGCTCTCCTTTAGCATTATAGGCATTGCCCAAACCATTATAAGTATAAAGCAGCAACTCAGAATCATAGATATTTTTGGCAAGGCTAATGGCTTTTTCAAAATAGAGAATAGCTTGGTCTAAATCTCCTTTTTCGCGATACAGCTCAGCGATTCCATAATATGCTCTTTCCAGTTCTTTATCTTCTTTAATGCTTTCCAAATATTTAATATCTGCATTTAATTCTTTTTCCGCCAGATCAAATTTATTCATGCGCAGATAAACATGAGCCAAATCATTATTTAATACCTGTTTTTTTTCATCTGGCGACAAAACCTTCCACCTGTCCTTATTTTCCTTATAAATATTGGCAGCCAGATCCAGCTTGCCTTCCAAAAAAGCAAGTCTGGCTAAATGATTGGAAACTTTTAATTTTAAAGGAAGTTTCCCTGATATTTTTTCCAAGGCTTTTTGCGCTTTGCCTAAAATTTCCTTACTATGACCTAAATCACCATAGCGCAAATAAACCACACCCAATTTTTGCCAAGTCTCGATTACTTCCAGGCTTTCCTCATCCCCCTGAGATTTTAATTTGTCCAAAAGTTTTTGATAAACTTCAATTGCTTGAACATAGCGCCTGGCTTGAGTATAGGCCTCACCTAAGTGCAGCAATATTTCATTTAAGCGATAGTCAGCTACTTGGCCGCGAGCAAGGGCTTCGCTAAAGTTTGTTATGGAATCTAATACTTTATAGTTTTTTAAATAATGCAGGCCCAAACGAATTAAGGCATCTACAGCTTCTTGATCTTCAGCACACCTACCCAAATGCCAGTTAATTTCTGAAAAATTTTCAGGCTGGTGTGTTTTTAAAAATGAGGTGATTAATTGATGCAGATCTGCTTTTTTCTCTTTTGAAATGTTTTCATAGACAACATCTTTTAGTAAATCGTTTTGAAAATAATACGCCCCATTGATATTATCGAAAAAAACAGTATTAGTCTTAACCAAAGAAGACAGAACCTCAAAAATTTTTTCTGAGCTAGCAATTGCTTTTAATTCTTCTGCACTAACCGGTCTATTCCAAACAGCCAAGGCTTCTAAAATTTCTTTTTCTGCTGGTAAAGTAGCGGCATAAGCTGAAACCAACATCTGGGTTAGCGTTTGGGGCACTTTCAATTTTGCAAAACTAATACCAATATCTTCAATCGCTTCTTTATTCCAGCGACCAATTTTGTCAAAAAGCATACCTTGTTTTACCAACTCTTTCATAACTTCAGTAATAAACAAAGGATTGCCTTGAGTTCTTTTATATAATTCAGCAACCAATTCCTGGGGCACTTCTTCCACGCCTGTTAAAACTGTAAGATACTCTTTGGTTTCTTGCTGATCAAAATTTTTAAGCTCAACTATATTTAATTCATTTTCCGGCAAATCCAGCATATAACTAAATAGATTTAGCTCATCTTGGTTGGCGCTAAATGCCAGCAAAACCCGGCTGACATCTTTAACCGGAGACAGGGCGCGCACAAAACCAAGCCAGTTAATAAGTTTGCGTAACTGTTCAATGGTTTGCCTGCCAGCTTTATGTGTGGCGAGCCAGCCTAAAACACCAACGACTATTATATAGCTGCGCTTGGGCGGTTCTTTCATTAAGAGCTTTAGCTCTTCGTTAAACCCGGCCAGAATTTTTTCGTCTAAAACTTTAAGTTCAACTACCTCCAGTTCATTGAGCTGGGCAAAATATTTTAGTTCAGTTAACAACCTTTTTTTACCTGTACCAGCTTCGCCCATTAGACAAAGCCCGGCTGGTGTTTGCGGTTTTAAATCCTTAATCGCCAAACAATGTTCCTTAATTGAAGCCAGTTCTTTTTTTCTGCCCACAATATTACCTTTGGTCGGCAAGTAACCCAAAAATGTTTCCTGAGTTTCCACTGGATAAGACTTACCGCTGCCATAAGCCAGCGCTCTAATAACATGCGCTGCTGAAGAAAAACGCTCACCAGGTACTTTCTTCAAAAGCTTCATTATTATATCATCTAAATATTTGGGCACTGTTGGTTCATAAAAAGATGGCGGTTCAGGCACAACATTGATTTGTCTTTCAAACATTTCATTTAACTGCCTGGCCTTAAATGGATTATATCTGGTAATAGCCGTGTAAATTAGCACGCCAAGTGAATATAAATCTGCACGGTTATCTGGTTTGTTGCGCAAAATAACTTCTGGCGCCATATAGGAAGGGGTGCCCACGACCTTATCAAAAGTTCCCAGGGCTGCTAAACCAAAGTCAATCAGCTTGATCCGAGAATTTTCTTGAGGATTGGCTTCTACTAAAATGTTTGTTGATTTAATATCAGCATGCATGATGCCATGACTGTGCAGATATTCCAGAGATCTTAAAATTTCTACAAACAATTCTTCAATCTCATCCACGTTTAGCAATTCTGTTGCTTTTAAAAATGGGTCGCCAGCAATATATTCTGAAGTAAAATAATAATGTTGAGTTGGTTCATCATAACCAAAATCATAAACCTTATTGATTCCAGGATGAGATAATTCCTTAAGAATGGAAAATTCAGACTTAAACCTTTCCACTCTTTGTTTTTGATCTTTGGTCAAGGTCATGGTCATAAGTTTGATTGCTACAGGAATGCCATCTTCTGCTTTGGCCAAAAGAACCTGCCCCATGGCCCCTGAACCTAGTTCTTTTACCACCTGCCACCGACCTGCTATATTTTGAGGAAGCTCATTGTCCATAATGGTTATTATATCTTATGTATATAATTCTGGGCAACACAAATAATTATCTGAATTATATAATTAATACATTTAATCTATAATTCATATACATATAAAATATATACTAAACATATACTAAATATTTTTATCAATAATTTCAAGATATTATACTTACCACAATATTGGCATAACCATTGCTTATTATAATGATGTAATACAAATCATATATATAGGAAGTAGGTTGTTTTTCTGTTATAATTATGAGGTGAGCATGAAGATAATTAACTCAAAAATAGGCAAATATTTCCGAACAATTACCATGGTCACGATACTACCTCTTTGTATTGTGGCAGTAAGCAATTGCGGCGGTGGCGCAGGTTCAGGAGGAGGTACTACCGGTAGCTCTCCTATTTCTTTGCCCGCACCAACTGCTGGCTATATCACGGTAACCTCTCCTGATGCCAGCGGCAAATCCCTGGTATATGGCTATATCTATGCTAACAATCTACCAGTAGGCAATGCCACGGTAAAGGTCACTAATACTACAGCTGCTGCCCAAGCTAATTTGGCTGGCAAATCCTTGAAAGCAGCTGGCGAGACCTTGGTCACCACCACCACTGATACTACTGGCTATTTTTCCACCAGTATTAATGCCAACCTAAATGACACAATTACCGTGACCTATATTGATCCTGGCACTGGTGAAGAAAGTGAAGCCTATAGCACAACTGTCAATAGCAATAACCAAGTTCTTTCTTCTTCAAGCACTATGATTCCTCAAGATGTGGCAATGGACTGGGATAATGGGCTTGCGGTAATTGTGGCAAATGACGGCACTAACAGTGAAATCATTGAAATCAATATGGCCACTGGCCTAGTTTATCAGCGTGCCTCTTTTGCTGGAGTCTTGTTTGATAGAATTGCTGTGCATTCTAGTTTCGATCATGCAGCAATTTTAGACACCACCAATGACACTTTGCATTGGTATGATTTAGCAGCCCTAGCTGATAATATAGCGGCAACCAGCTCTGATGCCTTTGAGATTGATATTCATGATGTAGCTATTGCTGAACTTGCTGATGTGCCTTTAACTACTGCTGATTTTGTGGCTGTGGCCCATGATTTTGAAACAGAAAATTTTGGTTTTCTGGATATTTATGAAATCAATTCTGGAGCTCCTTACAGTCTAAATGACCCTACCCGGAGCAATTGTTTGCCAACTCCAGATGATGAAGATTATCCAAATTGTTCTTTAACTAGTGATCCAATGCCAGTGCGCGCCACCAAACTTGACATAATCCAAACCACCTTAAACTATGCCAAAATGGTTCTGTTTGCAGAATATGCAGGAGGCGAAAGAGTTGTGCATTTTGCTCATTTTAGATCTTTTATTGGCGCTCCTTTAATCTCTTTTGAATTGCGCGACCCTGACTCAACCCTATTTCCCAGATCTGGAGATTTAGATCCAGAAATTTCTCCATTTGATTTAAGCTGGTATAATGATGATTTAGCGCTCATGACTGATAATAACGGCACAGACTTGATTATGCTTGCTGAAACCAACACCACTTTAGGACCAAGGATTGAAGCTACAGGCTTAGAAGTTGGCACCGCGCCTCAAGGTATTGCGACCAACCCTGCTGGAAATGAGATCTATATTGCTGATAACAGCGCCAATAGCATTGTTAATGTTGATATGATCACCTCCAGCCTAACCACCACCTCCTATACTGCCAACGTAGCGCCAACCCAAATTGTCTATTATCCAACTACTACTGGTGGCATATTAGGAGTAATTGTAACCAACCCAGTGCCTATTTTTAAAACAATAAATATAACGGAATAAAAAACACTTGCTAAGTGTCCAATCTTTAGTAATTACTTGGCTAAGCAGGAGCAACCATGGTCTGGGAAAAGATATTAAGGCCATTTACAAGACTAGAGATTGAGCAAGCTGGGCAACCAGTAGATTTGCAAATAAAAAATGCTCAAGATCTGCGCACCTGCCATGAAGAACAGCAAATAGTTCATAGAGCTTCGGCCAATCCCACAACTTTTCATCAAGATCATTATATTAGAGTTGAAACAAATTTGAGAAAATTTGGTTTTGATAGTGTGCGGGTGTTTGCAGAAAATTCTTTAACAAATCAACCTCAAACCTTATTTAGAACCACTACAGTTTCTAACCGCAAACCAAGCTTGCGCAACACTTCTTCTTTAGGCGTGCAAGTTTATTTGGGAAGTTTTAGCGGAAATCGCCAAAGAGAAATCGCCATTATTGATCAAGATGGCAATGTGGGCGTGTTTGAATGGAACCCGCTTGGTTAATCTCTTAGCCCCCTTTTGGAACATCCTTGCTGGCATCGACGCCTTTTTGGCGCAAGGCCAAGACTTCCTCAGCAGGGGTTACTTTTAGAGAAATCGCACCAGTTGGGCACATTGGCACGCATTTGAGGCAAGCATCGCAAGTTGACTGGTTCCAGGGTTTTTTACTTCAGAACAAACCCTTTTCTCCGTCAAACCTATCTGGTAAACAGCTTGCTCCGTCTGACGATTCTGCTTTGTCATTTCTGGCACAGCAAAGCAACCCTGATTATCCAGTTCATTAAGCGGCTTTCGGTACTGCAAAATTCACGGAGGGGGTAAGAAGGTGTTTGAAGCAATTTAGGCGCGCGCTTACGAAATAAGGGCGTATGAAGAATGAAAATATTGACTGCTTGCATGAGTTAGATGATGACAGAGGAAATCTTCTAACTCATAAAGCAAGTAGCAATATTTTCATGATGAATAGCCCGGTTTCGTGCGCCTGCTTCAAACACCTTACCCCCTCCGTGAATTTTAAATAATAGCATCTTATCTCACTATTTTCTCAACCTTGATATCAACCCCATTGCGCCATATCGTTTAAAAACGTATTTCGTACGGCGTACAGCGCACGGCGTAAAAGCGTATGTAGTAAAATAAGAAAACCAGTGGTTCTGAAATAAGTATCGCGTCCCCATAATTTTTAAAAGACAAGACCTT
The DNA here is from genome assembly GCA_043823065.1 of Pseudomonadota bacterium. Lineage (GTDB taxonomy): Bacteria > UBA10199 > UBA10199 > 2-02-FULL-44-16 > DYJF01 > JBDRBB01. Next base: position 31,094 of record JBDRBB010000008.1, on the reverse strand, counting down.
ACTTCTTAATTTATAGACAAAACGTCTTATATGTAATACAATACAAATATGTTGTTATTAGATAAGAATAAGTTCGAATCGCATTTAAGGGCAAAGGGGGGAAATATCACTGAATTTGCCCATAAGTGTGGTGTATCAAGACAATCATTATATAATATGTTTTCTGGTAAATCTATTTTTTCCACTTCATTTGAAAAGGTTTTGGCTGAACTTGGAGTTGATTTTGAGGAAATAACAACCAAAACAACAGATTTTGAATCAATTATTCAAGATTCTCCACCAAAAATAAAAAAAATAGCTCTAAAATTTGAAGAATATGCTCAAAAAAATCAAGCAGATCTTTTTTTAATTGGTTCTCGGGCTAGGGGTAAAAAAGGCATTAAAAGCGATTGGGATTTTGCTCTGTATTTTCGCCTAGACAAGCGACCAAAAGGTTTTTCTCTTTTCAAGCAAGAGCTAATTGATCTGGCTTTTCCCTATCGCATTGATTTGGTGTGTTTAAATGAAGCACCAGCTTGGTTTTTAAATTCAATTGCAACAAGCAGTATACGAATTACTAAACTATATCCAGATTCCATAAAATTAAAGGAGATAGCATGACCATCAACAATGTAAAAAAAACTATGGCAACTTTTAAAGAAGCTTTAAGCAAATTAAAAGAATCTTTGGAACTTTTGGAAGCTAATAAAAATAAATCTGAACTAAATGAGATTTGCACAGATGCGGTGGTAAAAAGATTTGAAGTCTGTTTTGAATATTGTTGGAAAGTAATGAAAACAGCGGCCGATTATCAAGGTGCGGAAGCTTTTGGTCCCAGGCCAGCCATTCAAGAGGCGATAAAATTTGGATGGATTGATGATCCGGAATTTTGGGCCAATGCGTTGGATGCTAGAAACGGCAGTGTGCATGATTATTTTGGCATAACCATGGATCAATATATTTCCTTGGTAAAACAGTTTGCCAAAAAAGCAGATGAATTTGCTGGAGCATTAAAAGAGGCGTTGAAAATTGAATTGTAACAAAGCATAAAAAAATCAATTTGCTCCAATATTTTTTTCGTAAAAGAATATGTAGTAAAAAGCACATTGCGCCATACTGTTTATCTCTAGCGACCGGCGTACGGCGTAAAAGCAATTTGCTCCTTGACCGGTGGTTAAGAAAACAATGTTGGCGTGTTTGAATGGAATCCTTTTACTTAGTTGTAAACTTGAGGCCAGCTATACCCAAGAAAATCAAAAAGATGCATGCCATGCGAAATAAATTATAAGATTCTTGAAACAATAAAATTCCACAAATAGCTGTGCCTAATACACCAATACCCGTCCAAATTGCATAGACAGTTCCAATTGGCAAAGTTTTAGCAGCTTGCGACATTAAGAAAAAGCTAAGTAAAAGAGCAAGCATTGTAGGAATGGTGGGTAATATTTTAGTAAATCCATTGGAATATTTAAAACCAATTGGCCAAGCAACCTCTAATACTCCAGCACCTAGCAATAATAACCATGCCATATAATACCTCTAATAATGTTTGTAATGTTTATTTAGAGTAAAACCTTTAGAAGAGCTAAGTATGTAAAGCAATATAAAAGTTTATCAGCTTTGACGCCAATTGGACAAGTTCAAGAGTATTACTGCAATATTTTTAAAACGCTTTTTGTTTAGCAATGGTTTTGAAAGATTAATATAGATAGAGCCCAAATTTTACCAGCAACTTCCCAACCTTGACATCAACCCCATTGCGCCATATCGTTTAAAAACCGTATCTAGTCGCTAGTCGCTCGTATTTCATACGGCGTACAGCGACCGGCGTACGGCGTTAAAATCCAATAGCAAAATAAACCTTAATAATTTCAAAGGCTTACAAAAAGAGAAACATCCCCTTTTTTACGAAAACTAGCTTCCACCCACTTGACTAACAACTTGACTTATACTTGACTTATACTTGACTTATCTGTAAAATAACAAATATGGCTTACAAACCAAAATTCACAATTACTGCTCATTTACTTAAAATGATTGAAGAAATTGCTTCATTTAGAGAACAAATATTGGCTGCTACAGTTCAAGTTCCTTGGATTCCTGCCCTTCAAAAAGATGCTAGAGTTAAAAACACCCATGCTTCAACCGCGATTGAAGGAAATCCTTTAACACTTCAAGAGGTTAAAATATTGGAACAAGGGGGGCAGCTACTAACAAGAACAAATAGATCAAAACAGGAAGTTTTAAATTATTTTGCAGCTCTCAGATTAATTGAGAAAGCTACGGAAATTAAAAAGATAACAGATAAAGATTTGCTAAAACTTCATATAATTATCTCAACTGGTGTAATGGATCAAGGCAGTTCTGGCGAATATCGTAAAATAGAAGTGCGAGTTGGCCACTACTTACCACCAAAAGCAAAAGAAGTTCCAAAGCTAATGAAAGATTTAATTGAATGGTGGAATGATCAAAGTCAGAAGTGGTCACCAGTTATTTCTTCTTCAATTCTTCATTATCGATTTGAAGCAATTCATCCTTTTGCAGATGGAAATGGGCGTGTTGGTCGAGCACTTGCTTTATGGGAACTTTATAGACGCGGTTTTGATACCCATCATATATTTTCAATTGATGAAACTTATTGGGAAAACAGACCTCGTTATTATAAGGCCCTAGACCAAGTTAGAACACAAGATGATGATTTAACAGGTTGGCTTGAGTATTGTGCAGAAGTGTTACATTTAACCCTAGAAAACGTTTTACAACGAATAGATCAGCTACGATTAAGCAGCCACAAAAAAACACTTGTTTTGACTCCTAAACAAGAACAATTATTGAATTTGTTACGAGAGAAAAAGAGCATGGCACCAAAAGAGATATGGTCGGAACTAAATATCTCAAAACAAGGCGCCCTAGATTTACTTAAACCACTTATTCAAGCCAAGTTAGTGAAACGAATTGGAAGCAAAAAATCAGGTAAATATATTTTAACCTGATTTTTTGACATCAACCCCAATACGCCATATCGTTTTAGAGCGTATTTCGCACGGCGTAAAAGCAATTTGCTCCGTGCCTTTTTGCTCCGTGACCGGTGGTTAAAAATTAATTGATATAAAATTAAAAATTTCTAAAACACACAAAGAAGATAGACTAAAAGATATTGCAAGAATACCAGAGAAATATCGAAAAGATGCTAAGGGAGTGTCGATAAAAGATTGTACTATTTGTGAATTGAAGATTGGGGATCAACAAACTCTGGTTATTGTTCGTGGTTGCCGAGAATATGGCGATGAAAGACTCATACTTGACGAATTTACCAGAAGCAAACTAAATGTTAAACCCAACGAAGAAGTAGATGTTAAACTTAAACAAAAGGGGTTATTGGGTGAATTAAAGTGGGCATGGCGTGCATCTGATCCCTCTTACCGAGTTTCTGCCAGATTAGCAGTATTATCAGTTATATTGGGTGAAATTGGATTGCTGTTAGGAATATTTGCTTTATATAATATTTAAATCATTAATAAACTAACTTGCTCCGTTACCAGTGGTTACGAAATTAAAATGAAAGAAATAATTGAACAATTAATTAGCACTGGATACACTTTTACTTTCAAAAATAATAGCCGACAAGGAAACACGGGCATATACAGTAGTCCATCTGCTGACTTCCAAGCCTGGATTGCCCAAGTTGAAGACTTCATAATTAAAAACTATGGTAGAGATAGCACACCATACAAATTGTTTAAAAACTTTAATTTAAGTTTAATGTCGGGATACGGCCCGGATGTTTTTTATGAACAACATACCATAATAATTGGAGCTCTCAAAGCTTGCCAAATAATTGCACCAAGTGAAGAAAGTGAAAAAAACGTGCGTAATAGAGAGATAACAGAAACTCAATTTGTCCCTGATTTGTTGACAGGTGCGGATATTGGCACATGGCAAAAAGATTACTCTCTTCGCGAAATAGACTTTGAACGAATAAAGCGTGGCAGACCAATTACCTTTACCTTAGCTATTAGTATCGCATTAACAACTTTTGGTTTTGGTCTTCAACTTCTAGCTAAGGGTTACTCAAATATCGCAAACATAAATAAGGGAGATAAAGTAACATTGGTTATAGGTATCGCTTTATCGGCAGTCCTATATATAATCGGACTTTGTCTTCCAAACGATCGTAAAAAAGTAATGAAAAAAATTGAAAAACATTTTAAGGAAGCTCCAACAAAAAGACATGCATTTAAGGAACAAAATAAATGATAACGCGTAAAAACATACCTAAAAATTATATTCCTTTTAATACATTAACAATTTGTAGCAATGTGCTTTCCGGTGGTGGCAACCTGGTTGCTATAGGCGATGTTTTACCAATCTTAATAGGTAAAGGTGAAAAACCAAAGATTTGGCTTCAAGCTCTTGCAGACTCAAAGAAAAATCAATTTGTCACTATTGTTGAAGAATCTATCTCAAAGCATCCAGCTGTAAAAGTTTATGAAGAATCTGGTTCTTTAAATGTAATGATTTCCGAAGAATTAATTTTGTCTGTAAAAATGATAGACCAATATTCTGCAATCGTAGAAAAACTAGATTTTCGCCCTATTGGTCTAAAAATGTATGGTGGCTACTCCTCTTTAACTGTTGGTGGAAACACATTTTCAGGTAATTCTATGTCTGGTGGTGGAACGTTTGTGGGGTTTAAAATATAAAACTTCAATATTCTCAGATAACTTTCAAATTAAATATGGTTCATTGAAAAATTCCTGCAGGAAAAATTCCGGGGACACGATACTTATTTCAATTGAGTATCGTGTCCACCAAATTTTGTTTTTAATTGAACAACATAAAAAACAGCGATAGCGAAACAAATTGATTCATTAGTCCGGCTTTTTAATTTCATACTTTCTTATCTTATTCTTGAAAAGCCTTGAAATGACACCTCTTGCTCCACTTCCGCATACATTGGACTCGAACCTTAACAATTTAATATCATCATTGTTTTCTATGCCATTCGGATTTTTATTGCCGTTATGCTTACGATATACCTCTATCCATAAGGGGTATACGTGATAAGGTTCTAAAAAAACAACTTTTGCAAATATATCCTTCATATCATTGGCAGACTTCAAACTCATCGTAGTTCCTCTTTTAAGCACTTTTCCATTTCTTGTAACAACTTCAAGATTGAATATAGATGCCGCATGCTTATTATTATTTGAAATATAAATAATATGTTGAAGCGATTCTTTATCATCTGTTATTTCCCAAAAATGACGAATCTCTCGTTCTGAAAAGGACCATTGTAAAAAAAGTAAAATACCGGCGCCAAAAAAAGCACTAATAAATGAAATTAGAATTTGAGATTCCATAGGATCTCTCCATATTATCTTAACCATAGTTAAGAGTTCTTGAATTAGATATATAATAATTGATGCAAACATATAAATTTGTTCACCACTATACTCAACTAGCGTTATTTGAGTCTAGAACTTTGTTTGTTAGTTAATTCGACAAGTTAAAGATAATCCTTAATTAGATGACACCTTGGGTATTGCGCTAGTGGCGTAGGGCGGCTTTTTTTACTTTCCCGGTATGACGAAAAATAGGAATACGCCGTAAGGTTCATAGGGAAATAAAAAAAGTCGGCCGAGAGCCACGAGAGCAATGCCCCTTTATGGTGCATCCTTCGACAAGCTCAGGATGAACGGATACTTGGTGGAGTGCAGCTGCTTCAAACACCTTTCCTGCTGCAGGGGTTTTTACTTGGGATTCTTCGCTTTGCTCAGAATGACAGTAATGAGCGCATGGGATTCCCGCTTTCGCGGGAATGACAAAAAGATACAGGAATGACGAGTACTCCACCCTTCGACAAGCTCAGGGTGAGCGGGGATATAATTAAGTATCTTTTGGAACGTCTTTGCTGGCGTCGACGCCTTTTTCACGTAAAGCTAACACTTCTTCAGCTGGAGTTGTTTTTAATGAAATCGCTCCGGTTGGACACATGGGCACGCACTTCATGCAAGAATCACAGGTTGATTCTTTCCAAGGTTTTTCAAAAATTGGTTTCATCTGAGTTGAGAAACCGCGTTTGACAAACCCCAAGGCATCTAGATTTTTTACTTCTGAACAAACCCTGATGCAAGATCCGCACAAAATACATTTGTGCGCTTCATATCTAATTTGAGGATGAGAATCATCAACAAAGAAATGACGTTTTTCTCCGGCAAAACGATCTGGCAAACAACCATACTCGTCAGCCAATTTGCGCATGGTGCAGGATTCAAAAGAACGACAACCGCAAGATAAACAACGTTCAGCTTCTTTTTTGGCTTGTTCAAAAATAAAACCAGTTTCTACTTCTTCAAAACTCTTTACCCTACTTTCTGCTGGCAACTCTGGCATACGCGCTACTTCTTGTTTTTTAACACCAATAAATTGTTCTTGGGGTGTATCTTCTTTTTTTTCACCCATAGCATGTAAATATTGTTTGGGAATGCCGGTTATTTTTTCCCCTTTTAAAAATTGATCAATTGAAGCTGCCACTTTCTTGCCAGCAGCAATTGCGGTCACTGCAATATCAGCGCCTGATACACAATCACCTCCTGCAAATACTCCAGACAGATTGGTTTCAAAAGTTTGCTCATTCACATCTAAACTGTTCCACTTGGTAAGCTTAATATCAAAGGGTTCATTATCCAGACAAGCTGGATCAACATTTTGACCAATAGCTGAAATTACAGCTGAAGCTTTAACCTTAAATTCTGAACCTTCAACAGGAATGGGACGCCTGCGACCAGAAGCATCTGGTTCACCTAACTGCATGCGCACGCAAGTTAGAGTTATTCCATCTGTGTTTTTTTCCATCTTGGTGGGCAAAGTTAAAAATTCAATTTTCACTCCTTCGTGCAAAGCTGCTTCTACTTCAAAATTGTTGGCTGGCATTTCTTCACGCGAACGACGATAAAGAATAGAAACATTTTTAGCGCCTATTCTCAAAGAAGTTCTAGCAGCATCAATAGCTGTATTACCTCCACCAACCACATATACATCATGGCCAATATTAACAGGTTTGTTTTTGGCAATGTCTTCTAAAAAGGCAATTCCGGAAATTGCACCACCTTCTTTTTCACCTTCTACCCGCATATCTGAAGCTGATTGGGCGCCAATAGCTAAAAACACCGCATCATAATCATTTTGTAATTGTTTTAAGGTAAATTCCTTGCCCAATCGTTGCTGCATCTGGAATTTTACATCCATTTTTTCAATCAGTTCAACTTCTTTGGCCAGAACGTCGCGCGGCAGGCGATAAGCTGGAATACCGTAACGCAACATGCCACCTGCTTCCTCGTGAGCATCATAGATAGTCACTGCGTGGCCATCTTTTCTTAAATAAAAAGCAGCTGAAAGTCCTGCTGGGCCAGCGCCAACTATTGCTACTTTTTTACCAGTGGGCTTACCTGGAGTAGCTACATAGGGATTTGGCGAAGCCATATCTTTGTCCGCAATATAACGTTTCAAAAAACAAATGGATACTGCATCATCCACACAAGCGCGCCTGCATTCTGTTTCGCAAGGACGGGGGCACACCCGGCCCAAACTTGCTGGCAAAGGCAAGGCTTCTTTGATTAACTTAATTGCTTCAGCTTCGCTGCTATGAGCTAGAAGAGAAACAAAACCTGGGATATCAATTCCAGCTGGGCATTTTACACTACAAGGTGCGCGACAATCTCCAACATGATCAGAAAGTAAAAGTTCAATACATACTTTGCGCGATGCTTTTACTTTTTCACTATGAGTTTCCACCTCCATGCCCTCTGTCACTAAAGTGGCGCAGGAAGGAACTAAACGCGCTAAACCTTTAACTTCCACCACACAAATAAAACAAGAGCCATAAGGTTTAAGTTCTTCCTGATAACAAAGCGTGGGAATCTCAATGCCGTTTCTTTTGGCCACCTGCAAAATTGTTTCCCCTGCCTGACATTCAACTTTTTTTCCATTTAAAGTAATTTGCATAACTTTACTCACTATTCATGCTTCGACTAAGCTCAGCATGAACGGAAGAGTTCACCCTAAACTAAACCGTTCGTCCTGAGCAGAGTCGAAGGACTAAAATATTCACTTAATTTCAACAGCATCCACAGGGCAAACCTGCTTGCACGCCCCGCACCTGGTGCATTTTTCCTGGGAAATGACATGCAGCTTTTTCTTTTCGCCAGTAATGGCATCCACTGGACAAGCTTTAATACAAACTCCGCACCCAATACATTTTTTCGAAATATCAAAACTAATCAGAGCCCGGCATTTACCTGCTGGACATTTGCCTTCTTTAATATGAGCTTCATATTCATCTCGAAAATATCTAATAGTGGTCAACACTGGATTGGGCGCGGTCTGGCCCAAACCACATAAGCTGGAAATTTTAATTTGCTGAGCCAATTCTTCTAATAGTTCAATATCGCCATTTCTTCCTTCACCTTCTGTAATTCTGGTTAAAATTTCCAACATGCGGCGCGTGCCAATGCGGCAAAAAGTGCATTTTCCACAAGATTCATTTTGGGTAAAATTCAAGAAAAACTTGGCAATATCCACCATACAAGCAGAGGTATCCATAACCACCATGCCGCCAGAACCCATAATAGCGCCTGTGGCATTAACAGCATCGTAATCCACAATTGTTCCCATTAAAGATGCTGGGATACAACCACCAGAAGGCCCACCTAGCTGCACCGCTTTTACAGGCAAACCAGAAGAAGTGCCACCTCCAATATCTCTGATTACTTCCATAAGCGTAATGCCCATGGGCACTTCCACTAAGCCTCCTCTTTTGATATCACCTGCCAAAGCAAAGACTTTGGTGCCTTTGCTTTTTTCTGTACCAAGTTTGGCATATTCTTGAGCACCATGGTTGATGATCCAAGCTATATTAGCAAAAGTTTCTACATTATTAATATTGGTTGGCTTACCCCATAAACCAGATTGGGCTGGAAACGGAGGACGAAGCTTAGGCATGCCACGCTTGCCTTCAATAGAAGCAATGAGTGCTGTTTCTTCACCGCACACAAAAGCACCAGCACCTTCTTTAATAATAATATCTAAATCTTTTCCCAAAAAACATTTTGCTTTAGCTTGAGCAATAGCTATTTCCAAACGTTTAACAGCTAAAGGATATTCAGCCCGGCAATAGATATAGCCTTTTTTAGCGCCAATAGCATAAGCGCCAATCATCATGCCTTCTAAAACCCGGTGGGGGTCGCTTTCCAAAACTGAACGGTCCATAAACGCGCCTGGATCACCTTCATCAGCATTACACACAATGTATTTTTCTGTGCCTTGGGCCTTGTGACAAAACTCCCACTTTAGGCCAGTAGAAAAACCCGCGCCACCTCTGCCTCTTAAACCAGAAGTTTTTACTTCAGCAATAACTTGCTCTGGCTTCATTTGTTCGCGAACTTTTTTGATCGCTGCATAGCCGCCTTTGGCAATATATTCATCAATTGATTCAGGATCTAGCTGACCGCAATTTTCCAAAACAATGCGCACTTGTTTGGCGTAAAAGGCATATTCTTCGCTGCCTTCTGTTTTTAAATCCACTATGCGTTTTTCAAACGGTTTTCCTTGAGCCAAATGATCTTGCAAAAGTTTTTTAGCATCTTTGAGTTGAATGTTACGATAGATAGTCTTTTTTCCAGAACGATCAATAAACTCCACCAATGGTTCACAGTGACACATGCCAATACAACCGGTTTCCATTAACTGATACGGCAAATCAAATTTCTTTTTTGCTGCGCTAAAAAAATCAAAAACCACTTTACCACCAGAGGCAATACCGCAAGAACCTAAACCAATAATTACTTGCGCAATTTCCTGCCCGGCCAAATCTTTCTTATCTATAGTAATACCTTCCAACAAATCTTGTTGCTGACCTTGGCTGGCAGTAAAATCATCAACTGTCTTGCTTGCCTTGGTTCGATCTAGATTGCCATATACAGTTTCATCAATCATGATTACTGGCGCCAAAGAGCAACAACCAAGGCAGGCCACAGATTCAATAGTAAATTCATTATCATTGGTGGTGCCACCATCATAATCTGTTTTCAGACGATCACCTAAACTTTCAGATACACCAAGCGCTCCAGCCACATGACAGGCTGTGCCATGACAAACTTTAATTAAATGACGGCCAATTGGCGAAAGCCGAAATTGAGTATAAAAAGTAGCTACTCCATAAAGCTGGGCTGCTGGAATTTCGCATTTTTTGGCAATTTGTTCTAAGGCTTCCAAAGGCAAATAACGCAGCTCTTTTTGCACTCCCTGTAAAATTGGAATAGTTGCCGAATAGTTAAAGCCTTTTTCTTTTATAACCTGTTCAACAATCTTTTGTATTTGTTTCATAGGGCAGCCTAAGTACCGTGCATAGGCTATATTGTCAACTTTACTTCAAACTGAAGACTTTACCCCCCGCTTTTTGTTCAATTTTGGGGCCTTATCCCTACTTAAGCATCTTTGGCCATAACAGATAATCCAATAATTTCAAATTGTTATACCACCAAAAACAGTGTCAAATTCCTGGCATAGAACGTGCATACAATAAAGACGAAATCAGAGTTGTAGTTAAAAGGGGAGTATATGGCTAAATCCATCTTAGCTAAATTAAAGCCTGTGCTTAAAAAGCATGATTTTCGCAAGAAAATCAATGCCAAGGAAACTGCGCATCAGGTAACTGAGCAATATCAAGGCAAAAAGCTCACCAAGAAGGAGCTGGAGTTGATTAAAAAACGTGATGAATTAATCAATCAATATATGCCCTATGCAGCTTCAATTGCCTCTAGAGTTTGCCAGACTTTATCCAGCGCAGTTGATTATGAAGATGTGCTTTGTAACGCCAGGCTGGGTCTTTTAGAAGCAGCTAAACGTTTTGATCTTAAAGAAGAAGTTGATTTTAGAACGTTTGCTTATTACCGCATTAAAGGCGCCATTTACGATGGTTTGCGCCGCAGCGGTTGGTTACCTCGTACCTTATATGCAAAATTAAAATTTGAAGAAGCATCAAATGAATATCTGCAATATAAATCCAGCAGCGCTACCAAATCTGCTGATTTTCACGCTGAAGATGAAGCTGTGGAAACAGTTAACACGCTTGCTTCAATCTATATTATCTCCATGGATGCCTCAGATGATTTTGAAATTGCTGACGATAAAGTAGAAGATATTGAAAAGAAGAGTGAATTTTTAGAAATCAGAAATCATATGCGCGAAGCAATCGGCACTCTTCCGGAAAAGGAAAAACAATTAGTGAAGATGTATTACTTTCAGAATAAAACTTTAGAAGAGATTGGCGAAAGATTAGGACTCTCTAAATCCTGGACCTCTAGACTTCACGCACGCGCCTTGAGCTTGCTGTTCAAGCGAATTAAGCAAAAATCTGCTGGTTCTGAAAACGTTCAAGATAAAATAGAAGAACAACCAGGGGGGCAACAGGAGTAATTATGGCTATTGAAACAGTAGTATCAAAACTTTCAACCCAAGCCTTGGACAAGGCTGTTAACAAAACCGCTGGCAGTGGGCAGCCCCTAGCTGGCCAGAATTCTTTTCAAGATGTGTTAAATAATGTTGATGCTGGGCGTGATTTTGCTGAACAATTAGGCATTGGCCAAGATATCATGTCCCGCACCGTAGATATGAAATCTTTGGGAGCTAATCAAATTGATTTTACACCTGACCAAGCTGCAACCGGCATTGGCCAACCTGAAACAGGTAAAAAAGTATTGGATATGTTAAGTGTAGTTAACAATGGTCAAATCCAGATGGACTCTTTGGTAAACAATATTCTTTACAGTGACAAAAAATTTTCCAACCAAGAATTGCTTTGCATCCAAGCTCATGTTTTTCATTATGCGCAAATGACTGAATTAACTGTAAAAATAGCTGAACAAGGTGTTTCATCTGTAAAATCAGTGCTCAACACGCAAGTACAGTAAAAATGGCGGGGGAACAGGTAAACTATGCTGGAAAAGAACGCAAACAATAGACAACGCATGCTCGCTACCTTGGCAGTTTTGGAAGATGGTGAAAAAGCTACAGATCTTTTAGATTTCCTAAACCCTGAAGATAAAGAAATCTGCCAAGCTGAAATAGCTGCTTATCTGGAAATTGATATTGAAGAGCGTGAAACCAAGCTCCAAGAACAAACCAGCTCATTAATCGCCTCTGAACAATGGAGCGGCTTGGGTGAAATCCATCCAGCCTGGGTCTTAGAAGAATTAAAAAATGAGCCCCCTCGCATCATTGGCATTATCTTGCGCTATCTACCTTCCCGTCATGTACGCTATATTTTAGAACACTTACCACCTACTATTAGATATGCCATTCCCAATGTTGTAGAAGCTTTTTATGTGCCTCAACCTGTTTTAGAAGTAATTAAAAAACTCTTTGAAAGCAAATTTACCACCTTACGACTTTCTCGTTCCATAAAGCATCTTGGTTTTGAGCATCTTTATTATTTACGCAGCGAAGAGCTAGATATCTTTTTCAAGGATCTTGGCTTGCAGGAATTGGCCTTGGCTTTTCATGATTTACCAGAAAAATCCTTAAGCTTTTTATTGAACCGCTTGCCGGTCAAAGAGTCTAACGAGTTGAAAAATCGCATTAAAGCGCTTTCTAATGTTTCTGAAGGATTAAAAAGACAGTCTAAATTTACGGTATTAGAAGTAGAAGAAAAAAAAGTTGGGGCAGATCAGTTTCTTTTGGAAATTGGTCTGGCTGCTTATGCCAGAGCTGTAATGCCAGATCAACGCAATCTAATGCGTCAGCTGGAAGTAAAATTAGCCCCCCAAACCAGTTATCTTCTTAAACGTAATCTGGTGGAAAGAACCTCCAAAAACACCCGTGAGATATCAGAAGAAAGACAAACTCTGATAATTTCCAGGGTGGCTAGTCTAGCCCAAGAAAACCAAATCGACCAATCTTGGTGCAATTTCTTCAAAGCAGATGCATAGTTGGCAGAAGCGCCAGTGTATGTTATGATTTAGAAGATAACACGGCGTTTGATACTGAAAGGATCTATTATGACTGCCAAAGTACTTAAAAAATCCGAGCTTGATAAAAAAACCGGCCTGCAAAAAGAAGTCGACCAAATCCCTAAACATAAAACCATTGATATAGATTTAGAAGAAGGTGGTGTTTTAGATAAACGCACCATGGTTGCTAAAGACAAAGCAGAAAAAATGATTCTTCAGGCAGAAGCTGAAGCTGATAAAATTCGAACTCAAGCAAAAAAGATACTCGCTGAAGTGGAAGCTGTGCGGGAAAAAGCCATAAAAGATGGATTTGAAAAAGGCCAGCAGCAAGGCTTGGCCGAGGTTACGGAAAAATTGGTTCAACTGGAAGCTATTCGCGAAAAATTCTACGCGCAAGCTGAACCAGAACTAATCAAATTAGCTACAGCCATTGCAGAAAAGGTTATTGGCCAAATTGTTATTGAAAAACCCGAGGTAATTATGAATGTGGTCAAACAAGCCTTGGAAAGATCTTTGGGTGATCGCATCACTATTAAACTTAATCCAGAAGATTATAAAACCATTCAAGAAAGCAATTTTGAGTTTCGCGATATTTTAGACCGCACTAAAAGACTGCACCTAAAAGAAGATGATACAATTGCCAAAGGTGGCTGTGTGGTGGAAACCGAAGTAGGCACAATTGACGCGCAGATTGAAACGCAATTGGAAGCGATTAAGAAAGCATTGGAAATTTAATTAATGACCATAGACTTCGAGCAACACATGACAACAAAGAAAAATGACAAAATACCCCATACTGAATTACCACAAGTGGATTTTCATAAGTATCATCACTTATTATCTGCTGTTTCCACCTACAGCATCAAAGGCAAAGTCACGGAATTAACCGGCATCGTGGTACGCGCAGTAGTGCCTGGCGTGCGCATGGGCGAGCTTTGCTTTATTGTGCCTTATCATAGCCGCACGCCAATTAAAGCCGAAGTTGTGGGCTTTCGTGATCAAGAAGTATTGCTCATGCCTTTGGGAAATCTAGAAGGCATTGGGCTAGGCAATGATGTTATTCCAAGCGGACACACCTTAACAGTTCGTGTTGGCGATCAACTTTTAGGCAGAATTTTAGACGGGCTGGGCGATCCCTTAGATGAAAAAGAAAAAGGACCTTTACTATTTTCTGAAGAATATCCAGTTACCGCAGATCCCCCACCTGCCTTGCACCGCAGAAGAGTGACTAAACCAATTTCCATTGGCATTAAAGCCATAGATTCCATGCTCACTGTGGGCGAAGGCCAACGCATTGGTTTTTTTGCTGCTGCAGGTGTGGGCAAATCCACCATGATCGGCATGATTGCGCGCAACACTGAGGCAGATATTAATGTCATTTGCCTGGTTGGGGAAAGAGGACGCGAAGTCAGAGATTTTTTAGAACAAGCTTTGGGTGCAGAAGGCCTGAAACGTTCAGTGGTTATTGTTTCCACTTCTGATCAGCCTTCTTTGGTTAGATTAAAAGCCGCCTATGTGGCTACAGCCATTGCTGAGTATTTTCGCGACAAAGGAAAAAAAGTAATGTTAATGATGGATTCCATCACCAGGTTTGCCAGAGCTTTGCGCGAAGTGGGATTGGCTGTTGGCGAACCACCAGCTAGACAAGGTTATACGCCATCTGTGTTTTCCACTTTACCTCGCTTGCTGGAAAGATCTGGAAATTCAGATAAAGGTTCAATTACCGCTTTCTACACTGTTTTGGTGGCTGGTGATGATATGAATGAACCTGTGGCTGATGAAACCAGATCTATCTTGGATGGTCACATTATTCTGTCTCGCGATTTGGCAGCTCGCGGCCAATATCCAGCCATTGATGTATCAGAAAGCATCAGCCGGGTTATGGATTCTATTATAGATGATGACCATCGCCAAGCTGCGCAAAAACTGCGCGAAGTTGTGGCTAATTATGAAAAAGAAAGAGATTTGATCTTAATCGGCGCTTATGAAGAAGGTAGTGATCCTAAAGTAGATTATGCCATTGAAAAAATTGACGAGGTTAATAATTTCTTAAAGCAGGATGTTTTTGATAATTACACCTTGGAAGAAGCTGTAGCAATGCTTAAAGAAATCTTTGAATAAAAATGGCTAAGCAAAAATACAGACTACAGGCTCTTTTAAATATTAAGCAGCGGCTTAAAAAAAGAGCGGAAGCTCTATTGGCTGTGGCTATAAAAAGTCTGGAAAAAGCCAAAGAAAAACTTGATAAATTAAAAGAGGAAAAAAAAGAAATTGTTGAGAAATGGGAAAAAGCCCGCTCTGATATGAAACAAAAAATGGCGGATGGCGCAGTTGTTGGCAAAGGCAATGTTCATCTTAATTACTTGCGAAAACTCAAAGAAGACGAAGCAGAAAAAGAAGAAGAAATTGAAGATCAAAAAGAAGTCGTTAAAGAGGCTGAAGATAAAGTAAAATCAGCCAGGCGCGAATATATTGATGCTTGTAAAGAACTAAAGGTAATGTCAAAACACAAAGAGCTCTGGCAAAAAAAGGTTAAGGCAGAAATTTCCAGACGCGAAGAAAAAGAAATGGACGAGTTGGGCAGCACTATTCACCAAATTCGCAAGATGCGCGGTGAAAAGAGCATTGGAGAAATTTAATGACAAAAGAAATATCCAGGGCAGAACAAGCCAAACAAGAACAATTGCCACAAAAACCCAAAGCTAAAGATCAGCCCAAGGAAGAAAAAAGTAAATTCGATCAGGTCTTGGAAAGAAGTCAGACCACGCAAAAAAACCCCATCATGCAACAAAATACCGGGCGAAACACTTTAACAGAACAAGCTGTCAAAGAAGGCGGAAAACATGATGAGCGGAAACAAGATGACCAGAAAAGAGACAGCAAAGACAAAGATCAGCGGGGTCAAAAAGATGCTGAAGGCAAAGAAACCAGCTCTGGTTTATTAGACCAAAGAGTAATGGGCAAAGGAAAATCCAAACAAGGTCAAAGTAGTGGACAAGGACAAACAGGTTACGGATTTAGCCAAAGCCGACGTGGCGCCAAGTTAACCAAACAAAAAGGAACATCCACTTTTACCGCATCTGTGCTCCAAGGCAAATTTGCCCAAAAACTTAAAAGCCAGATCGCCAGCTTAACTGGGCACCCTCAATTCACCCAATCTGTGCTTAATCAAATGGTTGCTCAAGTGCGCATCAGCTTAACTGCTGAAGAAAAAGAAATTGAACTTAAACTTAAAGAAAAATTCTTTAAAGGCTTGAAATTTAAGGTTACCTCTAAAAATGGACGGGTAACAGTCGAATTTATTACTGCAGACGCCAAAGATCGGGCCACTTTTGAAAATAATTCAGCTGAAATTCGAGCAGCCTTAGAGAAAAGAGGTATTGTAGTTGAAGATATTCGTATAACTTGATAGATTAGCTCTCAGATGAAAATTAAACCATTTCACTTCAAATTAGAAAAAGTTGATCCCAGACAACAGCAAATCCTAGAAGCCTTGTTTGACTTTCTGCCACGCACAGGCTTGCGCAATACTTTTAACCAAGCCATAACCAATGCCTTAAGCAAACATTTAGGAATTAAAGTCTCACATCATCTGGAAACCATTTCCCAAGAAAAATTTGATGATTTTGTGCACAAGCTGCCAGATCTATCTTCGGTAATTGTGCTGGGAATGCCACCGCGCACCAGCAAAGTAATTCTGGAAATAGATCCTAGCTTGGCTGCTTTTTTTATTAGTCGGCTTTTGGGCGAGGACAAATCTGAATTTCCTCTGCCCAAACAACTCTCAGATATTGAGCAAGGTGTGCTGCAATATCTTTGTTTGCAGGTTCTATCTCATATCTATCGTCTCTGTGGCAAAGATTCGCGCGTCCATTTTAAATTTGAAAAATTCATCACCACTCCAATGGAATTAAAAGATGTTTTGCCAGCTCAAAATCTACTTTTCATCCTGACCATAAAAATCACAATTGGCAAATATGATGGTTTTATACGTTTGGCCCTACCCTCACCTTTAATTGAACAACTCTATCTAAATGTAGGAGCCAAAACTGAAGCACATCAAATTGAAAAAGATTATTTACTTGGTCAGCTAATAGATTTTGACCATATCAAAATGTCTTTATGGGCTGAAGCTGGCAATACCACTATTTTAGCCGGTGAGATAAAAAATTTAGAACCAGGTGATGTAATTCTTTTTGATAAAACAGAACTTAAACTGCAAAATAATAAGTTATCTGGAAACATAGTGTTGCGCGCTGGCAATGGCAAACACGGCGGCTTTATTTCTAAGATCAAAACAGATTCTAAACAAGTACATTGTGAAATTGTGGATGTTTATAAGGGCGAAGACATCCTATAAGGAGAACCTATGGTAAAAGATAAGAAAAAAAATATTCCTGAAGAGGAATTTCACGAAGACATAGATCTTTTTGAGGATTTTGAAGAACCAACAGAAGTTAAAAAAAATGCTCCAAGAGACGATTCTATTACAGATGAGCTGCCAACCAGCCCAGAGCATACAGAACCTGCAGAACAAGTTTTTGAAGATGATCTCTTGTCTGAAGAAGAATTTGAAACAAAAGCAAAGAAAAACCAAAACTTTTCTGAGGAAGTTTTGGCCATGTCATCTGACATTCCAGTACAACTGGTGGCAGTAATTGGCAAAACTACTATCTCTGTAAAGGATTTAATGAACTATCAAATGGGCCAGGTCATTGACTTAGGTCGTCCGCCAGGAGAAACAGTAGACTTGGTGGCTAGCGGTAAATTATTTGCCCGCGGAGAGCTGGTTGATATCGACGGCAAACTAGGCGTAAGAATTATTAAATTAACGCGTTAAAGGTAAAACCATGCTTTCTCTAATTTCCACAATTCAAACTCAGGCAGCAACGCCTGGTGCTGGTCTGGATTTCACCTGGTTGTTTATCAAGATGCTGCTGCTCTTAATTGTTATTTGTGCCCTGGCTGTTGTACTTTTGAAATATGCAGCTCCCAGACTTGGCCTCTTAAAACCCATTCAAAAAGGTAAATATTTTAAAGTTATGGGTCGCTATCAATTGGAGCCTAAAAAAGCGCTTTATTTAGTTAATATAGGTCAAAGATATTTAGTGCTAGGAGTGGCAGATCATGGTATAAACATGTTAACTGAAATTTCCAAACAAGAGGCTGAAGGAAAATCAGGGGGACATAACTAACATGACCAAGCGTAAAAAACAGCTGTTGATCAGCGCTGGCATCTCTGTTTTTTTAATCTTAATTAGTAGTGTGGCTTATGCTCAAACTGCCAAGGTTGGTGTTTCCAAACCTTTGGTACTGCTAATTGTGCTGGCTGCCCTATCTTTAGTGCCTTTTGTAGTGATGATGTCCACTTCTTTTGTGAAAATTGCTGTGGTCTTGGCCTTAATTAGAAACGCCATGGGCACGCAACAAGTTCCACCAAATACCATCATCACCGGTCTGGCCATGATTTTAACTATCTATATCATGGTGCCTGTTGGCTATAGTGTTTACCGTGATGCTGGGGCAGTGATTAACCAAGGCACTAATCAACCTTTGCTATCTCAAGCTTCTATTGAAATTTTAACCAAAGGCGCTAAAGCAGGCCAAGAACCAATACGCAATTTTCTCTTAAAACACGTACACCCTCAGGAAAGAAGTTTATTTTATAACCTGGCCCTAAAGCTGCGCACTAGTGAAGAAGATCGCGATCAAATTACTGATACAGATTTTGTAAATTTAATTCCTGCTTTTGTGATTAGTGAATTAACTGAAGCCTTTCAAATTGGCTTTATTATATTTTTACCATTTTTGGTGATTGATTTGGTAATTGCCAATATTTTATTATCATTGGGTATGTTTCAAATTTCACCAATTACTATTTCTTTACCATTTAAACTATTATTGTTTGTGTTGGTTGACGGCTGGCACATGATCGCCAGAGGATTGATCTTAGGATATGTGTAGTCAATAAATGTTTATGGTTCGACAAGCTCACCACGAACGGTACAAAAGAACACCGTTCACCCTGAGCTAGTCGAAGGGTGGCAAGAAACTTATGGAATACTTTGTAGCTATAGCCAAACAAACTTTATTCTTATCTTTAATCTTAACTGCGCCACCAGTATTAACCGCGCTTTTAGTAGGTTTAATGATCAGCATTTTGCAAGCCACAACCCAGGTGCAAGAACAAACTTTAACCTTTGTACCTAAACTGGTTGGGGTCATCACGGTGTTGGCAATTACTGGACCTTGGATGCTAGCCCAGTTAATTTCCTTTACCCAGTCTATATATGGTCAGTTTGCCACCTATGTACACTAGCCTATGCTTCAAGATGTCTTAACCAAAATTGGCGTAGATCTGGATGTATCCTTTAATTTTATTTTTCTCACTTTAATCTGGGTACGTGTTTTGGCAATGGGAGTAACCATTCCCTTTCTTTTGGGAAAACCAGTACCGCGCTATGTGCTAGTTGGCGCCACCATGGTCATGGCGGTGTTTGTACATGTCAATATTGTACCAGATTCGCCACCTCCTTTAGAACTTAATCTGCTGGCTTTAATTGTTTTATATATGAAAGAAGTTTTTTACGGTTTAGCAATAGGTTTTGCTGTAGGAATTCTGTTTCATGGCATAGAATCAGCAGGTCAGATGGTTGATAATCAGCGCGGCGTATCAATTGCCAGGATTTTGATTCCTCAACTTGATTCACAAGGTTCTATTAGCGGAAATTTTTTGTTTCAACTAGCTTTGGTGCTCTATTTAACCGTGGGCGGACATTTGATTTTCTTCAACTCTTTTTTTACCAGCTTTATCACCTTGCCAATTTTAGAGTTTCCCACTAGCGGACCTGGACTCTTTGCCCTTATAGATTTTTTCATGAAAATAACCGGTGAGGTAATTGTTATCTCCATTAAGCTAGCAGCGCCGGTAATTATTGCCATATTCTTGGCTGATATTATTTTAGGTATTGCCAACCGAGTTTCACCTCAAATCGATGTATGGATGATGGGTTTTACGGTCAAAGGCTATTTAGGCATAATCATGGTTTTTTTGTCTATTACGATAATTTGCGATCAAATTATTGAATATTCTCAAAAAGCAAATAATAATGCAGATAAAGCAGTGCTTTTTCTAGAAAATAAAGTGCCAATTCCCACTATACCTATGCCTGCCCCAGAAGAAGGCTTACCAAAGCCAGAAATGGGCCCACCACAAGTTGTAACACCTTAAAACAATGTGCTATCTACCATCCTAATTTTTTAAGTTTTTCCCAGACTTTCTTGTTCTTGAAAGGAGTGGCTGCAGCCAGAAACTTGTTCAGCTCTTCTAAATATTCCAGTTTCTGTGTAGCAGATAGTTGCATGTATTTTTTCAGATTTTCCACATTATATTCTTCGCATTTTTGATCATCTTTTTTCTTCATTTTTAATTTCTCTAATTTTATTCAAAGTTCTTATATCCAAATTATCACGCTCACGTCCAGCATGCTGTTTAAGCTTAATTAGGTCATCTATATGTTGACCAGGTTGAGTGCGCCTGCTTTGAAGACCTTACCCCCAAGGGGAATTTGGGTGGGGTGAAGGGTCCTCAGGAGACCTATAAAGTGGCCAGTTTAGGTCTTATTTTCTTGAATTTTTCAGACGGAGCAAAATCCTAATCGCGTCTAACATCTTGATTTTACTTGTTTTATTATAAATACTAAATTCTGACTTCTGCTCCTAAGTTTGGCATCTCACTTGCATAGTATTAAGGCGAAGATAAACCTTTTAGGAGGATAATATGTTTAGTGTAGGAGAAATTGTCATAACTGATAGAAATAGCGATAATAGAATTGATCATCAAGATGTTGCTGCTTCTAGAACTGGTGATGATGCAATTACAGAACCAACAAATCTTTCTGGCACTACTGTTAGAGTCGGAGAAACCACATTTACCATTGGGCAAAATGAAACCTGGGAACAGTTTCTTAATCGCATAGAACAAACTATGGCCCAAGCTGCTTCAGCTCCAGAACCTGCTGCTGCCAGAACTGAGCTGCAATCTTTGAACAGATCTATGAGTTCTATTAATAATCAAATAAGCCAATTAGAAACTGAACTAAATAATCCAAGCACTCCAGAAAATAGACAACAAGAAATTAGAGAACAGCTACAAGAATTAAGACAACAGCTTCAGCAACAAATTCAAAGAGCTGAGTTTTTAAATCAGCAAGTCTCTAGAGGAGATAGAGTAGACATACCATCTGAATATTACAGCGCCGCTGAAATGGAACAACCCGGAGCAAATGGCCGCAACACTGCAGCCATGACAACTGGTGGCAGCCAAGGTTCACAGCCTCGGGCCCAAACAACTGGTCGCAGCGCTGGTTTTACACCTCCGATGAATTGGGGCGCGCAAACTGGCATGCCAGCTTTTAATTCTAGCGCTTATATGCAAAGCATGGCCATGGAAGATAGCATTTTATCTTCTTATGATTCAGTGTTGCAAACCACCAGCCGTGGTCGTCAGCTCATGATGATGTTCTTCCATTTTGCCAAAATGGCAGAATCTGGTGACATGGGCGCTATGTATCAATTCATGAAATTTATCACCTATGTAATTTCTAAAGATAAAGCTAAACAGCAAATTGATATGGGCAGAAAATTAATTGAGCTGCAAGATACTTCTAGAAAATATACTGACATGCTCATGAATCAACAAACTGATGCCAGTGATCCTAATTCCAGTAATGAATTTATGAAAACCATGACCTTGGTAAAAAGCGAAACCGATTCAATTGCCACTTCACAGAAGTTGATCTCAAACATGATGGAAGAAATGGCCATGGTTGTGGAAAACTTAACCAGTGTAACTAAGGGTGCATTAGATGCTTATGGTAGAATTCTAAGAACTGTCTCTAGAATGGGTGGCTAATAGCAACGACTGACGACCGATGAAATCAGGGCCTTTGGGGGAAGAGACTCCAAAGGCCCTTTAACTTTGTTAGAAAGGAAGCGAGGTTGAGTATGTTTTTGCTAAATCCAAAATTTCTTCATGCGCCAGAAATTTTGGAAGCGTTCTTCGCGAGCCATGTTATATAGGCTGCTGTGATGGCTCACTCGCACGCCGCAAAAACATACTCAACCTCGCTTCCTTTCTCAAGATGTGAAATATAACTTGCTCCATAGCTATATAAATGATATTTTGCTGTTGTTTCAAGGAGTTGGCATGGTACAAAAAAAATCCTCAAAAAAGAAGTGGGATTACCCAATAGGTCTGGAAAAAATGTCCAAGCAAGAAGCTGATGCAATTATGGACGATTATTTTTCCAAGTTAGAAGATCAACTAAAAGATGTTCCTGAAGCTGAATTAAAAAAAGGCAGCCAAAAAATTATTGATTACTTAGAAGGAAAAATTGGTTGGGCTGAACTGTTTAATTTTACGCCAGAAATGCTCTTTCAAATGGCTGAATTTGGCTATAACCAATTCAAGTTTGGCAGATATGAAGATGCAGAACGCGTCTTTAAGGTGCTTACTGTTTTAGACTGGAATAATCATTATTATCACTCCATGATGGGCACCATCTTGCAGCGTCAAAAACGCTATGGCGAGGCCATGGCTGAATATGCCCAGGCAATTGAGCTTTTTCCTCAAGATACAGTTTCTCTTACTAATCGCGGCGAAATTTTTATGATGCACAATCTAATTACTGAGGCTAAAGCTGATTTTGAACAAGCCATTGCCACTGATCCAACTGGCGAAGATAAATGGGCCAATCGCGCCCGCGTGCTTTTGCTGCAAATTGAAAAATCCAAGAAAAAAGGGGATAAAAAACCCACGAAAAAGGAACATTAATTTATGGTAGATCCTCTTGGACCAGGAAGAGTCCGTCAAAGTGAAATTAAAAGTGATGTTGCGCGATCAGAGCTGGAACAAGCTTTGCGCCAGAGCGATAATATTCACGAGGTTTTGCGCAATCTACCCGACGGCATAACCCTTAAAGATTTTGAAGAATATTTGGGCAGTCAATGGAGCGCTTGGAAGAGTCAAATTTTGCAAGAGCAAGAAGTTTACTCTCAGCCAGGCATGCCTCCAGCGCCTAATTTAGATTTTTTTTCATCAAACACCAAAGCTAATACCATTGCTCAAGCAGACCTAGAAGGTTTTTTTGACACTCTAGCAGAAGGAGAACAAGCTCCTGCCTCAATTGAAGACATGGCGCAAGCAACCCTGGATGAATGGGCAAACTTCTCAGATGAACTCTGGGGAAACATCATGGATAATCAAATCATGATGGACACTGAGAGCCGCTTAAAAGAAATTGAGGGCGAACTTAAACGCATTATCGCCATGGTCAGAAGCGGGCAAGCTGATCCTGAATATATTTTACTGGCTTTAGCTAAAGTTAATGTAACCAAGAACGGAGTTTTATTTGCTGGTCTGGGCCGCAAACTTGCTTATACTAACAGCCGCATGAATCAAGTGGCTAATGATTTGAGCATTGCTGACACAACCTCAACTGATTATTTTGGCCAAGTACAATTGGCTCAATCTGAAACCAGAGATCTTTCTATGCAACAACAACAACTAACCATGACGTTGCAAAAAGTTATGCAAGATGTAAGTGGCACTTTGGAACAAGTACACGGCATGATTGAAGGCATTAATCGCACTCGTCGTGAAATCATCCAGAAATTTACTGCAGCTGGTTAAAACACCCTCCCCCTGCCCCTCCCCTCAAGGGAGAGGTGAGGAGGTAAAAAGATTTATTATATGGAACAAGAAAAAGGCAAACGCACTCAAATTTTAGCGCCAGATCCAGCCAGGCGCAAGCACCTGATTGATACTTTAATGAATTTTCTTAAAGATAAAGTCAGTATAGCTGAAATGAAGGGCATTACGCGTGAAGATCTATTTCGGCTGGCTGATGCTGGTTTTGTTAAATTCAAACACGGCCGGTTTAAAGAAGCTAGCGATATCTATCGCGGCCTCATCATGCTAGATCATCGCAACGCCTATTTTCATGCAGTAATGGGCGCTATTCATCAAAAGCAAAACCGCCCTATTGAAGCTATCATGGAATATTCCCAAGCCTTAAAACTTAATAACAAAGAATTATCTGCTTACGTAAACCGGGGAGAAATTTACCTGCGCCACAAAAATTTCAAAAAAGCAGCCCAGGATTTTAGAAATGTAATTTTGCTAGATCCTGTAGGAAGCAACCTTTGGGCCAATCGGGCCCGTTCTTTAGTTATAGCCCTTAAGCGTTCCATGCAAGCTGACCATTTACGAAAACAACGGGGACGCACCGTCAAAGTCAGATAAACCTTTTTCGTCATCGCGACGGTAGTGTAATGTCATTGCGAGCCCCGAAGGGGCGTGGCAATCCAGTGGAAGCCATTGATAAACCTGGATTGCTTCGTCACTTCGCTCCTCGCAATGACACACTAGTCCTTGGTCGGAATGTCATATTTCTTTAAAAGATTGCGCAGATGTTTGCGGTCTATCTTGGCTTCTCTGGAAGCTTTGGAAAGATTATTGTTATTCCTTTGCAACAAATCAATTAAATATTCTTTTTCAAAAGACTCTACTATTTTTTGTTTAGCATCTTTAAAAGGAATTTCTGTATCAACAGCCATGCGTTCAGTGCGATCTTCGCCATGATACATTTCCGCAAAAATAAAATCTAAATGCGGTTTGGAAATTGCATCTCCTTCCACAAATGAACAAGCACGCTCAATTACATTATTTAGTTCGCGCACATTGCCTGGCCATTCATAACGCGCCAATAATTTCAAGGCATCGTCTTCCACCCGGCGCACCTTATAAGAGCCATCTGGTAATTGATTAAATTTGCCTGTGGTTAAAAAAGCTTCTACTAAACCTGGGATATCCTCTAAACGTTCTCGCAAAGGTGGCAGCAGGATTTTAACCACTGACAAGCGATAATACAAATCTTCCCTAAATCTTCCTTCATCAACTTCCTTTTTTAAATTGCGATTAGTAGCGCAAATTACACGTACATCGATTTTTGTTGGTATGTTGGCGCCAACCTTTTTAATTTCCCTTTGTTCCAAAGCTCTTAAAAGTTTTGGCTGCAAATCTGGGGTTAGTTCGCCAATTTCATCTAAAAATATGGTTCCGCCTGTAGCTTCTTCAAATGCTCCTCTTCTGGCTTTGACCGCGCCAGTAAATGAACCCTTTTCATGACCAAAAAGTTCACTTTCAATTAAATTAGGCGCGACTGAAGAACAATCAAACACCACAAATGGTTTTTTGCTTCTGGCACTGTTTTCATGAATTGCCCGGGCTACTAATTCTTTGCCTGTGCCGGTTTCACCTTCAATAATAACTGTGGCTACAGATGCGGAAATTCTTTCCATAATGGCAAAAATCTGGCGCATCTTGGTGCTCTTGCCAAAAAGATTGCTAAAAGAATCGCGATCAGCTGGCTCAATACGCACTTTTTCATCATAAGCCACAAATTCTAAACTGGTATTGCCAACTTTAATTAAATCGCCAGGAGAAAGATAAGCTTCTTTAACTCGCGTGCCATTGACAAAAGTACCGTTGGTTGATTCCAAATCCCTAAGCAAAAAACTGTCTTCCAAATGTTTAATTTCCAAATGAGTTCTAGAAACCGTGGTATCTTTAAGCACAATATCATTAGTGTCGCGCTTGCCAATAATAACCGTGCTTTTATTTAAGGAAAACTTTTTACCGCGATTAGGACCTTCGGCAATGATCAGCTGACATTTACGCAAAGATACTACAGATTGAGCATCTTCTAGTTTTAATAATTCAGTTTTTGAATCAAATTCTTTCTCCACCATCTTAAACTCCTTCTATTCTTTTTCTAACACTACATTAAAATTTTTATCGCCTGATTCCATAGTAAAAGAATTGGACCAAGTTTTATAACCAGATAAAGTAACAGTAACCCGGTGGGGCTGATCTCTTCTTACCTTTCTGATGGTCACCGGTGTTTTAGCTGGAATTTGTTGATTATCAAATACCACTTGGGCCCGTGGCGGGGTAGAGGCAATACTTACTTCGCCAAAAAGATCTAACAGTTGAATATCAGTTAAATTAACACTTTGACCTGGTCGCACAGTTACCTTGCGCGAAACTCTGGTATATCCTTCTTTATTAATTAACACTGAAATCTTGCCTGGTGAAACACTAACCGTTAAAGGTGTTTCTCCTTTATATTCAGCATTAACAAACACCTGCGCCCCAGAAGGCTTGCTGGCAATTTTAATTTTTCCAGGCGCACCTGAAGTAACCGCAGGTTCTTCTGGTTCTTCCACTGTTTTAGTTGGCGTTGGTTCAGTAGTTCTAGCAGGCTCTTTTTTAGTAACTCTTTCTGGTTCTTTAGTAGTGACTGAAGGTGGAAGTTCTTTTTTAGGTTCTTGTTTTAAGGTACCTTCAAGCTTTGCCTGGCTTGAATCAGTAACCTTTATAGTTTGACTCCAAGATTCATATCCTTTTTTGGTTAGTTTAATATTATAATCTTCCCCAATATTTAATTCTTCCAATAAAGCTGGTGTAGTCTTGCCTGTGCTTTTATTATTTAAAGAAATTAAGGCGCCCTCGGGCTGTGATTCTACTTGAATAGAACCAGTGATCAAAGCTAATGTAGTGGAAATTTTTTGGGGCGTTGTTGATTGCAAATTAATTACTTGCTCGTAATCTTTATATTTTGGTTTGGATAAAGTAATTTTCAGATCTTGTTTTAATGGCAAATCTTCTAGTGTGGATGGAGTTAGTTTTCCTGTAGTCTTGCCCTCTAATAAAATCGCAGCGCCTGGAGGTTCGGTTATAATATTTATCAAGCCTTTATCAACAATAGAGGTTAAAGTTAAGCTCAGATTCAAAGGTTCTGTAGAAGCAACTTTTAAAGATTCCTCCAAAGGCTGAAACCCTTGCTTTTCTAGGCGCAATGTATAAACTTTATTTATCTCTAAATCTTTAAGCTCAGCAGGTGTGGTCATTTTGGTATCTTGGCCATCAAGTAAAATTTTAGCCCCTGGTGGCTGAGAAGATATTTTAGCCAGTCCAATTACAATTTCTTCTGCTGGTTTTTCCCAAAAACGCATTGCAGGAACATATTTATATAAACCATAACCCACGCCAGCTAAAACCAACAAAACAGTGGCTGCTTTTAAGAAAGAATTTCCTTTTTTTGGTTTAGCCCTAATTTCTGGTTTTGGTTTAGGAATTGGTTTAGGCTTTTGAACAATGCGCTTATCTGTTGCTTCTTCTAAAGCCTCTTTTTCTAAAGCTTCTCTTTCTGAAATATCGCGGTGTACAATATCCACTTGCTTAGCGCCTTCATCAATGCTCATTGAAGCTGTTTGAGATTCTAAAGAAGCCTCTTGGGCGCGTCGCACCTGCTCTTTCTTCAACTCTTCCTGAAAAATTTCCTTAACAAACGCGGCTAATTTACGCGGAGAAAAATCTACGTAACTGGAATAAAGATGTTTGGTAAGATCTAGCTGTAAATCACCAGCATTTTGATAACGATCTTGGGTGTTATAAGCCAAGGCCTTGGCCACCACAGCTTTAAGTTTATCTGGAATAGTGTCTGGCAAACTTTTAACATCAACTCTGGCGCTTCTGATTTTCTTTAAGACTTCAAACTGCGACTCGCCTGTAAATAGCTTGGCATTGGTGAGCATTTCATAAAGCAAAATACCAGTGGAAAAAATATCCGTCTGACAATCTATGGTTTTGCCCATAGCCTGTTCTGGCGACATGTAGGCAATTTTACCTTTTAAAACCCCGGCCATGGTGTGAGAAATATTCATGGCTGCTTTGGCAATGCCAAAATCCACAATTTTCACTTCACCTTCATAAGACAGCAAAATATTTTGAGGGCTAATATCGCGGTGAACAATGTTTAATGGCTGGCCAGTTGAATCGTCTCTGCGGTTATGGGCATAATCTAAACCCTTGCAAACTTCACTGATAATATAAACTGCAATATCTTGGGGGATTGGCTTACTCAATTCCCGGCAACGATACATAACATCGCGCAGATTTATGCCATTAATAAACTCCATGGCAATAAAGTAGTCATCGCCAATTTTGCCTAAATCAAAAACCTGCACAATGTTGGCATGAGAAAGCCGCACTGAAAGCTTGGCTTCATCAGTGAGCATGGTGATAAAATCTTTATCTGCTGCGCAATGAGGCAAGATCCTCTTGATGCAAAGCAGTTTCTCAAAGCCATCCACTCCAAAGGTCTTGGCTTTGTAGATTTCTGCCATGCCACCTACAGCAATCTTTTCGATTAGATAATATTTGCCAAATTGTTTAGGTTCAAAATCTGCCATAATCTATTGTACTGCGTAATATATAATCATGCCAACTGCAGCCAAGCCAATTAAATACATCGCCAGATTAAACAACTGAAATTTTCCTGTATTTTTATCAATCAAGCCAAGTGTTTTTAAAATCACTACCGTTGCTTTATTATCTTCTGGCAAACTATCCGTCTGTTCTGGCTTTGCTGATAAATCTCTACTATTCCAAGATCCGGTAATCGCACCTCTTTTAATAATTCCTATTTCCACCTGTGGACCCCTGGCCCAAAAACTTTCTGGAACTTCTCGTCCTTTGGTATATAGTTTTAACCTAATATAGTCTTCAGTTTGTCCAAGTAAAAATAAAGCTGATTCTGTTTGCCTACCATCTTTCCAGATAATCTTACCTTCCAAAATAGACACTCCGCTGCGTAAAACCACTCTGCCAAATAAAACCTTAGCAATACGCTCTTTGGGAACTTTAATCGTTTCCACTGTTACAGCAGGAGAGCTAAATTTATTCCATTTTGCAGCATCTTCTTTTTGATAGCCCTCTTCTTGCTCTTGGCTGTCTTCACGCCGCGACTGATCGTCCTTGGTCTCTTTGGTCTCCTGAACCTTATAAGCTGGAGGAGCATCTGGTCGGCTAACTTTTTCTACCATAACACCTATTTTTCTTTTTTATTAACTTGCTTATTATTGGCATCAGATTTTTTTGAAGTTGCAGAACTATAGCCATCTTTATACCAACCCCCACCTTTAAGCGCAAAAGCTCCGCCAGAAATGAGCCGTTTTATTTTATTGCCACAATCAGGGCATTTATCTAAAGGCTTTTCAGTAATCTTTTGAAAAAACTCAAAAGTTTTGGCACATTTTTTACAATGATATTCATAGGTCGGCATAATTTTATATGGGTATTAAAGTCTCCACTTTAAGTTTATCTACTTGTAATGTAAAGTGAAATTCTAACTATTTTTAAATTTGCGCAATTCGTTAGATCTCTTAATTGCTGCCTCAACTGCATTTTCTACCACTGTCCAAAACTTTTGTTTTTGAAATACATTCATCGCTGCCCAAGTTGTACCTTTTTTAGATGTTACCCTTTCTCTTAACTCTTTTGGTTCTGCTTCTGATTGAGAGGCCAAAAGCGCTGAGCCCAAAACAGTTTGTCGAATTAAAGTTTTAGCCATTTTTGGCGTTAGACCAGCCTTAATCCCAGCCTGGGTCATGGCTTCCATTAATGCAAAAATATAGGCAGGTCCAGTGCCAGATACGCCTGTAATAACATCCATTAACTGTTCATCTTTAATATCCACCGTAGTACCTACTGCTTGAAAAATTTGATGAGCAAAACGCCGATAGCGCTCAGCAACCTTGGGCGCACAATAAATAGCGCTTACACCTTGATCAACAATTGCTGGCAGATTGGGCATAACTCTAATCAATTTTGGTTTATTTCCCAAAAGTTTGCGCAGCATCACCAAATCAAGACCAGCAGCAATAGAAATAAGCAGATGATCAGCAGTAACAAAATCTTTAATCTGGCCTGCTAATTCCTCAAAATTTTGGGGTTTAACTGCAAGGATGACTGTATCTGAGGAATTCATGATCATTTTATTATTTAAAGTTGTGTGAATACCATACGCCTTTTCTAAAAAATGAATGCGCGAACTCCTTCTGGCTGAGGCAATAATTTCATAGGAGCGCACCAATTGGGAACGCAACAAACCTTTAATTAAAGCCTCGCCCATATTTCCTGCACCAATAATACCTACTATATAGGAATCTCTCATAGAACCCCCGCAAAGCGACCATTGACTATTGACCATAGACCAAAACAAAAAGGTCAACGGTCTATTGTCTATTGTCTATGGTCTAAATTTTTATTTCCGCTCACCAAATATCGCCGTCCCCACCCTAACTATAGTGGCTCCCTCTTCAATAGCTACTTCAAAATCATGGCTCATTCCCATGGAAAGTTCAGCTAGTTTTTGCGGATAAATATTTTGAGCATTAATTTGAGCCAAAATTTGCCGCAATTTTTTAAAATAAGGACGACTTGCTTCTGGATCTAGCACATAAGGCGGAATAATCATCAGCCCCTTTAGTTTAATGTTAGCTAAATTTACTAAACCTTGCACTAGTTCTGATATTCTATCTGGCGCAATTCCTGTCTTAGAAGCCTCTATTGCCAGATTTACTTCAAGCAAACAATTAATAGGCTGGCTGGCGCGTTTATTAATTTCATAAGCTAGTTCAAGAGAATCAATGGTTTGCACCCAACTAACAAATGGCGCCACATATTTTACTTTATTACGTTGCAAATGCCCTATGAAGTGCCATTCAATATCGTGCGGCGCACGGCGCACGGCGCCTAGCGTATAAAGCTCTCTGTGTTTATCGCGAAATTCTTGGGCATAGTTTTCACCAAAGCACAATTGGCCAGCATCATAAGCTGCTAAAATATCTGCTACAGATTTATTTTTACTAACTGTCACCAATTTAATATCAGCCACATCTCTGCCTGATTTTTGGGCTGCTTTAGCCAGGCGTTGTTTTGTTTTAGCCAAATTTTCCACAATTAAAGACATAGGGCCTTATATCAAAAAGTAGAACATTTACAAACTCTCATTTTCACCCTACTAGATTCCCGCCTTCGCGGGAATGACTAATGTATGCTTGTCATCTAGGTTTAATAAAGTTAATATAGTAAGATGATTAGACAAATTACCATTTTAGTCGCAGCTATCATGTTCTGTTTTTATTTTGGCAACTGTTCTCTTAAAGGAAGAGAAACAGTTGGGGTAACCACTTATA
>JBDRBB010000007.1:0-11251 GCA_043823065.1 Pseudomonadota bacterium | reverse complement strand
AGTCCCCACCACGCTTCCACTTACCCCATGCACACCTGTTGTTGCTGAGCTGTGGGTACTTAAATCACTTTCAATAGTATCTATTTCAGTTTGCAAGGTTCCAACTGATACCACAGTTGCATCAACAGCAGCCTGTCTTCTTTGCACAGCTCTATCCAAATCCAACAACACATCTTGCACATTATTAGCGCCAGAGTAAACAAAACCAGCAGTTACTCCAATTGCACTTGCGCCTGTTGTTGATCTAAATTCAGTTTGCATATTTGTTAAATCAGTTGATGTTGCCAAGGTGCTGGAACCAGCCAGTTCTGTTGCTATATCTCCCAATAAAGAAGCTGAAAAATGATCTAAAGTTAAAGCGCCACTAGCAATTGCTGCTCCGTTAACACCACCATTAGCTACACTTGCTGCCTCACTAGCATAATAACTATAGGGCACAGAAACTATTTCATAGAGCCCTTGGGGAGGAAAGTTATCAACTGTTACTTCTAAAAACCTGCTGCTAGCTGGGTCTAAAACTGAAGTAGGAACCCCGCCCACTGGAGCATCATTTCTGTCCAGGCCATTGCCTACTATAGCGGAAACTGCTCCATTTACAACCTCTAATGTTTGATATTCTTCAAAAAGAGTACTGCCAGCAGAATCTGTGATGCGAAACGTAATTCCTGCTGGACCATCAGAAATAAGATTGCCGCCATCGTCATAGAGTAACGACTGATAATTGAGATAGTGAGGCACTGTTTCAGCACCCGCCTTAGTTGCGTAGCTAACAATTGCCATGCTTAAAACTATTAGGAGTATTGTTGTTTTTTTCATAAAGCCTCCATTTTTCGTCGATCGTCGTTCGTACATTTTACGATGTACGAAGTACGACTGACGACTGACGTACGACGAACTAATGAATTATAAATTCGACTCGGCGGTTTTTTTGCCACGCTTGATGCGTGTGTTCCTTAGCAACAGGTCTTTCTTCTCCATGGGAAACTATAGCGCCAAAGCGGTCAGCTGTGATGCCATTTTGCACTAAATAACTTTTTATGCTGCGGGCGCGCAGATCACCTAGTTTTAAGTTATATTCATTTCCGCCGCGTTCATCACAATGGCCTTCTAAAATAACCATGGTGTTTGGATTATCCATTAACCACTTGGTATTTTCTTTTAGTGTGTTAAATTCTTGCCCCTGAGGTTGAAATCCTGCAGTGGGAAAGTGCACTGGCTGTAACTTGATAAAAAACTTTTGCGCATAATCTGCTCCACCTTGCAGGGCCTTTTCCACCATTTCAATCACATCCATATCGCGAACTGTATGCGCGGCCTTTTTTGTGGCACATGACGCTCCCATTACCAGGGAAACCAGCAAAGCAATCACAAATGTTTGTAAAATATAATTCTTCATTATTTTGCTATCTTTCTATGGATCCAATATCATTATTCCCTGCCTGGGGTCGGGCGCTGCCATTGTAGTCATCAGTAACATTTCCATAATCAACCGAATCAGTATTTAGACCATCGTTTACACCGTCATTGCTGCCACCACCAACTAAGCCATAACTAGCATCAACTAAATCGCTAACATTATCAGAAGCACTATAAACTATATTGTCAGCAATTGCTGCTGCACCAACTGAGAAGCCAGCATCATAATAAAGTGTACCATCACAATCTCTCACTAATGGATTAGGAGTGTCTTGGGGAAAAACCGCAAGTAGGTTGTTGCTAAATTCAGTGCTGGCAGTAGGACTGGTGCCGCGGCATTCCAGCACATATTGATCTGGCGCATTGGCGGTAAAAAACAAATTGTTGGCAACTGTGGGCGAAGATGAATCTACAATCAAGCTGTTTGCTGTGCCAACTGCAGTGCTGCCAGACCGACCATCAACAGTATTGTTCACCAGTAATGGAGATGAGGTTTCTAAAACAATGCCTGTGGCAAATCTGCCATTGCCTGCCCGAATAATATTATTAAAAATATTTCCTGAAGCATTGTTGAGTTGCACACCAATGCTTTCGCTGCCAGCTAAACCAGAGCTACCGCCACTTATTTTATTGCGGATTAAAGTTACTTGAGCTGAAGCAATTGCTGCCAAACCAGTGCTTCGCGCTGAAATGCTATTTCCTGAAATTGTATTGCGATCTAAAGTAACTGAGCCGCCGGAAATTTCCACAGATCTAGCGCCAAAAATTGGATCAACGCTTGGATCGGCATTTTCCATATGAAAGCCGCCTAGAACCAGGCCAGAAACAGAAGTGGGGGCCACTGAAACATCTAAACTAGAACTGGTTAAGGTTGTTTTATAATTAACTGCTGTGCTGCGAACATTGCGGCTGCTGAAGCGATCAGCTGCTGTATCTGAATTTTCAAAACCGCCAAAAATTTCCAAATTACCTGGCCAGGTAATGCTGGAAACATCATAGGTGCCAGCTGCTACATAAACATCTTTGCCAGCGCTTAAGCCAGCAGCAATGCCAGCAGCCAGAGAAGCCAAAGGAGAATTTAGTTTGCCATTATTAGAATCTGAGCCATGCGCGCCATCTACAAAAATGCCATTTTCTTTGGCGCCAACTCTGGCATCTGTATCATCAAGATCGCAAGCAGCATATATGCTATCACTATCGCTATTTGTTGCTGCCTGGGCTGGGTTGCTAACATAGGGGCAATTGTCCAAAACATTAACTACACCATCGCCATCTAGGTCGTCATCGCACACATCGCCAGCACCGTCCGTATCTGTATCTTCTTGATCAGTATTGGCGGTTAATGGACAATTGTCAGCGCCATCAGCAACGCCATCTCCGTCATCATCAGCATCGCAAACATTTCCTTGGCCATCTGCGTCTGTATCAGTTTGGATAGTATTGGCATTTACTGGACAATTGTCTGAACCATCTTGCAGACCATCGCCATCTGTATCTTTAACCAAAGGATTAGAACCAAGATTGATTTCTGTTAAATCGCCCAGGCCGTCGCCATCTGTATCAGCCAGTAGCCGGTTTGTGCCATAATCATCTTCTTGGGAATTGCTAAGCCCATCGCCGTCAGCGTCATTATCGCAAGCATCGCCTTGGCCATCGCTATTTGTATCTAGCTGAGTTGGATTAGCGGTTAAGCGGCAATTATCAGCGCCATCTGGCACGCCATCATCATCACTATCTGGGTCAAACTTGTTTGTAGCAAAAAGATCTTCGTCATCATTGGCAAGCCCATCGCCGTCAATATCATCATCTGTATTATCGCCAATGCCATCGCCATCTGTATCATTCCACTCTAGAGATGCTGATGGAAAGATATCCAGGCCATCAATTACGCCATCGCCATCTGTGTCAGCATTGTTAGGATCCAGTCCGGAATTAACTTCATTTAAGTTAGGCAGGCCATCTGAATCATCGTCAGGATTGGTGAAAAAATCTTCTGCAGTAACTGTAAAACTTGCTCCTTCTGAATCTAAAATTGTTTGGGTGATATAGGCGACGCGGATAGAGCCTTCTAGTTCATCGGTTAAAGACTTAGCAGGTAGCACATGGGATTGCCACGCCTCGCTTGACGAGGCTCGCAATGACAAACCGGTATTGTTTTCAGCATAATAAAAATCTGCTTGGAAGAAGCCGCCAGATGCAGGTAGGGAAGAATTCAGGGTTAGCTTAAAAGTGAAACTTCCGTCATTATTTAGATCTCCTAAAACTGGTTGGGCAAGAACATCAGCGCCAATTTCCTCAGAAGCATAAATTGTGCCTACAGCTTTTAAGTTTGCAGACATAGCTTGCATGTTTTCTGGATAATCAGGCTGCACTGAAACATCAGTTGTGTCCCTGGTGCTCCCCCCACCTCCGCATCCAGCTATCAAACAAATTGCCACTGCCAACGCTGTACGACGAACGCCGTACGCCGTACGAATTTTCAATATGTTCCACATGATACCCTCCCTTGGGTCTCAGGTTCTAAACTGCTGCCAGCTGCAAAAAACGGAGCTGGTTTAAGTTTGCTGCCATCTATTAAATTTACAGTAATAGTTGTTGAGCGATTGGTATTTAAATCTTTGATAACATAGCTGTGCTCACCATTGGGCTGAAGACTTGGTGTTAGTTGGCCAAGCCCAGTTGAAATATCTAAATTAACTTCAGGCAAGGAAGTTGAAGCATCAACCAAGCTTACTGCATTTTGAGCTGAGAGATCCTCAATTACAACTTGGCTTGCAGGATCGGCAAAAGCCTTGAAGATTAATCTGGTGTTAGCAATGTTGTTGCCATTAGCTAAATTAGTAAAGATTGGCACAGATTCTAAAGTGATGTCAGCTTGCGCAGTTTGGCCGCCTTTAATCTGCACTCCTTCTTGTTCGCCTTGGCGGATGATGGCGCTATTGGGATTAAGCGCATTTACTGTAACTAGTCGATCACTTCCCACTGGAATGCCGTTAATTTGGCCGCTGGTGGCTGTGCCGTCAAAGATTGCCGTAACTGGCTCAGCTAAATCTGGCGCGCTCACTACAACTTGATATTTTCTAATCTGGCCATGTGGGGCATTGGGATTAAAACTTTGCGAGCCCTTAACTGTGAGTTGCAGCCTGCCACCGTTTTCAGTGGTATTGGTTGTGGAAAGCGGGCCAGAGGTTTGACCGCAACTTGCAAGAATGATGAAGAAAGAAGCTGTAGCTAATATTTTTATTATTGGTTTCATAGGTCACCCTCACCCCAGCCCTCTCCCCTCAAGGGAGAGGGGGGATTATTTAAACTCCACGTTTACGCTCCCTGTGCCAGACGAACCGCCACCTGAAGAAAATGCAGCCACCAAACCGCCAGCTAATGCTGCAGCAGCCAGGCCGCCAATAGTTGCCCAGAACCAGGGTCGCTTATATATTTTATTTTTACGCGCGCCCAAAAGAATGGGATCACCAAGTCCATCTGGATCTAAATATTGCATAGGATCATCCAAAAGATTGGCATCTGCTTGGGCAGCTAAAACCTTGGCCACACCTGCAATTGCCTGAGGTCTTTCTTCAATGGTTTTATATTCATAAACCACAGCCCGGTAACCAGCCCGATATTTGCGGTCAACCATGCGCGCTACAATTACATTTCCGTTTTTGGTTTCATCGCAATTTATTAAAATGGCCTTATCTGCTTTAAGCAGATCAGCCAGTTGAATGCCTTCATTAATTAAGGCTCTAGTATCTTGAGTTGGTTTTGGCGCAGCCACTTCTTTTTTATCGCTCCAACGCAGCTTTTCTTTTACCAGAACTTTTTGTCCAGCTTGCAGGCTTATATTTTTTTCCACAGGCTGATATTTGTTGGTTTTAATAACAATATTATATGCGCCAACAGGAACTTCTGGATATTCCAAAGGAGTAACTCCGTGCAAAATGCCGTTAATATAGATTTCAGCAGCAGGAGGAGTGCTATCTATTTTTAAAGATCCTTTTTCTTGGTTGAAAATTTCAGTTTGTTGTTCTTCATAAAGAGCAACCACGCTTGGGGCAAAAAGCATGCGGTCTATTTTATAAAAAGGATCAAGTTTAACTGCGCTCTCAAAAGATTTTTGCGCTAAATCTTTTTTGCCAGCAGCTTTGGCAATAACACCCTGGGTGAGCAAGCTGTCTTGAAGCATTGCTCCGTTTTTAGATAAATCTCCTTTGCTAAAAAAATCAATAGCACTGGCTACTTCAGCCAAAGCTTCATCATAATGAAAACTAAAATAATGATCTTTGGATTGAGTTAAATTCTGAATAGCATTTTGTTTTTCTTGAGAAAAACTAGAACTTTCTTTTTGGTAATAATTTAAAACATTTTTCACCAGTTCTGGAGAGAGAATGTGGGTGTTAGAAATTTTGGGCAATACTTGACGCAAAGCAGCTGCGCTATCTTCAGAAACCTCATCTGATATTTCATCATTATAAGATTTAATGATAACTGAAGTGGTATTTTGGGTTGAGTCAGAGGCAAAACCAGGGGCAATCTGCCAGGACAAGAAAAGCAGGATAAGAACCCCAGAGGTGATTCGGTTTAAACGAACACCTGACATGAGCTGGCTTAAATCATAGAAACTAAAAATAGGCCAGAAAAAAGTGGGGTTTTGAGAGCGGACCAATTTCATGCTCAAACCATAGAGCACAATTCATGCCAAATAAAGATTTACTAAAAATCAAGTAGTTAGGCTTTTTGGAAGCAAACCAGGTGTAGCAAAATCGTACACTAGTGTCCAATTTTGCTGCACTTTGTACACACTTTGTACAAAACCTTGCCACCCATTCCATCCAGTGCTATACCCAAAACAAATCTCATGAAAAACTATCCCAAAATCCTCTTGTATATAATGATATATATAATGATGCCTGCTTTGGTGGCTGGTTGTGATTTTAGGCCCTTGCGTTCCCCCCAAGATTTGGTCTATCATTTGCCTTCAGATCCCACGGTTTTAAATCCAATTTTATCCACAGATGCTGTGTCCAGTTCTGTAGAAGGCCTGATTTACGAATTCTTGGTTAAGCGCAATAATGAAACCCTGGCTTTTGAACCTTTTTTAGCCTCAAAATGGGAAATTTCTGATGATCATCTAACCTATACTTTTACTTTGCGCCAAGGCATTAAGTGGCAAGATGGAAAGCCCCTAACCATTGAAGATGTTCTTTATTCTTATGAGCGCATCAAAGATCCTAAAGTAGATGCTGGTCATTTAAGAAATTATTATCAAGATGTTATTTCTGCCAAAAAATTAGATGAACATAGAATCCAGTTTGTTTATCGCCAGCCCTATTTTCGCGCCCTGGAAATTGTAGGCGGTATTCCCATTATTCCCAAACACATCTTTGATGATGGCCAGAATTTTAATATGCATTCTGCTAATC
Source organism: Pseudomonadota bacterium (assembly GCA_043823065.1). Taxonomy (GTDB): domain Bacteria; phylum UBA10199; class UBA10199; order 2-02-FULL-44-16; family DYJF01; genus JBDRBB01. The sequence continues at coordinate 4,415 of JBDRBB010000007.1, read as the reverse complement.
GTCATCCAGTGGGCACGGGTCCTTATATTTTTGAAAAATGGGAAACTGGTTCAAAAATAGTTTTAACCCGCAATGAAAATTATTGGGGAGAAATGCCAGCAATCAAAGGTGTGGTATTTAAAATTATTCCTAATGCAGATGTTGCCCTGCAACTTTTAAAAAAAGGTGATTTGGATTTTGCAGGATTGCGCCCCATTCAGTGGGCCAGACAAACAGAAAGCCAAGCTTTTAAAGAAAAATTTAACAAGTATCGTTATTGGGTTCCCAATTATTCTTACATTGGTTGGAATTTGAGCAAACCATATTTTTCAGACAGGCGCGTCAGAATTGCCATGACCATGTTGCTTGATCGAAAAATGATTTTAGAAAAAATGATATTTGACCAAGGAGAAATTGTTAGCGGTAATTTTTATTTGTTTGGCGATGCCTATGATAAAACAATTGATCCTTATCCTTATGATCCAGAACAAGCCAAGAAACTTTTAGATGAGGCAGGCTGGGTTGATCATGATGGCGATGGCGTGCGCGACAAAGATGGCCTGCCATTTAAATTTACTTTTCTTTATGCTTCAGGCAGCGAGTTTGCCAAAAGTTTAAGTTTGATCATGCGTGAAAATTTGGAAGATGTTGGTATAGAAATGGATATCATGCCTTTGGAATGGGCGGCATTTTTAAAAGAAATTAGGGGGCATGATTTTGATGCAGCAACTCTGGCTTGGTTGCAACCAATAGAACAAGATCCCTATCAAATTTGGCATTCCACCCAAGTAGAGCAGGGCTCAAATTTTATTGGTTTTAAAAATAAAGAAGCTGATTTATTAATTGAGCAAGGCCGCAGGGAATTTGATCCCCAAAAACGTACCCAGCTTTACAAAAAATTTCATAAGATCATTCATGCTGAAGAACCTTATACCTTTCTTTTTACCAATCCAAACCTGGTGGCCATTGCCAAGCGTTTTACCAATATAAAGCAATATAGAGGCGGCTTGGACGTGCTGGAGTGGAAAGTTGAAGTTATTCCAGACCAAAAACTTATTCAGTGGTAAAAATCCTATTAATATTGTTGACTTTGTTTAAATCATTGTGATAGGTTGCCCCGCCTTGTGCAAGTTAAGGGTAGAATTCTATATAACGCATTGAAATATAAGGTTAATTTTAGTTAAGAGGAGTTGTAAATTATGCCAACAATCAACCAGCTCGTAAAATCTGGTCGCCAGCACATCAAGGTCCGTTCAGATTCTCCGGCTTTGCAGCAATGTCCGCAAAAGCGAGGTGTCTGTATTCGCGTTTATACAACCACGCCTAAAAAACCAAACTCAGCTTTGCGCAAAGTAGCTCGTGTGCGTTTAACCAATGGTATTGAAGTAAGTAGCTACATTCCTGGCGAAGGCCACAATTTGCAAGAGCATGCTGTGGTTTTAGTGCGCGGTGGTCGTGTTAAAGATTTACCAGGCGTTCGCTATCATATAGTAAGAGGAACCTTAGACACCATGGGTGTTGAAAATCGTAAACAAAGCCGTTCCAAATACGGCACCAAGAGACCTAAATAAGAGGTAAAACATGCCACGCAAGAAAAGAGGAACGTTAAAAAGAAAAGTAACTCCAGATGCAAAATATCATGATGCTACAGTTAGCAAGTTTATTAGCAGCATTATGTGGGCTGGAAAAAAATCCACAGCCGAGCGCATTGTTTATGGAGCTTTTGATATATTAGCTGACAAGAAAAAAGGCGAACAGCCTTTAGAAGTTTTTCGCAAGGCTTTAGAAAATATTAAACCAGTTGTAGAAGTTCGTTCTCGTCGGGTTGGTGGTGCTACTTACCAGGTTCCTTGCGAAGTCCGCCCCGACCGCCGTCAATCATTAGGATTCCGTTGGATCATAGGTGCAGCTAGAAGTCGCGGAGAAAAAACTATGAAAGAGAGATTAGCTGCAGAAGTCTTAGATGCCCTAGAAAATAAAGGTGCAGCCATTAAGAAGCGTGAAGACACCCACAAGATGGCAGAAGCCAACAAGGCTTTTGCGCATTATCGTTGGTAGTTCAGATTCACTGCTCTTTGATAGCTAAGTGATTATCATGGATAAAGGTTTGCTCAAAAAATATCGCAATATTGGAATTATTGCCCACATTGATGCTGGTAAAACTACGGTTACTGAGCGCATATTGTTCTACACTGGCATGACTCATAAGCTAGGTGAAGTTCATGAAGGCACAGCAGTCATGGACTGGATGGAACAAGAGCAAGAACGCGGCATTACCATCACTTCAGCTGCTACCACCTGTTCTTGGAAAGAACATCGCATTAACATTATCGACACTCCCGGACATGTTGATTTCACCATGGAAGTGGAAAGATCTTTGCGCGTTTTAGACGGCGCAATCGGCGTGTTTTGCGCGGTAGGTGGCGTAGAACCCCAGTCAGAAGTGGTTTGGCGGCAGGCTAATCGTTATAATGTTCCGAAAATAGCTTTTGTAAATAAGATGGATCGCTCTGGCGCCAACTTCTTTCAAGTTGTAAAAGACATGAAAGAAAAACTCAAAGCCAATGCTGTTCCATTTCAAATTCCCATTGGCGCTGAAGAAAAATTTGAAGGCGTAATCGACATCATCAGCCAAAAAACTATTATATATGATAGTGAATCTTTAGGCGCCACCTATAAAACTTCTGAACCTCCAGAAGAATATAAAGAACAGCTTCAGGAATTACGTGAATATCTAATTGAAGCTGTAGTGGAAGCAGATGATGAATTGTTGCACAAATATTTAGAAAGTCATTCTTTAACTGAAGATGAAGTTCGCAGGGCAGCGCGCAAAGCAGTGCTTGGCATGCATGTAACGCCAGTGTTTTGCGGTTCTGCTTTTAAAAACAAGGGAGTGCAACAGCTTTTAGATGCAGTTGTGGAATTTTTACCTCCTCCTTTAGATGTCCCTCCTATGGAAGGCTGGCATCCAGATAATCCAGATCAAATTGAATTGCGACATGCAGATCCTAATGATTCTTTTTCTGCCTTGGCATTTAAAATTGCTACAGATCCCTATGTTGGCCAATTAACTTATTTCAGAGTTTATTCAGGAAAAATGGAGGCCGGCTCTAGAATCTATAATGCTGCTAAAGGAAAAAAAGAACGCTTAAGTAGAATTTTGCTGATGCATGCCAATAAAAGAGAAGAGCTTAAAGAAGTTACTGCTGGCGACATTGCAGCTGGTATTGGTTTAAAATTTACCACAACTGGTGACACTCTTTGTTTAGAAGAAAAACCAATTGTTTTGGAATCTATTGAATTTCCAGCACCAGTGCTCTCCATTGCCATTGAGCCAAAAAGCAAGGCAGATGAAGATCGTTTGGGAAATTCTTTAAGAAAGCTAACTCAAGAAGATCCTTCTTTGCAAATGAATGTAGATTCAGAAACAGGACAGACCGTAATTTCCGGTATGGGCGAACTACATTTAGAAATTATTGTGGATCGTTTGATGCGTGAATTTAATGTGCAAGCAAATGTGGGCAAGCCCCAGGTGGCCTATCGTGAAACCATGACCAAAACTGTAGAATTAGAATCAAAATTTGTGCAGCAAAGCGGTGGCCATGGCCAGTATGGGCATGTAGTTCTAAAAGTAGAACCTGTACCGCCTGGTAAAGGATTTGAATTTGTAGATGGCATTAAACAGGGAGTCATTCCCAGGGAATATATTCCAGCTGTTAAAAAAGGCGTAGAAGAAGCCCTGGGTGCAGGTCCTCTGGCTGGTTATCCCCTGGTTGATATTAAAGTTACACTTTTGGATGGTTCTTATCATGAGGTAGATTCCTCAGAATTGGCTTTTAAAATTGCCGCTTCACGCGGTCTAAAAGATGCTGCTAGAAAAGGTGGAATAGTGCTTTTAGAACCTTTGATGGCATTAGAGGTGGTGGTCCCGGAAGAATTTTTCGGAGCAGTTATTAATGATGTTAACTCCAGAAGGGGTAAAATTTCCAAAACAGAAGTTCGGGCTGGCATGCAAATCTTAGGTTCAGTAGTACCGCTAGCTTGCATGTTTGGTTATGCTACAGACCTGCGTTCTATTACGCAAGGACGGGCAACCTTTACCATGCGCTTTTCTCACTATGGTTTGGTGCCCAAAAATGTGGCAGATGAAGTTGTTGCAAAGGTTGAGGGGCGTTAGCAGGAAAAAAAATGCATTTTTTCGCATTTTCCTCTTGATGATCTTTTCGTTTTGCAGTAGGGTCCGCCAACTTGAGTAAGGAAGTGAGTTAACTAGTTAAAAAACCGTAAAAAATCGGGGAGGAAGAATATGTCAAAAGAGAAATTTGAAAGAACGAAACCGCATTTGAATGTGGGCACAATAGGTCACGTAGATCACGGCAAAACCACGCTAACAAGCGCTATCACCAGATATCTGGCTGAGGAAAAAGGTTCAGGTA
>JBDRBB010000006.1:0-204358 GCA_043823065.1 Pseudomonadota bacterium | reverse complement strand
CCCATTTAAGTAACCAGTCTTTATTGTGGCACTGCCAAGTGACATGAAAGTAGGCTTCGTCATCTATAATGCAATATCTGGGGAGGTAAGGCATGCTTAAGACTAATAGCAAAAACAATGCCATAATATGTAATGAAAATGCCAATTAACTAATGCACTGAAAAGCAAGATAAAAAAGGAAATTAGGTTAGATGTGGTGGATTGTAAATGAATTACAAATTGTAGCATTTTTGGACAATGCTGCTTTATTTTCGTCCGTCTTGTTTTTTTCTTTTTTTTTCTCGCAATGACAATCTTGACGCCCGCAATGACAAGCGAAGTACGAATTTAGAAGGCCTCAGGGTAGCCAATTTCTACAAATACTTTTTCCAACTTTTGCTTATGCGTAAGTTCCATATTCGCCAAATTTTCAAATATATTGCATGTTTCTGGTGAAGAGCAATGTTTGCTTAAGTCTCGATAAAATTCCACTGCTTGCTGTTCTTTTTTCATTGCTAAAGCAATGGCATCAGCTGGTTGCATATCAAGAGTAAGTTTTGGTAAGTCAGTTGCTTCAGCAACTTTGAAATCTTGGGGCGCAGATTTGAAACTCATTAATCTGGTTGGATCTTCTTTGAATTTTTCTAAAAGTTCCATATGTCCCATTTCTTCTGAAGCTAATTCCTCAAATACCTTTTTCACATTTGGATTTTGGGCTTTAGCTGCCACGTCTTTATAAAATTCATGTGATTCAATTTCGCGGTTAATGGCAATACTGAAGATTTTTTCGAGTTCCAACTTGTCCATGGTTACCCCCTACTGGATTGCTTCGCTTCGCTCGCAATGACGAGCTATTTAACTCTTCTGTTTTGCTTGGCGTTTTCGTTTTTCTTGCCGCTAAGTTTTTCCACCTGAGCTGCACAAGCCTTATATTCAGGAATTTTAGCCACTGGGTCCACTACAGGATTAGTCAGCACATTAGCTGCAGCTTCCCGGTAATGGAAAGGAATAAAAATTGTTCCCTTGCCCATGCGTTTGGTTACAAAAGCTGGTGCTTCAATTTCACCGCGCCTGCTCTTTACTTTGATAATTTCCTGATTGCCAATGCCAATTTCCTCTGCATCTTCAACAGACATCATGACCATTGGTCCAGACATGGCATTTAGACCAGGGGTCTTTCTGCTCATGGTGCCAGTGTGAAAATGATCCAACACGCGGCCAGTGGTTAAGACAAAGGGATATTCTTTATCAGGAAGCTCAGCAGGTTCTTTAAAAGGAATAGCCTTCATCAAACCCTTGCCACGAGGGAACTGGCCCTTGTGCAAAAATGGCGTGCCAGGGTGTTCCTTAGTTGGGCAAGGCCATTGCAAACCATTGGCGCCAACCCGTTCCCAAATAATGCCGCCATATTGGGGAGTTAGCTGATTGATTTCATCAGAAATATCCTTAGCTGAATTATAATTCCAATCTTTGGCTCCCATGGCTCTGGCAATATCTTGCACAATTTCCCAGTCATGTTTTGCTTCACCAGGAGCTTTACACGCTATGCGCAAGCGCTGCACCCGGCGCTCAGTATTCGTAAAATGACCTTCTTTTTCCGCAAAACTGGTTGCTGGCAACACCACATGCGCCAGTTCAGCTGTTTCAGTCATGAATAGATCTTGCACAACCAAGAGCTCTAATTTTTTCAAGGCTTCCCTGGCATGAGTTAGATCTGGATCAGAAATCATGGGGTTTTCACCCATAACATAAACAGCCCTAACTGTTCCTTTTTCAGCACCGCTGATCATTTCTGTAACAGTTATTCCAGGTTTGTTATCTAGTTTGCAATTCCAGGCTTTTTCAAATTTTTCCTGAACTTTTTCATCCCCAACTTTTTGATAACCAGGAAAGACATTAGGCAGACCGCCCATATCGCAAGCACCTTGCACATTAGATTGGCCGCGCAAAGGATTAACTCCGCCGCCGCTCTTGCCCAGATTGCCGCAAAGCATTTGCAAGTTGGCCGTGGACCAGACATTATCCACGCCAGTGGTATGCTGGGTAATGCCCATGGCATAAAACACTGAAGCAGTTTCAGCTTTACCAAAAAGCTCAGCAATTTCTTCAATAGTTTTGGCAGGAATGCCAGAAATCTTTTCTACTTTTTCCGGCGGATAATTTTCCATTTCTTTTTTTAGTTCATCAAAGGCTTCGCAGCGTTCATCCACAAACTTTTTATCATGCCAGTTATTTTTGATAATAACGTGCATGATGCTATTGAGCACAGCCACGTCAGTGCCGCAGCGCTGGCGGGCATAAATTGTGGCATAATCAGCAAGTTTGATTTTCTTGGGATCAATGACAATTAATTTGGATTTGCCGTATTTTACCGCTTGTTTAATGCGCGCAGAAATAACCGGGTGCGCAGCAGTTGTGTCTGAACCAGTAACCAAGATTACATCAGCATCTTTAATACCTGCTATGTCATTGGTCATTGCGCCAGAACCGAAAGAGGCAGCCAGACCGGCCACCGTGGCAGAGTGTCAAAGCCGGGCACAGTGATCAACATTGTTTGTGCCCACCTCCTTGCGGAAAAATTTCTGAAACACAAAGTTTTCTTCATTAGTAACTTTGGCTGAAGCCAAACCTGCCAAAGCATTTGGTCCGTGCTTTTCTTTAATGTCCTTAAATTTCTTGGCAATGAAATCTAGAGCATCTTCCCAGCTGACTTTTCTAAAAGAACCGTCCGGGTTTTTCATTAAAGGGGAAGTTAAGCGCTCGTTGCTATTTACAAATTCATAACCATAGCGGCCTTTAACGCAGAGCATGCCTTGGTTGGTGGCTGCATTTTCCTGGCCGCTGATTTTAACAATTTTGTTGGTGCGCTCATCAACATGCAAAGTTAGGACGCAACCAACTCCGCAGTAAGTACAAACTGTATCAACTTTTTTTAGATCCCAGGGACGGCCCAAGCCCATGGCTTTTTTGTCGATGATTGCGCCAACCGGGCAAAGCTGGGAACATTCTCCGCATTGCACACAAGAAGAATCGCCCATGGGCAGATCATCGTCGCAAATAACTTTGGTTTTATCTGCGCGATAACCAAAATCTAGAACTTCATTGGTAACTGTTTCATTACAGCCTTTAATGCAGCGGCCGCACTGAATACATTTTCCAGAAAAACGCGCAATCATCTCGCTTGATTCATCTTTAGGATAATCAGCAGTTGCGTCAATGGTGAAGGCAGGGACTTCAATGCCTAAATGATAAGCAGCATCTTGCAGTTCGCACTCGCCGTTAGCCTCGCAAGACATACAGTTGTGCTGGCCATTAGCCAAAAGCAGATTAACTACTAATTTGCGCGCTTCTTTAATGGCTGGCGAATCAGTGGAGACTTTCATCCCCTCTGCTGAATTTACCGAGCAGGCAGTTTGCAGACCGCGCATGCCTTCAATTTCCACCACGCAAATCCGGCACTTACTGGCTGGCCCGATTTTTTCATGATAGCAAAGCGAAGGAATGTAAAATCCATTTTCCCGAGCAACTTGTAAGACCGTCTTATTTCCTTCAAACGTAACTTCTTTTGCGTCAATAAACATCTTAAACGCCATATGATTCCTCCTAATGAAATTCTAAATCCTAATTTCTAAATCCTAAACAATATCAAAATTCATATGACCAAAACCCCTTGTTTTGAACATTAGAGTTTTGGATTTGTTTAGAATTTAGAGTTTAGATATTAGGATTTGATTTTATTAACTTATCAAACTCTCCCCTAAACTTCTTAATCATAGCTTCAATTGGCATGGCAAAGGCATCGCCGGTTGGACACAGGGTTAAGCCTTTAATGGTCTCGCACATAGCAACCACGCGGTTTAAATCTTCCTTGGTTCCTTTGCCAGCCACAATATTTTTCAAAATAGTTTTAACTGCAAAGCTTCCTTCCCGGCAAGGCACACATTGGCCGCAAGATTCATGGGCATAAAATTCAATGATTCTTAAAGCCAGTTTGGGAATGGAAACTGTATCATTAATAATCATAATGCCGCCAGAACCAAGCATGGTGCCTTTTTCCAGGCAACCATCAAAATCCATCTTTAAACCTTTGGCTTCGCTAGCTGTTAAGATTGGCACAGATAAACCGCCCACAATTACTGCTTTGAGATTACCTTTAACTCCGCCTGCTGCTTCTAAAATAGTTTCCAGCTTGGTGCCCAGGGGATATTCATAAACCCCAGGCTTGTTAACGTGGCCACTAACGCCATAAAGTTTGGGCCCGGAATTTTTGGCAGAGCCAAATTTTTTGAATGCTTCAGCTCCGTTTTCAATAATATAGGGAACACTAGCTAAAGTTTCTACATTGTTGACAATGGTTGGGCAGTTATAAAGACCAATGTTGGCTGGAAAAGGAGGTTTGTTTCTGGGATTGCCTCTCTTGCCTTCAATAGATTCAATCAGGGCAGTTTCTTCGCCGCAAACATAAGAGCCAGCTCCTCTGTGCACCACAATATCTAGCTCGCCCAAGAGTTGGGCTTTTTTGGCTTCGGAGATAGCATTGTCCAAAATATCAGCGATCCAGGTAAATTCGCCGCGAATATAAATGAATGCTTTTTGAGCACCTAAAGCATAAGCAGAAATAGCCATGCCTTCAATTAAAAGATGCGGATCATATTGCATGATCTGCCGGTCTTTGAAAGTTCCAGGCTCGCCTTCATCAGCATTGCAAACCAGATAAATTGGGCGAGAATCATTTTTAGGTAGAAAACCCCATTTTACGCCAGCAGGAAAACCAGCGCCTCCGCGGCCCCTGATCATAGATTCTTTAACCTCAGCGCAAACTTTAGCAGGTTCCATTTGCAAAGCCTTGCCCAAGGCTTCATATCCGCCGTTTTTCTGATAGGTCTTAAGTTTGTGAGCATCTTTTACGCCGCGATTTTTAAGCAGCACCTTACATTCAGAAGCAAAATTTGCAGAAGTGTCAGGCTCTGGCATTTTGCCTTGCTTTAAGGCATCAAGCAGTTCATCAACTTTTTTGATGGTCAGGTTTTCATAGTAAGTGTCATTAACTTGCATGACCGGGCAGGTGCCGCAAGAACCTAAATCTTCAACAATAGAAAGGGTAAACAGGCCGTCTTTGGTAGTCCCGCCAGCTTTAATGCCCAATTTTTTCTCTAAATGAGCCAAGATATCAAAAGCCCCGGTCAAAAACCCAGGGATATTGGTATCTAGCTGCAAATGGTATTTGCCACGCTTTTCAGTATTATACATGGTGTAGTAAGTGGCTACGCCAAAGGCGTGACTGTCAGTAACCCCAATGATGCGGGCAGTTTCCGTGATATCTTGATTAGAGAGATAGTTGTCATTTGCCTTTTGCACCAGCATCAAGGCTGGCATAAGCGCAGATTCGCGCTTAGGATATTTTTTGGCAATTTTTTCAATTTTTGCTTGAAGTTCTTGGCTAATCATGGTTTCCCCTGTTTCTTGAATTGAAATCGGATTATGTACATATCTGGTGAGGCTAAAATCGTCAATACTTAAAGGTGTCATCCTTGTTTGCTTTGTCATTCCCGCGAAAGCGGGAATCTAAAATCGAGATCCCCGCTTTCGCGGGGATGACAAACGGGATAAGGGAAACATTATGTCATCAAAGGAAAAAATCCGTTTAACAAAGTATAGCCACGGTGCTGGGTGTGGGTGCAAGATTGCCCCAGATGTTTTGGAACAAATATTAGGACAAGGTTGCAGTGCAGCCAATTTCCCCAATCTTTTAGTGGGCAATGAAGCTAAAGATGATGCTGCGGTTTTAGACCTAGGTGATGGTAGGGCTTTAATCAGCACCACAGATTTTTTTATGCCCATTGTAGATGATCCATATGATTTTGGTCGAATTGCAGCCACCAATGCAATTAGTGATATTTATGCCATGGGTGGCACACCTTGTTTGGCGATTTCAATTTTAGGTTGGCCTTTAGATAAACTGTCTCCAGAAGTAGCAAAAGAAGTAATTAGAGGCGCCCAAGATGTTTGTAAAAAAGTAGAAATTCCTTTGGCTGGAGGACATAGTATTGATAGCCCAGAACCAATTTTTGGTTTAGCAGTTAATGGTTTGATTAAAAAAGAAAATTTAAAAAGAAATAATACTGGCAAGCCTGGTGATTTGCTTTTCTTAACTAAACCTTTGGGCGTTGGCATTTTAACTAGTGCAGAAAAACATGGAAAGTTAAGAGAAGAAGATCAAGGCAAGGCAACTCAAGTTATGACAACTCTTAATAAAATAGGTGAGAATTTAGCAAAGATTAAAGGAGTGCATGCAATTACTGATGTTACTGGGTTTGGTCTGCTTGGTCATGCTTTGGAAATGGCGCAAGGCAGCAACTTAAAAGCTATCTTAAGAGTTGCGCATGTGCCGGTTTTAGAAGAAGTTGAGTTTTATTTAGACAAAGATTGCTGCCCTGGTGGAACTTTTCGCAATGTCAGAAGTTATGGCCAGCAGATCACCGGCTTAACTGAAGCTAATCAAAAAATTCTGGCTGATCCGCAAACCAGCGGTGGACTGTTGGTTGCAGTTGCTGCTGAAACTGCAGAAGAATATAAAAAGGTGGTAAGAGAAGCAGGGCTTTCTGAAAGCGCTACTAAATGTTTTGGGGAACTAGTTTCTGGTAAAGGTATTGAGTTAATTTAAGCAATAGGTCCGTAAGGATCATTTTGATTTTCATTTAATATTGCGTCAATAAGGGCGCCAGGAATTATCACAGGGAAACTAACTGTAGCTGCTCCTCGCACAAATCCTTGGGCCATACCTAAACCACTTTCCAGCATAGTACCAGCAACTCTAGCGGCATTAGTGGCAGAGGATATAATTCTAGGTCCATAGACACTGGCGTTGGCTTGCAACCAAGGCCAAGCTACTGTTCTGGCATAAGCCAAGGCTAAAGCCTCAGCAGTAAAGAAATAATTAACCACACCCCTACCAAAATTTATTGATCTAGATCTGAAATAGCTGACAGCGCCATTAGGGTTGAGGTTTCTAAGTCTGGTCATAAAACTAACTCCATGACCGTTAACTCCGCTACTGCCTTGAATATTTCCTTCTCTGCCACCACTAGTGCCAGAAGAATTTGGACCATTATCATCGTCATCAAGAATACTTTGCAGAGCTTCTCCTAGTCGCTCAAAATTAGTTCTCATTGATCTGGCTAATCTACCTAATCGGCTAACATTAAATTCTGCGCGATCTAAATGATCAAGGATTGGAGGGCGTGGTACAAAGCTTTGTCCGCGGCCACTATGCGCATTTCTCCTGGCCCGGGTTAATGCTTCATTATATTCAGCTTCTGCTGCTTGGATTTGGCTTCGATTCTGTCTTCTAAATTGTTGAATCCTCTCTCGTGCTTCATTGTATGTTGATTCAGCTGCTACTGTATTAGCTTCAAGTTGGTTAATAATAGAGCTTGGTCTTTCTCGGATTGGATTAGAACCACTTATTATATTGTTTAAACGACCTATGATCTGAGGATTATCTCTTTCGCGCAAACCATTAGCTTTTTCATCAATAAAACTATGAAAATCTGCAGTGGTTTGATCAAGTCTGGCAGCTGATGATAAACCCATTATTGGTGAAATTTTTCCCATAGCCTCAATTTCCTAATGTTTACATAGGTTGTCGGCTGGTTTAGGAAAAAGTTGCGTGATTTTAGGGATTTTTAGGCGCTAGGTAATTCGTTCTGCCTATCTTCCAGAATAGCGTGTATGAGACCACCAAAAATTGGAATTGGAACGCTGATAGTTGCTCTGCTATAACCAATTGCTTGAATTAATCCTAAACCACCTTGTAGGGCTGAAGCAGTGTTAGTTATCCAAGGAAGGGCAACTTGGCTAGTATAAGCAGAAACATAAGGCCAGGCCACAAATCTAGTATAAGCCAGGGCCAAGGCTTCAGCTGCGAAAATATAGCCCAGACAGTTGCGGCCAAAATTAACTGCTCCGCCGCCAAATCTGGCTATACCGTGGCCTAAATAGGGCATTCTAAAATTGGTTCTGGCCAGAAAGTTAGACCCACCTGAACCGCGCGGGGCTAAGCTTCCACCTGCAGATCTGCCACTGGAGCCAATAGCAGGCGGTGGATTGTGGTCATCATCGTCATCTAGACTAAAACCATCTTTTATTAATTCTCTGACAGTGTTTCCAAATCCATTAACTCCTGCTCTCATTCCGTCACCTGCTCGGCGGACTTGTCCTAAAACACCATTAAGATAAGCGCGATCACCCAACAAGGGGTTTTGTCCACAAGTTCTGCAATGAGACCTGGTTTGTGGTCTATTCAGTTCACTAATTTCTCTTCTTAGGGTCTTTAAAATCTCAGATACTCTTGCATTTAAAGATATGATTATTACTTGATGATTTCTAATTGTTCCTAAATTTTGTGCCATTCTCAAGGTAGATGTTTCATCAGGGTTTTCTAGTAGCTCTTTAGCCAAAATTTCAGTATCTCTGGCTAATATTGTTGCTTCTTGTGTGGCCCAGGAGGCAGTAGACAAGAGCAGATTAATCTCAGCTCGCGACAAAGCCGGGGTACGGGTTGCCGCAGCCAAGAACACAATATCCAAACCCCTGTCCTGTTCCAGCCAGGAGTCTATATTAATAAATTGGCTACTACTATTGGCGTCTTCTTGCCCAGTAGGAGGTGGAGGCTGGGTTGAGGCTTCATTTGTAACAGATAAATATTGGTTTAAGATGGCTAATATGCGGTTCATATCTTAATTATCGGCAATTTTTTATCAAAGTTGCTGAAAAAATTGAAAAAATTGAAAATTTTTTAAAACGGTCGCTTATATGCCAACTTGAGCGTTACAAGTCAAATAAATTGCTCCATCATATAATAGCTAGCTTTTGGTAAGATGATATCAGGAAGTATTGGTGTGCTAGTAGCTTTCGGCCAGATTTTCTCACCTCCCTCAGGCTATTACGAAACTATTAGCAGTTTGGATGATGCCAGTCCGGTTCGAAAACCTGCCCTACGCTACTAGCACACCAACATTTACAGACAAAATATTACAAAAAGCTAGCTATTACATGAATTCCGCAACTGGTTTTTGTTGAAAGGGTTGCTAACTAACCAAGTATAGCCTCTATATTAATGTGTTCAGTGGCCAGTTTGCCGAGCAACTCTGCCTTGGGCGCATCGTCTTTGGTGAGCAGGGGTTCCAGGTCATCCACTTGCTTGGCAGCTTCAAAAGTATCATAGCGCACCAAAAGCAAAGGAATACCCAGTTCTGTGGCTTTGGAAATGATGTTAGCCGGAGGCAAGATATTGTTGGTTAAAATAATGGCAGCGCTGTTGGTCTCTAAGGCAGCTACAATCATATCGCTGCGATCTCCGCTAGTGATCACCAACTTATCTTCAGCCCTGAAAATCGGCAGGCTGATAACTGAATTAGCAGACATGGCGCCCACGACCACAGTTTTTACCAAACGAGTTAAATTTTCCTCGCCAGCTATTACCTTGGCAAACATTTTATCAGCCAGGTAAGCAACATGACGATGCGTAAGTTCAGGTGCATAAGGCATTACGCCTAAAATCTTTAAACCAATTTCTTTAATATTTCCCAGATGCACGTGTTCAAATTCTTTTTTGTCCCTGATCTTGTTGATAATCACTCCGCCAAAATCAACATTAGTGTTTTCCAGATATTTTTTTAGAAAACAAACATCATCATAAATTTCATCATCAGTTCCGCTAATGACCACAATCAATTTGCCGGTAGTGAAGCTCGCCAAAGAAACTGGATCTAAATGCACAGACATACCGCAGGATAAATTTTTTCCAGATTCAATAAAAACAATATCTCGGTTGTCAATTGCCGCCAAAGTTTGGCTGAGTTTATTTCTGATTTCTTTTTCATCATACATAAAACGCAGCTTGCTGTGTTCAAAACCAATGGTGATATCTTCTGGGTTTTCCTGAATGCCCACTAGATTGGTCATGGTTGCGCTGTCATAATCCCATTGCCGCTTTTTTTGATACAACAAGCGGTCGCCCAATGGTTTTAAATAACCCACTTTTTGATTTAAGGCCTTGGCCAAACCAACGATCAGGCTGGTTTTGCCAGCGTTTTGATGAGGGGAAGCAATAATTATTTTTTTCATACTGTCTCCTGCGAAGTTGAAAGTAAAATTCTAACATCCACTGCTTTGGCGCCTTCGCCTTTGTCATAAACTACTAAAGGATTGATCTCAATATCAGCAATTTCCGGGCAGCAAGTGATAATAGCGCCAACTTTAATAATGGTGCTAATGATAGTTTCCAAATCTTTTTCGCTCTCGCCGCGCACGCCCAAGAGCATGGGATAAAATCTGAGCTCGCTGATCATTTTCATGATTTCCGCGCGACTTAAAGGAAAGGCCCTAAAAGCCACGTCTTTCATCACTTCCACGTAAATTCCGCCCATGCCAAACATGACAATGGGGCCAAAGCTTGGGTCGCGCCTGGCGCCCACAATTGTTTCCAAACCAGGCTTGATCATTTCCGCAATTTCCACGCCTTCAATATGCGCGTGCGGCACAAATTTTTTGCAGTTATGCAAAATAGATTCATAGGCTTCTAAAATTTCTTGTTTGTTTTCCAGATCCAGGGCCAGGCCGCCAGCATCGCTTTTATGAATAATATCTTTGGAAACAACTTTCATGGCCACTGGAAAGCCAATCTTTCCCGCTGTTTCCACTGCCTGCCTTAAATTTCTGGCAATAGCGCTAACTGGAGTGGAGACTTCAATTAACTCCATGATTCTTTTGGCTTCATAAGCTAGTAGAAAGCTGCGCTTATGGCTCTTGGCCGAGTTGATGATATTTTGAATCTCGCCTTTGTTGATCTCTACTTCAATGGGTAAGTCTTGAGCCAAAAGTTTGTTTTGATGAAAAGAATTTAGCGCGCCCAAACAAGACACCGCATCATAAACATCATGATAAATAGGCAAGCCAGATTTGCGCAATTCCATAATTTCCAGCTCAATTTGCTCTCCGCCAAACAAAGAAAAAGTTATGGGCTTATTGTTTTCATAAGCCTTATATTGTTTGGCAATGGTGTCAGCGAATTTCTTGGCGTCAAAACTGGCGGTTTCGCAACCCAAACAAATAACTGAATTGATATTGCTGTTTTTTAGGGCAGCAGTTAAAGCCTGGTCATAGGTCTTGGCTGAACCGCTGCCAGTAATATCCACCGGATTTTTAAACGAACCAAATTTGGGCACAGTTTTTTCGAAAGTTTTTTCCAGATCTACCTGGTCGTCATAAAGCTGAAGGCCAAATTTTTCGCAAGCATCAGCAGCCATCACGCCCACGCCACCGCCATTGGTGATAATGACCGTGTTTTGGCCATCCGGAGTTTGGGTGCCAGCCAGAAAACGGCAAAGCCGCAAGGCTTCGTCAATTGTTTCTGCCCTAATCACTCCGCATTGCTTGACAATATCGTCAAACACCTCGTCAGTGCCAGCCAGCGAGCCAGTGTGTGAAGCTGCAGCAGAAGCGCCCCGAGCGGAGCGGCCAGCTTTAATCACCACCACTGGTTTTTTAAGCGCCGCACTTTTTAGGATATCCACCAGTTTGCGGCCGCCTCTAACTCCTTCTAAATACATTAAAATAGCGCGCGTATTAACATCTGCAATCAAATATTCCAAAAGATCAACTTCATCGATATCAGATTTATTGCCCACAGAAATTATGTTAGCCAGGCCGATATTTTCCACTTTGGTCTTGCCGATCATGGCTACACCAATAGCGCCGCTTTGAGTAATAATGGAAACATGGCCAGGCCTGATATCTGGCGGGCCAAAAGTGGCATTTAATTTTACCTTAGAGGAATAAAGTCCGAAAATGTTGGGGCCCAGCACGCGCATGTTTGCAGCTTTGGCAATTTCCACAATTTTTCTTTCTTCAGCAATATTGCCGATTTCTGAAAAACCAGAGGTAATAATTACGACATTGCTTATGTTCTTTTTGGTGCAAATTTTTACACTATCTAAGACATGCACGGCAGGAATGGCTAAAATAGCAATGTCAATGTCGTGAATTACATCGTGAATGGAAGTATAGGCTGGAATTCCAGCAACCTTGCCCCCTTTGAGGTTAACCGGATAAATTCCGCCTTCAAAGCCGCCTTTAACTATATTATCCACAATCTGATAACCGATTTTTTCCGGATCGTGGGAAGCGCCGATAATAGCCACGCCGCGCGGTTCAAAAAGTGATGTTAGATCTTTTTGTTTTTTCATTTGAATGCCAATTTCAATTCAAAAACGCCTTCGCTCATTCTTTTTTCAATATCAAAACCTGCTTTTTCAAAAAGATGCAGCATGGTTTTGTTTTCGATTAGGACTTCTGCGGTAAAACCGAGCAAGCCTTGTTTCTTGGCCAGCAAAATTAAGTAATTTAAGAGTTCAGTGCCAATGCCTTTTCCTTGATATTTGTCTTGTACAGCAAATGCAACCTCTGCGCTATGAGTTTCTTCTTGAATGTTATATTCGCCAATACCTAACACTGTTTCTTGATCTTCATGTTTAGCTATAGCTAAAATCACCATTTGTTTGGTATAGTCAATAATCACAAAATCTTGCAGACGTTCATGTGGCATATCTCGGCGTTTGGAGATAAAGCGGCGATACATGCTTTCTTCGGTTAAGGAATAAAACAAATCTTTTAGCAAGGGCTCATCGCTGATTTTAACCGGCCGAAAGTGGATGGACACACCCTGATTGGTGGTGCGCAAGGTTTCCAGATGTTCTGGATATTCACCCCTTTTGCCGGGAATAAAAGCCTGGTCTTTATAAATTAGGTTTAGCTTTTTTGCCTCTTCCATTAATTGGGGGCGAAATTTGGGATGGGCAATGGCTATTAGGGACATGGCGCGTTCCCTGATGTTTTTACCGTGCAAATAGGCAATGCCGTATTCAGTAACCACATAATGAATATCGCCTCTAATTAAGGTGACGCCGGCCCCTTCTTTTAAGAAAGGAGCAATTCTGGAAGTTTGCTCGTCTTCAGCAGTAGATTGAATAGCTAAAATAGTTTTGCCATGCTTGGACAAAACTGCGCCGCGCATAAAATCTGCCTGGCCGCCAATGCCGCTGTAAAAAGTCTTGCCCAAAGATTCAGCAGTGGCCTGGCCGGTAAGGTCAATTTCCAAGGCGCTGTTTATAGCCACGATATTTTCATGTTGAGCAATAATTAGCGGGTTGTTGGTATATTTAACCGAACGAAATTCAATTCCAGGGTTGTCATGAATAAATTCATAAGTGGATTTATGGCCCATACAAAAAGAGGCAATGGTCTTTCCTTTATCAATATTTTTTCTGGAATTATCCACCACACCTTTTTTGATTAGATTCACAATGCCATCGCTGATGAGCTCGGTATGAATGCCTAAATGTTTTTTAGAGCCAAGCTCAGCTAAAATCGCGTTAGGAATGCTGCCATAGCCGACTTGAATGGTGTCGCCGTTTTCAATTATTTGAGAAACATGTTTGCCGATTTTTTGGGCAATTCCCCCAGGCGGTTGGGTTTTGTATTCCAAAAGATCTTCATCATGTTCAACCACAAAATGTATGTTTTTAATATTTATAAATCCATCACCATGTACGCGCGGCATGTTTTTATTAACTTGGGCAATAATTAATTTGGCATTGTCCACTGCAGCTTTAACAATATCCACGCTTATACCCAAGCTTACAAAACCATATTTATCTGGCGGACTGACTTGAATCAAGGCTACATCAACCGGCAAGCGGCCAGTTGCAAATAAATAAGGGACTTCTGATAGAAAAATTGGGGTGTAGTCTGCCAAACCTTCATTAACAGCGCTACGCGTATTATCGCCAATGAAAAAAGAGTTGTGACGGAAATTGGCCTTAAACTTGGATTGGGCATAAGGCGCCACGCCCAAGGTCCAAACATGATAAACTTCAGTATCAAAAAAAGCTTTGGGATTGGATTCCACGTATTCAATCAAAGACTGTACCAAGTATTGGGGTTCGCCGCAAGCAGTGCCAATAAAGATTCGATCGCCAGGATGGATGTGTTTAAAAATTTCTTTTTTCATTTTATTCTTTCAGGATGCGTATAAATGTTCATTTTTTGGCCACGAGCAAAACCAATTGTGGTAACTTGCAATTCTTGGGCAAACTCTAGGGCGCGATCAGTGGGCGCAGAACGGGAAATTAGAACCGGAATATCTGCCTCAGCAACTTTGCGCACAATTTCAGATGAGATGCGTCCAGAAGTGAGAAGAAATTTATCAGTTAGTTTAACTTGGTTGGTCAAAGCCAGGCCAATGGCCCGATCAACTGCATTGTGACGGCCAATATCTTCAGTAAAAAACAAAATTTCTTTAGCAGAAGTCAAGGCAGCACTATGCACGCCGCCAGTAGTTAAGAATACTTCGGATTTTTTTTGAAACTCTTTCATTAATTCTGAGATTTGATCAGCTGAGATGGAAGTTTTTGCTGATCTGCTGTTTTTTTTCTGCTTCAAGGATTTTAAGGCAATAGCAAAAGAAGCGCCTCGACCGCACCCAGAAGTAATATATTTTTGAATTTTTTCTTTTTGGCTAAACTTATCTGCAGCAATGGTGAAATATAGACTGTTTTGTTTTTGCTCAAATTTTTCAATTTCAGACAGGCTATCAATAAAACCTTCGGTAAACAAAAAACCCAAGCCTAATTCTTTTAGCTGATCTGGGCTGGCCAAAATGGTGGCCAGTTCTGTGCCATTAAGAATAATTTGAATAGGTACTTCGCTAACTATAATATCCTGTTTTTCTTCTCGTGCATTATTTTCCAGGCGAGTAATTTTTACTGTTTTGGTGAGCATGTATCCTCGTGTGTCATTGCAATGACAAAACAGAGTTTTCAACTTTCTCTGCTGGTACAATTGGCGGCTGACCGTTTTGGGCCATGATCTTTTGTCCTTCAGGACCAATTACAAAATTTATAAATTCCAAAGCCAAATCATAATTTTTGGAATTTTTTAGTGCTGCAATTCCATAAACCATGGGTTCGCCAACTTGGGTGATGGTCTCGCCTGGTTTTTCGCCAGCAATTTGCACACTGGCTTGTTTATAGAAATCTGCGTATTGGCTGGATTTTAAATTAATTTGCTCAGGAAGCAAAAGGAATTTACCATTATGTTGCTCAGCCACTGAACGATAAATAAAAATATAATCTAAATCGCCGGTTTCCAGCAAAGCTAATAGATCTGTTTCTTTAGGTCGGATAAATTGGGGAGGGGTTTTGGCTAAAAGCTGTTCATATAATCCTGGCTTAGCATAAAACTTTTCTGCCAATTGCCAGGTGATCAAGGTGCGATACCCGCAGGGATCTGTGTTAGGATCGCTGCGTCCGATTTTTACACCTTCTTGAAGCAGAATATCAGTCCAGTTTTGCGCAGTTAATTCCTTAGCATACTTGCTGTGCGGGCTATACATGATTGCCATCTCATTAGTGGCAAATTTATAAAGAAAATCTGTGTGGTTTGGCATGAGTAGGTTTTGAATTACCAAATAATCAGCAGAGCCAATAATATCTGCGGGCTTATGCAGATCGCTAATTTTGCGGGCTGCAGTAACGCTGCCAGAAGCTTCACGCAAAGTCTTTACCCCTGGATGCTTTTTTTCAAAAGCTGCGCTTAAATCTTCAAAAGGTTTAGCCAGGCTGCCAGCATGAAAAATGGTGAGCTCTTTGGTCTCATTTGTTTTGGAACAACCACTGATGTTAACGATTAAGCAGGTAACACTAACCAAGCTTAAAAATATTTTTTTCATATTATTTCTCCCTTATTACAGAGTTGCTCTTACTTAATAAAACAGCTAAGATCAAGCACTTATGAAGTTGGAAAAAATAAAATTATATGGTCCTGGTTTTTTGCTGGCCTTGCTTTTGGGAATAGTGGTTTGGTTGGTTGCCTTGTCAGCCAATTGGTTGGATCCTTTAGTGGTAGGAATTGTTTGCGGCATGGTTTTGCGAACCATCATTGGCGAGCGACAAAAATTTTCGCCAGGCTTGAATTGGGCGCCTACTATTTTAATTCCGCCAGGTATTATTCTTTATGGCGCTAATTTAAGATTTAATTTGGAAGTAGTTTCACCTTTGATTTGGTTGCAAATATTGGTGGGTTTAATTGTGGTAGTTTGGATCTGCCAAAGTTTGGGGCGCTGGTTTAAATTGTCCAGTGCGACTTCTTTATTATTAGCTGTTGGCACAGCTATTTGCGGTGCTTCAGCCATTATGATTGCCCGGCCAGCTGTGGAAGGGGATAATCGTAATACAGCCAGCGCAGTTTTAGTGATTACGATTTGGGGCTTGTTTGGTTTATTGTTTCTTCCGTATTTAGCAGAAATTTTTGGTATGGATGTAGCTGCACAAGCGCGCATGTTTGCCACCACTTTGCAGCAAACAGGTTTGGTAAAAGCTGCTGCTTCTCACGTTGGTAGAGATTGCTTAACCATGGCCATGACTATTAAAGTAGCGCGTACAGTAACCATTATTCCTCTATTGTTAGTAGTTGGCGCTCTATATCACCTGCCTTCTCTAAAAGAATCTTCAGCTGGTGCGCCAAATTTTAAGGTGCGCATTCCCTGGTATTTATGGGGTTTTGTGGGTTGTGGTTTGTTGTTTGCCTTTGTTTCAGGCCTAGCTCCTTATGTTTATCCGGTTTCTATGTTAGGTTCTTTGGTTTGGACCATGGCCATGGTCTCCATTGGTTTGACTGTGGATATGAAAGACATCATTAATACTATAAGTAAGCCGCTCCTGGTCGGCCTAATCGCCTGGCTAGGTTTAATTGCGGTTTTTATCTACGCGTATTTAAACACAATTTAATTTTATGCACGAAATAACCATTGCCAAAAAAATACTGGAGACTATTGAGCTATGCGCGCAAGATCAGGGCATAGCTCACTTGCGTTTAGCTAAACTAAGAATTGGCAGAATGCTTGGTTTTGAAAAAGAGCATCTGGAAAGCGCCCTAGCCAGTTTTGGCAATAAAAAAGAGTTAAAAGATTTAAAATTTGAAATTGAGGCAGTGCCTGTAAAATTGCGCTGCGAAAAGTGCCAAAAAGAATTTGTTGATGAACGTTTTAATGATGCTAGTTTTGCCCACGAAGTTTCCCATGCCCCAGCCCTTTATATCCCACCCAAATGCCAGGAATGTTTAGCTATGGAAGTTGCATTAGTTTCTGGCAATGAAATGGAGCTGGTTTCTATTGAAGGGGATTAAAAAAATAAATCGCGCTTGCCTTGTTTGAGTTCAGCCAAGCGAGTGTGAGTTTTACTTCTAAGTTTATCATTAGAGATCAAAGACAGTTGTTTTTGAATAAGCTGCCAGCCCTTGGTCTGTAAATCTTGCAGAGCGCTATCTTCTAAATATTCGGCAAAAGTTAAGAGCGCATTGGGCAAACAATATTCATGGATCTGTCCGTGTCTAGCCAACTCCATAAAGTTTTCACCAGTGCGCTTACTGCGGTAACAAGCAGTGCAAAAACTGGGAATTAAGCCGTCACTAATAGCTGCTTGAATTACTTGTTCTAAAGAACGCTGATCTTGAATTTTAAATTGTCCAGAATCTATTTTTTTAGCTTTTGCTTGTGCATATCCGCCCGGAGTAGTTATTGAAGCAGCACTGGCTTGAGAAATACCTAGCTTAAAGGCCTGGCTTCGCATCTTAATTGATTCTCGTGTAGATAAAATCATTCCCGTATAAGGGACAGCCATTCGCAAGATAGCAATGATCTTCAAAAAATCTTGATCAGAAACAGAGTAAGTTGGTTTAAAAGAAACGTGAGGAGCTTTTTGAAAACGAGGCACAGAAATAGTGTGTGGACCAACACCTAATTCTTGATCCATCCACTTGGCATATTCAAGCAAAGCTAGCACTTCAAAGCGCCAGTCATAAAGACCAAATAAAACACCAATGCCTAAATCATCTAGGCCAGCGGCAAACGCCAGCTTATGAGCAGATAATTGCCTTTGAAAATCTGCTTTAGGGCCCTTATGCAGTTTTTCATAGGTTGGCTGATGAAAGGTTTCTTGGAAGAGTTGATACGTGCCGATATTAGCTGTCTTTAATTTTTTATAATTTTCTAAAGTAGTGGCAGCAATATTAACGTTAATTCTTCTGATATTACCTTGAGAAGTTTCTGTAGCATAGATAGTTTCAATAGCATGGCAAATTTGATCTACAGAAAAATTATCAAGGTCTTCACCAAATTCTAATAGCAAACGTTTATGCCCCATTTTGAGCAGGCATTCTGTTTCTTTTTGGATTTGCTTCTTGGTCAAACTGCGGCGCACTATTTCTTGATTGTCAGCTCGATAATTGCAATAAGCGCAGTTGTTTTGGCAAAAATTTGAAATATAAAGCGGGGCAAATAAAACCAGGCGATCACCATAAATCTCTTTTTTAATCTGGGCAGCGGCCTGAAAGATTTCCTGGATTAATTCCGGATCAGTTACATTTATCAAAGCGGCAGCTTCTTCCAGGGACAAACCTTTTTTCTGCAGACTTTTTTTAATGATGATGGCCACATCAGCCTGATCAGGCGTGCGCTTGGCATTAACTAAATTTTCGATTTTTTTATTATTCATATACAAAATAAGGAAGCTGAAAAAACTAGCCCAAGTGATAGAAATCAAGGGCAATGCACGGCTCATTACCGATAACCCAGGCATCATGTTCTGGTCCCAGCTCAAAACCATCTCCAGGGCCTACTGTTGCTTGTTTGCCATCAGGGCTCTGAACAATCATTTGGCCTGAAATGATATATCCAATGTGGGCCTCAGAAGCTTTGCCGGTCTGGGCGCCAACATGTTTCGACCACTTCCAACCAGGCAAGTATTCCCCTTGACCAATAGCTGCTGTTTTCAAAACTACCATTGCCCGTTTGCTTCCGTCCAAAAAAGTACGCTTCTCTTCTGAATTTTTAAGATTTTTTATTATGATGTTTGTCATGATCTTCCTTTTCTTCTAAGTACTTTAAAATTGCAACAATTTGCTTGAAAAGTGAACGAGCAGGGGGCTAATATATTTTAGTCTTGAGGAAATGGAGGTTTTATGGGCCAAAGATTGACTTGGGAAGAGATGAAAAAAACTTATCCTAATGAATGGTTGTTGATAGTGGATTATGACAAAGATGCATCAGGACATATGATTTCAGGTATTGTTGAAAGGCATTCAAAGGACAAAGATGAGGTCTATCGTCTGCCGGCAGTAGATAAGGATTCAGCGTTTAAATATACTGGTGAGAGTACATTTCCTGGCGGGTGGAGAGCTCATGCAAATCACGACCACGTTTAAAACTAAGGAACGTTATATTTTCCTCCCCGTCTTTATTACAACTTTCGATGGTAAATGCCGCGAGTTTGATGCCATTCTTGATACAGGCGCTCCCCAAACAGAATTCTCCGATAAAGCGCTTTGTTTCGCAGGTTTCACTCTGAGACAAAAAGAAGACGTAAATATTCAAGGCAGTCTGCCAACTCAGAAATACTCAAAAATCATTCTTCCCAATGTTGAAATTTGTTCTCGCCAGATTTCCAATTTAGAAGTCTATGTTTCGCGCTTTGCGAAAGATTGGGGAGTAGATGCCTTAGTTGGATTGGATTTTTTTAAACTATTCAAAGTTACAATTGATTATAAAAAGGGTGTGATTGTGACGGAGCCTTATTGAATAGTTTCACCTTTCCAAAGATCGTCAGACGGAGCAAAATAGTATATGCCTAAAAAAACGCTACACTAGCGTAACATACTGAAACAATTGCGTAATTTTTGCTCCGTCTGATAGGTTTTTCTATAGATAGCCCTTTTTTCTGCAGACTTTTTTTAATGATGCTGGCCACATCAGCCTGATCAGGCGTGTGCTTGGCATTAACTAAATTTTCGATTTTTTGATTATTCATACAAAATAAGGGGACGTTTCCCCCCTTGATAACCATTTATAATACTAGTAAAAAAAATCAAATATTTATAAGGAGGGAATCGTGATAAATAAAAAAAATAATGTGTTCTTTTTTCATTCCAGCGGCTGTCTTGTTAACAATTTTGAATTCAAATGCAGTTGAGTCACGTAAAACTCCTAATTATAAAGCGCCAACCTCTAATATTAAAGCACTCTCAATTCTTTCCCTTGCCTGATTAGAAATACCAGAGCCTGCAAGAGTTCTCAAAAGTTCAGCTGCACTGCTTTGAGAAGCTTCGTTTCCATTGCCCAGCACTCTGACCAGTGGTTCAATCATTGCTTCCCTTAGCTCAACTGGAATTCCCAATGGAACCAAAGAGCTTAATACGTTAATCGCAGCAAAATGAATATCTGTGTACTCAATTCTGCTTATCAGTCTGTCTGCAATATAAAAGGGAATATCTAGAAGCCCTCGAACACCTGTATCGAATGATCTTACTATTGCATCAAGCAACGGTTGTACCAACGTGATCTTTAAATTCAAAGGGATGTTGGATTCAACCATACTTTCTAGAACAGAAATAGCACAATATTGAACATTAAAATTCCCGGTATTTAACGCACCAATTGACCCCTCCAGCGTTCGAACCTTTAGCTCAATTGAAATCTCTGAAGATGCAAAAGCTCTTAAAGCTAATGCTGAACGACTTCGAATCTGAGGAGATTGTCCTCTCCTTAAAGAGCTAAGCACCTCATCAATTATTCTATTTTTTTGTTCAATGCTTATATTGGATTGCAAAAGAGCAACTAAAATTGGTGTAACTGCTGGGCAATGACCTTCTGATTCTCGATTGTTTATTACAGCCAATAACCGATCAATCATCTCATCCTTTTGTTCCACAGAAATATTTGATTCAATCAAAGCAGTTGCTATGGGCACAACATTATAGCTTAAGCTTTCTGCATATTCATTACTTTCAAGATAATTGAACATTGGTTCAATAATACGTTCCTTTAGTTCAGGAGAAATATCTGAACAAATAAGATTTTCTAAATCCTCCCGCAAAGCATGTGAAATATTACTAGCATCATCATCAAATTCCATTAGCATGGCATCAAGCATTCTCTCTTTTAATGGATCTGCTATTTCATCCAATCTTATAAGTTCTGAAAACACGTGAAATATATTATCTTCAATATACGAATTTTCAATTTGCAGAGCAGTAAAAAGAGACTCAATCATTCTCTCCTTTGACTGTGTAGAAATATCCGAGCGGGCTATGAGAATTCCGATACATCTAACCGCTTCTGGTCTAAATGAAGCTTCTCTATCTTGAAGAGTATTTACTAAAGTCTCAACCATTCTTTGTTGTAATTCTGCAGGCATACTAGAACGTGCCAGCTCCATGGCAAGATTGAATGCGTCATCTCTCTGAATATTATATGTGGTAGTTTGCTCAGTAAAAGTCTCAAGAAAACGATCCATCATTCTTCTTTTATCTTCCATGGAAGCATCTGATTCCATGAACCTAACGATATCTTCAATTCTCTCAGTCCTACGTGCATTATTTCCTGAGCCTAAGCGCTCTATTCTTGATTCAGTTAAGTTTGCAGCACACCCTCCCATAGACAACACACCAGCCAACACAAATATCCCTGCTGTACCTACGCCTTGTATCATTTCATAGATTGGTTTGGTTTCCTGACTGATATAATCTGTTATTTCAGTCTCCTCTTTTTCATATATAGACGCAAATCTATTTCCACTCACCTCGATGCGTTCATAAATTCTGGGAGCAACATGATCAAAACGATTAACCCCAGCACGACCTTCACTTATCAGACCACCTAAATCGCGTGAAAGAACTCCAATTTCATAAAAGAAATCTTCAGCGCGCTCTGCCCGCATTTCACCTAGCAGGGCGCGAGCAAAATCACTGCGCAGCAACTCCTGAGAATAAAAAATGGCTTGATGATAAGATAAACTGTTTACACTTTCTCCAGTAAATAACACAAAAAACTCCTATTATTATTTTTGTATTAAGCAAGATAAGACAAGTCCCATGGTCGGATAAGATGTCACCTGTGAAAGAATGAGTCAATAGATAACCTCCTTATTGTGGTAGCAAAAACCAAAAAACCAGACGGACGAGAGATATTTTAATTGTTATTGACATTTGCGGTGTAATAATACACACTTATCAGTGTAATATATTACACCACATTTTTCAATGTATTATGCTATCCTTAAGATCACAAATTACTCAGAAATTATTGGCTTTTTTCTTTATGCATGAAGAAGAAAAAATGTATTTAAATGAGATCTCTCGTCGTCTTGATTTAGAAAAAAGAAATTTAGCAAAAAAATTAAATGAATTTGAGAGGGAAGGGCTTTTTAATGCTGAAATAAAGGGTAATCTCAAACTTTATTTTTTGAATAAAAATTTTCCACTTTATAATGAATACAAGAAAATAACTATGGCTTCATTTGGTTTGGCAGCCAAGCTTGAGGCTATTTTAAAAAAAGTGAAAGGCATAGAAAAAGCATTTATATTTGGTTCTTATGCTAAAGGAGAAATAGATGCTGCTAGCGACATAGATATTTTTGTTGTTGGCAAGCATAGTATAGAAGATTTGCAAAAAGAGATAGCAAAGATTCAGCGCGAATTTGATCGTGAGATAAATGTTATAAGTTTAAGTCCTCAAGAATATAATAAAAAACAAAAAGATCCTTTTATTAAAGATATAGAGCAAAGCAAAAAAATAAATTTAATTTAACATGATAAAGCTTGACGATAAATATTTTAGAAAATTTGAGTTCACTAAAGAACAAGTAAATCGATATTTTACTAATGCTAATAGGGATCTTGAAATTGCTAAGGAAAACAGCAGAAATGAAGTGAAATTTAGTTACTCTTATAGTTCACTTATAAAAGCAGGTATTGCACTTATTGCTGCTAAAGCTTCGGCAAAGGTTAGAAGTATTCCCGGCCATCATATTAAAATTTTAGAAACAATGTCAGATATTTTAAAAGACGAAACTGTTTTTATAATGGGCAATGCAATGAGGATGAAGATAAATGATGATTTTTATGGGGAAGGGATTTTTATATCAGATAAAGAAGCCCAGGAATATTTAGCCTTTATTGAAAAGGTAATTCGAAAAGTGAAGAAAGAACTATAAAATAATCCGGCAGACCAATTATTGAATAGTTTCACCTTTCAATTACATAGTGGCAAAAACTCGTCAGAGTTTTCTTGTACCTTAAGTTTTGCACCCCAGCCCCGGCAGACTCTTCTGCCTAAACCTGAAACCAATCTTTTAGATTCATTAACCAAATCTTCCACTGTTTCTTTTTCGCCAAACCGCTCTGGATAAATGGAATAGTGCCTACGATATTCATTCGGCGTTAAATTTAGCATTAAAGAATTGCCGCCAGATTGCAAAATCTCAGAACGAGCTGCACCCTGACTTACAGTTTCCAAAGAAGTGGCAATAGGAATACGCAAGTTTGGCGATAAAGTGAGGCGCGTGGCTGCAATTACTTTTTTAGTTAACTCTTGTGACCCAGGCTCAGCTTGGCCCAAAGCAGTTTGGTGATGCGGCACAAAAGTGCCGATTGAGGCCATATCAACTTTAAGATCGCGCATCAGCAAGATATCATTAATAATACTTTCCTGGTTTTGGCCAGGCAGGCCAACCAATGGTCCGGAAGCAACTAAATAGCCCAATTCTTTCATAAATTTGATATGTTCTAAGCGGGTTTCAAGCTCTGAATCTGGATGTAATTTTTTATAGAGTTTATGGTCAGAAGTCTCAAACCGAAACAAAATACCTTTAGCCCCAGCCTTACGAAATTTTTGATAAGCTTCAAAACCTCGCTCGCCAATGCTTAAAAAAATCAAGACAGGTTTGCCTTTTTTAATCCCCTTAATAATTTCAATGATTGTTTGATCATCATAATAATAATCTTCGCCAGATTGCAAAACTATCATCTTAAAACCCAGGCGCGCTACTGCATCGCAAGCAGTTTCAATTATCTCTTGGGCAGACATACGATAGCGCGGCAAGGTTTGATTGCTGCAAGCTAAACCGCAGTAGGCGCAATTTGATTCGCAATAGTTTGAAAATTCAATTACTCCATGCACGCACACGCTTTTTTTCAGAAAAACTTCACGCAGGCGATCTGCCTCAGAATATAAAAGATATAAATCTTGGGGATCCTCCAAGTTCAGTAAATAACGCACATCTGCGGTATTTAACTTTCCTTTTTTTATAATTTCAAAAAACTGAGTACGTTTCTGCACTTCGTGCAAAAGCTTAAGCATCTCTTCGGCTTCATTGTCCTTGAGAATTTTTAAGGCGCGACCGCCATAAGCCAAAAAATAGTCGCCAGGCTTAGCTTCTGGATATAGACTGCAATCAATTTCCTTAAGGTTTCCAGAAAAAGGTTCTACCCAGGCCTGGTTATTTTTAATTTTTATTATTTTAGCAGGTAGGGCTATACACATCTACTTCTCCTTGCAGTGCTTCCTTAGATCGTATATCTTACGCCAATGCTGCGCAGTCTTAAAATTTTAGTATTAACTGCGATTATTTCAATCACGTTTATTAGTTTATCGCAAGCCAAGCTGCCTGCCCCTTCTGGTTATGTCAATGATTTTGCAAATATTCTAGATGTCAGTTCAGAAAATTATTTAGAACAGGTCTTAAGTTCTTTTCAAAAACAAACAGGTAACGAAGTGGTGGTGGCCACAGTTACCTCTTTAGATGAACGCTCTATTGAAGATTATGCAGAAGAGCTTTATCAGGCTTGGGGTATTGGCAAAAAAGGAGAAGATAGTGGCGCCTTGTTGCTGATTGCCCCTAATGAGCGAAAGTTGCGGATTGAAGTTGGCTATGGCTTGGAGGGGATTATTAATGATGCCATGGCTGGCCGCATTATTCGGGAAAAAATTGTTCCAGATTTTGCCCAAGGAGATTTTAATTTAGGTATTGTCAAAGGTGCAACTACTCTGGTGGCAGTAATTGCCCAGGGCCAGGGTATAAATTTTGATTTAGAAAAAGCAGCAAGCAGTGCGCCAATTGACTTTGCTCAAGCTTCAGAAAAAAAGGGGCCATTGCATACAGTAGGCGCTATTTTAGTGGTGATAGCTATGGTTTTTCTTTTTATTCGGTATCCTCGTTTGTTTTTATTTTTGCTGCTTTTTAGCGGCCGTGGCGGTTTTGGTGGCGGTCGAGGAAGTTTTGGCGGCGGTTTTGGCGGTTTTGGTGGCGGGTCCTCTGGGGGCGGGGGAGCTAGTGGGAGTTGGTAAATACAAATACTAATTTCTAAACCCTAAGCTCTAAACAAATCCGAATGACCAAAATTCAAATGTTCAAAACGCGTTGTTTCGAATTTTGATCATTTGGATTTAGATATTGTTTAGAATTTAGATATTAGAATTTAGGATTTATTTTAGGAGGTAAAATGAATCCAAACGAATTTGCGCATGAGTTGGAAAAGATATTTGAAGACAACTTGGAATCAGTTGTGCTTTATGGTTCTGCTGCAAGCACAGATTTTTCTAAAAAATTGTCTGATTATAACACTATTGTAGTGCTCAAAGACCCGGCTCCTGCTAATTTAGCTAAATCAGGCAAGCTTATTCGCAAATGGATTAAAAAAGGAAATCCAGTGCCTTTGTTTTTTGATCCTAAGCATATTGAGCGTTCTTTAGATGTTTTTCCTTTGGAATTTTTAGATATTAAAGATCGGCACAAAGTTTTGATCGGCCATGATCCTTTTGAAAATATTAAAGTTGATTTTTCAAATTTAAGGCATCAGTGTGAAACAGAGCTAAAAGGCAAGCTGCTTTATCTGCGCGGTTTTTATGCCAGCAATTATGATCAACCTAAATTAATTGCTGAAACTATGCTTAAAAGTTTTTCTGCTTTTGTTACTGTGTTTCGTGGCGTGTTGCATATGTTGGGAGAAACACCAGATCGCGATTCAGCAAAAGTTGTTGAAGGTTTGGTTAAACATATTGATTTCAATTCTCAAATTTTTATGGATTTGATTGCTGTACGCAAAGGAACTTCTGTGCTGCCCAGAAAAGAAGAAGCCTTGGAAGCGTTTGAACAATACTTGACTGAACTAGAAACAATCACCAGTTATGTTGATGCAATGAACACATGAAATTTCCTCCCCCTTGATGGGGGAGGATTAAGGAGGGGGTGGTCACCCTCACCCCGCCTCTCCCCTCAAGGGAGAGGAAAAAAGGTTGCCGCCCCATGGCGGCTCTATAATATTGGAGGAGAATATGAAAAAGAAATGGATCATCATTGGAGTAATAGTTTTTGTGGCCCTGATTTTGGGGGGAAGTTGCGTAGGTAAATATAACAACATTGTTGCCTTTAATGAAAATGTAGATACTTCCTGGGCCCAAGTGGAAAACGTTTTGCAGCGCCGCAATGATTTAATTCCCAACTTGGTGAATACGGTCAAAGGCTATGCTAGCCATGAGCAAAAAGTGTTTATCGATGTTACCGAAGCGCGGGCTAAAGTTGGCCAGGCGCAGACTATTCCCCAAAAAGTAGAAGCCAATAATCAACTATCAGCAGCGTTAGGCAGACTGCTTTTGGTAGTGGAACGTTATCCAGATTTAAAAGCTAATCAAAACTTTTTAGCCCTGCAAGATGAACTGGCTGGCACAGAAAACAGGATTGCTGTAGAGCGCAAGCGTTATAATGATGCAGTTCGCAGCTATAATACTTTTGTGCGCATGTTTCCCAACAACTTAATTGCTGGTATGTTTGGTTATACCAGAGAAAATATTTATTTTAAGGCTGACGAGGGCGCTAAAGAGGTGCCTGAGGTTAAGTTCCAGTAATATTGTTCGAGCACAGTCGAGAACAATAAATTCTTTCTCGACTCGCTTTGCTCGCTCGAAATATAAAGATAGGGGGAAACATGGTTCACATTATAACCACAATTGGCATCTTAATCTTAGTCATCGGCGTTGTTTTCACGGTGCAGCCAGAGCTAATCCGTAAATTCATTGATTTTGCCAAAGTGGGCAACCGTTGCTACCTGGGCGGAGTGGTGCGGGTAATACTTGGCGCATTGTTGTTAATTGCCACGCCAAAGGCAAGCCTGCCTTGGATTCCAGGCATAATTGGCGTAATTGCAGTGATCGCTGGAATTCTAATCTTTGTTTTAGGCGTGCAAAAAATGCATGCAATATTGGATTGGGTTAATAATTTACCAGATACCAAACTGCGCCTCATGCCTATAGTTGCCGCAATCATAGGTATACTGCTTATATACTCTGTATAATTGGACAATAGACCATAGACTTTTAAGGTTTAGGTCAATAGTTTTTTTGGAGGTTTTATGCCCAACAAAGTAACCTTAGGTTCCTATCTTGCCACCCGTTTAGAGCAAGTTGGGGTGCGCCACTATTTTGCCATTCCAGGTGATTATAACCTGGCTTTGCTGGATGAGTTTCTCAAACACCCCAAAATGCAAATGATTAGTTGTTGTAATGAGCTCAATGCCGGGTATGCTGCAGATGGCTATGCCAGGGCTAACGGCGTTTCCGCGCTTATTGTTACATATAGTGTAGGCGGTTTAAGCGCCATCAATGCTGTGGCTGGCGCCTATGCTGAAGATTTGCCCATGATTGTAATTTCTGGCGCGCCGAACACTAATTCGGAAAATGAAAATCAGCTTTTGCATCACACTTTAGCTGAAGTAAACTATACTTATGTGCGCGATATGTTCCGACCCATTACTGCTGATGCAGTGATTGTGCATCATCTGGCTGATGCGCCTGTGCAAATTGATCAGGCCATTGAAACTGCTTTGCGCACCAAAAAACCAGTTTATTTAGAGATTGCTTGCAATATTCCGGCCCTGGAAGTTTCCGCACCCTGCAAGCGCGAGTTTAATCATGCTTTAGCCAGCGATAAAGTCGCTTTAAATGATGCAGTGGAACATGCAGCTTCTTTTTTAAACAAAGCAACCAAACCAGTTTTAGTAGCTGGACCAAAACTTCGTTCTTGGGGCGGAATTAACGCGTTTCAAAAATTAGCACACTCCTCTGGATACCCTGTAGCTACCATGCCTAATGCCAAAGGTTTTTATTCAGAAGAAGACAGCCATTATATTGGCACATATTGGGGGCCGGTGAGTTCTCCTGGTTGCGGTGCTGTGGTGGAATCTAGCGATGCTTATTTATTTGCCGGACCAATTTTTACTGACTACACCACTACTGGCAATTCTACTTTAATTGATCCTAATAAATTAATTTATGCTGGTCACAGGAGTGTGAAAGTTGCTGGTCAAACTTATGATGATGTGACCATGCCAGATTTTTTAGCAGCTCTGGCCAAAAAGATTAAAAAAAATACTGCAGCCATGGATGCTTATAAAAGGATTAAAGGTGAAGAACCTAATCCGCGCGATCCTAAAAATCCCAAAACACCAATTTCCACCAGGCTTTTATTTACGCATGTCCAAAAAATGCTTAACAAAAATGTGGTGATTGCTGAAACAGGTGATTCCTGGTTTAATGCCATGCGCTTGAAACTGCCCAAAACCACCAAATTTGAAATTCAAATGCAATATGGTTCCATTGGCTGGTCAGTAGGTGCCACCTTGGGTTATGAACTAGGCAGCAAAGAAAAACGCAGGCCCATTGCTTTTATTGGTGATGGTTCTTTTCAAATGACTGCCCAGGAAATTTCCACCATGATTCGTTACAACTTAAAGCCAATCATTTTTCTCATGAACAATGGCGGTTATACTATTGAAGTTGAAATTCACGATGGTCCATATAATGATATTAAAAATTGGCGTTATGCAGATTTAGTAAATGTGTTTGGCGCTGGTGAAGGCAATGGTTGGGGTTGCCGGGTGACTAATATTGCTGAATTAGGCGCAGCCATAGCTAAGGCCAAAAAGCACGATGGGCTTTGCTTTATTGAAGTGGTGCTGGATCGCAATGATTGCAATAAAAACTTGTTGAGCTGGGGCAGCCGCGTAGCTGATAATAATAGAAGAAAACCAGCAATATTATAAAACATCATATTTTACCTTCAGTATTCCTTCAAACGCTTTGACTAATAAGGATATTTTTGATATCCTCTTGGTCAAAGCATTTTTCATTAATAAAATCAATATGTTATATAGGAGGGGGAGATGAAAAAAAGCATTTTTGGTACCTTAATAATAGGTATTTTTTTAACAGCTTTGATCAGCGCTGGTTGTGGTAGAAATGGTAATACTAGTGGCCAGTTAATAGATCCTGATTGGGTGCCTGAACCACCAGCGCCAGCTGTTGATGCAGCAATAGACACAGACGGCGATGGCATTGAAGACAATCTGGACAATTGTCCTAACGCAGCCAATCCAGATCAACTGGATATGGATTCAGATGGTGAAGGTGATGTTTGCGACAACGACCGTGACGGCGATGCAGTGGCCAATGGTTCTGATAATTGTCCCAATACTGTTAACAATACTCAAGCAGATCTAGATGGCGACGGCATTGGCGATGCTTGCGATGAAGTTTTTAACGATGCAGATGGTGATACAATTGGCGATGGACTTGATAATTGCGTGGATACTCCAAACCTAGATCAAGCAGATCTAGATGGTGACGGCATTGGCGATGACTGCGATGATGATTGGGATGGAGATGGTGTAGATAATGCTACTGATAATTGCCCTGTCTTGGGTAACCCGGCTCAAAATGATGCTGACGGTGATGGTTTAGGTGATGTTTGTGATCCAGATGCAGATGAAGATGGTGTGTTAAATGATGATGACAATTGTCGGGTAGTGGCCAATCCAGGCCAGGAAGACGGCGATGGCGATGGCATCGGCAATGCCTGCGATGATGATTTTGACAATGACGGCGTGCTCAATGCTGCTGATAATTGCCCGATCATTGCTAATAACGATCAAGTAGATACAGATGGCGATGGTTTTGGTGATGCTTGCGATGAAGATGATGACAATGATGGCGAGTTAGATGGAGTAGATAATTGTCGCCGCGTACCTAATGCAGATCAAACAGATACAGACGGTGATGGCTTTGGCGATGCTTGCGATACAGATGATGATGGCGATGGTATTACTGATGCCATTGATAACTGTTTATTAACTGCCAACACAGATCAATCAGACATTGATGGTGATGGTTTGGGTGATGCTTGCGATAATGACATGGATGGAGATGGCGTAAATAATGCTGGAGATAATTGTCTAGTTATTCCAAATGCTGATCAAGCCAATAACGATGGCGATGCCCAAGGCGATGTTTGCGATGTAGATGATGATAATGATGGTGTGGAAGATGTTGCAGACAATTGCCAGATGGATTCCAACCCAGGCCAGGAAGACAATGACAGCGATGGCCCAGGCGATGCCTGCGATCCAGATGATGACAATGATACAGTGCTAGACCTGGCTGATAACTGTCCTTATGATGTGAACTTAGATCAAGCCAACAATGATGGTGATGTTTATGATCCTCTAGATGAAACCACTGGCGGCGATGTCTGCGATGTGGATGATGACAATGACGGATTATATGATGATGGTGATGCAAGTGGCGTGATTGGTGACAATCCTTGCCGGGGTTATGGGTCGTCTGGTGGAGGAAATTCCGGTCGTGGACCAGGTAACCTGTGCGATGATAATTGCCAGTTTAATGCCAACTTCAATCCAGCAGCAGATGCTCCATCTCAGATAGATATTGATAATGACGGCATTGGCAATGTTTGCGACCCAGACATGGATAATGATACTATGTTAAACGATGCTGATAATTGTCCGTTTATGGTTAATGTTGATCAGCTGAATTTTGATGCCTTGTTTGCAGCTAATGCTGGCTTGGGTTGGCCAGCAGGAGACGGCTACGGCGATGTTTGCGACCCAGATGACGATGCTGACAGCGTCCTAGATTTCATGGATGAATGTCCGTATAACCGTGACTGTAACTAAATTTACACCGTTCATGCTTCGACAGGCTCAGCATGAACGGTTGCTTGGATGTTCCGTTCATTAGGATGTTCCGTTCATCCTGAGCTTGTCGAAGGATAATATGAGTTAACAAAAAACCCGGCATAAATCATGCCGGGTTTTTATTTTAAATGAATCATTTTGAATAGTTATGAATAGGTTGATGTATTCAACTTGAATGCCCTAAATTCAAAATTTCTATATCATATTAGTATGGGATGTGAGAAAATATAGCTAGTGAGGTGATTATGGCCAAACCAAATATCTTCAAATACGATAATTATCGGGCCTATCTTAAAGACTGGTATGACTGGATGAAGCAGACCAATGAAGCTTTTTCTTTTCGAGCCTTTTCCAGATGGGGAGGTTTACATTCTCCCAATCAATTGCAGTTAATTATTCAGGGCAAAAGAAATATTACAGAGTCAACTTTGCCGATTTTTTTCAAGATTTTGAAATTAAAGCTGCGCGAAAAAAAATATTTTGAATTACTGGTAAAATTTAATCAAGCTAACACTTCAGAGTCTAAAACTAGGTATTTACAGGAAATTTCTTTGTTTTTTAAAAAATACAATGAAACACTTAAACACAATCAATATGAATATCTTACCAAATGGTATTTTCCTGTTTTGCGGGAATTGGCTGCCACCAAAGATTTTAAGCCAGACCCTCAATTTTTAGCAAAGCGTATTGGTAATGGTTTAACACCCAAGCAGATTAAAGAAGCTATTAAAAAACTGATAGAATTAGATTTATTAAAATATGATGAAAGCGGATATTTGAAGCAAACATCTAATATAGTATCAACCGGCCCAGAATCTTTAGAAGCTGCTGTCTATTTATATCATGAACAAATGCTGGAAGCTGCTAAAGATGCTTTGCACAAACAAAAACCAGAGGAACGTAATTTTGCTGGGTTGACGTTTTCTTGCGGGCCAGAAGATGTTGTGGAAATAACAGCTTTGGTTAATGATTTTAGAAAGCAAGTTATAAATTATTTTGAAAACAGAACAGTCAAAAATAATGATGATGAAGTATATCAGTTAGGAATACAATTATTTCGTTTAACCAAATTAAAGGAATAATTATGAAAAAAATTGTTCTCATATTTTTAAGTTTGTTATTGCTGCAATTTGCAGGTTGCGGCGGATTAACTGATGTGGGTAATCCTACAGGCACTGTGATTTTAACCGGTCAGCTAAACCTGGCTAGTCTTGATGCTGATCTAGCTCAGGTTGATACAGGTTTGGTGGTTGTTAAAGCCATTGATGAGAATTTAACTGAATTTACCTCTGAAGTAGATTTGGAAGGATTCTTTAATTTAAGCGTGCCAGTTGGGTATTACTATTCATTATATGTATATTTTGCTTTTCAAAATCTTGGGGCATTTAGTTTTGAGCAAGATGACCAGGGTAATCGCAGTAATCGTTTAGAGATAGATTTTAATCAACCCGGAGGCGAAGTTATCGATATGGGTTTGGTAACTCGCCAAAATGGCGAGTTTAGGCCAGAAAATGAACCAAGGCAGCAAATGAGGCAGGGACAATGATGAAGTACATATAAAGTCAAAATCAACATATTTTAATAAATTAATTTAATAAAAAATCAAGTAAATCAAATAGTTGTAGAAATAGACCGCATTCAATATGAATGCGGTTTTTATTATTTTCAGGTGCCTCTGTCACAGGTTTGTTGTACAATAGTCTTGAAAGGAGGTGCTCATGAAAATTTATTATAAACAGCACTGCAGGTTAAATAAGGAGGATTTTATGAAATATAAAATTTTAACAATTATGTTTGGTGTAGTTCTGGTCTTAGCTGGCTGTGGGTTAGCCAGCGATAATACCACAGATGCAACCACTAGATTAATATCTGGTGAGATCATTACTGCCGAAAGTAGTTTGGTGTTAAAATCAGCAAATGTGCAGCCAGCAGAAAACGAGGCTGATTGTATAGATACAGTCTGCAGCATCAGGGCAATGAATACTTTAGGTGAGGGGGAAAATGGTGAACTTACTAGAGCCAATAACAGGTGGCAGATCAGATTGCGCGCTGGCACTTGGATGATAGGTTTTTATAACAATGTTGGTGAGCTTAAGTCTCACTTAGAGGTTAATGGTGAAAGAGCGTTTAGATTGGAACAAGGTGAAGACCTTGATTTAGGGCAAATGCAGTATAAAAATGGTTATATGATAATGCAAGGTGACCAAGAAGGATTGGGTAGAAATGGTTTTAGATCTGCTTTGGGTCCAGATTGTGATTTCGCAGAATTGGAAAGTTGCGCAGCTTATGATCCTACAGTTTTTTCCATTGTGAAAGTCAGACCGTTTGATGGACATCAATTGGTTGCTCCTTGCAGGCCAATCAAAATAGTATTTAGTCAGGCCCTTGATGAGGCAACAATTAATGAGAATACAATTATCATTACAGATGCTGATGGGTCTCTGGTTGAAGGCATATTCATTTACGAAGAAGTGTTAGATCAGGAATCCGGAATAACAGAATATATAGTGAAATTTTTGCCAAGCGGAGGATTTGAGCTTGGCTCTCAGATTACAGTGGTTGTTCCAGCAGACTCTGAAAGTATATTAAATACTTTGGGAGAGCCTTTGGCTCAAGAATATAATTGGGGTTTCACAGTTAGAGATTTTGGAGCAACAAGCGTTACCTGCCATGATCCAGATCAGGAATACAACCAGGAACAAGAGCGAATTAGAAATCAGCAACAACAAGGTTTAGAAGAATAGCAGGGAAATGTGATAATTGAAGCCAGTAGCTTTACAACCTACTGGCTTTTTATTATTCTCATTAAATCATGTTTCCCATTCCCATGGCAATAATTTTGGCGATAGGCCTCCTGGTTTTTACCTGGAGCGCCTACCGCCGGTTTTTGCTGCTTTTAAGGGCCAAAGGAAAAGAAAAACGCTTTGATCATTTGTGGACCAGAATTTGGACCACCTGGAATTATGCCTTTGGCCAGTTCCGGCTGCTGTTTAAACGGGAAAAATTTTGGGGCCTGATGCATGCTTTTGTGTTTTGGGGATTTTTAACAGTTGCCGCTAGAACCATTATTCTTTTTGGCCAAGCCTTTGATCCTTATTTTACCTTGCCTTTAATGACCGGTATCTGGGGTGATCTATATAATCTTAGTAAAGATATCTTTGAACTCTTGGTATTGGTTGCTTGTTGCGCGCTTCTTTACAGACGTTTGATTATTAAACCCAAGCGCCTAACTATTTCCTGGGAAGCAAATTTTATTTTAATTGCCATTGCCATTTTAATGATCACTGATTTTTTGATGGAGGGAGCGATTATTGCTGCTGAAGCGCCGGCCAATGCTTATTGGATGCCGGTGGCCTGGTTTGTGGGAAAACTTTTTCATGAAAGTGGCTGGTCAGTAAATACGTTTTATACTTTTTATGTGCTTAATTATTTTATTCACTGCATAGGCATTTTGGTTTTTCTAAACTATCTTCCTTATGGCAAACACTTTCACATTATAACAGCCATTCCCAATGTTTTTTTGAGGCGCCTAACTAGTTATGGCGCACTTTCCAAAATGGATTTGGAAGAGGAATCAGCTACAAGTTTTGGCGTGGAAAAAATTAATGAGTTTAGTTGGAAGCAATATTTAGATATGTATAGTTGCACAGAATGTGGCAGGTGTGAAGATCAGTGCCCTGCTTGGGCCACAGATAAACCACTTTCTCCTAAAAAGTTTATCTTAGATTTGCGAGATCAACTTTTTGAAAACGCCAAACAAATTATTAGATCCCCGCAAAATCTTTCTAGTTTAGTGCCTAAGCCAATTGAGCCTGAAGTATTGTGGTCCTGCACAACTTGCCGAGCCTGTGAAGAAGTTTGCCCAGTGTTTATTGAATATGTGGATAAGATCGTGGATATGCGGCGCAACCTGGTTTTGATGAAAGGTGAAGTTTCTAAAGAAGCGCAAACTGCTTTAAAAAATATAGAAACCAATTCTAACCCTTGGGGCTTGGGTTATGAAACCAGGGCAGATTGGGCCAAAGATCTTGGGGTAAAAACTTTGGCTGAAGATCCTAATGTAGAATATTTATATTTTGTAGGATGTGCTGGTTCTTTTGATGACCGTGCCAAAAAAGTTTCCAAGGCTTTGGTAAAAATTTTGCAAAAAGCAAAAGTAAGTTTTGGCATTTTAGGTGTTGAGGAAAAGTGTACAGGTGATTCAGCCAGGCGCTTGGGTAATGAATATTTATTTCAAATGTTGGCCAAAGAAAATATTGCCACATTCAATAAATATGGCGTGAAAAAGATTATCACCACTTGCCCGCATTGTTTTAATACGATTAAAAATGAGTTTCCCCAATTTGGTGGCAACTATGAAGTGATTCATCATAGTCAATTACTTGCTAATTTAATTGCGAAAGGTGTTATCCCCGCTCCAGGTGTCATCCCCGCTCCAGGTGTCATCCCCGCGAAAGCGGGGATCCAGAGGGAAAAAGGGGATTCCCGCCTTTGCGAGAATGACAACACTACTATCACCTTTCACGACTCCTGCTATTTAGGCCGCTATAATAATATTTACCAGGCGCCCCGGGATATTATTAAGGCCATTCCTGGGCTTGAATTAGAGGAGATGGATTTGAGTAAGGATTTTGGTAGGTGTTGCGGTGCTGGTGGTGGACGGATGTGGTTGGAAGAGAATATAGGTACCCGGGTTAATCATAAACGCTTGGAAGATATCCAAAAAACTTCAGCCAAGATCGTGGCCACAACCTGTCCTTTCTGCCTAACCATGCTGGAAGATGCCATTAAGGAAAAAAACGCCCAAAATCTTCAAGTTTACGACCTTGCTGAACTAATATTTGGGGACGTTTCCCCCCTAGCTAACTTATTAGATTAATTAACGAATAAAAGACGACTGGAAAAAATCAAGTCGCCCTTTTTTTGCCTTTAATATCAAGATGTTACTAAGGGGGGAAACGTCCCCTTAATAAGGGTTTTTTTTAGCAACTTTTCTATCTAAGCTGCGATAAGTATTAGTCTTTATGCCAAATTTCCTAACTAACATTTTTAGCTCTCTTTTGCAGCGCGATCCGCATAATGAAACTTTAAGATGGATAGCTGATTACGCGCATGATCTGGATTTGATAGATGAAATACCAGAGCCTGAATCTAATTTTCAAATAGTTTCAGCCAATGAGTTGGTTAGAATAACCGGCCAGGCCTCTTCAATAAATTTCCGACAAAATTTGCTAAACAGTGATCAGGTTCAGGGAGCATTGTTTGATCCCCAAAGCTTTGCCCAAGATTTAATTCAAAAACAAGCTTTTACCAGAAGAATAACTCAACTTATTTCAGCTACCTCCTCATTTAGTTCAGAGGAAACCAGAGACAGAATGAGTAGATATAATCGGCACTGGAATCGGGAACTAGCTAGGGTGCAGGAGCAGTTTCCCCTGGCCAGACAAGCGCAGGAAAGAAGGGCCTTGGTTACCACTGCTGAGGATATAGAAGGCCGCTTAGAAATAACCAGCCAAATTTTACAACAAGCAGATGAGGTAAATCGCGCTTTAGCAGGAGATAATTTTAGTGACGCCCAGCGCCAGCAAATAAGAGCAGAGCTCACCTTTGTTGTAGATCAGCTTTTAGTCCGTCTGGAAAATTATGGGGAGAATGATTCAGATTCAGAAGGTTTAAGGGCAGCCCAAGTAGCAGATCATTTGCTTAGAAATCTAAGCCTGCTGGTAGAAAGCCTGAATCACTTAGCTGAATTTGCGAGTTTAGATGCAAATGCAACTACTAGCTTGTGGCAAATATTTGGCCAGAGCAGAGATCTTTTGCATAGTGAGGGAGAGGATGTATTTGAGCGATCAGAGGAATTAAGAACCCAGCTCTTTTCTGCTTATTCTTTGCTGCAAACTTTAGGAGAGCTAGAAAATTTAAGCGAGCAAGCATATGGCAATAGATGGCAAGTCTATGTGCAAGAGACCAGAGCTAATTTTGAGCAAGCCATTGCTGAGCAAAATCAGGAATTATTAATTCAAGCCCAGGCCAGATTTCAGAGGGCTCAAGTCTATCATGAGTATCAAGAAGTGCTGGCCAACATTGCCGAAAGTTTAGAGCAATCTCCAAATTCAGCTTCAACAGATGATTACTGTTTAGCTCAAACTCACTTGCGCAGGTTTTGCGCGCAACTACTGACTAGTGAAAATATAGAAGAAAGTAGTGATTTAGAACAAGCGCAGCAAGCCTTGCAGCGGGCAGCTCAATCTGAGCCAGGTGTGGTAAGAGCTCATGCAGAGCAATATCTTGCTGTAATTGAGGATAATCCAGAGCTACAAACGCAAGTAGAAGAGTTAAGAAATTTACTGGCTCAAGAAACAATATCGCCTAGATTACCAGAATTAATAACTGAAATTCGGCCCCAAGTTTTAGCAATTCGGGCTGGTAGATTGCATGAGCAATGGGCGCAAATATCTGCCAATTCTTCCAATATTGAAACCGATATAATTTTTCTGTGTCTTGCCGATGCTTCAGCAATTCAAGGATATAGCGCAGAAGAGTTAGATAGATTAGAGCAGGCTACCTTGCCTTTGGCTTCAGCTATTATTTTTGCAGAGGCTTTTCAAGATGAGCGTATTTTAGGTTTGGCGCGCAGCTCAGAGCGACCAAGAATAGATGAGGCATTTGCTAATTTAGCCAGGGTGATAAACAGTGATCAGCCAGAATCCCAAGTAGATGGGGAGTTTTTAGAGAGTTTAAGTTATTTGTCCGAAAGACTTCCCCAGCTTTCAAGACTTGCTGGAACAGAAAGTTTTGAGCAAAGGCTGGCAGGTTTAGGTGAAGCCTTTAGTCGCGCCAGCAGAAGTAATCAAGCCAGGTGGGGCAGAAGCGTGCGGAGTCAGTTTGCTTTTTTATCTGGTCGCACAACTGAGCGCTTAAGAAATCTGGCCAACAATTCTCCTGATCAAAACTTTTCTCCTTTAGCTGTTGATCCAGAGGACTTGTTAAATCCAGACTACACAGAAAACTTAAGCCAGTGTCGCACTAGAGATGAAGTATTTGAGCTAGTAAGTAGAGTACAGGCCATGGCTAGGGCCAATCAACTTCCAGAAAGATTGCAAGATCCCAGGCAGCAGCAGGAGTTTTTGCAAGCTGTGAGTAATCATCCAGCAATGCAGGCAATTCAGGCAGAAGTTAGAGTTGGCCAAGATGCTCAAGAGTTGCATCAGTTTGCTCTGCATCTTTCCTTAATTGCAGTCACAGCTTTGGCTTCAGAAGTTATTGCTGCAGCAGTGGTAAGTGAAGTTTGTCTAGGTTTACAATTATTAAGATTGCGACAAGTTAGCTGGTTAGGCCGGGCTATCAACCTGGGTAGATTTGGCCAAGGCCTGGCCAGAGTTGCCGGCACCACAGGTCGGGGTAGAGGTGTTTTGATTGGCCAGCCAGTGAGAAGATTAATGGAACGCACAGTTATGACGCCCATCTTTACTGCTTCTAATTTGTGGTTGCCCGGCCAAATTGGTCTAGCTCCTGAGTTCCAGTTTCAAGGTAACTGGGATGTATTTGTAGTGCGCAGCGTATTTACCTTTGGTTTGTTTAACGCAGTTGGCGCAGCAGGCCAGGGATATCACCGGGTGGCCAATGCCTTTTTAAGAGGGGCCAGGCCAACCACAAGTTTAGGCAGATTTGGTTTAGGCGCTGGCTGGTTTGGCACAGAAACCGCTGTTTTCACTGGTTATGGTTTGGGCGAACTTTCGGCAGATGCTTTAATACAAGGTGTTCCTTCAGATGTAATCTGGAATGATCTGCTAACTAGCGAAGTAATTAGGGATAGGTCATTACATGCAGTTGCCACACTTGCTGGTTTAAGAGGAGCTGGAATTTTTACCAGACCCATCTCTCATAGTTTTCGGGCCAGATTAGGCAGTGGCGCTAGAAATGCGCTGATGCGCAATTCAACTAGAACCAGAGATATAGTGGATGAATTAAATGAATTGGTGAGACAATCAAATCAAGGGCAAAGATTAGATCAAGAGCGTTATCAAACCCTAAGAAATGAAATTGTGCGGTTGGCTCAAGAACAGTTAAATATTTATGAGCAACTGCATGCAGTGGGTAATATTTCCGATGCGCATTTAGGCCAGGTGGAATTAGCAACCAGAAGAATAGAGTTTGCAGAACAGGTTAGGCAATTGCGGGCCAGACAATTAAGCCAAGCATTAACGCTAGCAGAGGAAACTCAGCTAATTTCCGCAGCTCAAAGATTAGTTGAAATAGAAGCCCAGCAGCATGATATGCTGCAAAGCTTTGGCGCAGATCCAGCTCAAGTGAGAGCAGCCAGAGATGCGCATTTATTAGCGCAAGCAGATCTAGAAGTTATTCGCACAGAAAGTAGATTGCAAAGAGATTGGCATGAAGTTGAAGCAGAGCTTGCAAACTTAAATCAATTGTTTGCTTCCACTAATAGACTATCTAATTCAGATCAAACCAGGTTTTTAGAGTTAACTCAAAGGGCCACAGACCTGGCCCAAGAATATCGTACATTTTTAGAAAACAGTGGAGAACAAGGCCGACTTGAATATGTAAATAGAAGGGCCCAGCAAAACTTAGAGGCAGCTTTAGAGCCGCAGATCTTATTTTTAAGAAATGCCATTACAGCCAGTGCGCAAAGAGTCAGAGACTTATATGAACAAGATCAAAACCTTGATTCAGAAATAACTCCAGATGGAGTGGAGGTTATAGGCAACACGCCACGTTTAAGAGAGATGGTCAGACTGCAAGACCAGGTCGCCAGCCAAGCTGATCGAATGGAGTATTTGCTAAGACAAGCAGATCAACGCGGTTTGGTGAGCGCAGAACAATTAGAAGAAGCCAGAAACTTTTTAGCTGGAATTAGAAATAGAAGCTCCCAACTTCTAAATATTGCTCACGCGGAACCTGGTTCACGGCAACCAGCCCCGCCTTCTCCAAATAACATTCATGCTCCAGGAATACTTGGCAGATCTGAAAATAGAGCAAACGTTGTTGTTCATCCAGATGGCAGGGTGTCTGAAGAAACTGGATCAATCCCAGCTAATCCAAGTGAAGTGAGGTTTACAGCAAATGAGCGTCCAAGCGGTTTGCGTGCAGTAATCACTAGTTGTGATTATAGAGGTATGAGTCAAGAATATCTTTTGTCCATAGTTGATCAGGTAGAAAGTAGATTAGATCCATCTGTTGAAGGGCGGGGCCCTATATTATCTAGTTTTGATGGGTGGGTAAGTTTTAGAACTGTCGCGTATGTTGATCCAACAATGCCTTTATATACTGGAGATATTTTTGATCGCCTAATTAATTATGGTGACAGGGCTTTAATAATGGGCGCAGGCGAGGGCCGAGACGTACGGTTGTTTTGTTGTATGGGTGCAGAACGAGAACAATTTGTTTTAGCCGACATAAATGA
Source organism: Pseudomonadota bacterium (assembly GCA_043823065.1). GTDB lineage: Bacteria > UBA10199 > UBA10199 > 2-02-FULL-44-16 > DYJF01 > JBDRBB01. Next base: position 164,019 of record JBDRBB010000006.1, on the reverse strand, counting down.
TCAATTTTTGCCAAAGAGTTTTAAGAGATTAATTTTTGACATGCATCGGGATTGGCCTGAAGATATTGGACAATTTCCATTTATATTTTTCCCAGGTAGCGTTTTAGGCTTACATCATGATGAACAATTCAATGTTAAAGATGGATCTTGGGGTCAGCTTCAAACAGGTGAAATCCTTGAGTTAGACTATGTTGCTAGAGAAGCAGAAGGCGTATATCGCTTATTAAATAGGGCAATAGAGCACTTAACAGAACAAGGAGAAATTCGTTTAACCGTGAGAGCATTGCTCTTGAGTGATGAAGAAATTGGTATGGAAAATACCGATCACATCTTGCGCAGAATAATGGATGAAAATCCTGGCGTAACAGCTGGTAGAGATGGATATGTGATATGGGTGCGCAATGGTTCTGAGCCAGAGGCATTATCCGAAGCAACGCTTTATGATCAGTTAAACAGTATGGTAGAGATTTTAGAAATATCTGGCTCAATTAGTTTATCAGGTAATATAGGGATAGATCAAGGTATTAGAAGACGGGTTTTGCAAAGGTTGCAGATAGAACGGCCTGATTTGGATATTGTATGCGGTCTTGAAGGAGCTGATGATCATATTCACATTGTTCGCGGGGCAAGCTTGCCACCTGATTTACAAGTAATCAGAAATATTGAAGCTGGTTTGAGTGGTCAAAATTTGGCAGCTGCCTTGCGTTTAATTAATGATGTAGTGGTGGATTTTGGCAGCAATTCTCAAACCGAACTTCGCCCTGACCAGCAATTTAGAGTAATGCATCGTTTTGCAGAGTTGGTTGGGGAGCGCATTTTATATTTAACACCTGAAGGGATAGAGACTGATGATCCAGATTTGCGCAGCATTGATGTTTATAATATTATGCGTTTAATCTGGATTCACGCGCGCCAAGCCTATACTGCCCTTGTTGACCAAGAAGCACAAATCACTGAACAGAACATAGCTCAAATGGCCCGCATTCACGATGTTTATATGCGAGCGTTAAATTACTATCGGTTTGAACAAAGAGTAAATCTAGAAGCATTGCCAGGAGGACTGGACGAATTAATATCAGACATTCTTACCGCTGGTTTAGAAGCCAAGGCTTATTATGAAAGTGTTGGCCTGGATGAAGCTGCTGCAGAGGTGGAAGACTTTTTACGCCAAGTTTTGATTGTTGAAGATAGGATTAGTCCAGGTATCCAAAACTCCCAAGATAGAACAACAAGGCTGCAACTGCTAACCGACCTATTTAGAGTAATTCAAAAAAACATAGATCCAAATCTGCTGAATCAGGAAAGTGCGGTGGATATATTTTCTGTGCTTAACCTCCTTAATTTAAGTCTAGCGCCAGAAGCGCGGGTGGATGTTAATTTGTTAGGGCTCGACCAAGAACATCTGCTGCCAGCAATTCAAAGATTTGTTAATGCCTTGGTTGATCGCTGTGCTGAGTTGGCCCAAGCAAATGATCAATCAACTTTAGAAGCGCTGATTTTAAGATTAGAAGGTTTTTCATCTTCAGGTTCTAGCTCACCTCCAGCTAGTTCAAATGGTAGTCCGCTTCCTTCGCCCGCATCTGGCCCAGGTCTTGGTGGCCCGTCTTTATCTTCTTTAAGTGGTTTTAGTGTTTTTGATCCACAACCAATCACGCAAGTTGTTTATGATGCCAGGGGTGGCTCATTTCTAGATCCATTGGGGGATAGGCTACCATTTTTCCGCCTGGGCGAGTCAGAAAATCCTACCCCACCTGGAACAAGAGATTTTTCAACTGCTTCATTAGCAGTACGTACTCTGGCTGGTAATTATCAAATAATTTTGAATGCTGGCGCAGTTGAGGAAGCTTGGAATCAGCTTGTTGAGCAAGCTAGCGGCTTATTATTAAGGGGTGAAAGAGGTTCAGGGGATCTTTTAAGGGCAATTCTAGATCACCGTTATCCACCAAGCTCTGCAAGAAATCCAGAGGCCTGGTATTTCATTTTGGATATTGACAGTGTTTCAGCAAAAAATGTTTTGCGTATTCCAGGTACAGGTATTGGGTCTTTCTATCTTGAAGCAACTGGCCATAACTATGCACTTCCAGCTTATCTCAGGGAAGTAGTGCGCGTTTTACAGCAAAGAACTAATTTGGCGTTTTTTTCCAGCGCTGATGAAATGCGCAACAATCCTTTTGTTGAAGAACTTTTTGGGCCAGGTATTCCGACTTATTCCAGAAATGCTACTTATCTACCTATGGTTGGTTTAAAGGATTTAAGAGTACCGGTATTTGCAGAAAGGTGGAGAATGCCTCCTAGCCTGGCTGTTGAAATATTGCGTAGAGTTGATCGTATTTTTAGCGCCAATAAAAATGTTTTGGTGGAAGAATCACCACAACTGCAAGAATTTTTAGCCGCACTAGGATTGGAAAATTTAGCTGAATTTCCCAGAGACACAGCACGTCTGCCAGCTGTTATGGTTGATGATCAACCAGGTGTAATTCATCAAATAGCCAATGTGTTGCCAAGTCAAATGTCTGACTTTGGGCTATCATATGAAGAGCTTCTAAGAGAACCCACACCAGAGCGTCTGCAAGAATTTCTGCAAGCCCAGTTTCATTTAGTCCGAATTTTAGGTGAGTTAATCAGGGCGCAAGAAATTGCTCAAGCTGAAGGTAGCAATGTCTTTGATGTTTTGCCAGCAGTGCATGCAGAGCAAAGCCAACGCCATGACCGAGAAATTTATGCAAGTGCTTTGGCAGCTATGGGTGTTGAAATTGGTGAGGCAGATGTTTATCATCAACTTCAAGACTTTCTTTTCACCCGTGGTTTAGCGCGTCCTGCTGATGGAACACCGTATTATACACCATGGGCCAGAATTATTTCTAGACCATTTCCTGGGGTTAATAACCTGCTTAGACTCACCGATCCATTAGCACCAAATACAATATCAGGAACTGATGGCATGGGCTGGTTAATTTTAGCGGGAATTCCTGAAGGTAGAATTGCTGGTGATTACTGCTTATATTGCACGGAAATCAGAATCAAAGCGCGAGGAAGAAACATCCTGGCGCTTGCCCATTTGCCGCTAACAGGTAGTAATGTGGGTGCTTTTAATGATGAATTTGTCGAGGTCTTAGTTGCCTTAAGTGATCTGGGTGTGAATTTAAGTGAGGCACGAGTTCATATAGTTTATGGTCTGGGTGAGCGTACCGAGCGCAATATGCCGCCAGGATTGGAAGCGGCTGAAGTTATAGCCAGCTATGGATTACAGATAGCAACTTTAGGCCCCATTCTTCCAGAAGAAATAGCTCAATATGACATTGCTAATGCACGTTTGCTTTGGTCTTTACCCCCAAGATATCAACAGAGATTGCAACTTCTGGACAGGATTTTTGAATTAATACACGGGTATCTGGAAAACAACAATGATGATACTCGATTATGTACTAGCGCCCAAGTCTTGGAAGAAATTTCTAATCGTTTGCCAGGATATCTTAATGCTCAAATATCATTTCCAGAATCAAGCATTAGCGGCAATTTGACAGATGATGTCAGGCAAGATTTAGCTATTCTAAGAGGGCAGCGAGAACTGCTCATAAACTATCTACCTAGAAGTTTTTTAACAGATATTATTTCAAGATTATCAGCGCAGCCACCAAGTAATTTCCGGATTTCTGATTTAGGGACACTTCAGGTGCAACGCATCTTGGAAATTGCTGAGCACCTAATTCAGGAACAAGATCCTTTCTTAAATCTTAACGTCATGCAGGTTTTTGTCTCATTAAATGAACACTTGCTTGAACCCTGGCAGTGCCCAGATGACGGCCAGCCAGCAATCTCGCATTTGACTGCATTTTGGCGTTATTTGGCACAACACCAAGAAGAATTGGCCCAGCAAGTTCCAGGGGATGTCTTAACCAGAAGTATCAGAGTATTAGGTTCAGCAGGATATGATAGCGGCACTCCTTTGCCTATATCTGTTTCCTCCACTCCGCCTCCAGCAGTATATCCAACTCCTTTGCCGCCTGCTGATCAATCTTTTGGTTTGCCTGAATATTCTCCTCTGGGAATTATATTAGGGCATTTAGGGGCCAGAGAAGTGCCCCACGAGTTTGCCCCTGGCCAGGCTCTTTTTGCTCAAGCAGATTGGCCTGTTACTTATGTTTTTGGTCTAACTCCAGAGACTGGGTTGGATCAAGTGAGAGATAATGAGCACCACATAGTTGGTGTAGATATGCTGGCTACACCAGCATTAGAATCTCGGGCTGATGCTTCAATGTTATATGTTGATGCCAGGTTTCTGTCTCCTGCCGATAGGGTGGTTGTGGCCAATCCCAGAGATGAACTAATTGAAACCGCAGCAGCAATTGCCCAAAGCGAAGTCGTTATTATGGGTGATCCTACAGTACGCTCGCGTGAATTTTGGATAGATTATTTAAGAGGAATGGGTTTTGAAATTTCAGAACAAAGGGAAAATGATATAATCAGGCAATTTTTTCCTGATAGATTGCCATCTCATCTGCGGCCAACTTGGGTGATTCGCGCTATCCGTTCTGAAGCTAATGATCCAAACGAAGATACAGATCCAGAGATTGTATTGGCTCCTGATGAGCTTGAAGTTATCGTGCGCCAGGAAGATCCCAATTCATTAATTGGCATTCCCTTAGTTGCCTTAAGAGGCAATGCTGAAGTAGCAGCCAGAGTGGCTAGCACAATTCCAGATCAAGCAACTGTAAACAGCATTTTAGCTGCCTTAGCTGCTTTTGAGTTTCATCCGGATTTTGAGGTAACATTTGATTACAGAACAACAGTTGAAGGAAGAGAAGGAAGAGTAGGAGAATATTATCAAAGAGGTTTTGATGGTAGCTTTGCTTTTTTAATCCATCATCAAGGAAGAGAAGTAATGGTTGTTAGTTTTAATATTGGAGATAATGCCATCTATGTTAACCAAATTCAAAATACCAGAAGAACTGGCAATAATTGGATGCGCAGTTTACCGCAGCCGCGTAGAGAAATGGTCTTATCTTCCCTAAGAAATGCTTTTCCTGGTTATGATATATATTTAGTTGATGGTGAGTCTTTGGCAACCAGAGTGAGAGATGAATATCATGAATATGATGATAATTTGCCCAAAGAGGTTTATGATCGTATTGTCTCATTTTATAATACACCCTTGCAAGGCATGCAACGAGACGCAGGAGTGACCGCAGCTGATGGATTTAGGTATAATCGGATAAGTTTTGCTCAGGATACAGCGCCTGTTCAAGATTTGATTTCAAGACTAGAACAAACTGGTGTTCACTTCAGGTATTATCCAGGAGGATTGGTTGAGCCAAATTTACCGATAATTTTAGTGGTTGGTCCGCGCACACCTGCTGAACCAACATTTCTAGCTCTAGCTCCAAATTTTACCAGTTATTATCATGTGCTTGGCGTGGAACTGGATCCGGAAAGTCCTACCGCAGAAAATCCTCCCATTGGTTATAATTCAGATATGATTGAAATGACAATTGAGGATGCAGAGCAACGCTCATATTCCATGGTGCTGATGGACGTCAGGGAATTGCCTAAAGGTTTTGCTCAGATTGCTTTGGCTTTTAATCCTTCCTCTGATGAGGTGATTGAATCTTTGATTGAAACAGTTTTGCCAGGAGGCGAGGTACTTTTTACCATAGATGATATAATAACCCGTGGTCGAGCAGAATGGCGCCAGTATTTAGAACAAAGAGGTTTTACAGTTTATATAGATAGAAGTAGCCAAAACAGCAGAATTGAAGAGTTGATTCGTGCGACAGGAGCTAGGTCTGATCGTTTGGAAGTAGTTCGATATTCAGTAAATGATATTATTTACGCGGTAAGAGATCGCGGTAATAATTCATCTTCTTCTTTACCTCCTAATGAATCTAATTCAGGCAATTCAGGGGCAGGGCCGGTTTCAGGCCATGGTTTTTCCGCAGCGCCTACCAGTATTCACATGGTTCCTCCATTGCCATTAGCAGAACCTTCAGGGGTGCTAGCTGTTGTAGATTTGCCAGCAGCTAGGCCTAGGCCAGAACAAGTTATTGACGTTGGCGGATTATTAGCAGTTGGCAATTCTTATGGGGCAGATGATGTTGGAGATGATGCTTTTGTGGAACCAGGAACATATTTGCAAATGTGTGCTAGATGTTTAGGATCTTTTTTAAGATATGTCCGGCCCAATTTTGCTGGAGCCAGAACAAGATTTCCAGATAACGCCCAGGGCCGCGCTTTATTTGATTCAGCCAGGCGTTTTATCGCCAGCATGCCTTTAGTTGGTTATACTCCAAGTTCTGAGTTGGCTCAGGTTGGTTATGAAGATCCAGTTGTTCCTATGCCTATTTGGGGTGATCCCAGGGACGCTAATTATCTTAGTCCAGGCCGGCCAATTGAATTTAACAGTTTGGAAATAGCCCTAACAGCCTTGGGTGTAAAACCTTTAAGCACTACAGCAGCAGCAAGTTCCTTTGAGCTAATGGATGAATCAGATCGCTTATATTTACTTGAGCAAGCTGGCTTGGAAATGTTTGTTGATCCAGATAGCACCCGCTACAGATATACTGTATATGACCCTGATGTTTTATCTCCATTGCTTAGCATCTATTCCGGTAATAGTGTGTATCCAGATCAAGTAGGTGAGACATTGCAAAGAATGTGGACCCAGTATCCTCATTATTTTTATGGATATCCGCAACCTATGCCCAGGGCTGATCAAAATATTTATATGGTTCAGGTTGGCAGCCAGGGTCTAGTGGGTAGAAGGATGATTCAGAGCGGCAGACTTACTTTTTCGGTAGAAGATCCAGAAATGGTTGCTGATCGCCTGCCAGATTGGGCAGCAGCAGCTGCTCTAGTAGATGAAATGCGTGGACTTCCTCCATCTGTAGAAAGTTTTGCCAGAATTCCTGGTTATCTGGAAGTTCGGGTAAGAAGGCAGCCCAATGGAGAATGGGAATTTACAGATGCTTTTCAATCTCTCCCAGCAAATCCTGGCGATGAATAAAATCTGATAAATAATCTGCATGGCCTGTTGGAAAACAGATAACTGGTGATTTGGCGTATTTATTTAGCCAACGCTTATAAAGTTTGTCCAAACCTTTTAAATATTCATCTGGCACTTTGGCCTCAATAGCGCGGTTTCTCTTGGAGATGCGCTTTTTTAAGGTGCGGACCGGACAATCGCAATAAATCATAATATCTGGCGGATTAATCACTTCTTGCAGAGATTCATACAATTCCTGGTAAGTTTGATATTCTTGCTTGCTCATGAAGCCGGTCTTAAACAGATTGGCAGCAAAAATTTCTGCATCTTCATAAATGGTGCGATCCTGAACTACAGTTCCAGCATAGCGGTCCAATTCTTGATGGATACGAAATTTTTGGGTGAGAAAATGCATTTGCGAATGAAACGCCCAGCGCTTCATATCTTTGTAAAAAAGAGGTAAAAAAGGATTAAGATCATTGGGTTCAAAAAAAGGTTTCAAGTTATATTGTTGGCACAAAAATCCTGCCAGGCTGGATTTGCCTGATCCCATGTTGCCGGCGATTGCGATATATTTAGTAGCCATAATGAAAAAACAAATTCTAATCTCTAATATCTAAATCCTAAACAAAAGCTACATGTTTTGAACATTTGATATTGTTTAGAATTTAGAATTTTGAATTTAGGATTTGCTTTATAAATCATACATTTCCCTCTCCAGCACGTGTTTAGCAATTGTCTCTTTTAGAGAAGAAGTATTAGTAAAACAATAAGCTGCAATTCGGTCAAAGGCTTTTAAGTACGGGCCAGCAATAGCTTCATTTCCTTTGGCAATATTAATCAAAGCTTGTCTGGCCCTGGTATTTAAGGCAGGAACTTGCTCAGCAATTGCCACCTTAATTGCTGCTTCATGGATTTTTGAATCAATATTTTCCATGGTCATTACTTTTAAACAGCGAATTAAACCAGATTCCAGGGTATAGGTAGCTGTGGCTAAATCAGCAATAAAGGCCAGAATTGTTTGTTGGTTTTCCAGATCAGTGGTAAAGGTTTGGGCAGCAACACCTGCTACATAGATGGTTAGGCGTTTAAGTCTTTCCACTTGATCAATATAGGTGCTCAAAGGCTGGTTGGCATCAATTGGGGCTAGTCCAGATTTTAGTTCCACCAAAATTTCTTGCAAACGTTCCAGTAGAGGCAATCTGCCAGCCAAAGCTCTTTTAAGTAATACTTGCGAAATAATTAGGCGATTTATTTCATTAGTGCCTTCAAAGATGCTATTTATTCTGGCATTGCGGAAGTTATGTTCCACAGGATAGTCGTGCATATACCCGTAACCGCCATGCACTTGCAGGGCATTATCATTAATGGTTTGCAGAGCTTCAGAACAAAAGACCTTGGCCATAGAGCTTTCTGCGGCAAATTCTTGGAGAAACTTTATTTTATCCTGAGCTTGTTTGTCCAATTGCGCGATATCTCCCCAAAGTCTGTAAATCATTGATTCAGCCAGATAGGTTTTAACTGCGCTGTTAGCTACTTTTTCCTGAATAAGCTGAAATTCAGCAATAGGTTTGCCGAATTGATATCTTTGGTTGGCATAGGAAGTCATAATTTCCAAAGAACGCTTCATGCCGCCCACACAGGCTGCGCCTAATTTGGCCCGACCCAAGTTTAACACGTTAAAAGCAATTTTATGACCTTGGCCAACTTCGCCTAAAACATTTTCTACAGGTATTTGGGCGTTCTGAAAGGAAATGGCCGTGGTCGAGGCGCCCTTAATGCCCATTTTATTTTCTTCTTTAGCAATCACTACTCCTGGAAAATTTTTTTCCACCAGAAATGCGGTGAATTTATCGCCATCCACTTTGGCAAAAACCGTGATTAAATCTGCCAAGCCGCCATTGGTGCAAAAAACTTTTTCACCATTCAGGAGATAATGTTTTTTATCTTCAGCAAGTTTGGCCTTGGTTTTTATGGATAAGGCATCTGTGCCAGCATCTGCTTCAGTTAAGGAATAGGCGGAAATTATTTCTCCAGTAGCCAGCTTTGGTAGATAACGTTTTTTTTGATCTTCAGTTCCATAATAAAGTAAAGGTAGGGTACCAATACCCAGATGACAATTTATGGTAACTGAAAAAGAACCTTGATGGGAAAAATTTTCTGAAATCAACATGGAGCTGAGTTTATCCAACCCTAAGCCGTTATAATTGGTGGGAATGTCAGCCAAAAGCAGACCTTGCTCGCCAGCCTTACGAACCAATTCTCTGCTCAATTCATAATTTAATTCTTCAATTTTTTCTGATTGGGAAAAAACTTCGCGCATGGAAAAACGGGCCGCTAAATTAGCCAGTTCCTTTTGTTCAAAGCTGAGTTCTTCAGGAATAAAAATATCAGTTTTATCTGTAGCTGCGATTAAAAAATTTCCACCCTGTAATGATTTCATATTACTCCTTTAAAACCTTTTTGAACTCCTTTGTCAACGCAGGTAGCACTTTAAATAAATCGCCCACAATACCATAATCTGCTTTGGAAAAAATTGGGGCTTCTGGATCCTTGTTAATTGCTACAATAACCTTGGAGGTTCTCATGCCAGCCAGATGTTGAATGGCCCCGGAAATTCCACAAGCAATATACAATGAAGGATTTACGGTTTTCCCAGTTTGGCCAACTTGGTGATCATGAGAGATAAAACCAGCATCAACAATAGCGCGTGAAGCGCCAAGGCTGGCGCGTAGCTCTTGAGCCAGCTCTTTGATTAGAGGTAAGTTTTCTGGTTTGGCAATGCCGCGGCCAGCAGACACAATGCGCTCTGACTCGGTTAGATCAACCAGTCCAGCTTCAGCTTGGGTGATATTTTTTACTTTGGCTTTTATCTCTCCTGGGTCTGCCTCAAAGACAACTAATTCAGCGCTGCTGGTTTGAGGTTTTTTAACCGGAAAAATGTTTGGCCTAAACGTGGCCATTTGAGGTGAGCCCTGAATTTCTAATTCTTGAATAGCCTTGCCAGCAAATACTGGCCGCCTAAATTTATAGCGATCATTATTAAAAAAGATGTCTAGACAATCATTAGCCAATCCAGTGTTTAAGCGCGCCGCACTTTTGGCAAATAAATCCTTGGTATTGTTAGAAGCTGTGCCTAAAACAAGTAAAGGATTTTCTTTTTGAATAATCTCGCAAAAAACCTTGGTATAGGCTTCACCAGAATAATTGGTAAGATCAGGATGACTAACCGTGAAAATTTTACTTACGCCATAATCACCCAATTCCTTGGCGCTGGTTTCTGGGTTTTCAGCAAAAATGGCCGCACTTAATTGTGCATTAGTTAATTTGGCAAGTTCAGCAGCTTTTCCTGCCAGTTCTTTAGAATATTTTTTTAATCTGCCATCTGCCTGTTCAGCAAGAATGAGAATATGGCTCATATAACTTTTGCCTCCTCTCTTAACAATCGCACTAGTTCTGCTGCTGCTTGTTCAGGTTCACCTTCAATAATTTTGCCAGCCGTACGTTCTGGAGGCAAACTATAGCTTAAAATATTTAGCTTCTTTGCCGGATTTTCCAGAAGATCAGTAGCTTTAAGTTCTTCCAGGGGTTTGGATTTGGCCTTCATTATACCAGGTAAAGAAGGATACCTGGGTTCATTTAGTCCTTTTTCACAACCAATTACCACAGGCAAGGGAACAGAAATAATTTCCTTGGTTCCACCAGAAACTGGACGCTGCACTTCCACGCTATTTTCCTTAAAACTAAATTTTTCCACTGGCGAAATATGCGGCCAGCCTAGTTTTTCCGCCACTGCAATATGCACTTGAGCATTGTCATCATCAACTGCTTGTTTGCCAGTAAAAATTATTTCAAATTGGCTGGTCTTAATGGCAGCAGTTAAGATATTTGCTGTGGCAAAAACATCTAAAATGTCGTTTTGAGTATTGATATGAATGCCACTGTCTGCGCCCATAGCCAAAGCTTGCCTAATTGCCTCCTGAGCGCGAGCAGGGCCTGCGCTAATAATTATTACTTCTCCCCCAACTTGCTCCTTTAATTTTAGCGCCTGCTCCACTGCAATTTCATCATAAGGATTAATCACCCATTTGATGCCAGCTTCGTCGATATTTTTTTGATCACTGCTGATTTTAATCTTAGTTTCTGTATCTGGCACTTGCTTAACTAATACCCCAATTTTCATAAAGCTTCTCCTTCAACATATTCAGGAATTGAAAGGCCCAGAGATTCTAATATGGTGGGAAAAACATCAACCGTACGCATAGGGCGCTTAAGATAAGCTTGATTACAAAGAATTGGCACCAGCATGTGGCTGCGATGCAATGAGCCGTGCGAAGCCTTGTGCTCAGGGTTTTCATATTTCAGGCGCAAATCATAGCCAGGAGTTGCGCTAAGCACCAAATCGCCAGTGCGCTCAGAAGTAAAAAGCTGCGCAATTTGAAAAGGCGCATCTGGATAATTAGTATTTAAAGTTGCTGCCAATAATTCTTGAGCAGAGAGGCTGTGATTGGGCAAGTTATTATATCCAAATGGATCAGAACCATCTGTTTCATAGAAAAATTTATTTTTTTCTTGCCTAATTCTTGCCTGGCCCAGACGACTCAAGACCCGAATGGAATTGTGATCATCCTGGCAGGCAATAATGTCTATGGCCTTATGTTCCAGTAGAGATTCAAAAATATCTGGAATCAAATTTCTTAATTTGTTGTAAGTTATTTTTCCTGCCCAGCCTTTTGTGTTTTTGAAATAGATATGAGCCATGCCATTGCCAGAAACCATGCTAGCTGAGGTCTTGCCCTTTTTGTTAAAAATCAAAGGATAATAAAAAGCAGGCCAACCTTTTTCTTCTAAAAAAGTGTTCAGACAGAAATGCTGATCTGTTTTGGAAAGCCCATGGTCGCTTACTAACCACAAAGCTGTATCTTGCCATTTATTGCGTTTGATTAAGAACTCGGCTATTTGGCCAATAGCCTGGTCCAACCAAAGATAGCGCTCAATTACTTTTTTATGGCGAGGATGGGTTAAATGAGAATATTCATCAATACCTGGAAGTACAGTAAACACAAATTTACAACCTTGGCCCAAGACTTTAAGGGTTTTTTTCAGGCCAGCTTCATCTGCCAAGCTCCAATGATCAGTTAAATGGGAATAATACCAATACCAAATTCGGGAATATCTGGTTTTGTTTCTAAAACCAGAGCCTCTGGCAATTGGATTAAAAATGCTGTAAGAATCAGGAGTGAGTTCAAAAATAGTTTTTATCTGCGGCGCAAGATCTCTGCCAATGAGAAAACTTTCCAAGCCAACATAACTGCGATAACGATTAAAGGAAAACCTACCTTTAGTTTCATAACGTTTTTTATCAAACCACCTGATGCCAGGAACATTGCAAGTACCTGGAAAAGCGCCAGTTAAAAAAGGAAGATAAGCAGGGCCTGTGGTGGAAGGAAAGCTGGTAACTGCTGGCAAGGCCAAGCCTGGATCACTTAGGTATTTCTTAACGTTTGGTAAATGGCCTTGTTCCAAAAGTTCAAAAAAAACATCAGAACGGGCGCCATCTGCTAAGAGGACAATGGCTCGGGCAGCTTTTTTCATATTTAAACACCTTCATCTCCAGAATTATTGGTTCGTTTGGCCCGAATATCATCTAGTTTTTCTTTCATGCGTCGCACTAAATCTTCATGCCCATTTTTCTGAATTATTGAATTAAATTGATAACGATAATTATCAACCAGGCTGGCTTCATCCACAACTATGTCGTAAATCTGCCATTCTTGGTTGTTCTTTTTTAATTTATAGTTGATGTTGATAGTAATGTTTTCGGTAGGAACAATAACTCTAGTACGTACAAAAGCATTTGTTTTATCCGCATTTTTAAATACATGGCCTTTATAATTCACAGTATATTTACGGCTACTCTTGCTTTTTACCGCAACTTGTTCTTTGGAAAGCAAAGCTTTTTCTTCCAAGAGATCGGTTAAAAGCTGGACAAAATCGGTTTGCTGTTGCGCGCTTATTTTGTTCCAATTTTGGGCCAAAGATAATTTGGAAAGTTCATAAATGTTAAAAGTGCCTTTGATAATCTTTCTTTTTAGTTCGCGATTTTCTTCTTCTTGCTCTGCAGTCAGTTGACCCATATGAAATTTTTCCAACATATCATCTAGGTCCTGAATGGCTCTGGTTGGCGTGCCAGCAGGATAATAGCTGGGGTTGGCCAAGGCTAAATTTGCGCTGAAAAACAAGACTAAAAAAGAACTAATAATGAGGGTAAAATGTTTTTTCATTTAAGCATTCTCCTATTACCAATTAAATTCTTCACCATTATTGCCGTTGAACATTTCATATTCAGGGATATTGGGTCTAGATGTTAGATGTTCATAGTTATTGCTGCCTACTTTTTGTTCCAACTCTGCTAAAGCTGTATTGTATTCAAAAACTGCTTGAAAATATTGGCCGCGAGACAGTAAAACCAATTGCAAGGCGTCTGTATAATCGTCTTCATCGCCTACGCCAATGTCTAAATTAGATTTGGCCAGGAAAAGCATTTGTCTGGCCATGGATTCTGCTTCTTGGGCTCGGTTCACATTGTTTTTCTGGCGCTCAGCCTTGCGATAGGCTTTTTCTAGATCCAGAGCCAATCCGTTGCGGGCCATCATTTTTTCATAAGAAGCTTTTAGATATTCAGCCTTGGCTTTTCTGATGCGGGCTGTAGCTCCATGAAAGTCTAGTTTGCCTGAAATTTGCAAACCCGCACCAGCTCGAGAAAAATTAAAAGGATCATCGTAATCATTGGTCAAACCAACATTCCGAATATCTTCAGTGGTTCTACCCAGATCTATAAAAAAGGCCGCGCCAGCTGTTGGTCCCATTTTTTGTTTTTCCAATTTATATTGTAATTTTTTTGCATCAACTCCAATCTCTAACAATTTAAATTCAGGACGGTGTTCAGCCGAGGCTTGCAAGTATTTTTTATAAGTTGAAAGTTCAACTACTTCAGGTTTTAAAAGTTCACTGCTTAATTTAATTTTGGCGTTTTCATCCAGGCCCATTTGAACTTTTAAGGCATGCAAGGCAATTTCTTTATTTTGCTGGGTTTCATCCAGGCGTTTTTCCAATTCAACCTTAAATACTTTTAATTTTAAGAGATCAAAAGGCGAGATATCTGAAATTTCTTTTGACTCTTCTGATTCCAGTCTAGAATTAATTTTTTCCACTGAATTGGCGAGTAATTTGTCTAGCTCGCTGGCCAGCTGAATGGCATAATACAATTGTTTAACTTCATAGATGGTCTGCTCACGCAGTTTTATATTTTCTTGCCTAGCAGCAGCCACTCCGTGTTTGCCAAGCTTGCGGGCAGTGCTCAATTGGCCAGAGGCAAAGACAGGCATAATGGCCCTAAACTTAAAGCTATTGAACATGGCCAGCTCTCCTTCAAAAAAAGAATCAAAGGCTCTGCTGGCATCAGTGGGTACAGGCGCTACGCGGTATTCATATTCAAGAATAGGCCAAAAAGCAGCATTAGCTTCTTTAAGCTGCTGCTGGGCAGCTTCAATGGCATAGCCAGCGCCAACTACTTTTTGATTGTTTTCCAGGGCGAGTTTTAGACAATCTTCCAAGTTCAAAACCAAAGTATCATTAATGGTTTTATAGGGTTCAGTTTGGGCTATTGATATTTGGCTAAAAAATAAGGCCAAAATAAAAAAGCATGATAAAATCCGCTTAGTTAGCATAAGATGGCCAGTTCCTAGCAGATAGGAAAAGGGAAATCAAATATTATTATAGACCATTGACTATAGACTATAGACTATAGACTATAGGTCAATTGTCGCGGGGGGTAAACATGTCTAAAGAACTTACTCAGCAAGAACAACAAGTCTTATTGCAGCTAGCCAGAGATACAATTATCCAATGGGTGACCAAACAGACTAGACCTCCCTTGCCAGAGGCGAAAGGAGTGTTGGGTGAGTTGCGAGGGGCATTTGTTACTATTCATAAAAGCGGGCAGCTCAGAGGTTGTATTGGTAATATGATAGGCAGAGCGCCTTTAGTAGAAACTATTCAAGAGATGGCCATTGCTGCTTCAACTGGTGACCCTAGGTTTCCACCTGTTTCTACTGTTGAGCTAAATCAGATTGATATTGAAATTTCAGTTCTATCTCCTTTGCAAGAGATCAGAGATGTAAATCAAATTGAAGTAGGTAGGCATGGAATACTCATGAGCCGAGGGGTTCATTCTGGCGTGCTCTTGCCGCAAGTAGCCACTGAATATGGTTGGGACCTAATTACATTTCTTAGACACACTTGCCTTAAAGCATCTTTGCCTGAAAATGCCTGGCAAGATCCAAAAACCAAAATTGAAATCTTTTCCGCCCAGGTGTTTGGGGAGTAAAGCTGAACCTATACAATTAGTCTATGAATCTAAAAGGTAAGGGTCGGTTGCGTGCAATGGTTTCATTATTATTTTCAGCTCTTGCTCTTGCCCTATGAGCTGTTTGTAGTTCTGAAAATCTTTGAAAATTCTCCACTGCTAGTTCATCTTGGCCTTGTCTAAAATATATTAATCCCAATCGATGATAGACCCAAAAATTATCAGGATCATGTTCTAAGGCATTATGTAAACAAGCGATAGCTGCTGAAACATTTCTTTCTCCAAAGAAGGCACGGCTTATATTGTAATCTATATATTCATATTCTGGGTGTCTAGCACGTACAAATTCTAGATCGCGGCGACCATAAGCATATTGACCTTGCTCAATATAAGCTAGACCTCGTAACTCTCTTGCCCACAAGTGATTTGGATTTTGCGCAATATAAATGTCAAAATATCGGTTGGCTATAGCAAAATGTCTGAGTCGAAAATTGGCTCTACCAATTATAAAGAGGATATCTTGATTATCTGGATCAAGTCGTCTAGCCTCTTGAAAACTTTGCAACGCTTCTTCATTTTTGCCATTTTCAAAATTTTCTAGACCTTGAGTATATAGTTCATTTATTCGTAGTAAGCGTCTAGCTCGCTGGCGATATTCTCCAGATGCTTGTGTGTCTTGAATATCATCAGCAGAATAATGCTCAAACGCATCAAAGCCATATCTTCTTTCTAATCGCTGCAGGTATGTTCTGTGAGCAAGATCATCAGCTATAGCATGATAAAGACTGGCTAATTGGCGATATCTTCTTCTAGAATATCCTAATACTTGCAGGCGGTTTTGTTCTAATTCAATTGCCTGTTGATAATAGGGAAAAAAATCATTTATAGGCGCACCAGTGTTAGAGTGAAAAGTTACAAAAGCAATCGCTCTAAGGGCTAAAGGTTCTTCTGGATCAAGGTTGGTTGCTATTCTGGCCTGCTCAAGTGCTTCACTTGTTCCGCCCAGTCTCAGGGCTAAGTCTGAATGAACTGTAGGGCAATGTGGGTTTAGTGCTATAGCTTGACGCAAAAATTCATTTCCTAAACTAGGATCTTGTGTTTCATTTGCTGCATTTTGGTAAACAAGTCCAAGCAGATTAGCATAGGTATAATTTTGTAAATATGCTCTATTATTTATAGCTTGGCGATTAATTTCAAACTCTTCAATATAATATTGATCAGAATGAATTTCTTGTCGATCAATATTAAATCTTATTCCATGGCCATCATCCCAACGCACAAAGATGTGTTCTGGCACATGTACCAGGTGTACTGGCCAATTATATTCACGAGCCAAGGCCAAGACAATGAAGCTTGAGGTGTCACAATCGAGTGTGCCTTGGCGTATATTTTGAATAAGAAGTCCGTTATTAGCATCACCATGATAACTAAGACCAACCTCGGTTATAACATCATAAATAGCTTTTAATCTGTTTTGGGGTGATAGATTGTTTCCATCAATTCTTCTTCTCGCTGCTTGAAGAACTCTGGCTAAAGTTTGGTAAGCGTGATTTAGCTGTTCTGGAGTAGCTTCTCCACTTGCATATTCAATAGCTAAAATATCATGAATGGGATTGCCTAAACTAAAGTGTTCATGCCATTGAAAATAAAAACGGAAAAAACCAATATTTTGAAGTGAATTTTTATTAATATCTATAAAATTTCGCCATTCAGCAAGACTTACCCGATTGTCATTATTAAGATCAGTACATTCATTCGGATCAATCCTGCCATCATTATTAAGATCAATATAATCATTAATTTTGGCATCTTGAAAGTGATTAGCCAAAGCCTCTCTTATCCAATTTGTCCCTCTAATAGGTGGTGACATAGCATCTTAATTATCGGCAATTTGGGGCGAAAGTTGCTATGAAAATGTAAATTTTTGCATTTTCAGGGCAATCCTGAGTCCTAAAGGCGAAAGAACTCCAGATTTGATAGTTTTTGGTTATACTACAAATGGCTGTTTTATAAAATTGTAGTGTAATTTTAATTGACTCATTGGTTAAATTTCATTACACTACAAAAAGTAAAAACAAATAAATGTAGTGTAATGAATATATTATTATCAACATTAAAGGAAGAATTAGCCACAGTTAAGCGCTTGGAAAAGAAATATTCCCAAGAGCTAACTGAATTTCCTCAAGGTAGCTTTATTGTCCGAAAAATTAGAGATAGAAAATATGGGTATTTTACTTATCGTGAAGTGGGTAAGGTAAAACAGCGATATATAGGTGCTGTTACGGACGAGGATATTGCTTATTATAAATCGCTTGTGGCAAAACGAAAAAAACTCAAAGAAAAACTAAAAAGCATTAGAGCTCAGAAGAAAGTTTTAGAAAGGGCTTTGCGTGGAAAGACAGAATAAATTAGTTGTAGAAATTCTAAAAAAATTGGAAAAAGAGGGCATTCTTAGCCAGGTTTTGCTGATTGGAAGTTGGTGCATATATTTCTATAAAGATTATTTTAAAGGGATAAATTATTATCCAAGAATTAAAACTCGAGACATAGATTTTCTTGTTCCAGCTAGGCCAAAATTTCCTAAGGAAGTTGATCTAGAAAAACTATTGTCTTCGTTAGGATTTGAAATTGAATTTTTTGGTAAAGGATACATGAAGTTGGAAAGCGAAGAGCTGATGCTTGAATTTTTAGTCCCTGAGATTGGTAGATCTAAAGATAAACCTTTTCCCTTAAAACAGCTACATTTCAATGCTCAACCATTACGCCATTTATCTATGCTTTGGCGTGACCCAATCCAGGTAAATGTGGCAGGAATTAAAGTTAAACTTCCTCACCCAGCTGATTGTTGCCTGCAAAAAGTAATTGCAGCTTCCAAGCGTAAGCAGGTTGCTAAAGCAGATAAGGATAAACAATCAGCAATATCCCTTTTGGAAGCGCTAATTGAAAAAAAAGATTTTCAAGATCTTTCAGCAGCCTATAAATATTTAAGTAAAGCAGAACAAAAAGTTGTTAGAGCAATTTTAGTAAAAGAAGAATTTGAAAATTTTCAAGTGTTTGAATAAGGAGTAATTTAGAATTGAAATGTTTTTCGCCCAGGTGTTTGGATAGCAAGAGTAAACCTGTTCTACTGCGGGGGTGGAATTGGTTATTATAAATTATTTACTAACCTTTGAATTCTTTGAGGAGCAAGTGTGTTTAACTCAGCAAGAGTTTCACGTGTCTCTGCAACATCTGTTCGAATAAGGTTTATTAAAAAAAGTGTTAAACGATCATCTTCTAACTGGATAAGTAGCCTGGCAAAACAGTTAGGCGAAAGGACAAATCTTGGACGCGTATTTGGATATAATAAACCATAAGATAAGATACCAATAGTTCGCTCAAGTCTATCTCTAATTTCAGGGATATCTCCGTGTTGTTCTATAAATGAAGCGTAAATCTGTGGAATAAATTCCAAGAGTTGTCCTGAGAAGGAATGTTGTGAAATTTCTTCCATAAAAAAACTATTAGCTCTTATTGCCTCTTCAGGTGAGGATATTAGATGGTTAATATAATATGATAAAGCATCTTCATACGTCTCAGAATAAAAGAATTGTTCTCGCTCTTCACTCACATGCTCAAATGAATAACTCTCTAGTGTTTGTATTGCCCGGCGAAAAATAATTGATAGAGTTCTAGATGGAGGAATATTTCGTCCTTCAATTTCCATTATTGCAGTTCTTAGTCGATAATAAGCTAGTTCATCATAATCAAGGCTGTTAACTTGATTGGAGTTCATGAATGTAACTAGCCTGCCCAGATATTCTACTAAATCTCGATTAGTCATTTCACTACGCAGATTAGATAAACCCTGAAAAGCTGATAGGGTTGCTTGAACAGAACGATTTGGATTAGGTTGTTGTAGTGAACTCATCAAAGCACGTATTCCCATTCTTCTTTCATTTTCATTTCTAATAGAAGAAATTCTTTGAGCATAAGCTTTAATTGCTGCATTGTTCACTTCTGGATTGCTATGTCTTATATAACTTCGAAGTATTGGTGCCCCTTGATGGCTTTCAATAGTGCTACTAAAATCAATTCTGCTATAAATTAGAAGTCTGGTTATGAGACCTGCTTCATCGGCTTGGTTAAATTCACGGCGCATTCTTCTAGCATAGGGAGTTCGTAAAGAAGTAAAAGGTAATCCATTAACCAAAAAGGGGTAGGCCCAAGCCACGGCTTCACGTATATTAGGGTTAGGGTGGTCAATCAACCTATCCATGCTGCTTAATTCATTTCTGATAGTGCGATTATTGAAAATTGAAAGAAAATATGAGGATGCTATCATGCCGGTGGCTTGATTTAATGATCTATCTCTACTTATTTGAGCTATAAGTGAAGCTGCTTGCACAAGTTCCAAGGTTCTTCTAGGAGAAGGCTCAAGCAGTTCAAACAAATTAGTATAAGTAATAATAGCCCTTCGGCCAATCTCTCCATCTTCATGTTGAAAAAAGTTTCTAATCTGTCTGAGCAAGCTTAAATGTTGTTCGGTGTTAATAAACTGTCTAAATTCACGCTTTTCTGCTAAGTATAAAATTTGACTCAGACCAGTTATACAATTATCAATATTATTGCTGTTCAAATCCCTAAGCGCTAAGTCCCAACGTTGTTCAAAGGAAAGAGACCAGTTGCTCATTTCAGCAATTATGTTTGTTCTATCTAATATAGGGTAAATATTCCCTTGATAGTCCACTGCGGCAAGCATTGGTCTAACATTAGCATACTCTGAAAAACGTTCTGGTGTTTCCCAGCTATCATATTGGATAAATAAGTATTGCCCGTGGGCTTGGTTGACCTGTTCTTGCAATTGAGGTTCAAAGTCAGTGCAACCTTCGCAACTACCATCAGAAAGAGAAAAAGCAACTATTGCATATTGACCTGGTTGAAGTTGACTTAGCTGAACATTTAGTTCAGCTTCCATTTGTTCTTGTCTTCTTGCTCCAGGAAGCTCCATGTTTTCTCTTAGGTGAACAAGGTTTGTTTCAAAAGGTGCTTGGCCAGGTTGGATGTAATTTGCTGAACTTAGAAATTGGGCTGCAGTTAAATCACCCCCAGCATTGTGTACGTGGGCATATCGTTCCTGCCAGCTTATAAGTCCATCGTTATTTTGATCATCTACATTAGCTGCCCAGAAATAGGGGGCAAAATTATTACAACAAGTTTGATCACCAGCTTGGCCAGCAGCAATAAATAAAGTGCGTGGGTCATCTAGAAAAATATTGCGCCAATTTCCACCATAACATTGATCCATAATGATTGTGCGTTGGCCATAATTTGGTTCTGCATTTTCTCTGACGCCCATGTCCAAAATTCTATTAAGCAGTGTAGAATTGCATCCACTGGGCAGGCAAACTCTTCCATCTTGATCACCATGGCCTGTGATGTAGATAACTAGCTCGTCATCGTCGTCCATCTGATTTTCTATTTCTTGGATTAAAATGGAAATATTAGCTTCAGTTGGAGCAAGAAAGCGATCTATGTTTTCAGGTTGTTGTTCGTGCGTACTGGCAACAAAGATTTGATAATCTTGGTCAGTATTATCGGAATTTAAGACATTAATAGCTAGATCAACATTTTCTCTATGCCTATCTTCAGTGTCGCCATTAATAATTAAGGCAAATCTGGTAACTTGTCCGTCTCCCATATTTAGATTATCGGCAATTTTTGGCAAAGGTTGCTAATAATTCTATCATGATATGTTTATAAAAAATACTGCTATAGCGGTAAAAATGTAGTTTTTTATCGAAAATTAATGATAAATAAATAATTTTAAGCATAAAATACTGTTATAGCAGTAAAAAAGATTGTATATTCGCTAAAAATAGCTTAAAATAATAATTGAATGCTAAATTTTACCGTTATAGCGGTAATTATGGATTAATAAACATGAATACAAATATAGCTGAGACAGTTAAATATCATCGCCGAAAAAGCGGCTTATCCCAAAAAGAACTAGCTAAGCTTGCTGAAGTAGGTAAGACCGTTATCTTTGATATTGAAAATGGTAAAACAACTGTTCGCTTGAATACCCTGCAAAAAGTTTTTAAAATTTTAAACATAGAAATAAAATTGGTTAGTCCTCTCATTAATAATCAAGAATCAAAAAGGAGTGAATAATGAAAAAGGCTCTAGTTTTTGTTAATGGGGAACAAGCTGGTATCTTGGTGGAAAAAGATGATGCCACGTTTAGTTTTAGTTATGACCAAGACTATCAGGGAGAGCCAATTTCTTTAACTATGCCCAAAGATAAAAATGTATATGAGTTTAATAAATTTCCTCCTTTTTTTGATGGGTTGCTGCCAGAGGGTTTTGAGCTGGAAGCTTTGTTAAAGAATTACAAAATAGATAGGTATGATTATTTTACTCAGATGGTAACAGTTGGCGCTGATTTAGTTGGTGCAGTAACAGTTAAGGAGATCGAATGAAACGCTGCCCAATAACCATGGAGCCAATTGAGAATAATGTTAGATATTCCAAGCGAGGACTACATTTGTTGGCGCGTAATCTTGATAATTTGAAAGAGCTTCCGCTAACTGCTCAGGAACAACGAATAGAAGCTGGGGCGCGTGCAGGTAAGATGTCAATTCAAGGCTTACAACCAAAACTCAGTGCTGTGTTAAAAATCAAAGAAGGTAGATTTGAAATAGTAGATAGAAATGGCCAATATATACTTAAACCCCAGTGCGATTTTCCAGAGGTTCCGGAAAATGAATCTTTGACCATGTCACTTGCTGAAATGATTGATATTGAAACTCCAGTTCATGGGCTTGTTTATTCAAAAGATGGTAGTTTTACCTATTTTATTCGTCGCTTTGACAGAAAGGGTAGAAAGGGAAAAGTTGCGGTTGAGGACTTTGCGCAGCTAGCAGGAGAGTTGCGAGAAACAAAATATAATAGTTCTATGGAAAAAGTTGCTGAGCTTATTAAAAGATATTGTTCATTTCCAAGGATTGAATTTGCCGAATTATTTAAGAGAACTATTTTTAATTATCTGATTGGCAATGAAGATATGCATTTGAAAAATTTTTCTTTAATTACAATTGATGAAGTTAGTAAACTAGCGCCAGCATATGATTTTGTTAATTCAACAATAGCTTTAGCCAATCCACGCGAAGAACTTGCTCTGCCTTTGCATGGTAAAAAAACTAACTTAACCAGAGATGATTTCTTAATATATTATGCTAGGCAAAGACTTGAATTAAACGAAGAGATTATCTTTGAAATTATGAAACAAATTGAAAAGGTCATTCCTAAGTGGAACAAGTTGATAGAAAGTAGTTATCTTTCCCCAGCAATGAAGACAAAATATTTGTCTGTTTTAGCTAAGCGACAAAAAGTTTTGTTTGAACAGAATAAATAAGGAGTTTTTTTATGAAAATCATTGGTATTGCAGGCAGTCCAATTGTAAATGGTATTGAAAAGATTTTCTTGACATTTTTAAGTTTTTTTTGATAACGGTGAAAACATTAATCAATGGCAAACCTAGTAATGGTGCTAGGTTGCTTAAGAAAGGAGAATTAGAACGATGAAGAACTATGATCCAGGAACACACTCGGCAGCAGGAAAAGTAAGTACCTCAAGCATTACCCCCATCTTTATTAGCCTCCTCCTTAGAGGCCTCATATTTATTTGCGCCTAATGGCGCCCCTAATTTAGAATTCAAAAATAGAATTCACGACAATTAAATAAAAATTTTTAACTAACTAGGCAGCTATTTTGTATAGTTTATAATTCTATAACTCAATAGAAGCCATATCTTAAAGGAGAATAATATGAAAGCAGCAGGAGAAACAGTTTACACTATGACTACCAACTCAGATTGTTACCGAAATATCTATCATGGTGAATATTTACAGTGCCAAGACACCTCAGATGTTTTAGAGCCATTAGTATCGTGGTTAAGCGAATGGTGGCATGGTGGAAATGCTGAAAATGAAGGTAGTGTGTGGGGAGATTTAGTATGCAGTAATAGTTGTCAAAATTATGATTCCTATACCTATGATTATGGAACTGGTGAATGTGCCTGCACAGGTAATGATCGTAATATAGTTTGGACTAGTTCTATGATGTGGCGTAGGTAACTTAGCAAGTTTAATACAAAAAGCCTCTGTCATTGACAGAGGCTTTTTTATTAAGCTTCAGAATTGATAAAATGTTCTTTAAATTCTTTGGTATATTTTAGAACTTTTACCACATAACGCTGGGTTTCTTTATAAGGTGGTACTTCCCCGTGTTTTCTAACCGCACCTGGCCCAGCATTATAAGCAGCAATAGCTAATCTTACATTACCGTTAAATTCCTGGATAAGTTGTTTAAGATATTTTGTTCCACCGCGAATATTATCTTCAGGATCCTGGATATTTTTTACCTTAAGCAAACGTGCAGTAGAAGGCATGAGTTGCATTAAGCCTTTGGCTCCAGCTGAGGAAACCACATAAGGTCTGAAATTTGACTCACTCTTAATGGTAGCTGCTACCAAAGCAGGTGATATTTCAAATTCTTTGGCTACTTCTATAATTAACCCTCGATAATTATAAAATCTTTGATCTTCAATCTCTTTTGGTTCAATTTGTCCAAAAAGACGAGGAGCTAACAAAAAGTATAAAACCAGAGTGAAACTAAAAATGATAATTTTAGACCTTTTCTTAAAATTGGCTGCTATTTGATCATCTATTATATGCACTTTTTCAGTTACCTCATCTAAATCAATAAATTTGCTTTTTACTTGTTCAAAATATTTCATGATTACCCCCTTTAATCATGTCGTATAATAGCAAGATTCAGGCCAAAACCCCTTAACATAACTGTCTGATAACATTCAATGTTTTTTTTAAAATTTTGCTCCGTCTGACTAAAATAGGGGTGTTCAATCTCTAACTGGGGGATTGTAACCCGTTGTGATTATTGTTATTTTTCCAGCATTTAAGACAGCTAAGTGCTTTTCGTAGGTCTTCTACAATTCGGTAAAAACAAGGTGTTACAGTTAAGGTACCAATAGCAGCTACTGGCAAGCCCCAGCCAATGGCTAAAGCCATGGGTTTTAAGAAAGGATCAGAACCCATTATTCCATAGGCAACTGGCAAAACGCCAAGTACAGTTGTGGCAGTGGTTAAAAAGATTGGTCTTAGCCGGATATGGGTGCCCTTAATAATAGCTTCATCTATATTTAAACCTTCTGCCCGTTGCTTATTAATGAAATCAATCAAAACAATGGAAGAGTTGACCACCACTCCAGATAAACCCACCACCCCAAAAATAGCCAGAAAACTGGCCGGCTCAAAATGGGCCAAAAAAGCCCAAGATACGCCAACTAATCCGTAAGGAATAGCAAACATAATTAAAATTGGCTGAATTACTGATTGAAACTCAAAGGTTAGGAGTAAAAAGATGATCAAGCATGCCACAACCAAAGCATAACCAAAGTCACGCAACGATTGCATGGTTTTTTCCCATTCTCCGCCAAAAGTCAGGACATAACCAGGATGGTTGGTGCTGATATTCTTAAATTTCTTTTCAACAGCTTTCATCACTGAAATAGAGGTGGCTTGTTCCTGATCCACATCAGCTGAAACTGTAATACTGCGCAACCGA
Source organism: Pseudomonadota bacterium (assembly GCA_043823065.1). Classification (GTDB taxonomy): domain Bacteria; phylum UBA10199; class UBA10199; order 2-02-FULL-44-16; family DYJF01; genus JBDRBB01. The sequence goes on along the minus strand of JBDRBB010000006.1, from coordinate 139,045 downwards.
TCCCTGTGATGAATTCCCAATACGCCAGGTGTTTTCTTGAATTTAGCAATGGCAGTTAAAGGAATTAATCTGAGATTTGGATTGGGAATTAAGATTTTCTCCAACACATTGGTTTCATAACGTAATTTATCTGGATATAAAATTCTGACATCAATTTCCTCATCACTTTTGCGAATAGTGGTGGCAATTGCTCCATCTATGGAAGCTCGTACTGCCTGAGCCACATCAGCAATAGTTAATCCAGCTCTGGAGGTAGCTTGTTCATCAACAATAATTTGCAATTCATCTTTGCCAGGTTCATAGCTGTCTTTAATTTCACTAACTCCTGGTAAGGTATTTAGATATTCTTTAATTTGTTCTGCCAACTTTTCCAGAATCTTAAAATCATCGCCGCGCACATGTACTTCCACTGCTTTGCCAACAGGTGGACCTGGTTGAACTTTTTCAAAGGTTATTTCCTCAAACCCATTTACCTGGCTGACATTTTTTTCTTTTAAGATCTCAATTAATTCAACGGCATCATAGTTTCGATCTACATGGGGCTTAAGATAGACGCTGATCTGGGCAAAATGGTCGCCATGTTTGGCTCCAGGGTCATTGGGTTCTTGCTGCTGCACACCAATATAAGTTACAAAATCATTCATTTCACCCTCAGGCATTGCTGTCTTAAATTTTTCCTCCAAGACCTTTACCAGGTCGGAAGTTTTTTGCAGAGAAGTTCCTAAAGGCGCTTTGGCTCTAATGAAGAAAGCGTCAATGCCTCGTGAGGGGAACAAGATAAAAGGTACCACTTTTAATGTTAGAAGCAGAGTAATACCAAATATGGCCAAGGTAATGCCAGCAACTTTATAGCGACGTTTTAGCAGCCAACCTAAAATTCGACCATTTAACTCTGCAATGGAATCTATGCGGCCTTCTATTGAATTTCTGCGTTTCTTGAATCTGGAAAAAAATGGAATACTTGGGATTCTTTCCATTTCAGCTAAATGAGAAGGTAAAATCACAAAGGCTTCAAACAAAGAAGCCAGTAAAGCAATAATGACAACAATTGGCACATACATGACAAACTTGCCCAAAATGCCGCTCATAAACATCAAAGGGGCAAACGCGGCAATAGTGGTAAAAACAGAAGTCGTAACAGGTTTCCAAACTTCAAGTGCGCCTTGCACCGCGGCTTTAGCTGGGGGCAGGCCACTTTCATATAAACGAAAAACGTTTTCAGCAACCACAATGGCGTCATCCACTAACATACCTAGCACAATGATTAGCCCAACCATGGTAATTAAATTAATGGTCATGCCCCCAATATACATTGCCACAAAAGTGGTTAAGAAAGCTATGGGAATGCCCACGGCTGTGACTAAGGCGATTCTGGAGGAAAGGAAAAAGAATAAAGATATGATGACTAAAATTATACCAACCCAGCCGTTGGAAATAAGCACGTTTAAGCGGCGCTTGATATAAAAGGAAAGGTCATCTACCAAAGTTATATCCAGTCCGGCAATGCTGGCGGAAAAATCTAGGGCCAACTGTTTAACATCTTTGACCATTTGAATAGCATCGCCATGTTCTTTTTTCACTACAATTAGATTGATAGAAGGTTGGCCATTAGTGCGGGTTATGAGTTTTTCTCGCTCAAATGTATCTTTGATAGTTGCGATATCTGAAACCTGCACCCAGTTACCTTGTTCATTAGCGCGCAGCACTATTTTTTTTATGTCTTCAGATTTATCAAATTCACCAGAAGTGCGCACTAACTGTTCTGAGCCATTGCTAACAATGCTTCCGCCAGAAACATTAACATTTCGTTCCTTAATAACATTTATGATTTGCGCCAACGATAGATAGTATTTTGCAGCTTTTTCCGGATCTACTTCTAGCCAAATTTCCTTGTCTCGCCAGCCATAGCGCTCCACAGAGGCAACCATGGGTTGGTCTAACAGCTTGGTTTCCAGGGCTTGGGCATATTTAACCATTTCCTGTTCAGGAAGGGTTTGGCTAGACATGGACAAGGTAACAATTGGCTGGTTTCTGGTTTGGATTTCTTCCACCAAAGGAGGATCTTTTAAATCTGCAGGCAAATCTTCAGCCCGGTCTGCAGCGCGCTGGATATCGTTTACCACGGTGTTTTTATTAGGCGCGTCAGGTTCGATTTCCACCACAATCACGGAAGATCCTTCTAAAGAAACAGAGGTGATTTCTTTTAAATCACTAACTTTTTTCAGTTCTTTTTCAATGGGAATGGTGATGCTTTTCTCAATTTCGCTTGGAGTTGCTCCTGGATAAGCTGTGTTAATCACCACTAAATCAAGATTAATATTGGGGAATACTTCACGATTAAGACGAAACAAAGCCATCACTCCAGCTACGATCACAATTAGGGTGAGTAAATTTACGAACAAAGGTTGTTTAACTGAAAATTCAAATATGCGGCGCATACACTAAAGTTCCCATGGCTAGTTGTAAGTTTAACACAGCACTTTGGTATTCTACCCAAGCATCAACATTAGCCCTTTCCGAATTGATCACATCATCTTGATATCTAATTACTAGATCAGAAGAAGATCTGCCGAAAGAATATTTTTCCATTTCTTGTTCTAATTTTTTTACTTGAAGTTTCAAGGCTTCCTGAGACTGGTTAATAATGGTTCTGCGACTTAGAACTTCCTGATAGGTTCTGGAAACATTGTTGGCAATCCGGTTTTGTAAATCCTTCAAAGCTACCAAAGCTTGAGTTTTTTCAAAATCAGCAATGCGTTTATTGGCTCGGGCTACCCGATTTTCCAAAGGTACAGAAAATTGCAAACCCACAGTAAGATTTGGATTATCCAGGTTGCTTAACGCCTCTGCATAACTGGTTTGAATATCGTTTAAGTCTAAAGAACCATAAATATCTAAAGTTGGCCATCTGGTATTTTTGGCAATAGCCAGATTAACGTTTCTTAATTCCAATTCCTGCTTGCTGGCCAGATAGTCGCGGCGTTTTTCATAAGCAGTATTTATTGCCTGAGCTAAGGTTTGCTTAAGTTCAAAAAAAGGAGGCAGTTTTTCTTGATTATTTAATGTTATCTCCGGGCCAATTCCCAAATTCACGCGTAAACTTTCTTGCCAAGTGCGCTCCAATTCTTTGGACATCAAAAGTTGATCTTTGCGCACCAGAACATTGGCTTTGGCTGCTAAAACATCTGTTTCCTCTTTAGTGCCTAGATTATATTCTGAGAGAGTTGTTTTTAAAAAATTTTCTGCAAAAAGTACGGATTTTTCTAAAACCTGTATATGATGACGAATTAAGACCCAGTTCCAATAATTGGCTAAGGCATTATAAACAATAGTTTGAATTTCCCTGCTAATGGTTAATTCAGAAGCCAAAGAGCCAATTTCAGCTGCTTGCACAGTTTTGCGATCTATAAAACCAGCCACGTTTTTCATTAAAGGCTGGTTAAGGGAAAATGATAAAATCGGTTCATAGAGTGCATTGGGGGGATAGATGGGGTTGCCGTTAATAACTAAATTGTTATGATATTTGGTTCTAACGTTTGAGAAACCCAGGCCAGCTTCTGTGCCTGTGGCAAATTTTTTAGTAGCAGAAATTCCTGCAGTTGTGGTGTCAATACGTCCGCCAAAGATTGCTGAAGTTTTTGTTGTATCATTAATATTATGGTTAGCGTCTAGACCCAGGTTAGTGTCATACACGCCTTTAGCTTGGGGAATGGCTTGCTTGGCAATTTCTTTTTGCAGCTTAGCCACCTGAACCGAGTAATTTTGTTCTAAGGCTAAGTCTTGAACCTTTTGGGCAGAAAGCAAGAGTGTATCTGCGCTAGAGGCAAATGAGGGAAAAAGACAAAATAAAAAGAAACAAATGGTTAATACAGCAACCCCGTTGTTTTTCATAAAGGATATTCATGATGTACCGGGACAGGTTTGACAAGTTTCTCAACTAATTCTTTACTGTTTTCAACCCCCAGTTTTCTAAACATCATATCAAATGTTCTGGCCAATTCACTCATTAAAGCTGTTTTAGTATTATCAGATAAAGACCATAATTCCTTTTTGAATGGTCCAAAACCTTTTTTTCTGGTTCTATAATAGAATTGCTCGTCTGTTAAGCCTTCAGGCGCTTCCTGAGCGCAATTTTGTTTTAGCCACTTGTAGATATTTTCCCGCAAGATCTTGGGGAAGGCAGTGGTTTCATAAATAATATTTTGAAAAGCTGTGGCTAGATGCACTTCTAATGTTTCTCGTTTGGGAAAATTATCAAAAGCGTTTTCCGTCAAAGTTGAAGCCCCGTGTTGGACAACTCCGCCCAGGTCAAACTGTTCTCTGGCTAGTTTTCCCAACTTCTCCAAAGTTTCAAAATCAAGTTTTACTTTGGCAATAGAACCATTGGCCAAAACTACCCCACCATGGATGGCCCCGGTTTGAACCGATATTTTAGACAAACCAACTGGTTTTATATTCGTATCTAAATTCAGGGCGCTGTTAAAGCCTTCCACAAAACAACTGAGTTCTTCTTCAGTGCTGTTTGCTTCGCCATTTTCACCAATTTCACCGCCAATAGCTATGGTAACGCCTTTTGGTTCATTGGCTCGAATAAATTTAGCCAGTTCTGCGGCATTGGTGAAATTGGGTTGCTGTTGATCGCAAATCTCGGCCTGGCTTAAATCAACCAAAGTAGAAGTATCAAGATCAAAATTGAAAAAGCCAGCTTCTACAGATTCTGTAATGAGATGTTTTAAATTATCCAATTCTTTTTTACGATCCTTGGCAAAATTCTTGGCATTTATTTGAAAATGATCGCCTTGCAGAAAAATTGGACCTCTATAGTACTCATGCATAGCTGCTGCTAAAATGCAGCTAGCATATTCAGCAGGAGGCTGTTTGGTATATTCCATTTCTGTTTTGGCAATTTCAAAAATACAGGCTTGGGCGTTTAGGCGATTTAAGACCTTAAAAATAGTGCAAGCAATATCATAGGTTAAACCGCGCAGATTAATTGCTGGTACAGTAAGATTTTGCCATTTATCTTTTGCTCTGGCTAAATAAAAATCCTGAATTGAAGAAGAAATAGCATCTAATTGTAAGGAAGCCTCCCAAATAACCCATTGGGCAAGTTTTTTGACACTTTCATCTTCTGCAAAGGTTGCGTTCCAAATTAATTTTTGAACAGTGTCGTTTCTAAAACGGGCTTCATCAATAATTTTTAGTTTTTTGTTCTTGATTTCAAAGGTTAGTTGGCCAGCATTTTCTAGAGCTTCAACTGTTTTCCAGCAATCCATAACTTTCCTCCGGTTTAAATCTTGGGGGATAATTTTTCGCGCAACTTTTTTTCCACTATCGGATGAATCATTCCGCAGCCTGATCCGCCAAATTTGATAATTTCTTTAACAAAAGAAGAACTTAAATGGGCATATTTACCCTCAGTTAACATATAAATAAATTCCAAGCTTGGATCTAAGGTGCGATTAGCCAAGGACAATTGCGATTCATATTCATAATCACTCATATTTCTAATACCGCGAATAACTGTTTTTATTTGTTTATCCTTTACATAATTTACCAAAAGTCCTTGAAAAGAATCAACCTCTACGTTGTTGTAATCTTTAAATATTTCTTTAAGCTGCATGACGCGTTCTTCAGGGGTAAATATGGCCTGCTTGCTTGTGTTTATAGCCACAGCAACTATGATTTTATCAAAAATCTTAAGACATCTTTCAATAACATTAAGATGGCCTAAGGTGATAGGATCAAAACTTCCTGGGCAAACTGCTATTTTTGACATTGGCCGAGATGAACATATTTAAGGCAGGCGGTCAAGAGGTGGGTTTTGGGCGCAAAGTTATTTCTTGACCATGCGGTAGAATGTGAATCTTATCTTTAAGACTGGGACGTTCCGCTATAATTTTATCCAAGAGTTTTAAGGGCTGGTTCAGGGGTTCTGCAGATAATTTGAATGTGCCCCAATGAATGGGAATCATCCATTTGGCTTTTAAATCTTCAAAAGCCTGCACTGCCTCACCTGGCTTCATATGTCTGGTTTTCATAAACCATTGGGGTTCATAATTGGCAATAGGCAGCAGGGCCAAATCTATTTTGGCTAGATTGGCTATTTCTTTAAAATGAGGACCATAGCCAGAATCTCCGCAAAAAAAGACCGTGCACCCATCTTTTTGAATTAAATAACTATTAGTTGTAGTGTAGCGCAAATGAGAAAGCCGGCCACCTCTATGCCTAGCGGTTACTGCAGTTATTTTGCTGCCATCGCGCAAATTGTGGGTGGCAAAAAGGCCCAGCTCAGTTACAGGATTGGGTAAATATTTGGCCAGGAGTTTGTAGCATGATTCAGGTACGATAATTGGTACATTGACCGAAATATATTTATAACTATTAAAATCCAAATGATCAAAATGCACATGACTGATTAAAATAGTATCAATTTTGGGTAGTTCATTTGGGGCAGGTGTAAGTTTAACCTGCCTCTTGAAAAATAACACGCGATTGGAAAAATTTGGATCAGTTAAAAAACAGGTCTGCCCAATTTTAATTAGGGTTGTGGCATGGCCAATATACTGACAAGTGATATTCATATTATATATGCTATACAGATAAATTAAACTTTTGACAAGCAACCCTGTGCTAGGTAACCACTCTTTTTATGAAAACTGTTTATAGACCAACAATAGCTACCATAGACCTGCAGGCCTTGGAATATAATTTTCAAACTTTAAAGAGTTTGGTTCCTCCAGCTGTTGGCATTTTGGGTATGGTCAAAGCAGATGCTTATGGCCATGGCGCTGTGCAAGTTTCGCAAAAATTAATTGAAAATCAAATTGATGTATTAGGCGTGGCTACTGTGGAAGAAGGCATTGAGTTGCGTCAGGCTAAAATTGAGGCCCCAATTTTGGTCATGGGCGGTCTTATGGGTATGGGTGGGCCTGCAACAGATGGCATGGTGGAGTCTAATCTAATTCCTGTGGTGCATAGTAAAGATGTGTTAGATTGTTTGGAGCTGGCAGCGCAAAAATATGGCCGTCAATTAAGCGTGCATTTGAAAGTGGATACAGGTATGAGCCGTTTAGGGGTTCGTCCGGAATTTTTGTCTCCCTTGCTGGAAGGTTTGGCTAAATCAAAATCGATCAGAGTTGAAGGGGTGATGACCCATTTAGCTGCAGCTGAAGATAAAGATTATACTACTTTTCAGTTAGAAGTTTTTTTAAGGGCCAAACAAGAAATTGAAAAAAAGCTGGGAGAAATTCCTGTCTGGCATTTTAGCAATAGTGCAGCAATTATTGCCCAGAGATCTTTGGCAAAATTTAAGGCAGCTAAAATTTGGGTGCGGCCTGGCATAGCGCTATATGGTTATGCTGATGGCCTAAAACTACCGCCAGAAATTAAGCTTAAGCCAGTAATGGGCGTGCAAAGTAAAATTGCCTTGCTTAAGCGTGTGCCCCAAGGAACTGCGGTAAGTTATGGTTGCACGTTTAAGACCGCGAAAGATTCGCGTTTGGGTGCAGTGCCCATTGGTTACGCAGATGGTTATAGGTTTAATTTTACAGATAAAGCTTATGTTCTGGTAAGAGGCAAGCGGGCGCCGGTTGTGGGTCGCGTTACCATGGATATGATTATGGTTGATGTTACTAATCTGCCAGAGATCAGTGTGGGCGATGACGTAGTTATTTTAGGCTCACAAGGTAACGAGCAAATTACCGCTGATGAAATGGCTAGCTGGATAGATAGCATCTCCTATGAAATTTTATGCGGTATCTCCAGGAGAATACCGAGGATATATAAATAATGGAACGCATTATTAATGTTATAAGTCCTGTCTTAACTCCCCTTGGTGCTCACATCCTGAGCTCTATGCGCTGTTTAGGCGAGTGGTGTGTTTTTGTCAGAGAGATTATTAGATGGACTTTTCGCAAACCTTTTCGCTTAACCCAGCTGTTTGAGCAAATGGAATTTGTGGGTGTAAAATCCACAGGCATTATTGTCTTAACCGCTTTTTTTTCCGGGGCGGTTTTTGCTTTACAAGTTGGCAAGGTTTACGCCTTGTTTAATATGGAAAGCATGGTTGGCGCAACTGTGGGTCTTTCTTTGGCCAGAGAGATTGCGCCGGTTTTTACCGCGCTGATGGTTACAGCCCGCGCTTGTTCTTCCATGGCTGCAGAAATTGGCAGCATGAAAGTTTCCGAGCAAATCGATGCCTTGGAAACCATGGCCGTGGATCCTATTCAATATTTGGCAGTGCCCAGGGTTTGGTCAGCAGTAATCATGGTTCCCATGTTGACCGTGCTCTATAATTTTGTGGGCATGTTTGGTTCTTATTTAGTTGGTGTCTATATTTTGGGAATTAGTGAAGGTTTGCTGCTTTCTAAGCTTTATTACTATTTAGACGGCGATGATTTTTTTAGCGGCCTAATCAAGGCAGCAGTTTTTGGTTTCTGTATTGCTGCCATAAGTTGTTATCAAGGGTTTAAGACCAGAGGTGGAGCCCAAGGAGTTGGTAGGCGCACCACCAGAGCTGTGGTGCTCTCCTCGGTTACTGTTTTGGTTATTGATTATTTCTTAACCAGTTGGATTGTTGAGTATTTGTTAAAATGATTGAAATTATTAATTTACATAAATCCTTTAATCAGCACGAAGTCTTGCGCGGCGTGAATTTAAAAATTCCCAAAGGCCAGATCACAGTTATTATTGGTCCTTCAGGATGCGGCAAGACAGTGCTTTTGCGCCACATAATTGGGCTTTTAAAGCCTGATTCTGGTAGGGTTGTAGTAGATGGTCAGGATATTAACACCTTAGATCGTGTGCAAATCAATAAAGTTAGAAGACGCTTTGGTATGCTGTTTCAAAGTGCCGCGCTTTTTGATTCTCTTTCAGTTTTTGACAATGTGGCGTTTCCTTTGCGCGAGCATGCTCCAGATAAAACTTCGCAACAAGTTGAAAAAATTGTTAAAGAAAAATTAAGATTAGTTGGCTTAACCGATGTGGGTGATAAAATGCCTGATGAACTTTCAGGTGGTATGAAAAAGAGAGCTGGTTTGGCTAGAGCCATTGTTTTGGAGCCAGAAATAATTTTATATGATGAGCCAACCACTGGGTTAGACCCAATTATGACTGGATCTATTGACAATCTTATCTTGTCCATGCAACAAACCTTAAATATCACCTCAGTGGTGATAAGTCATGATATTGAATCCACGTTTCGGGTGGCAGATCAAATTGCTATGATTATGGGGGGCAAAATTATTGAGCAAGGCAGTCCAGAAGTCATTCGTAAATCTCAAAATCCAGCTGTACATAAATTTTTAAGAGGAGAAAATTCGTGAAGCGACTTTCCTTGGAAATGAAAGTTGGTTTGTTTGCCGCAATTATGATTGCTCTGGCCGGCCTGATTACGATTAAAGTCAGCGAGAGGGCAGTCACAGCTGGTCGGGGCTATGAACTAGAAGCTATTTTTGAAAATGCCACTGGTTTGAAAATTAAGGCTCCGGTGGAACTAGCCGGAGTGCAGGTGGGTGTGGTCAAAGATTTGGAGCTTTTTGATTCACGACAGGCTAAGGTAACCTTGTTGCTTAACCGCAAGGTGAAACTTCCAGAAGATAGCAAGGCAGTGCTGCGCAGTCGGGGCTTTTTAGGTGAAACTTATGTGGAGTTAATTCCTGGCAGTTTTAATGTGCCAACTTTGGGCAAAGGCCAGGAAATTGCTGACACTGGCGCTTCCGGCGATCTTAATCAGCTCATGGCGCAATTTAACGAGATTGCCAATGACATTAAGGCCATTACTTCTTCCTTAAAAACCATGGTCAATCAGGAAGGCACAGCTCCCATTAATCGCATCATTAATAATCTAGATGAGTTTACAGAAACTATTAAAACTTTAACTATTCACAATCAGGAAAATATTAATCGTATTTCTGTAAATCTAGCTGAATTTACTGAAGCCCTAAGAAGGAGTCGCGAAGAAGTTGAATCTTCCATGGAGCATGTTGCTTCCATTACGGGCAAGATTGATCGTGGCGAAGGCACAATTGGTAAATTGGTTAATGATGAAGAAACAGTGGAAAAACTAAATGAAGCAATAGATAGCTTAAATGATACCTTGGGTGGCATGCGAAAATTGGAAACAGAAATTGGTTATCATGCTGAATACATGGCCAAAACTGAAGATTTTAAACACTATGTTTCGCTGGCTTTGCGGCCTTCGCCAGACAAGGCTTTTTTGTTAGATGTGGTGGCAGATCCCAACCCCAATCCCAGTCATGTGGAAAAAACCACAGAGGTTACAGTTAACAATGCTACTACTACGGTGCAAACCCATACAGCAACTATTGACCGCAATGCGGTGCGCATTTCCGCCCAGCTAGCCAAAAAGTTTTATGATTTTCAAATCCGGGGTGGAATTATTGAATCAACTGGTGGCTTGGGAGCTGATTATTTTTTGGGCCCAGCTTCTGCCCATGCTGAAGCCTATGATTTCACTACCCGCTATGGTGAAAAACCCCATATCAAATTATATGGCGGAGTTAATGTTACCAAAAACTTTTATCTGTTAGGCGGCGCTGACGATATTATTAATCCCAATCAACCTGTGGACTATTTTGTAGGCGCAGGTTTTAGATTAGTGGATGAAGATATCAAGAGTTTGTTTCAAATTGGCGGCACAGCCAGCGCCTTGTCGAATTAGTTTGTCATTCCCGCGAAGCTTGTCATTCCCGCGAAGGCGGGAATCTAGCTTATTATAACAGATTGGATCCCCGTTTTCGCGGGTATGACATATTTCTCAGGATGACAAAATAGGGAGAATAACATGAAAGTAGAACGTGCACTTATAAGTGTTTCAGATAAGAGCGGTATAGTTGAATTTGCCAAAGGTTTGGCTGAGTTGGGGATTGAAATTTTATCTACTGGCGGCACAGCTAAGGCCTTGCAAGAGGCAAAAATTCCAGTGATTGAAATTTCAGATTATACAGGTTCCCCAGAAATTTTAGATGGTCGGTTAAAAACTTTGCATCCTAAAATTCACGGCGGTCTTTTGGCAATGCGCGGCAATACTCAGCATCAAAAACAAATGGCAGAAAACAATATCCATAATATAGATCTGGCTGTGGTGAACCTTTATCCTTTTGAAGCCACAGTGGCCAAGCCAGATTGCAGCTTTGAACAAGCTATTGAAAATATTGATATTGGTGGCCCGACCATGCTGCGTGCTGCAGCTAAGAACTATCAAGACGTGGCTGTGGTTTGTGATCCAAGAGATTATGCCAAGATCTTAAGTGAACTTAAAACCAATCAGGGAAAATTGAGCAAACAAACCAAATTTTCTTTAGCTAAAAAAGTTTTTGCCCAAACAGCAAAATATGATGCAGCTATTATTTCTTATTTAAGTAAGTATGATGCTGATTTGAAACAGCAGGAACATCCTGATGTTATTGGTTTTACTTTTGAGAAGGTGCAGGATTTACGTTACGGCGAAAACCCCCATCAAAAAGCAGCCTTTTATAAGAGCACAACTCCAGTTAATGAACCAGCGCTAACTAATGCCACACAACTTCACGGCAAGGAACTTTCCTATAATAATATTATGGATGCAGATGCAGCCATTGAAATGGTGGCTGAATTTAGGGATCAGCCATTTGCCGCAGTAGTGGTCAAACATAGCAACCCTTGCGGAGCTGCTACTTCAGACAAGTCTTTGCAAGAGGCGTTTACCAAGGCCTTGGCTTGTGATCCCACTTCTGCCTTTGGCGGAATTGTAAGTTTTAATAAGGAAGTTGATTCAAAAACCGCCCAGGCTTTGTCAGAAATCTTTTTTGAAGTAATTGCTGCGCCCAAATTTTCAGCGGCGGCAAAAGAGATTTTAATGAAAAAGAAAAATATTCGTTTGTTAGAAATTCCTCAACTAACCACTAATTATACTGCAACTGGCATTGGCATCCGCAAAGTAGTGGGCGGAGTGTTAATTCAGGATAGAGATTTAAGCTTAGAAAAAGTCAGGCAAGCCAAAGTGGTGACCAAACGCGCGCCAACAGAAGAAGAATGGCAGGCTCTAGATTTCGCCTGGCGTATTTGTAAGCATGTTAAATCTAATGCTATTGTTTATGCTGCTAAAGACCGCACCATTGGCATTGGCGCAGGTCAGATGAGCAGGGTGGATTCTTCCAAGATTGCGGTAATGAAAGCGCAAAGTTCTTTAAAAGGAAGTGTGATAGCCTCAGATGCCTTTTTCCCTTTCCGCGACGGTATAGATGAAGCAGCCAAAGCAGGTGCAACTGCAGTAATTCAACCAGGCGGTTCTATTAAAGATGATGAAGCAATTTTAGCAGCCAATGAACACAACATGGCTATGGTTTTCACAGGTGTCAGGCATTTTCGGCATTGATTGCTTTATTTTCGTTAAGTGTGTTCAATTCGAGTTTTTCCTTAGTTTTTACGATGAACTCTCAAAGATATTTAATCTAAAACCAGCACGGATATCTAGAATCATGAGTGCTGAAGTAAAAACAAAACCAGAGGCAAGTGAATATATTCACGCATCTATGCAAGAGTGAAGAGTAAATACTTGACCCCTAGCCCTAGCCACGCGATTTTGACAGACGGCAACTCACAATTAGCCGCCTCTTTTTAGTCCTAAAATATAGGGGCTTGACAGCAAAAAAAAAACGAATATATCTTTTTATCACTTGGGTCTCTTTGCCGCATCATTACAAACGTGAGTCAGGAGTCAAGTTTTTTACATCTATTGCACCGGTCGTTTGATTGTGGCAAAAGGAATCGGTAAAAATGGGTAATGCGTCAGTTATATGGTGGGAACAACCGACGCTGTCACATTTATCCGTCATTGCGAGGAGCTGCAGGCGACGCGGCAATCTGTAGTTTATGTAAAAACGAGATTGCCACTCCCTCCTTGGCGGGATCGCAATGACAAAGTCACTACCATATAACTGAGGCATAACAAAAATGGTTAAGCGATTATACAACAAGGCTTTCACGCTGGTTGAGTTGATACTGGTCATCGCGATACTTGGCGTGCTGTCAGTGATCGCTTTGCCTAAGTTTTACAGCTATAGGCATGATGCGGAGCTGTCGGTTGCTAATGCGATAGGCGGCGCTTTGCAGGAAGCTCAAGATCTGTATTTTAATAGATTGATCATTGAAACGGAGGATTACTCGAGACGGGTCAATAGTTTCTGGACATTTGTTAATTTTCAGGGCGGCGCAAACGGTCGCAATATGCTTAGAATTGACAGCACGCTTCGCAATAGGCTTGTGGATCCCAGCGCGAATCTTTACCAAGATGACGGTTCTATTTTGCTTAATTTCAAGAGCGGGTTCACCGCAACTTACCGCATAGACGCGAACGGAGGAGTTTCAAAGGAATTCACGGAGCCATAAAATAGTAGAACGGGATGATCGCATATTCCGTGATGCCGTTGTTCAAGAAATAATGGTTCAAATAGAACAGCATAAAATAACGATTGTTTTGCAAAAGCATTGACAGATTCTTGCTCCACAACGATGGGAAAAATTCAGGATTAAAAGTGACCTTCATCTGATAAGCACCTTCTTTGTAACCGTAGTAGCGGGACATTTCATCAATATGCATAAATGAGTTTGACTTTAGTCGGATCTTTTTACTTCTGCCAAATATTTTCAAAACGAAAATGGCGCCGGTATATTTTTTTTCATCATTAATAAAAATAGCGGTGTTCCTGTTGCGCAAAGGGTTGTCGCAGGATTTACGATAAATGTTGGCGAAATCAACGCCTTGTGTTTCAAGCGTTAAGTCAGAAATGTGAGGATTTTTTCCCTGCGCAGGATAATCAAATTTGATAACCTTGTGTATGTTTTCGGGGATAGAGAATATTTCCTCAATTCTCTTCAATCCGTGCGTTGACCAATAGAACAATATTACAAGTGAACATAAAATGGTAATTAAAATGAATCGTAATGATCTTATTTTGTTTGGAATGAACGGTAAAAAGAGTAAAAAATATGTTGAGGAAATGAAAGCCAATCCTATCAGGGTTTGAAGGAATTCTAAGCGCGAAATATAGGCGCAAATAGTCAGAAAAAGGAATGTTATGAAATAGTAGAATGTTTTGTATGTTCGATAGCATTCAACAAGAGGGCGGGGTTCCCCTGAATTATAAAGTAGATGAATGGCGATCAGGGAGGGAAGAAGATCATAGGAAAACAGACCTCCATCCACCAGACATTTCAATATGTGTGCGCCTGCAAAAACATAAATAATAAAAACGAAATAGCGTTTGCCGGATTCCCATTTTTCCAGTGTCGGTTTGAGCAGAAATGTAAAAGATAAAAAAGTCAGGACGACTGAAAAGATCAATAACAAAGAGATCTTCGGGTCAATATGATCCGCAAAAACAATTCCAGTGTCGCATATTTCGTTGAGCGATCCCAGTCCCAAAACATTTAATACAAGATTTAATGCGGCTTTGCCGGTATGAATGTGGGCAAAGTAATTTATGGAGTGATATGTTCCCTTGAAATGATAAACGAATTTATCAACGGGCAATGAAAAACGATGGATGAAAAAAACAAAACCGGAAAAATTCGCCAGAAGCGCTGTGAAGATCGCGATGAAATTCGTTCTTTGAAGAAACACGATCGTGCGTTTGCTTTTTATGTGCCAAGGAATAAAGACCAGAGCGGAAAGGAGCAAAGAGTAGAGCAAAAAGAAATTGATCTTGAATTTGCTGACACCATAAATAAAGGGGCCCAGTATAAAATGAATCAGTATGGAAACGTCTTGAGTATGGTTATACAAAAAAAAGAGCGCAAGACTGATAAGAAAGTAAATCGCGTAAAACATTTTTTCCCTTGTTTTAGAAACCGTTCACGAACTCAATAAGTCGGACGGCATTATAATTGTGATGCTCGAAAATATACGTCCTGTTAATCAACGCATCAAGGAAGAATTGCTAGTTGTTATTGAATAGCAAGCGTTTTGCTCCGTCTGAAAAATCTCCTTTAAGCACTACGCATCATTGACAAAGGGCTGCTTCGCCACTTAACTTATAACTTATAAATAAGGGGTCAAATATTTACTCTTCACTTTTGTTATTTACTGGAATCAGGCATTTTAGGCATTAACCCCTGATTATAACTCTTTGATATAATGAAAAATGTCAGAAAATGTCAGACGGAGCAAAAGTTTCCAACTTAAAATCATAATAATAACAAGTTGTTATTTTAGTTGTATAGAGACCTAAGTAAATTAAACAACCTTTTTAATGTTAAACGTTAATTTGGTCTTGACTAAATTAATTGTAGCGTTAAAATGGTCAATATGGAAAGGGTTGCATATAAAAAAATCATCAAAGAACTTTCATTCAAAAATGGAAAGATGGCTTTTATAACAGGGCCAAGACAGGTCGGAAAAACCACCCTTTCAGAACAACTGCTAGCAGAGGATAAAAATGGCAGTTACTATAATTGGGATGATGTAGAGTTTAGGCGAAAATGGATAAAAGACCCTAAGGCATTTATTCCAGAAACTATTGGTGAAAAAAAACTTATCGTATTTGATGAGCTACACAAAGCCCCTCGCTGGAAATCATACTTAAAAGGATTGTACGATACCAGAAAAGAATTTTGCAACATTTTGGTAACTGGTAGCGCACGACTAGATATTTTTAGAAAAGGTGGAGATAGTTTGCTGGGAAGATATTTTTTGTTTAGGTTGCATCCTTTTTCTTTAGGAGAATTATGTAATTCAGATACAGAGCCAGAAAAATTAAAACAATGTCTTGAAGAAGTAATAACTGCAAACCAATTAATATACCAAGATCTGATGAAATATGGTGGTTTCCCAGATGCATTTCTTAAAAAAGATCAAAACTTTCTAAATGCGTGGCAACGTATGAGAAGAGATAGGGTGATCAGAGAAGACCTTATTGATTTAACAAAAACTCATGAATTATCTTTAATAGAAACAGCAGCAGCATTAATACCAGAACGGATAGGCTCGCCATTCTCAATACAGAGTTTAGCAGAGGATTTGGAAGTAAGCCACCCAACAACAAAAAGATGGATAAACTGGTTATCACAACTATTTTATATTTATGTGATACCGCCATTTAATAAAAAAATCGCGCGTTCTCTGAAGAAACAACCAAAAATATATTTGTGGGATTGGTCAGAAATAAAAGATGAAGCAGTGAAATTTGAAAATCTTGTAGCAAGCCATCTATTGAAAGCTGCTCATTTTTGGACAGACTCTGGAATAGGCACATTTGATCTTTATTACCTTAGAGATAAAGAGAAGAAAGAGGTAGATTTTTTGATGGTAAAAGATAAAAAGCCATGGCTGATGGTTGAATGTAAATTAAATGACGTTCTCCCTGCTCCAAGTTTAAAATATTTCTCTTCACTTTTAGCTCCAGAAATTACGCTACAATTAGTTTCCAAAAGTGGCATACACAAATTATTTGACCTAAATAAAAATAAGAAGGGATATATTATAAGTGCTGATCAAATTCTAACTCTTCTACCTTAAATAGAAAAATAGGGGAAAAAATAGGGGTCAAGTATTTACTCTTTACTTTTGTTATTTATTGATCTAAACAAGACATATGTCTCGTCCACTAAGAATAGAGTATGAAGGTGCATTTTATCATGTAATGAACCGTGGAAATGCTCGCCAGAATATTTTTACGCAACCTAAGGATTATGAAACTTTTATTAATGTTCTAGTTGAGTCAATCAAACTTTGGGAGCTGAAAGTACATGCTTTAGCTCTACTTCCCAATCACTATCATATGCTTATTGAAACACCTCTTGCTAATCTTTCCAGGGCAATGAGGCATATTAATGGGGTTTATACCCAGCGTTTTAATCGTCAACATCAGCGTGATGGTCATATATTTCGAGGACGATATAAAGCTATACTAGTGGAAGAAGATGCATATCTTGTTGAGTTAATTCGTTATATTCATCGAAATCCAATAAAAGCAGGCCTAGTTGAATTTCCAGAAAAGTACAAATGGAGTTCGCATAGAGATTATCTAGGAAGTGATGACAGGAAATGGTTAACTACCAACTATATTCTTTCCTATTTTGGCAAAAGAAAAAATAGATCAAGATTGAGATTACATGAATTTGTGATGAATGAGGTTCCAGAAGGACTTGAAAAAAGGCTAGATGGATTTAGTTGGCCATCAGTATTGAGTAGCGATAATTTTGAAGAATGGATTAAATGGAATTTTGTTAAAGATATAGATAAAGAAAAGCTGGAATATCGAGATTGTAATATAAAAAAAGTGTCAGCAAAAAAGCTAAAAAAGGTCTTATGTGAAGCTTTTGATACAAGTTGGAATGCTTTGACCCAGGCTAACAGTTTAGTTGGTCGGCAAAATAGGGCAATGGCAATATATTACTACAGGCAGTATCTAAAACTTACTTACGATGAACTCTCAAAGATATTTAATCTAAAACCAGCACGGATATCTAGAATCATGAGTGCTGAAGTAAAAACAAAACCAGAGGCAAGTGAATATATTCACGCATCTATGCAAGAGTGAAGAGTAAATACTTGACCCCCAAACAAACCCAAATTGTCGGCAAACACCATCTCGCTTAAATATCTCCAATTGTTTTTTTGTGAGCAATATGTTTATATATCCCAAGAAATAGGAGGTTTATTATGGGAAACAAAATGACGTGGAAAGAGATTAAAAAAAGTTTTCCTAATGAGTGGGTGGCTATTGCGCATTACAGAAAAGAATCAGAAGCTCCTTTTGGTGAAATCATAGGCGATGTTGTTGCCCACTCCTCTGATGAATCAGAATTTACGGCTAGCTTAAAAGCTATCCCTGAAAATGATTTTGATATTCGTTTTACAGGAGATGTTCTTCCAGAAAATCCTATAGGACCTGTGTTATGGCAGATGTAGTATATGAGCTTATCAAAGGAGTTCCTTTTATTTCAGCTAAAATTTTTGGTAAGGCCAGATCTTTTACGGGTCGGTTTATTGTAGATACTGGCGCAGCAATGACTATTGTTAGAACGGCCAGAGTTGATGCGCTAGGTTTTAGCGCTAAGGATGCTACAAAACTTTTTTCAACTGACTCTGTTATAGGAAGAGAGGAAGGTTATAGACTTGTAATCCCTTGTATTGAAGTATTTAATGAAAGAATTGAAAATATAGAAATTGCAGCCCTAGATTTGCCTCCCAAATATCAAATAGATGGTCTGATTGGCATGAATCTTCTTAATCTATTTGAGTTTACCTTTAATCCAAAAAATCTATCTATTAAAGCAAGAAGGTTATAGTATAAGAACAAGAAAAAAACAAAAAAAACCAGACGGACGAGAGATATTGTAAGTCGCCATCTGTAAAGACTCTTGTCCGTAACTCCATATTTGCGGCTTACTTCGCCAACACTTAAGCCTGCTTCCCACTCCTTTAGTATTCCAGAGATATTCCATACTCTCGACATAGGTCAGTCATTCGTTCTCCTGTTTCTAAACGACTAATAAAGCTCATACGTTCACTCATGATATTTCGTTCCTCCCATGGCATAGAAACCTCCTTATCTATGCCATCTTATCATGTGTTACCTATGTGCTTTGTACTTTTTGTAACCTATTTACCTTGATCGGACCCGCATCTATGCAAGAGTGAAGAGTAAATACTTGACCCCCAAACCAATCATGACAAGCATAATCCTGCATCTTAACCACTAAATGCTATTGACAGAACACGATTTCACCACTTATACAACTTTCTAAACTGTTTAGTTATCAGTCATTCAGAAGCTACGAGAGGTCAGATGAAAAAAAAGAGGGTTCTTCTAATTTCGCCGGCGCAGGATTATACGAAGGGTCATAAGGGAAAGACGACGCCTTGTGCCGCGCTTGGCCTTCTCGCTGCCTATACCCCATCTACATACGATGTGCTCCTTGTAAATGAGCAAAATATGGAGAATGCCTATCGCGATGGTGTCGATCTGGTCGGCTTTTCAGCCATGACCTGTCAGGTAAAGAGGTCAATAGAAATTGCAAAATATTACCGGGAGCGAAATGTTCCGACGGTAATTGGTGGCATCCATGCCACAGTAAGGCCGGAAGATACTTACGGACATTTTGATGCCACGGTGATTGGCGAAGGCGATTTAATCTGGAGACAGATTGTTGAGGATTCAGAAGGGGGAGAGTTAAAAAAGATATATAAGGCCGACAAGCTCGTCGATATGAAAGAAGTTCCTCCTTTTCGCCACGACCTTCTCTATAAGAGAAAAACAACCCTCTCGCATGCGATTGTTCAGACCTCGAGGGGTTGTCCGTACAACTGTGATTTCTGTTCTGTGACCAATCTTTTTGGCAACCATTATCGGACGAGGCCGATTGAAAATGTTGTAAATGAAATCGCTGGCCTTAAACAAAAGTTTATCTTTATTATCGATGACAATATCATGGGTAATCATGAGCATGCCTATCCGCTGTTTGAAAGTTTGATTCCGTTAAAGAAGGCCTGGGTGGGTCAGGCGTCTCTGGAGCTGTCGGTGAAGGATTTGAAGCTTTTAAAGTTGGCTAAGCGATCCGGCTGTCAGGGGCTTTTTATAGGCATTGAATCGGTGACCAAGGTGAATACGCCCGGAAAATTAGGTTCAGCGAATCTCAAGAAGATCTCTGAGAAAATAAAAATTATCCGGGATCATGGTATTATTGTTAACACATCCATCATCTTTGGATTCGATCACGACGATAAATATTGTTTTGAAAAGACCGTTGAGTTCTTACTGAAGAATAAGGTTGCTATAGGCAATTTTCCCAATCTCACGCCGTATCCAGGTTCAGCTCTTTTTGCTCGCCTGGAAAAAGAGGGGCGGATACTTCACCATGACTGGGAGAAATATAATGCCCATCACATAAACTTCAAATTAATGAATCTCACACCGGAAGAACTTATAGCGGGTGGCTACTGGAGCACTTGTTATTTCTATAGCGTGCGCAATATATTCAAGAGATTGCCAGCGAACCTACGCAATATTTTTAAGTACTCCTATATGAATATCCACTACAACCGGATTTCCAGAAAATCTAAGGACAAGGCCAGCATCAGCAAAATGTCTCGCGCCATGCGCAAGGAATGGTTAAATCAGTTTTAATTGTTGCCATAGAAGGAAGAACATTTTGTCAGACAGAGCAAATTTGCTCCGTTTTTTTACAGTCAGATATTTTAGGCATTGACCCCTGGTTATAACTCTTTGATATAATTATAAATTATTCCCATAGGTTTTTTTGCGCAACTTTTCCCAAAAATAACCGAAAATAACATTATAAGACATTAGTTATTTTGTGAGGTTGGGAGAATATGGGTGATTTTTTAAATCAATTAAGAGTTTTAGCAACCACCAGAGATCCGCAAGAATTTGCGCGCATCTTATTTTCTCCTTTGCCTTGGGTTAATCCCCAGCCAGAATCCACAGATGAAAATCAATCTGAATATGTTTTAGTGCCTGCCAGAAATCCCTTAAATCTTTTTGCCAATCCTAATCAGGAAAATGAAAATCAACGTCTTGATGCCCTAAATATGTATCAACTAATAGGAATTATTCGTGCTCATAGAGAAGCTGATATAGCAAGTAATGGCATTACTAATGCTGATTTTCGTAATTATTATGAGCAATCCAGACAGGAGTTGAATCAGGCGTGGCAGAACTATTTGCGCCATCCAGATAATAATGGAAATAGGGTTAATTTTATGCGGTCTTTAAGACAGCATGAACAGGTATTAAGTGATTTAAGAGATGTAGCTGATTTTTTAACTCCAATAAATACTAGAAGAAACAGAAGGTCAAACCTGCATGAAATAACCAGAGATAGGTATGTCAATGATTTATCTGAAGCTAGTAATGGGAGAATGCAAACTGCAGATGCTATAAGAAATGCTATAAGCAACAGATCAAGTCACCCAAGGCAAATTGGAGATTTGTTTCATCGTCTTGTCCAGCCGCGAGCTATTGATCGGGCATTAAAAAATATCAATTTTGATGTTTTAACGCGAAATACGGAGTTGGTTTTGAGTTTTAGCAATATTCAATTTGCAGCCAGAGAGGTTTCCAGACAACTTGATATTTATTGCCAAGGTTCTAATGGCGATCAAGCCTTAAGATCAGCAATAAGAATCTATAATGAAAATCTGGCCAGATTTGGCAGGATAAATTCCATTGAAACACAACAATTTGAAATCACGTCTGACATGTTAGGAGAATTTTTGACAGCCAGAAGCAGGATGCAAAGATCTAATGGTGATGATGGAATAAACAGGAGAGTGGAACTATTAGACGAAAGCCCTGAACCTCCAGAGTTACATCAAGGGGAACAACGCAGAATTCGTCGCCATACGCGTGCTCTAGAGGACATAAGAAATAGATTGGAACGGGTTTTTGATACCGGTAGGCCACGTATTTTAAATACAAATGTTAGATATGTTGAAACACTACCACCAGTGTTAGGACGGGTGACTGGTTTTTTAAACAATGGTGGCCGCGTGGCAGGCACCTATGGCTTATTGGCCTTGCCAGAACTTGGTCCCTTAGCTGCCAATGCAAGTTATCGCGGCGTGACTGGCGAAGAAATGCCAGAGGCTGGGCAAGATACTGTGCATACTTCAATTACTGCTGGTTTATTTGCCACCATGGTTAGCAGTTATACGCGTGCTGGTATGCCAGTGCCCAGGGCTTCTTTTATTTCATTGGTTCGTCTTGGTATGGCTGCGGTTGGTATTCCCATGGTTGCTGATCCAGTGGAAGCTGGGTTGTCTAGGTTGGGTATTAATGTCCCCCAATCTGGAGCAGATCGTTCCATGTTTAATATTACCAGCGCTACTATTTATATCATGCTTGAACACTTGGCCATTCGCGCTGGTCAGCGTTTAGTGCAAGCTGGAATTAGTGGCGTGGCCAGGTCTGCGGTAATGGCAATAGGCGGCGCCTTAAGTGCTGAAGCTGCAGCGCCGGTGTTGGTTGTATTGGGCGCGATTGCTGCTTTTGCAGCAGTGGGTGTTGGCGCTGCAGCAGCTGGTATTGGTTATTTTGCTTATCTCATGGAAAATGATGAAGATTTTCGAGAAGGGGTTACCTATCTTGTGCAACAATTTACAGACAACAATGAATTAACCCCGGAAGATATTGAAACTGCTTTGTTAGAGATGCAAAATATGGCAGAGTTTTTAGAAAATGATTTAGAATTAGCCCACCAAGAAATTGAAGATGCCTAATTGCTTTATTTTCGTCAGTTGTGTCCCAAAATTGAGCAGCAAAAAATTTCCTAAATTTATAAC
This sequence comes from Pseudomonadota bacterium, assembly GCA_043823065.1. Taxonomy (GTDB): domain Bacteria; phylum UBA10199; class UBA10199; order 2-02-FULL-44-16; family DYJF01; genus JBDRBB01. The sequence continues at coordinate 116,736 of JBDRBB010000006.1, read as the reverse complement.
TCCTTAAAAAATATAGATCTGATAAATGGCATAAGCCTTGCTATGTATTTGGAGCAATATGCTTATGATCATTTTTGCTATTTTGGGTTTAATCTCAGCCCAGCCAGATTTTGCTGAAGCTCCGCCAATTGGGCAGGTGCAGCAGCAGGCGCTTAACTATGCTGGCTTTGACAATCAAGAACCTCAGAAGTGGAAGAAACGAGCCAGGATTTCAGCCTTGCTACCCAGGTTTCAGGCAGATTATTCCCATCGGGTCAAAAATTTGGTAGATGTAAATATAGATGATAATGTCTATGTTGGCTCAAGCGGCATTGTGGTCGGTCCTGAAGAAAGTGGCTACAGCGAAGGCTCAGATTTATATCAGAGTTTTGGTGTGCGGGCTGTGTGGTCGCTCAATGAATTACTATTTAGCCGAGATTCTTTGGCTGTTTCCCAACAGGCTTTGAAAATTATGCGCGAACGCAATCTGCTCTTGGAAATTGTAAATAAACATTATTATGAAAGAAAAAAACTTCTGGGTGAAATAGCAATTTTAAGCCAAGCCAACCAACAGCAAAAAAACAACCCTAAACTTAAACATCAACTCTTTTTAAAACAAATCACTTTTGAGCAAGAAACCGCTAATTTAGATGCCCTCACTGGCGGCTGGTTTTCCCAGCAATTGGAATAAAAAAAGGTCGCAAATTGCGACCTTAAAGGTTAAATGCTGTGAGCGGGGACGACGAGGCTCGAACTCGCAACCTCCGCCGTGACAGGGCGGCGATCTAACCAATTGATCTACGTCCCCGCTTACAGCACCTTATGTTGTCATCCCTGCGAAAGCAGGGATCCAGACCATTTAAACACTGTAGATTCCCGCTTTCGCGGGAATGACAAGCTTACCAGGAACGACAACTTATACAAAAAACTTTAATCTTTCAACTTTAAACTGTTTTATGTGGGCGATACAGGGATTGAACCTGTGACATCTTGCGTGTAAAGCAAGCGCTCTCCCGCTGAGCTAATCGCCCAGATTTAAGTCTGCGATTTAGAACACTTTTAGGCCCTGATTGTCAACTCAAAAACCTGTCCCTAGCGAAAGATGTTGGTGATTTTACGTTTAATGTTTTTGCCTGTTTCCTTAACCTTGGTACCAGTCTTGCCAATAGCGGTTTGCTTCATGGCTTGAGCCAAAATTTGATCTGAGATGGCTCTGGTTGTGGCTGAACCAATGGTGATATTGCCTTCTTCTAAATTGCCTTTGGCGCTAGCTTTTATTTTCAAACGGTTATTATTTTTTAGCACCAAAGCATTAACCAGCTTTCCTTTAAGCCCACCAGTTTTTAAATCTTTGAGCACAATATTATTATAGGAGATAAAATTACTTTTCACAGAAGTAGCATCACTGCTACCAGATATTTTTCCTCTCTGAATCGTAAATGGAATTTGCCCGGCATAAAACGGATAAAAATAAGTAACTGGCATTTCTGAAAGCCTGGCTTTTAGCTTAAAATTAATGCCTTCGGCTAAAAAATTTGCTCGGCCACTAATATTTAGTTCGCCTTTGGTTCGTCCCACTTGCGACTTAAAAGAAATCTTACTAGGCAATTTTTGGGGATTAGGTTCAGAAACTATATTAGTTATAGTTGCTTCCACCTGATTAAGTTCTAAGCGACTACGATCAACAAGGCTGCGATATTTGAAATTGCCGTCTTTAATTACAATTTTGTCGATTATAATTTGCCAATCACTGCCTTTGCTTGAACTGTTTTCATCCAACTCGCTTAAATTTAAGGCGTCCCAGTTAGCTTTTTGCGCAGAATATTCTATATAAGAAGATTTTGGTTTTTCAAAAATTATTTTAGTGACATAAAATTGCTTATGAATAAGTTTAAAGGGAGAAAGATCAAAAATCACTTTTTTAGCTGAAGCAAGCGGATAACTGGATTTATTGCCAGCAGGATGAATATTAACATTAAGGAGAACAATGCGGGTGCGTAGCCAATCCAAGCGAATTTTATCTACCTTAAATTTCAGACCAAAAAAATTCTCTTTTTTTTCCTTAAAAAACTGGTTGGCAGCCTTAAAACCAAAATAGGTCTTAATGCTAAATCCAACCAGCAAGACCGCAATTAGTATAATTAATATTTTTTTCATAAAAAATTGACTGTATTATAACAATAACCTGGGTGCAGGTAAAGGTCTTGCTTCTTAGCTCTGATTTAGTTATGTTCGCGTTAATAGGGGAGATTAATGGACTATTTTCTATTACGTCGCTTTCATTCCATCTTAAATATTTTGGTTTATGGCTATTTTCTTGGCCTGCATTTCTTTTTAAGTTCCTCCCATCTTTTTCCAAAAGTTTGGACCTTTGAATTAATTGCCCTGGAAGTCGCGCTTTTTATCTATTTTCTTTTGAGCCTCTTATTTATTTATAAATGTTCCGTAAATATTATAGCTTATCCCTATTATCAAAATTGGCTATATTTTTTACAAATCATCACCACTTTTTTTTCTTTTATATTTATTACTTATTATCTGTGGAATATTGGCCGTCATGATTATGCCAACTTGGGACAATATTTTAGCTCTTTAGGGGCCAAGATTTTTTATGTAATTGGTATGGTGAGTGTAGCAATTCATTTTGCCAATGGTCTGACCAATGCTTTAGCCTCTTGGGGAATAACTGTGAGTAATGCTTCCCAAAAGGGAATGACCATTATATCTTGGGCAATTATGCTTTGTTTAACATTTTGGTCGTTAATAATATTATAAATTAATGACGTACGAAAGACGACAGACGATAAAATGACTAAACCAAAACTAATCATAGTTGGCGGCGGATTGGCAGGCCAGATGGCAGCTCTAAAAGCTTTAGAAGCTGGGGCAGAGGTTGCCATTTTTTCAGCTCAACATTTTCGGCGCTCTCCATCGGTTTGTGCGGCAGGCGGTATTAATGCTGTGCTTAATACCAAGGGCCAGCAAGATTCTATAGAACAGCATATTTATGATACTATTTTAGGTGGAGATTTTTTAGCCCATCAAGTTCCAATTCAAAAAATGTGCAGAGCTGCTCCAGGAATTGTGCGCTTGTTGGCTAGAATGGGAGTGATGTTTAACCGTACCTCAGAAGGATTAATAGATCAACGTCAGCTGGCTGGCGTGAAAAAGAAACGGGCCTGTTTTGCTGGTTCCACAACCGGTCAGCAAATCTTGTATGCTTTGGATGACCAATTGCGTAAATTTGAAGTTGAGGGGAAAGTTACTAAATTTGAAAACTGGGAATTTGCTTCTTTGGTTAGAGATGATTCAGGAATTTGCCGAGGCATTGTGGCCATTGATAGAAATTCTTTAGAAGTAGTGGTGTTCGCTTCAGATGCTGTAATTATGTGCACTGGTGGTTTTGGCGAAATTTTTCAATATGCCACAACTTCCCTTCATTGCACTGGCGCGGCAAGCACCCAAGCCTATCGTCAGGGAGCAATATTTGCCAATCCTGAGTTTATTCAGTTTCATCCTACAACCATTCCTGGTCAAGACAAGATGCGTGTAATTTCTGAAGGCGCGCGTAGCGAAGGTGGACGAGTCTGGACTTTTAAAGATGGTAAGCCCTGGTATTTTTTAGAAGAATGGTATCCGGAATTGGGGAATTTGGTCCCCAGAGATATTGCTGCTCGTGCCATTTTCAAAGTTATTCATGAAATGAAATTGGGTGTTGATGGTGAAAATGTGGTTTATCTAGATTTAACCCAGCTCAATCCCAAAATTATCAAGCAAAATTTAATGGCAGTAGTAGATACATATCAAAAATTTGTAGGAGAAGATCCCAGAAAAGTTCCCATGAGAATTTATCCAGCAGTTCATTATACTATGGGTGGGCTTTGGGTAGATTTCGAGCAGCGCACCAATATTGCTGGTTTATTTGCTGCAGGTGAATGCAATTATCAATATCATGGCGCCAATTGTTTAGGTGGCAACGCTTTGATTTCAGTTATTTATGGTGGTCAAGTGGCTAGCCAAGCGGCATTAGCCTATGCTGAAGGGTTAGAAAAAAATGCCGAGCTTATTTCAGTTTCAATTTTAGAAGCAGAACGCACTAAACAGGAAGATATCAATAAACAAATTATGGCTATGTCTGGTTCGGAAAATCCCCATCAGATCAAACAGGAATTAGCCAGAACCTTGGCTAGACATGTTTTTATTGTGAGAGATAATGCTGGTCTGGAAAAAGCAGATGACAAAATTACCGAACTGGAAGAACGATTTGGTAAAAGTTTTATTTTGGATCAAGGTTTCTGGAACAATGAAGAGCTTTTTTTCATGCGCAAACTATATAACCAATTGGAGTTGGCTCGTTTGATTGTACGTGCTGCGCAAAATCGCCAAGAAAGCAGAGGGGCGCATTATAGACCAGAATTTCCAGAGCGCGATGATAAAAATTGGTTAAAAATAACCAAGGCCAAATATACAACCAAGGGTCCGGAATTTGATTATAGTGAAAAAGTGGAAATTTCAGATGTTCAACTGATTGAAAGAAAATATTGATGAAACAAGTACACTTAAAAATTAGACGCCAAGATAGCCCAGAAGACTTGCCGTATTGGGAAGAGTTTCTGGTCCCTTATCAGCCGCGCCAAAATGTGGTTATGGCCTTGCAGGCCATTCGCTTAAATCCAGTAACAGCTGAAGGTATTGCCACCAAGCCAGTGGTTTGGGAATGCTCTTGTCTAGAAGAAGTTTGTGGTTCATGCACCATGATTATTAACGGCAAAGTTAGGCAGGCTTGTTCGAGCTTAATAGATAAACTGGATCAGCCCATTGTGCTAGAACCCTTAAGTAAATTTCCAACAGTTAGGGATTTGCATGTTGATCGCAGCAAAATATTTGCGGCCTTAAAAAAGATTAGCGCGTGGGTGGTTCTTGATGGTTATTATGATTTAGGCGAAGCGCCCCAGATGTCTTTTGCCAAGCAGCAGCATGCCTATATTTTTTCTAGATGCATTATGTGCGGGGCTTGCCTGGAAGCTTGCCCCCAATATAATTTTAGATCAGATTATTTGGGTGCACACGCCTTGGGCCAGGTCTATTTGCTTAATTTGCATCCTTTGGGAAAAATAAATACTCCCCAGCGTTTAGAATCACTAATGGGAGTGAGTGGAATTGCTGATTGTAACAATAGTGGCAATTGTGCAAAAGTTTGCCCCAAAGAAATTCCTTTAACTGAGGCTATTTCAAGTTTGGGATGGGATACAAATCTATTTGCGATAAAGAAAACTTTAAGAGGAGGTTGATATGCCATTACCTTGGATAGTTATAATCACTTTTTTGGTTTTGTATCTTTTATCTTGCATCAAAATTTTAAATGAATATGAGCGTGGCGTAATTTTTCGCTTAGGTCGGGTTTTGCCAGAACCAAAAGGGCCAGGTATTATTTTTGTGTTTAAACCCATTGACCGCATGGTGCGTGTGAGTTTGCGTTTACTTGCCCTGGATGTGCCACCGCAAGATATTATAACCAAAGACAATGTTTCAGTGCAGGTTAATGCTGTTGTCTATTTTAGAGTTTTAGAGGCAAACAAAGCAGTGATTGAGGTGCAAGACTATGGTTTTGCCACTAGCCAAATGGCGCAAACAACTTTAAGAAGCGTAATTGGTCAAAGAGAGCTTGATGAGCTCTTGTCTAAACGAGAAGAAATTAATGAGCAGATTCAGGAAATCTTGGATAAACAAACAGATCCCTGGGGTATTAAAGTTGCTAATGTGGAAGTAAAGCATGTGGATATCACTGAGGAACTAAAAAGGGCCATGGCTAGGCAAGCTGAAGCAGAGCGCGAACGACGGGCCAAGATAATCAATGCTTTGGGTGAATTTCAAGCTGCGGAAAAATTGGTGGAAGCAGCCAAGCTGATGGGTGGCCATCCCATGGCCTTGCAAATGCGCTATTTGCAAACCTTAAGGGAAGTAGCTAGTGAAAATAACACAACTACTTTGTTTCCAATACCCATTGATTTGTTTAAACCGTTTTTAGAAAAGTGAGTTTAATTAAAATACGGACCATCAAAATCAAGTGCCGGGGCAGCTTCTGCCTCACCTTCCAGCTCAGCTGCAGCTTCATAAAAGGCGCCTAGTTCTTCAGCAGTGAGCTCAACATCTTTTCTGGTGGGTAGCTTAGTAAATAAAGGAGAGCTGGCAGTTTTTATTCTATTTTGATTTGGCTCTACCTTGGTCAGTTCTAAATAACGGTTTGTTTCATTCTTAAAATATTGATAGCGGAAAACTTCTAACGGAAGATCTGAGATAAAAGGCAATAAAGGATTAGCGCTGGGATGTACTCTAGCGCAAAGCAAGATGATACGCGGCGTAAAATTATGAGACAATCCTTTGGTAGCATAAGTCTGTTTTAACACGCTTAAGTTTTCAAACACCCATTGATTAATGTTAGCAGCTTTGCGCAGGTGATCTTCCCTGATATCGATAAAAGTACTGACCATAACTAAATGATTTGCGTCAACTCCTACTATATCTATTTCACCTATATTGGGTATGAATAGATCAGCATCAATGGGGTGTATTTCCGGATCAATTACCTTGGGGTTCTGTTTGAGAAGATGAATAATCTCCGTAAGCGGAGCATTGAAAATGTTCCGCCGCTGAGGTCTGTTAATAAACTTATTCAGTTGTCTACCCGCCTTGTAATTAGCGTCCATAGACAATTTCTTCTAGTTTCCCAAAGTATGATGGATAAATTAAACTTTCTGCTTGTTGATCTAGCCACTTAACATGCCGTCTTAAGACTTTGGCGGCAATCATTTCCATGCAGGCTGTGGCAAAACACTGGGGATGACGCAGTACCAATGGTTTTCTGGCTGCCACTGAATTCAGTACATACCAATTCTGCGGTACCCAGCCTAATAATTTTGGAGATACTTTGCCGTTTAAGTGTTTGTTGGTTACGCTAAAAATCTTTTGAAAAGCCACCATGGCCCTGGCTTTATCTTTGGCGCGATTAATTATGATTTGAGGAGATACTTTGTCGGTCATTCTGGTTAAGGACTTAATCAACGCATAAGCATCTACCAAAGAAGTAACTTCTGGAGTGGTGACCACAATGATTTCATGAGCAGCATTTAAAAGACACATGACTTGAGGATTAATGCCAGCTGGCAGATCTACTAAAATTATATCAGATTCTTCTTCCAAATCTTTTAAGCCTTGGATGAGTTGTAAAAATTTCTCATCGCCCAACATGGCCAGTTCACTAAAACCTGATCCACCAGGAACCAGTCTTAATCCACCCGGACCAGGAATGATAATTTCTGAAACTGTTTTTTCACCTGTGAAAACAGAAGATACATCGTATTCAGGTTCTAAACCCAGAATAAGATGGGAATTGGCTAAACTGAAATCAGCGTCAATTAAAAGAACTTTTAACCCTTCTCTAGCCAGGGAGACTGCCAAATTAGCTGCCACCATGGTCTTGCCAGTACCGCCTTTGCCGCTGGCTACACAAATCACCTGGCTCTTGGCTGGTTTTACATCAACTGCTGTTGAAGTTGCATCTGTTGCCTCTTCTTCTTTGCTATCCCAATCTTCAAATTCTGCAACCTCTTCTGGATCAAGAAATAGATTTTCATTTTCTGTCTGATAATGCTCTGTCATGACTCCCCTCCCACTTGGATTTGTTAAAGATCTAATAATTTTTATGATTGTCTCGTCCCAGAGGCAAACTGAAAATATCATTTTTTTTAAAGTGCGTAAAGAGAGAAAACACTGCGTGCAACTAAGTATTGCTTTGCTAAATCCAAAATTTCCTCACGCGCCAGAAATTTTGAAAGCGTCCTTCGCTCGCCATAATATATAGGCTGCTGTCATGGCTCGCTCGCACGCCGCAAAGCAACACTTAGTTGCACTCAGTTCAGTTTTCTAAATGTTGAAAATCGAAATGGTCTGAGAGCGTCATCGCGAGGAGCCCAGAGGGCGACGTGGCGATCCAGGTTTTTTATTTGCAGTCTGAAACAAGTTACTTGTTATTGCTTCTATGCAAAAATTATAAGGGAAGCGGCTATCATATCTAAGCTGCTAATTGATGGAGACTACATTCCTCAATTTCAGCCCTAAATTTTGACTTATTTGCTATTTTTATGAAGATAATTTGCTCCGTCTGATTTTTCCGCTGTATAACTAGTTGTTATTACTTGCTTTTAAGGTTTTTTATTATGACTCCTGTCTTCTGACTCCTTATTTCTAATTTTGGCCTCTCGCTTGCATTATATATTGACGAAACAATGGCTTATTTGAGGCTTAACCTATGAATAAGTCTTGTAATATTAATATGTTACGCAATATTAGACGCTGTGCGCTGTACGCTGTACGTTATTAATAAACGGGGAGGAGAGTTCCCAGATGTCTAAAGTTGGTTCAAATCATTTTGCTGAAGGTTGGCAAGAAAAACAAGGTCTGGAACGTGCCCGCGAAGAACGCCATGATCAGCATATAGAACAAAGAAGGACTGTGGCCAAGGAAATGGTAACTAATCTTTCCAGGGCAGAGAGAACTGAACGTGCTGCCCAGCGTGCCAGAGCTGCAGATATTAGTGCGCGCCGCACTCCTGAATCCAGACAACCAGAACGCCAAACGCAAGCCTCGCGACCAGAGGTTGAGCAAGAAGCAGCTAAACGAAATGAACAAGCAGTGCGTCAGGCGCAATCTCAAGCCAGAGGTTTGAATCAGTTAGCAGCTAGAGGCAGAGCTCTTCAACCAGCCCAGCAGGCTGCCACTCCACAAGCAGTTGTGGCCCGGCCAGATATACAACCAGGCAATAATTCTACGCTGCCCAATCAACAGCAACAAGCTCCAAACTTTGTGCAGCCTCAAAATCCAAATCCAGTTCCAAATCAAGGAGCGCCACAAGCTAGACCTCAACCTCAAGTAAATAGGCCAGCAACACCTCAGCCCAGATCTGCTGAGCAGCCTAGATTACCTCAGGAAGCCAGGCAGCCAGATGCTAGCAGAGCAGCAGAATTTGCCTCTCGTTTTGTGCAGCCGCAACCACAAGTGCGCGGCGAAAGCGCTGAACCAAGAGATGTAAGACGAGGCCAAGATTCAGAGAAAGATGGCTCAGATCGCAGCAGTTCCAGATCATCTAGAACCAGTCGGGGCGGTGCTGTTTATCAGTCTGAAGCAGGTGGAAATTTAGGCCGAGTTTTAGATGGCGGAGTTGGCGCAGATGCAGGTGGAGATACTAGCGAAGAAGGTGGTTCAGATGCAGCTTTGGCCAGACCAGTTTTTGTGCGCGACATTCCGCAAGAAGATGAATCCTTAATTATTTTTAATGAACCAAATCCAGGCCTGGAAACAGTTCTGGCTAAAAGAAATATCTTAGAACAACACGTCATTCAACGCGTAGAGCATCGCCTGCAGGAAATTCGCGAGCTAAATGATCGCCTAGGTGATCGCATTCGCGAAACCTTGCCTTTGTCAGAAAGAATTGTGGGTGAGGCCAAAGGTTTACTGCGCGCCGCAGATTTTATTAGAGACGTGAATGGAGGGGTCAGTGCTTAATTCAGCAATTAACAGCATGTTAACTTATGTCAGTTTGCCGCCAGCTCATAGTTATGGCAGCTCAATTGGCCAAGGCTTGAGTTTATATAGCGGAGGCTCAGCTGGTGTTGATTCTTTTGATTCCAGTTATGGCGCTATGATGAATGTTTTTAATCGAGTTGCAAATTTTGAATCTACGCGAGGTATGCACCAAGGCGCTGGTTGGCTGGGCGAAAATGCTTTGGAAGGATATACCAGGGCTATCACTGCTGCTGGTGGAATTGCCGCCCCAGGCCAAGCAGGCGCTCCAGGTTTTGGCGGAGTAATGCCAGCAGGCCAGCAATATATGTCTGCTCCCCCACCTCCTGCTCCTAGTAGCAGTGGCGATTGGGGAGATTCAGATGTTGATGGAGATAGAGATGTGGATGATTCATCAGAGGATGATTTCACTTTAGAACCTGATCAACGCAGACGGCTTGTACAGAATTTAGATGAACGAGGTTATACTCCAGAGGAAGCTGGAAGAATTATTGATAGAGTTGAAGACGAAGCAGATGGTGATCGCACTAGATTTGATGAAATAATGAGAGGCCTACCTGCGAGAGATTCTGAGGATTGGGCAGAACAATATGGAGCTTGGATCGCCAGAAGTTTTGGCGATGAACCAATGGATGATGAAGAAGCTTTAGAATTTGTGCGTTATGGAAGCGGTTTATTAGAAGGCCGCAGTCCATTTTCTAGACCTCCAACAGCAAGAGGCACGCATGTTACAGTTGAACCAAGAGAGCAAAATAGTAGTATAGAGATTGACGGTCAAAGGCAAGATGCCCGAGTCTTTAATGTTACAGGTGGAGATACTGAAGAATTAAGTATTCCTGAAGGTACAAACATTTATCAAGTAGGTGAAAATTATTATCTGGAACAAGATGGTGGGTATAGACAAGTTCCTTTTGTAGCAGGTACGGGACGACGTGGCAGTAACCAGCTATATATCCAGAGAGCTGCTCCTGCAGATTATGTAATGCTCAGACCAACTGGTGAAAACCAATCTTATGGAGGCGATGAGTATCAAGTATATCAAGTTGCAGCACCAGGCCAAGGAGAGCGCTCAGACGATTATACAGGAGGACAAACAATTTTAATCCAAGATGGCCGAGCTTATGCATTAAGAAATGTTGAAGCTGAAGAAGGTGGAGAAGAAGGTTCAGAAGTAGAAGCCAGACAAGAGCCCCAATTGATTGATGGAGCAACTTTCCATGAAACTAGCGGACGACTATCTTGGCCAGGTGGCAGCGTAGAAGAATTTCGCTTAGCTAATCCAGAAATGTCTCCTCAAGAATATATGGGCCAAATGATCGACCGCTTGCATCAACGCAGAACAGATGGCTTGCCAGCTCCTGAAGCACCAGATGCAATTGATCAAGCAATTACTGGGCTAAGAGAAGTATTTGGAGAAAATGCAACTATTACTAGAACTGAAGATGGCAATATCCAACTTAGCTTTGAGCGCGGATATCAATATGAAGAAGCACAAGTAGCTCGATTAATTGAGATTATGAATAGATTGCCAGAAGGAACACAGTTGTTACTTGGCGAACAAAACTTAAGAGAAATTGAAGAAGATCAGCGTACTGAAACAATTCAGGGAATTTTACAAAGAGCAGCGCGTACAAGAAGGCCAAGTAGCTCTGCAAGAAGATTAGATAATGACGCTGCTACTCAAATTTAATCAATCATTTTATTAAGAGAATCAAAGAGGAATTATGGGATTGATTATTCAACAAAGTGAAGAAGGCTTATTTATTCTAGATGATGAAACGCAAACTAGGATAGGTAATATAGAATTAATTGAAAATTCTGATACTGACCAAATTGAACCAGGTGATAGTGGTGAATTTTGTTTGCTAGATTCAGATAATCAATGCGTTTTAACTGCCAATGGTGACTTATTTACTGGAGGTGAAATTGAGGTCCCCAATGGACAAGGCGAACTCATTGTCTTTCGCAGAATAACTCAAGCAGATATTATTCAATTAGGCACAGATATTTGGAGTTGTGATTCAAATGAGAATAATATTTTAGAGGAATCTGAATTAGATGCTTATGCTAATCTTGAAGTTCTAGAACAATGCCATGCAATAATGTCTTTATTTGAATATAGTCCTTCACTTTTTACTGCTGAAGCAAGAGCGATTCTTGAAGGTAATGATGAAAGCTTTGGTATATATGCCGAGGCGCTTAGCCGTGCAGCGAGCCATAATGCAGTGCCAATTGATGACCCTGTTGGTTTGGCTTTGGAGGTGTTTGCTTCCTCAGCACCAGAAGTTTCTAACCATGAGCAGAGGACAACTGGTGGATTAGATGCATTTCAGGCATTAGCAGCAAATTTTAGAGTTGAAGGTCAAGAAAACCCTCTAGCTGAATTTAGGCTTGAGTCACAAGGAGCAGATCAGCCTACGCGCTTGATTATTGATTTTTCTAGATCACAGCGACAAATCTTTGATAGGGAATTTGGTGGTGAGGGAGAACAAGCAATCAGGCGTCGAGCTGATATTAGAACAGCTGTAGATGCCATGCCTTCAGGAATAGAAGTTGTAATAATTAGAGGAAATGGTTCAGAAAGAATTTTAAGGGAAGCTGATGAAGAGTGTCAATCATCTTGTAATTTAATGGATGGTAGATTAGAACCTTTAATGAATAGTTTTAGACTTAATAATGAAGCAGAACCTTTAGCGCAGTTCAGAGTTGAATTACAAGGGGAAGATCAACCTGCTCGGCTGGTTATTGATTTTCAAAATCGTCAGCGCCGTATTTTTGATAGAGAATTTGGTGGAGATGGAGATGAGGCAACTAGTCGTCGCCAAGCTATAAGAACAGCTGTAGATAACATGCCTTCAGGAATAGAAGTTGTAATAATTAGAGGAGATGGTTCAGCAAGAGTTTTGCGCGAAGGAAGTGTTGAACCTTCTTCAGCGGAGCCAGAAGATGAACCTATTGAAGAAAGAAGCTCTGAACCAGTTGAAATAAATGAAGATGCTGATCAGACTCCAGTTAGATATACTTATGAAGATTTTGTTGATTTTTTACAGCCGCCAGATGAAGAGGAAGCAGGTGGTGATAACACCTTGACCTTGGATTCAAGGTATTTGCCAAGCCAGGGTAGTATTCCTCCTGGAGGTGCCACTTTGGAAATGGGTGGCAATATATTTGGTGGAGACGGAAGTGGTCCTAGTTTAGGTAATTTTAGCTTAACTCACCCTGAATGATAATCATTGTTCAGTATATATAATATGTGTGTTCAAAACCGCCTCTCTCCACGCGGTTTTTTTTAACCAATCCCACCCCCGCGAAGGGATCGGTATTATTAGTTGAAAAAAATGTGCACAAAGTATATTCTAAATTTATGACTAATAAGGATATATCCAAAGTAATCAAATATTGGTTTGAAGCAGCAAAGCATGATAGAGAAGTATCCTTGTCTTTATATAGAACCGGTAAGTATGATTATTGTTTATTTCTTTGTCATTTGATGTTGGAAAAACTATTAAAAGCTTTGGTGGCAAAGGTTGCTAAAGAGCATCCTCCATTTACGCATAATTTATTGTATTTAGCTGGCAAGGCAAATTTGGAGTTAACCAAAGCTCAGATCGAGTTGTTTGACCAAATAAATAAATTTAATTTAGAAATTAGATATCCAGAAGATTTGAAAAGTTTTTATAAAAAAGTTAATAAAAATTATGCTAAAAAATATTTAGAGCAAAGCAAGGAGCTTTGGCTATGGTTGCAAAATCTATTGGAAAAATAATTTCAAAATTTCAAGCTGAATTAGAAAAGCAAGCTTTTCCTAAAGTAAAAATATATCTATTTGGATCATATGCTAGAGGTGACGCTAGACCTGATAGCGATATTGACATTTGTTTAGTAGCAAGAGTATTTAAAAAAAATAAAGAAAAATATGAAAAACAAGTTGTTGTAATTGCCTATCAGATTGATCCTCGCCTTCAGATTGTCCTTACTGATCCATATACATTTCAAAAAGATAATCTTTCACCTTTGTTTAGCAGAGTTCGAAAAGAAGCCATTGCTGCGTAAAGACCTAATAAAAGCTAGGGGACAATAATACTTGGGGACGTTTTCCCCCATTCCTAACAAACAAAACCGGGGTCACCCATTAGGTGTCAATAATACACAATACCGACTCTTCCGAGATTGCTTCGTCGCTAACGCTCCTCGCAATCACACCCCTTGTTTTTTGGTCCATGGTCAATAGTCAATGGTCGCTTTATAAGGTCCCCACAAGCCACAATATAGAACCGCCTCTCTCCAGGCGGTTTTTTTTAAGCAATCAAATCTCCTGCCCAAAGTTTTTCTAAAAAGGTTAGAAGTGGCAAAACTTCAATAGAGTCAAACTTAGCTGGCCTTTCTCCATTATAAACCCCAATACAGCGAACCTTGTTTGCTTCAAGTTCAGAGCTAATGCGGGTTAGCCCTTTATTAAAGCTCTTGTTCCAATTTGTGGCAGATTTAAATTCCAAAGCTAAAAAACCTTTTTTAGTTTCCAATAATAAATCAACTTCAACATTGTCATGGCTACTCCAGAAATATAGGGGATAGTTTAATTCAGTATAAGCTAAGTAGGCCTGAATTTCTCCAATAATAAATGTCTCAAACAAAGGCCCCAGTTCTTCATTGGTTAAAGGGTAAGGAAGTCTGTTTGATAAAGCCCTAGCTACGCCAGCATCAAAGAAGTAAAATTTAGGATGAGCAACTTGTTTTGTTGCTCGTTTTAATTTCCAGGGTTGCAGCCAATAACCTAACAAAGTATCTACTAATATATCAAAATATCCTTGGACAGTCTGCCTGGCAACTTGGGCATCCCTGGCAATGTTGGAGACATTGGTGATTTGACCATTTTGTCTAGCTGCAATTTCTAAAAATCGGGCAAATCCTCCAATATTTCTGGTTAGAGCCTCGCCCTTAATTTCTTCAGCCAAATAAGCTTCAACATAAGTTCTTAAATATGGAATTGGCTCTTGGCTTAAATAGGCCATAGGCAACATTCCAAATCGAAAGACTTCTGGTGTTTTTATTTTGAAATCCACTTCTTTGGAAACAAACGGAAACATATGTTGCATTTGAGCCCTGCCTGCCAAAAGATTGGCCCCGCCTTTTTTTAGTTTGCGGGCACTAGAGCCTGATAGTACAAAATTTAGTTTTTTATTTTCAATTAGGCGATGTACTTCATCTAACAAAGCTGGTACTTTTTGTACTTCATCCAGTACAACCCAAGTGCCAGGTGGGTATGTTTCAAGTTCGTTATAGATTAGTGAAGGGTTTTTGCTAAGACGAAGGGCTTCTTGGGTATTTAACAGATCATAGTTTGGAGTATCTGGATAGCATTGTTTAAGCCAGGTTGATTTACCTGTCCCTCTGGGGCCAAAGAGCAAAATTGAATTTTTAGGTTTTTTTAGAATTCTTGTGTACATATATGGCAATTATGCCGCAAATTTGCCGAAAGTAAAGTCAAAAATCAGCATAGCTAGGGGACGTTTCCCCCATCCATAACTACCTAAAATCATTGTTAAATAAAAGACAACTTGAGATTTTTGAGCCAGTGGTTTTTAATTTTTAAAACTCGCCAGTTATTTACCAAAAATATCAATAAGTTAACGATTGGGGTAACGTCCCCAAAAGGGATTTCTATACCCAAAGCCCTATACCAAATACCTCAATTTGGCCCACCAATTGCAATACCTTAAGCTTAAGAGTTTTGATAATTCAGCCTAATTAAAGGCTAGTAATATCAAATGGTTATAAACCTAAGCAATGTGCCTGGGGTGTGAAATCCTACGATTTTTTGGGCAAATTGGGGGCTTTAGTGGTCAATTTAGGAACTAACAATTTATCAGCCTTAGTTAGCACCATGGCTTATGTGGGCAGTCCGCTCAATTTAACAAGTGGCTCGGTTGCTCACCATGGCGCTGCTATGATTGGCGGTCTAGGCACTTCATTTTCAGCTGTTAATCCTGCTTTTAGTTATATGCAGGGCTTAATTGCCAGAAGCATGAATTATGGCTCTTTGGGCTTAAACAGGTTTATGGCTGGCAATCAAATAGCCACACCTGCGCAAATGGGAGCCAATCGTTCATTTTTTGTTACGCGCAGAGATGTTGGCCCAGCTCCAAGTGGCGGAGTGATTGATATTAATATAGATGATAATGAAGAGTCAGCTCCTTCTAGAAGTGATAGAGCTGCTGGCGCTGAAGAAGATACTGCAACTCCTGAAGAAGCAGATGTAGTTGTTGATAGTGATGATGTTGAACCAGATGAAGAACCTGAGGTGGTTGCAGATACTACAGATGATGCAGCTACGCCAGAACCAGCAGAACCAGCTCCTCCAGTTGAGCCTGCACCACCTCCACCTCCAGCACCAGAGCCAGTTGAACCTCCTCCTCCACCTCCAGTTCCAGTGCGATCTCCACCTGCACCGCCTCCAGTGACGCCATCACCAGCGCGTCCAGTTACTTCTCCACCAGTACCACCAACACCACCACGTTCTGAACCTTTGGTTGATCATAGTGCCCAGGCTAGAACATATTTAAATGGATTAACAACTAGTGGTATAAGCGTAACTGACGATAATAGAATTACTTGTTCAGAACCAAGAGTCTTGCAGAGATTGTTATCACCAGGCGGAGAATTTTCAGAACAATTTGGAGAAGCTCTAGTGCAACTTGGAGCTAATGCTAGGTTTGAAAGAAGTTTGCTTACTGGTGACGCTGCTGCACGTTTACAAACGGTTAGAGGTATAGTTGATAGAAGAGTTGCCAGCTTAGATCAGCAAGATGCAACAAGAGAGCGTGAAGAAGCTAGAACTGCAGAAGCAAGAAGATTAAGAGAAGAAAGAGAAGCAACAGAAGCTAGAGCAGCAGAACAAAGAAGGACAAGGGTTGAAGCAGCCCGCAGAGCAGTTGCAGAACGAGAAACAGCCGCAGCTAGAGCTGCAGAAGAAGCTCGCCAAGTAAGAGAAGCAGAACAAGCTAGACAACAAGCAATCAGACAAAGGCAAGCTAGGGTTGGCAGAGTTGCTAGTGCGATAGGTCCTAGACATGTTAGGGCTTCTCATACTCCAGAGCATAGCTCTCTCACCTTTAGAACAGATAGCAATCCTGCAGATGTATTAAGAGCTGTTCAGGCAAACCAATCAGCAATTGCTGAGTTGCCAGATACACAGTTGCGTTATGGTACAGAAGTAATGGAAAATGTCGGAGCTTTGGTTACTCGCTTACAAAGAGCAGAACGAGAAGCAGCATCTGCCGGAGCAGCTGCAGAAGCTCGTCAAGCAAGAGAAGCAGCTCAAGCAGCCAGATCAGCTAGAATACGCACAGTTGATAGCCGCGTTAGCGCAGCCAACAGCGCTATAGCATCTATAAGAGGATCAGGTGTAACTATCAGAGCTGAGCATGGCGCTGCAGATAGCGAACATAGCACTGTAGCTATTACTACTTCTGGTGATAATCCAGTTCTTGCTTTAGCTGCACTTAGGGCTGCTAGGCCGCAACTTAGTAGGCTTCCAGCAGACACAGCGTATACTTTAAACGGCGCCCCAGTTTCAGGTGGCTTATCAGCAATTATTGAAAATGTAGAAGCAGATGTTAGAGAAGCCAGACGCGAAGAGGCAAGAAGTTCAGGAATAGTTGCTGCCCTTGATCAAGCTGTTGATGATGATGACGAAGATGCTTCCAATAGAGATTTGAGAGCTGCCCTAGCTAGAGCAGGTCATGGAGTTTTAGCTAGAGGTGTTGGTGGTGATGGCGCTGCAGGTGATGTGCTAAGAGGCGGAAGAGTTGATCAAGCTGAAGCTGATGAAGCTTTGCGCCAGGCCAGAGTTCATGCGGCAGGAAGGGGCAGGGGTGATAGTGGCTCTGGAATTGCCGATGGTAGAGATCACGCTCCAGCTCGTCCAGCCAGAGTTGGATCTCATCATCCAGATGTAACACCAAGACCCCCACGTGATGTTCAGCCTAGTTCTAGACCAAACCCAGGGATTCCTCAAGTAACAGTTGGCCGACCCTCCGGAGGCCAACCAAATCCAGATGATGGTGATTTAGGTAGACGAGTAGATGCTGCTCCAACTCGGGGAGCCAGTGCAGATCAGTGGTTAAGTCATATTTTTGGCGCAGCATATAGAGGTGTTGAATCTGGACATCATGAAGTTAGAATACCCAGAGATGAAGCAGGAAGAATTTTATGGGATGAAGATACTTTTGGCAGACAACTTCGTGATTTATTGCCGAGTTTAGAAAGAGGTTCTGAGATCCATTTTGTGTGGCCAGGTCATGCTGATCAAACCCTTGTCATAAGGGGCGATGACCGAGCATCTTTAGATGATAGAGTAAATAGAGTTTTGGGTTGGGTGCGTGAGGTTGCTGGACAAACACCCACTGCAGATGGTGCCCCTGCTATGGATTTTACAGCACTTGAGAGATTTGTCTCCCAAGAAATTTTTAGAGGAACTCCAGGTATTGAGTTTGTACAAGATGGAGATCGATTAATAATTCGTTGTAATCCAAGAAGCGATCCCAGAACTACAGGAGCTTTACAAAGAATAACTAGTATGTTGCCAGCTCTTCAGGAATTAAGAGTTACAGGAAGATTGAATAGAGAAAGAGGTCGTGGAGCTCCATTGGCAGCAGAGTTTGTAGAAGCTTTAGCTGCATTTCCACATCCTATAGTTGTTGAAGTTGGCGGAGAAATAATAGATCCTCATTCAGGGCGAGGAGCCCCGCTTATTATAGCTCAAGCTTTTCAACGCGCCGCTCAACAGGCTAGATAGTTAATTACCACTTGCTTCCCACTCAATTTTAGCTTAGACCATGTTTCATGGATTCCCCCATCATTATTATAATCACAATTATAGTTGGCATTGGAGCATTTGCTCTAGCCTATCTAATCTTCCGCAAAAAAAGTGAAGACCAGACTACAGCGAACATCCAGCAACAGTTGATTGCCCTTCAAGATGTACTTCGTTCCAGTTTTGAAAATACGCAAAATCGTCTTGATGAACATCTGAAAAATAATGCTCAGCAGATGCAGATTACGCACAAGACTGTTGGCGAGCGTCTAGATACTGTTAGCAAAACAGTGGGCGAACGTCTGGATAATGCCACGCGCACAGTAAATGTTTTAGGTGAACGCATGCTGAAAGTTGAAGAAGCAACATTGCGCGTTTTAGAAGTTGGTAAAGATATTTCCAGCCTGCAAGATATTTTGCGCGCGCCAAAAATGCGGGGTGGTTTGGGTGAAATTTTTCTAGCTGATCTTTTGGGACAAATGCTTCCGCAAGATTCCTATGAGCTGCAATACAGCTTCAAAGACGGTGAACGCGTTGATGCAGTAATCAAGACCGCGCACGGCCTGGTGCCCATTGATTCCAAATTTCCCTTGGAGGATTTTCAACGTTCATTAAGCGCAGATACAGATGAGCAAAGAAAGATCAATCGTCGGGGTTTTGTGGAAAGCGTGAAAAGGCGAGTGAATGAATCTGCCAAATATATCCGCCAAGGCGAGGGCACTTTTGATTTTGCCTTAATGTATATTCCTGCGGAAAATATTTATTATGATATCATTACCCGCAATGAAACCCTGGGTGAAACCGATGCGCCACTTGCTTATGCCATGAAAAAGAAAGTTATCCCTGTATCACCTAATACTTTTTATGCCTATCTAAACACCATCCTGCTTGGTTTGAAGGGGATGCGCGTAGAAAAATTTGTGGCGGAGATCATCAAAGAAATGG
Source organism: Pseudomonadota bacterium (assembly GCA_043823065.1). Lineage (GTDB taxonomy): Bacteria > UBA10199 > UBA10199 > 2-02-FULL-44-16 > DYJF01 > JBDRBB01. Next base: position 97,418 of record JBDRBB010000006.1, on the reverse strand, counting down.
GCAGAATCAAGAACGATTTTGGCCGGTTCAAAGATGATTTTTCTAAAATCGGCAAACATATCTCCAATGCCTCATCAGCCTATGATAGCGCAGACAAGCGCCTGGGCCGCCTCGATGACCGCATGACAACGTTAGACCAACCAGTAACCGCAGAATTAGATGCATCACCAGAGGAAACAAGTGTGTCATTGCGAGGAGCGTAAGCTACGAAGCAATCCCGGTGAGGCATGAATGTCCAGCAAAACCTACTACATTTACATAATGACTAATCAAAGAAATACGGTCCTCTATACTGGTGTAACAAGTGATTTAGAAGGTAGAGTATATGAACATAAGAATAAGTTGATTTTGGGTTTCACGTCTAACTACAATATAGATAAACTTTTATATTTTGAAACCAGTAATGATGTAGAATTCGCAATATTGCGTGAAAAACAGATTAAAGCTGGTTCAAGAAAAAGAAAAATTGAGCTTATTGAAAGAGAAAATAAGGAGTGGATAGATTTAAGCAAGGACTGGTTCTAACGGGATTGCTTCACTTCGTTCGCAATGACAACATAAGCTAACGGGATTGCTTCACATCGTTCGCAATGACAATTTGATATTAAAGATAAATTTGTAGCTTTTGCTTGGCGATTTCGATGCTAAGGGTAGCGCCGCGGGAAAGATGGTGGGTGGCGCTTTTGCCGTCAATATAGATTCTGCCTAAATCAGATTCAGAAATGATTTTTAGAACTTGATTCTTGGCTATAAAACCTTGGCGTAGTTTGTAAGAAAGCTCTGGGGTCTCGCATAGCTCGCGCGCTAAAAATTGAATCTTTTCTGAAGTAATGTTTTGAACTTTGCCTCCAGCAGACTTAATGCCAGCAGTAGAACCAGGCCCAGCAGCAAGCCAAATGCCAGAGCCTCTTTGCCGCTCTTTGTTTTTACCAACCTGCAAGGTATATTGCACTGTTTCCGCAGGCGATTCACTGGTAAATAAAATATCATTTAAGGCCTTGGTAGGCACTTCCTGGTCATTGATAGTGATTTTGAGCAAAGGCAAAGATTTTGTTTTTTTCTTTCCCTTAATGATTTTTAGAAACAGGTTTTCAAAATCTTGGGCAGTAGTAACACAAAAGTAACCACGCGAAGTTTTGGGCAGAGAGTTAATAGCCAGGATGGGAATGCTATCAGCTACATGGGCAGCAGCCAAAACAGTACCATCACCACCTATAGCAATAATTAAATCTGTTTTGCGGCTAAGTTTTTTAAGATGTTGTTCTAAGTTTTCCCGATGAATTACTTCATAATCAATTTCGAATTTTTCTAAGACAGCAATAGTTTGATTGATGGCGCCTAGATGTTTATCTTGCTGAGCCAGGCTTTCTTTATAAAGTTTGGGAGAATCTTTTTTAAGACGTACTAAACCCTGTTCGTCTGTAGCGCTGCGTAATTTGGTAATACCTTTGTAAACAACAACTACATGATTGAATTTCATATGAATTTCTTATAAATTGTTGTTTATAAGTCTGCAAGCAGAATGTAGGGGTGTCATTGCGAGCGAAGCGAAGCAATCCAGAGGATACCCTTGGGATTGCTTCGTCGCTTAAAGCTCCTCGCAATGACAGCAGTATTATGAGTGCTAAAACAAAGATTGCCCTCTTTGGCGGATCTTTTAATCCACCGCATATTGGTCACCTAGTTATTTGTGAATGGCTGTTGCAAAATGAGCAAATTGATCAGGTTTGGATTGTGCCTTGCTTTGAACATCCATTTGGCAAAGAGCTGGCCCCTTTTCCAGACCGTTATCAAATGTGCCAGATAGCTTTTGCCAAATTTGGGGAAAAATTAATGGTCTCCACTATTGAACAGGAACTGGGCGGAACATCGCATACCATTCGTACCATTCGTCACTTGCAGCAAAAATTTCCTGATTACACGTTTTCTTTAGTAACTGGCGGAGATATTCACCAAGAAACTAAAGACTGGCATGAATTTGAAGAGATCAAAAAATTGGTTCCGATTATTTCCATTCCGCGCGGCAAAGGTTCCATGATTCCAGATGTTAGTTCAACTGAGATTCGGGGAAAAATAGCTAAGAACGAGCCTGTTGATGAATTAGTTGCCCAAGAAGTTAAAAACTATTTGGAAGCACATAAATTATATTCTTAAGGACGTGGTCTAAGTCCGCCACCTAAATAAAAACCTATGCCATATCTGAATCCAGAATTTGGGACTAGGGTATAAGCACTTCCTGTTAGCCCTAAATTTAAGATAAAACGACTGCCAATGGGAATGCGCATGCCAACCTGAGCATTAGCGCCAATTCTACCTGCTGCTCCACCTAGGCCGCTATAAGCAGTTCCTACTTCTGCTAAAATGTTGACTTGAAATAATCTACCAGAATAATCAAAACCAAGGCCAGTGCCTATGGAAGAAGGTGTGCTATGATTTCCGCCAGGTACAAACCAAGGAGAGCGTAGATATAGCTGAGTGATTAACCAGGACCAATCTTCATATCTATAAGTTATGGTAGCCTGGCCAAGCCAACTGCCATCTTGATCGCCACCACCTTCATAAACCGCAGCATAATTGATATCAGTGGTTTCACCATCGTGGGGGGTAGATAAAGTGATAGCCGTGGTTGCAGAAGCTGCGCCATCACGCACAATTTCACCAGCATCATTGTCTTCAGCCAGAGCAGCAGCTACTCCTGCGGTTAGCATATAGATGATATGACAAAGTAAGGTTGAACCGCGTTCATTATCTCTAAAAAGTAAACTAACTCCCATGCGTAAGGCGCTTAAAAAACTAGCAGTGGCTGAAGCCCGGCTGCCATTGCTTTCACCAACTGCAAACATAATGCCGCCCTGCAAGACATCAATTAAAGGATCAACTACGCGCCACCATCCTTGGGAATTGCGAAAAAATCTATAATTACTGCCTCGGCCACTGCTGCCTAAAGCACTTGTGGCTAGGAGCAAGAAAGGAATGTCATCTGTGCTGGATGGTCCTGCTTCTCCTCCAACTTCAATGCCTAAATCGCTAAATCTTTGCGCATGTCTATTGACCGCCAATTCCATGCCAATAGAGCTGGCAATAGCTAGTAAACGACTTAAAAGATGATAAGTATTTTCAAATCCATCAGCCTGTCCTGCTTCACTCATGCTTTGACCAAAAACAAGTCTGGCTGAAAGCAAAATTGCTACTTCAATTCCGCTTAAAGCTTCTCCTTCAGCTCCAGCATTGGTGCCAATTTGCAGCCCGCCTTCAATGGCTAAACCTACACTTTGAGAGAGATGAAAATTCCAGCCTATGCCTGTGGTGGATTGGGCGCGAAAATACAGGCCTTGATCTTCTTGGCCATCTAGGCCGTGTCTTAAGCCACCTAAACCAATAGAGTTTCTTTGAATTAAATAGCCATGTCCCCAGCTTGGACTACGACTGCCAAGCCTCTCTTGTCTGCCTAAACCAAGGCTTACGTTCCAAGTGCTGATTTCTTGGGCATAATCCCAGCTGGCAATATCTCTTTCTTGGCTGCCGCCATCAATTTCTAAGGTAAGATCATAGGTGTTTTCCCGAGTAGAATTATAAATTGCACCTAGATCAAAGTGGTAGCCAACACCACTTGGTGTTAAAGAAGTGGGGACCCTAAGATTTAAGCCGCCATCAATATTAAATCCCCAATTTCCCATTTATTCAATCTCCTCATCCATAATGGAAACCTGGCTTCTTGCATCGCGTTCGTTAAACTGTGCATTAAAGCAGTTTTGCCCTTGCAAAGGATCATCAACTGCTTTTGGGTCACAAAGCCAACCATTCAAAACAATAAAGATCATGTGATCTTTGAAAGCAAAGGTAAGTTCTTCATCAGGTCCAAAGTTGGCAGCAGCTACAAAACTGGCATTTCCTGTTTCATGATTAACTCTGCGGCCATGTAAGTAGGCCATAGTATTTTTTTCTTCAAAATCGTTATCAGGTTCTGGGCAACCAGCAGGAATTTTTCCCTCAGGGTCTTGAGACAGAAATGGCGCTAGATATTTCCAGGTGCTATAAGTCTTGCCAGCGATTTCCCTGTTCTGAGTGCTGCCTGGGCAGAGCGCTGGTGGCATAGGCCTGGGATCAGTTAAATTGATCATGTATCCTTGATTGGCAAAATCTATTCTTTCATCTGGCAGAACATTATAAGCTCCGGTAGCTTCATCTTCTGGAGATAAAGGTTTTAAAGTCTCTGTAGTAAATCCTACATGGAAAATTGCATCTAAGGGTCTAGTTCCGCGGCGAATTATATTGTAAGGCTGATGATAAATGGTTGGGCCAAAAAATCTAAACCCAATTTCTTCCAGAGTGAGGGCGCCATCAAGACTATAGTGCCCGGTGTTTAGATCTATTAAATTTTGTTTTACACCCACTGCATCACAAGGATGTTTATACTCGCCTTCAGCATCATTTAATAAAGGTGTGCCTTGGGGGTGAAAAGCTGGGCTGTCATAGCGACCGCCTGAAGCGTAAAAGAAAGCGCAAGCGCCTTTATGGTCAGGTCCTACTCCATCGTCAGTAAATTTTCTAAATCCTTCTTCGCTGCAAGGATTGATTACCTCGCAATCAGAAACTTTTTGTGGAACGGGAACACCCTCTGGAGGCACTGGCCCTGGATAAGAGAAAGTAGAAGTAAAAATTCGCCAGCCACCGATTCTAAGATTTTCAGGTAAACTATCTTCAGGATATCCATCAAATATACCGCGCATGCCTTCTTCAAGAGTATTGTCGTGGATCAAAGTGACATAATCAAATAGCAAGGGATCATTATAAGTCTGATTAACAGGATGACCGTGAATTGCTTTAAGCACAGCAGTGACATTATCATTTGGTGTGGAAATAATTTTCTGGCCGGTAGAGTCATAGATGGTTTCTTCATCAAATGGATCCAAGATTAAAGAAGCAAAAAATACCACGTCTTCATTTTCAAATCCGCGAGCCAAGTTTTCCTCTTGAGCAGCAATTGCCGAAATTCCAGGCATTTGAGGATTTAAGATTGTGGCGCTGGTTTGGGTAATGCGTAATACTACTTGGCCGGTAATGGGGTTAACAGCTGCTGCTAATTTAACTTTGAGTTCAGATTCCAAATAGGTGCCATCAGGATTGCGCTCTGGATTACCCGTGACATCAAGTTTTTGGGCAGTAACCACCAAATCAGCTTCAAAAAAAGTCTTGTCAATAGGATTGGCGTGATAATTTACACAGCCAAACAAAGGCATGGTTTCTAAAGTATGAACTCCAGGCTGCAAATCAAAACCTCTGGAACCAAGTGAAACAGGATTTAAATCAAAAATTTCTCTGGTCATGTTGCCTGTTGTTGGATCAATGATTGGAATAGAACAGCGCTTACCCTGCCCAGTAGGAGGACTGATTGCATTAATTTTTTCCGCAGTATCCAACCATTCAAAAAATTGGGCGTCTTCACCTTCAATTCTTATGGAAACAACGCGCATACCGCGTGATTCAGTGTCTGAAAGTTTTAGGAATAAAGGAACTGCGTTATCAATGGTTTCTGCAGTAACATCTTTAAACGAAAATGTTTCTCCATTAGCAATTTGTTTTGGTCCTGTGGAGGTTTTAAAATAAAGTTCTAAAGCAGGAATTTCTTTAATTGCGGTTTTACCTTTAACCTCGATTTTTAAGTCTTGCGAACTGGTCGTTACTTTTAAAAATGCTTTATCAAGAGCTGCGCTGCCAATGCCGGCGCGTACGCCATCATAACCAATTAAATCTGTTGGCGAATACGTAACAACAATAAAAAGCGATAATTCTTGAAAACCTGGCTGATAGGGTGGAAGAGTGATTGGAAAAGAAACTGGGTCAGTATCAACAACGTCAGCAAAGTTTTCAGCTAAATAAAAAGCATTTTGTTGGATTGAAAATTGGTTTATAGATTGAGAATTTGGTGCTTCTGATAAAGTAACTTGTTGTACGGTTAAATCAAGGGCGCCGTGATTTTGGATTACAATAATTTCTTTGTTGGCGCGCACTTCCGAAGATGTTCGTAGATCAATAGCCATCTGGGGTGTGGCGTCCTTTTCAATTAATTCGCAGGATTCATTAACTTCGCCATATGGTTTGCCAGTAGTTGTTATGGGCAATAGTTCACAGCCAGAATAATTATCTTCAGCACAGGGTGTACAATTGGCCCAAGAGCTTGCTTCACCACATTCTATGGTTTCACATTTAAAGTAAGCTTTTTCCGAATTGGCAGGCAACTCCAAATTACCTAATTCTAATTCATCAATATCTGGGGCACTCAGCTCTCCGTCTTCAGTAATGCGCGAGATTGTAGCCAAACCATCTTTATCTAGAGCAACCCCAATCAATTTAAAAGATTCAGTGCCAATTATAAGTGGATAGATAACTTCCCCAGGTTCAAGGTCATCTTGTTCTGAATAATTAGGACGAAAAGTAATAGTTATATTTATTATTTGCTGGGGCGACAGATTAGTAGCTAAATTATCATAAGAAGTTATTATAAAAGGACCTACTTTAGATGGAACCTGAATGGCTATTGATTTAGAACTAATATTTTGAATGGAAAATTTTGCAGTAGTCTCAAAATGAGGCCCAATATCATATTTATCTTGAGCAATAAAAGTTCCTGAAGAAATTTCCAATCTCTTGCCCTCGGGCAGAGGAATTTCAGAACGCTTGCCTTCTTGATCCACAAATATTTTTTTGATTTCAATACTTGCTGGCCCTGAATCTTGGCTACATTCGTCTAAAGTAGGTGAAATTGCCCCATGAAATCTAACTTGCAGAGAAGCTCCTTCTAAGGCTTCTGCTCCATCAAAAAGATGACCCACAATGGTACCTCCAACTAAGGTCATGGCTCCGCTTACATCAGGAGGACTTCCTTGTTCAGCAGGTAAGTCTGGAAGCTCTGGGCTGGATGCTGTGGTTAAGGTGATATCTGGAACTTCACCAACAAAACCTAAGGCTTCAATATAGAATTTAAATCCTTCAATCGTAATGTTGCCAGAACTGTCAATTTCTCCTTGGCCTATGTTGGAATCACCAGTGGTATTGCCTTTGCCATTTAGGGTGATTTCAGGTAACCCCTCAATATTAACGGTGGTGTCTGGAAACTCAGAACCAATCATGCTTACTTCAGTTCCAGAAATATGGATTGGGAAAGGATCAATCTCTGCACAAAGTGGATCTTCTGGGTCCAAGCCAGCTTCAACTGCTCCAGCAATTTTTATGCAAAGCTGAGAAGTAAATGATATTGAACAATCAACACCAACCCCTTCATTAATTACCTGATCTTGTTCTGGTAAATCTTGTTGGGGAGGGAAGTAAACTGGTGTGTAATCTTCGCCGCTGCAAGCGTTAAAAGACAATATAACCAGCAGGAGTATAAAAATATATTTTATAAGCTTAATATTCATTAGTATTCTCTTATCGTCATTTCTAAGAAAAAGTTGCCTATAAAATATGTTTTTCATTATTAACCACAAGGTGCAGCGTGACAGCCATATGCAGCAAAATATGACATAACGCGGCTTTTCATGTGGGGTATAAGGTATAAGGTGCAGGATGTCTGTTTTTTTACGCAACTTTTTTGTTTTTTAGGCGAAAAGGAAATACTTATGAAAAAAATCTATTTATTCCTTATTTTAAGCCTTGTTCTAATTATTCCTCAAGCCCAAGCTGGGTTGTTAGATGATGTAACAAATTGGTGGCAAGCAAGAAGCGTAGCTTCAACAAAAGAAGATCCACAACCGGTTGAACCTGATAATCCTGAAGATACTGATGAATCTGATGAGGTAGAAGTTTTATCTACTGTTGTGGGTGAGTCTGGAAAATGCCTTGTTCCCAGACAACCTTCCGCCATCATTTGTAAACCAGATGCTGGGTTTCTATGTCTGAATACTCCTGAGCCAGGAGTAAAAGAAGATTTTATAATTATTAAGGGAACTTTAAACAGGGCTGAGGCAACTCCTGCCAGCATCAGCATTGCTGTACAAAATGAATATACTAAAGAGACGCAAAATATCGATACTAGTGATTGGAGCGCTGCAAATTGCTGGGAAAGTAATTTAGAAAATAAACCTTTTTGTCTAAGTGAAGAAGGTTATTTCGCAGCACGTCTGCCTTTGGCTAAATTTGGTCCTTATACTATTTCAGTTAGCGCCAGTCGTTTTTCCGGCAGTTCTGAAACTGTTTCTGGAAAGACTAGTAAGGTCAAAGCGTTTACCATGGATGCAGATCAAGTTTCTTTTGAGCCTGATCTAAGAAATCAAGAATTGATTGATAGCTCTCATGTTAACGTGGCAGTTTCCCTTTTGAAAGATTGCCAAAATTGCGATTTTATTGGTGCCTCAACTCATGCTGTTACGGTTACTGTGGAAAACAATATGAGAGATACAAATGGCAACGTCAGCAGTATTTCTTGTCAAAGCAGGGTGGAGCAAGGAGGTCAGGGAAATTTTGAAATAGGTGTGCCAGTTATTGCTGGCAACAATGAATTAACTATTACTGCCTGCAATCCAGCTATAGCTCAAGGTGCATGTCCAACATTATCAAGGATTAAGTTTCAAGGCTCAGGAGCAACGCCAGGTTTAGATATTATTAGTCCAGCTGAGTCACTTCCAATTTATACTCAAGAAGATTATCCAGAGATTATACCTTTTCAGTTTAGAGTGAATGGTATTCCAAATGAAGCATGTGTTGAGGTTGCTTTTAATAGAAATCAACTGCAAGAGATTTGTCTCAACTCAACTGGGTTGTATGAGACTGAATTAGCTCCCCAGCAGGGAATAAATATTGTCACTGTTGATTATAAGGAAAATAATTTTTCTCAAGCCTGGGTTTTTGGTTGGGGTAAGGTTAAATCACCGTTTAATAGCAATAATGAGATCAAAGATGGTTTGATTTCTGCTTCAGGTTTACAATTAATTTTAGCTTCTAAAACTATAAAAAATATTTTAGCCCCCTTTCTCTCTAATTATTTAAGTTCAGACGAGTTTCAAGTTTTTATTGGTAAGTTAACAGATGATTTAGGTAAAAAATCAAGCACGCCAGAAGAGGCTAATGAATCTCCAGAAGAAGTTGCGGTGAGCATCCCTCAATGCGGTGGTAAATCAACTTTTCAAGATTTTACTTTTACTCTTTTAGGTGAGCCTGGAGTGGGTTCAGCAAGTATTGAACAAGTTTCTTTTGCCAAAGATGCTTTAGATCTTGTTCTATCTTTTGAGAATTTGTCATTTGTCATTGGGCTAATTAAACAAGATGCTGAAGGAAAAACAGTTCTAGGACCAATTCCCCTTAGGATCTCATTCAGAGAAGCTTCTATTAACGTAAAGTTACAAGTAAACCAAGAACAGGGCCTGATTCTATTAAGTAGTAATTACACTGATTGCGATTTTAAAAAAGAAAAATATTGCAAAGGCACTCCAGCTTCTTTGATCCCTCAGAATTTTGTGGGTAATGCCACCAATTATGGATTTTTTGTAAAATGCGATACCGCTGGGTTTGATGTTTCAGAAGAAGTCCAAGATCTCTGTCATTCCTTTAATGAGCTGGATAATCAAACAGGTTTAATTAGCGAGGCAGTTTTAGATGCGATTAACTCCACCTTGTATTGCACTGGTTCTAAGTTTTTAACTCAATTTGCGAAAAATGGTTTTAAACATAAACTTTCATTTTCAGGTGGCGATATTTTAGGTAATTATAATATTCCTTTAGGAGTTAATTTAGCTAATGAGTCAGGAATTGGTCTCTTGTTAAATAGCAATGGAATGCTTTTTGATGCTGGCTTAATAGTTGGTGACCAAGAAGTTTTTGCTGATTTGCCAATTGAGCTGCAAATTCCAAGTGTGGGTGTTATTTCAGCAACAAAGGACCGGGTCTTTGAATCTGTAGAACTTCATGACAAAACTCTGCGGCTGGCCCTAACTGCCGATGCCATCAATCACCTGCTTTTTATAGCTAGCGCAATAGGCGTTGAAGGTTCCGATGAATATACAGGTCTGGTTGACATTAAACTTTCCGAACCTTTCTTTAAACAACTTGGTTTTGATTTTGTGGAAGAATGCGATGTCGTCCACGAAGATTTGGAAACTTCTTCTTTATGTTTAATTCGACCAACAGTTTCAGATCTGTTGGGCGCGTCTTTAACTACCTATGGATATTTTCCTCCCAACCAACCAGTGTTGATGCGTATCCAGGGTAGCCGGGTTTTGGCTCCACATCTTGCTTTAGTTACTCCAGAAGAAATCCCTCCGCTTATTTCCAGTGAAGAAGAGTCTTCCAGCGCTAGCCTAAGCGACAATCTTTTAGATTTTCAAATAGGTGGTTTGCGCGTTTCTTTTTATGCTCTAGAAGTTGCTGAAGATCAGCAGCCAGATCAATTTGGAAATCTACCAATTTTATTGGATGAAGAAGGTAAGCCTGTGATTCATTCCTTGCGACCAGATGTAGCAGATCCTTGGCAAGGTCAAATTGCCAGTTTTGAATTAGCAATTTTACTAGCTGCTGAAGTTGATACTTCTGAGGAATTTCAACTAAAAATTCGACCGTTAGGCAATCGTACTAGATTAGTGATATCTCCAATTCCTGGAACCAACACTACTACAGTACCTAGCCCAGCTATTATTTCTTCGCTATATGAAAAGGCTCAAATTGCCTTAAATATGTTTTCTGATCCAGAAAAGGCGTTTAAGATTACTATTCCTAAAGATATTGAGTTATTTTCCCCTGAAGCTGAGCAGTTTGATTTCTTTGGTTTACAGAAGATTAGTTTTACTGAAAACGGATTACAGCTTAGGTTTAATTCCAATCTAGATGCTATAACCATTGATTTGCAGGCTTGGCTCACTCAAATGTTGCACTTTGGTGGCGAAAAGCGAACTTTTGAGCTTAATAAAGCTAATTAAATTAAGATGTTGTGGGTACCAAGGAGATCCTTCGTGCTTACGCACTCAGGATTGCTAAAAAAAGTGGTTTTACCACTTTTTTTAGCAACTTTTTTCAATTCCTACCGATAATATTAATAGAAATTAAATCAGGGGGAGAAAAATCTACTTAGGAGATTTTTCATGAAAAAACTTATATTTGTATTTCTGGTGCTAATTATTTTACCCATAGTTTTGGTTTCTAACTTGTTTGCTGCTCCACCAACCATCTCGGATATTGCTGATATCAGAGTTGTTCTTCCTTGTATGAACCGAACCCTAGATTTAGATTGTGATGGCATTGTTAATGGCGAGGATAATTGTCAGACCGTTGCCAATGCAGATCAATTAGACACTGATCATGACGGTCAAGGTGATGTTTGCGATAATGATGATGATCGTGACGGTATTTTAGATGAAATAGACAATTGTCCCCTGCTTGCCAATCGAGATCAAAAAGATACAGATGCTGATGGAATCGGCGATTTGTGCGACGATGATGCTGACGGCGATGAAATTGCTAATGCTGTAGATAATTGTCCTGAAGATTATAATCCCGAACAAGCAGATTTCAATAGTGATGGAGATGGTGATGCTTGCACCGATGCTGATATGGACGGTGCTGATGATGCAGTTGATAATTGCCCATCAATTTACAATTCTCGCCAGCAAGATAGCGATGAAGATGGTATCGGTGATGCTTGTGATAATTGCAAATACGTTTCTAATCCAGATCAATTAGATAAAGATGGTGATGGAATAGGTGATGTCTGTGAATCAGATTTTGATAAAGATGGAATAATTGATGATGATGATAATTGCTGGCGCCGGGCTAATGAAGACCAATTAGATACAGATGGTGATGGTTTTGGCGATGCTTGTGATGCCAGATGTAGTGGGCCGGCTTGTGAAAATATTAATCAGTCTCAAAACCAAAACCAAGATCTTTTGAATAGTAGTTATTATAACCAAAGTGGTGAAAGCTGTAGTTTAATGGTTCTTGGAAATAGTCCTACTAGCTGGTTTGGCTTGGCCATGCTGGCTTTAATGGGATTAGCTTTAATTAGTTTTAGAAGAAGAAAATAATTTTATTCCCTTTTTGCCAAAAGGTATGCTAGGAAATCCACATATGAGAAAACTCTTGGCCTGGCTTACAATCCTGTCTGTTTTGTTTTTTTCCACCCAAGTTTTGGCTGATCCAGATGAAGATTGTACCATTGCAATCGGCGGTGTGGAATATTTTGATTTGGATTGTGATAATATTGCAGACAGATCAGATAACTGCCCTTTTGTGAAAAACGGCGATTGCACCATTGATAATAATGCTGATGGCCTGGCAGATTATTGTGATTTAGATGTAGCTGGTTTTCAAGCAGATATGGATCAAGATGGTGAAGGTGATGATTGCGATGATATTGATGGAGATGGTGTAATTGACGCACAAGATAATTGTCCAAGCGTAGCTAATGCTGACCAATATGACCGTGCGGATGATGAAGATGAAGTTGGCGAAGCCTGCACCGATCGCGATCATGACGGGTTTTATGACCGAGCTGATGATAACGAGGTAAATCGCGTTGATAATTGTATTGATGTTTATAATACGCCCCAGATTGATGAAGACTTTGATGGTCTAGGAGATGCCTGTGATAATTGTCGCTTAGTTGCCAATCCAGATCAATTTGATACTGACCATGATGGAGTAGGCGATGCTTGTGCTAATGATTTTGACGGTGATGGTATTGTAGACGGCGCTGATAACTGCCCAGTTAATCCTAACCCCAATCAGGAAGATATGGATCTGGATGAATTTGGCGATGTTTGTGACAACTGTCAGTTTATTCCAAATTTCGAGCAAATTGATAGCGATCAAGATAATATTGGCGATGCTTGTGATATCAATACTTCGATAGCTGGCAACCCGGTTTTTTCCGGCGGCATTGATTATGAGGCTGAACAAGGCAGCGGTGGTTGTAGCTTAATTAATCCAACCCAACACTTTCCCTGGCCTTTAGTTTTAGGCCTGCCCCCATTTTTCTTACTTTATTTTATTGCTCGTAAGACCTTGCACCAATAGTAGTTTTAATGTTACATCTATCATTCTTATGATAGATCAGATTCTTACATTAATTGCTAAGCAAACTTTGCTTTTGGATGGTGGTATGGGTACCATGATTCAAGCTGCTAATCTAGGGCCTGAAGCTTATCAGGGTTTGCCAGTTTGCAGTGAAGTCTTAAATTTAACCAATCCCAAGATTATAGAAGAGATTCATTGTGCTTATTTGAAAGCAGGTGCAGATTTAATTTTAACCAATACCTTTGGCGCTTCTTTAATTACTTTAAGCGATCACAATATAGCTGCCAAAGCAGCAGAGATAAATTTGGCTGCAGTCAGAATTGCCAAAGCAGCTGTGGCTAAATTTTATACAGCTCAAAAACCAAGATTTGTTGTAGGTGAGTTGGGCCCAACATCCAAATTGCCAACATTGGGCCAGATCAGTTTTGCTGAGCTCTTTGAAGCTTATCTGCAACAAGTTAATATTTTTTTAGATCAGGAAGTAGATGCTTTAATTATTACTACCAGCCAAGACCCTTTGCAGGCTAAGGCCGCAGCTGCAGCTTGCCAGAAAGCAATGCTGCAAAAAGCCAAGCAAGTTCCTTTGTTGGTTTCATTTACGGTCGAGGCCAATGGTAAAATGCTTTTGGGTACGGATATCATAGCTGCCTATGCCAGTCTAGCTCCATTTAAACCAGCAGCTTTTGGCCTTAATTGCGCCACTGGGCCAGCCCAAATGAGCGAACATTTGCGTGCTCTAGCTCAAGTTTGGTCAGGCCCGCTTTTATGCAAGCCAAATGCTGGTTTACCAGAAACTATAGATGGAAAACTTGCTTATAGCTTAGGGCCAGAAGAATTTGCCGCTCAGGTTGGCAAGTTAATGAGCGAAACTGGGATAAGTTTAATTGGCGGTTGCTGTGGAACAAATCCAGAGTATATTAAAGCATTACAAAATATTCAGAAACAAGACGCCGTACGCCGTGCGCCGTACGCTATACGCTCATATGCTTCCAGTTTATTTTCCGCTGTATCATTAGAACAGGAACCACGCCCCTTTATCATTGCCGAACAAACCAATGTTAATGGTTCTAAAAATTTTCGCGATTTATTACTTCAAGATAATTATGATGGCATGGTGCAAGTTGCCAAGAAGGCTGCTTTGGGTGCTCATGCTTTAGATATTTGTGTGGCTACTGCTCAGAGAGATGAAATTAAGGATATGCAAGAATTGGTTTCACGATTAGTTAAGACCGTTGATGCACCTTTGATGATAGATTCCTTAAAGCCTGAAGTAATTGAGGCAGCTCTTGCTTTAGCTCCAGGTAGATGTTTGATTAATTCCATTAATTTGGAAGATGGGGGGATTAAAGCGAGGCGCATTTTAGAGTTAGCTTGTAAATATGGTGCTGCAGTGGTTTGCCTAACCATAGATGAACAAGGTATGGCCAAGACTGCAGAAAAAAAAGTAGCTATTGCTAAGAAGCTTCATGACTTGGCTTTATCTTACAACTTAACAACTGCAGATTTGTTGTTTGATTTATTAACTTTTACTGTTGCTAGTGGCGACAAAACGCTCTTAGATGCTAGTTTGCAAACTATAGCTGCTATTACAAAACTTAAAAAAGAAATTCCTCAAGTAAATATTCTTTTGGGAGTTAGTAATATTTCTTATGGTCTTCCTTTGGTGGCACGAAAAATAATTAATAGTTGTTTTTTGCATCAGACCACGCAGGCTGGTCTAGATGCAGCTATTATTAATCCTTTGCGCATCATTTCTTTAGAACAAATTTCTGCTCAGGAGAAACGGTTAGCAGAGAACCTTTTGAACAATGATGCCAGCCAAGGAGATCCTCTTACTAATTTGGTTTTGTTTTATGATAAAAAGGATAATCCAGATCAAAACCAAACCAAAATCCAGCGTGAAAAATTATCTCCCATTGAAATATTACAAGAAAAAATCAAGCAAGGGGATAAGACAGATCTTGAGCCACACTTAACAGAGTTAACCAAGCAGCAATCTGCTGCTAGCGTGATCAATGAAGTGCTTTTGCCGGCCATGAAACAAGTTGGAGAGCTGATGGCTAAGGGGCAAATGCCGTTGCCTTTTGTTTTGCAAGCTGCAGAGGTTATGCGAGCGGCCATTGATATTTTAACCCCTCAGCTTGAACAAGATCAAGTATCAACTAAAGGTAAAATTGTCTTAGCTACAGTGCGCGGAGATGTGCATGATATTGGTAAAAATTTGGTGGATATTATTTTTTCTAATAATGGTTATGAAGTAATTAACTTGGGTATTCGTCAACCAGTTAATGCTATTTTGGAAGCTGTTCAGAAATATCAGGCAGATGCAATTGGTTTGTCCGGACTGTTGGTCAGCTCAGTGCAAGCTATGCAAGAAGATTTAGAGGTTATGAGAAACCAAGGTTATAATTTGCCAGTTTTGGTGGGAGGAGCTGCTTTGACCAGACAAACTACTGAAATGCTTTTGCAAAAAGTTTATAATGGAAAAGTGTATTATTGTGCAGATGTTTTTGCTGGACTAAAGGCCATGGAAAGAATTTTAGCTCAAGAAACCTAGGAGGACTATTGACAATTGACCATTGACAATTGACCTTTGTATTTTCGATTGAAAGGTCAATGGTCTATAGTCCATGGTCAATGGTCCAGATATGTTGTGCAAAAACTCCCTCCATTTTTCGGAACCAAAATTATTTCAGAGATTAATCTTGCTGAGGTCATCAGCCTAATCAATAAGGAAGTACTTTTTGCTGCTCGTTGGGAGTTTCGCCAGGGTCAAAGTTCAGAACAGTGGCAAGAATTAAAGCAGCAAAAAATTGAGCCAATTTTTGAAAAAATCGTTTTTTTGATTCAAACTAAGCATATTTTTAATCAAGCCAAGATAGTTTATGGCTATTTTAAGTCTAAAAAAGAAGGAAATCTCCTATTTATTTATGATGATCAAGAAAAACCGCATAAATTCGATTTTCCTCGCCAACGCCAAACTCCTAACTTATGTGTTGCTGATTTTTTTGAATCTGGATTTGTTGCTCTGCAATTAGTGACTTTAGGCAATGATGTTATAAAATATGGAGAAAAACTTTTTGCCATTAAAAACTATAGTGATCTCTTCTACTTAAAAGGATTTGCCGCAGAAGCTACAGAAGCCTTGGCTCAATATAGTCACCAAAACATCAGACAAGAATTGGGTTTATCCATGGATCAAGGCGAGCGTTTTAGCTTTGGCTATCCTGCTTTGCCTGACCTTTTTGGTCAAAAAAAGCTTTATAATCTGTTAAAAGGAGTTAAAATAGGGGTAAAATTAAGTGAAACCA
This sequence comes from Pseudomonadota bacterium, assembly GCA_043823065.1. Classification (GTDB taxonomy): domain Bacteria; phylum UBA10199; class UBA10199; order 2-02-FULL-44-16; family DYJF01; genus JBDRBB01. Next base: position 81,105 of record JBDRBB010000006.1, on the reverse strand, counting down.
TGCAATTAATTCCTGAATATTCCACTTCAGCCTTAATTTCCATTTCGCCTCAGGCCAAGTTCTTTAGACCCTAAGTCAGGTATTTTTATTGACAAAACAGGCCCTTAGATTGTAGTAAGGGCCCACTTTTAAAGGCAACATTTATAAAAGAGAGGTTGACCCGTGCCAGTCCCAAAGAGAAGAACATCAAGAAGCAGAAGAGACAAAAGGCGTGCTAATCACATGAAGCTAGATCATGTAGATCTGTCAACTTGCCCTCAGTGCAAACAACCCAAGTTACCACACCGGGTTTGTATTCATTGTGGATTTTACAAGGGGCAAGAAATTATCAAGACAGTATAGGGGGCACAGCCCAGAACATGAGTGCTGAATCCATTGATCGCCAAGTGTGCGAAATTATCGCAGATCAGTTAGGACTAGCTGATGAAGAAATTCAACTAGAGGCTACGCTTAAGGGTGATTTAGGAGCTGATTCCCTAGATATAATTGAGCTTGTTTTAGCTTTAGAAGAGAGCTTTGATGTTGAAATTTCAGAAGATCAGGCTCAAAAATTTTTGGTGGTGCAAGACATAGTAGATTTCCTAAAATCAAAACTAGGATAAAATATACTCATGAAAATTGCCCTCGCCTCTGACCACGCTGGTTTTCAAGTTAAAGAAACACTCAAACAATATTTAAAAGAAAAAGGTTATCAGATAACAGATTGTGGTACTCCCACAGAAGATCGTTCTGATTATCCTGATTTTGGATTTAAGGCTGCACGCTTGGTTTCCCAAGGTTTGGTGGATTGGGGAGTTTTAATTTGTGGTAGTGGTGCAGGCATGTGCATGGTAGCTAATCGCTTGAAAGGCGTGCGTGCTGTTGTGCTGCGCAATGAAAATGAAGCTGTTTTAGCGCGTGAACATAATGACGCTAATGTGGCTTGTTTTGGGGCCAGGCTTACTGATTTGGAAACTATTAAGAAACTTACCAATGTTTTTTTAGGTTCTCCGTTCGGCGGAGGCAGACATAAACAGAGGGTGGAAAAGATAGATAGCCAGTCATAGTGTGGAGGCAAAATGGAAAAAAACCTAGAACAATTTGATCCCCAAATATATCAGGCTATTCAAAATGAAATAGATCGCCAAGAATATAAATTAGAACTAATTGCTTCTGAAAATTTTGTGTCTAAAAGAGTTTTGGAAACAGTAGGCAGTGTATTGACCAATAAATATGCTGAAGGTTATCCGCATAAGCGTTATTATGGTGGTTGTGAGTTTGTTGATGAAGCAGAAGATTTAGCCATTGAACGCGCCAAACAACTTTTTGGATGTGATGCTGCAAATGTTCAGCCTCATTCTGGTTCCCAAGCTAATATGGCTGTTTATTTTTCCGTATTAGAACCAGGCGATACCATCATGGGCATGGATCTTTCTCATGGCGGTCACCTGTCTCATGGCTCGCCAGTTAGTTTTTCTGGAAAATTTTTTAAGGTTATCCATTATGGAGTAGATCCAGAAACTGAATTAATTGATTATGAAAATGTTCGCGCCATAGCTTTAGAACACAAGCCCAAGATGATTGTTTGTGGCGCTTCTGCTTATTCCCGGGATATTGATTTTAAAAAATTCAGAGAAATTGCAGATGAAATTGGCGCTTATGTTTTAGCAGACATTGCCCATCCTGCGGGTTTGGTTGCTACAGGTTTGCATTCTAGTCCTATTCCTTATTGCCAGTTTGTGACCACAACTACTCACAAAACCTTAAGAGGTCCACGGGGCGGCATGATTATGTGCCAAAATGATTTTGCCAAAAAAATAAACAAAACTATTTTTCCTGGCATTCAAGGTGGTCCGCTAATGCATGTTATTGCTGCCAAAGCTGTGGCTTTTTTAGAAGATCTGCAGCCAGAATATAAAAATTATTGCCAGCAAATTGTGAAAAATAGTAGAACCCTTGCCAAAACCTTAAGTGCTAAAGGTTTTAGAATTGTTACCGGTGGCACAGATACCCATTTATTTTTGGTGGATCTTACAGAAAGTGGTTTGACTGGCAAAGAAGCAGAAGATGCTTTAGGCCGAGCAGGTATGACAATTAATAAAAATACCATTCCTCGTGAATCAAGATCACCATTTGTCACCAGTGGTATTCGGATTGGCACACCTGCATTAACTACAAAAGGCATGAAAGAAAAAGAAATGGAAATGATTGGTAATTGGATGGCCGAAGTTCTGAAAGACATCACCAATGAAGGTAAACAAAAAGAAATTAAACAAGAGATAAAGAAGCTTTGCCAAAAGTTTCCAATTTATAGGTAAAGTTTTCCCCTCCCTTGAGGGGAGGGGATGAAGGGGAGGGTGACCAGGGATACACTTTGGTCACCCCCACCTAGACCTCCCCCATCAAGGGGGAGGTAAGAATGATGCCGCCGAGAGGCGGCTCTATTACATGTATGAAATGTCCCTATTGTCCTGAAACAGAAAGTAAAGTTATTGATTCGAGGGTTTCCCAGACCGGCAGTTTAATTCGTCGTCGCCGGGAATGCGAAAAATGTGGCAAGCGTTTTACCACCTATGAACGAATTGAAGAACCTTTGGTAGTCGTCGTAAAAAAAGATGGTCGTCGGGAAAACTTTGATCCGCAAAAGTTGGCCAATGGCATTCGCAAGGCTTGCGAAAAACGACCCATTGCTGCTGATACTATTGATGAAGTAGTAGAAAAAATTGAACAATGGGTTATGGCTCAAGGTGAAAGAGAAATGCCCAGTACAGGAATTGGCGAAAAAGTTATGGAAGCTTTGCACCGTTTAGATGAAGTAGCCTATGTGCGATTTGCTTCGGTCTATAGATCATTTAAAGATATTAATGAGTTCATGTCTGAGTTGCAGGATTTGTTAGGTAATGAAAAACAATTAAAAAGCAAACGAAACACTAAAGACCAGTGACGAGCAAAAATAATTATGTTTACCGGGATCATCGAAGGTGTTGGTATTATCAGAGAGATTAAGCAAAAAGAAGATGGTTTGGAAGTTGAAATTCAAACTGATTTAGATTTTGGTCCCACAAATGTAGGAGATTTTCTAGCAGTTAATGGGTGTTGTTTGAATATAGCTTCTAAGCTGGGCAAATCTGTTTGGGTGCATATTCCAGATGAATTTATTGATAATACAACTTTTGTAGAGATTGAGGTTAATCAACCGGTAAATTTAGAGCGACCTTTGCAACTTGGTTCTAGGCTGGGTGGCCACATTGTTCAAGGGCATATAGACGGTATAGGCGAGATAGTTGAAGTTAGAGGTAAGCATAAAGCCGTACATATTACTATAGAAGTGCCATTGGAATTAGAAAAATACATAGTGGCCAATGGTTCAGTAGCTATTGATGGTGTTAGTCTACCGGTTGATAAGGTGGAAAAAAGGCGTTTTCAGGTAACTGTTGTTTTACACACCAAAATTAACACTACTTTATCCCAGCCCAAAGTAGGTAGTCATGTGAATTTGGAAGTTGACATTGTTGGCAAGTATGTGGAAAAGCTGACTTTCTTAGATAGTGAAGAGTTTAGAAAATCATCAAAAATAACTAAAGAGTTTTTAAAAAAATATGGATTTTAATAAGCTTAATAATAAAACCTTGCAGCGCGGCGCTGAAGCTGTGCTTCCTTGTGAATATGGCGATGATTTTAGAATTATCAGCTATCAGGACCTTACTCATAATGCTGAACATGTGGCTATTGTTAAAGGAGATCTAAGCTGCACTTCAGAAATTTTGGTGCGCGTCCATTCTGAATGTTTTACTGGCGATGTTTTGGGCTCGCTTAGGTGTGATTGTGGTTGGCAGCTTGGTTGCGCTTTAGAAATGATTGGAGAGGCAAAAGCAGGAGTATTGCTTTATATCAGACAAGAAGGCCGTGGTATTGGTTTAAATAACAAAATTCATGCTTATGCCTTGCAAGACGCTGGTTATGATACGGTAGAAGCAAACCAACAATTAGGTTTTGCTGCAGATTTGCGAGATTATAATATTGGTGCGCAAATCCTGCAGGATTTGGGAATTAAAAAAATTCGGCTTTTAACCAATAATCCGAAAAAAATTGTTGGCCTGAAATCATATGGCATTGAAATTTTAGAGCGTGTGCCAATTGAAACTGATCCAGGAACACATAATCGCTTCTATTTGCAAACTAAACGAGATAAACTAGGTCACCTTCTAAAGAAGGTTTGATTTTTATGGGTTCTAGAAGAAAAGCCAGAGAATGTGCTTTGCAGCTTTTATATCAAGTAGATTTGGGAAGCCCAGATTTGCAAGATACGCCAGGCTGTTTTTGGTCATTGCAAGAAATTGATAGTCCTACGCGGGAATTTGCCATGGTTTTATTTGAAGGTGTGCAAAAAAATGCAGCAGAAATTGATGATCTACTTTCCACCTATTCTGCTAATTGGAAAGTGTCGCGCATGGCTTCCATCGATAAAAATATTTTAAGAGTAGCAATTTTTGAATTAATGCATTGCCCAGATATTCCAGCAAAAGTAACGATAAATGAAGCTGTGGAAATTGCCAAAAATTATGGCACTAAAGAATCAGGTGCTTTTGTAAATGGTATTTTAGATAATATTGCCAAAAAGGTGCGCCAATCATGAATGGCATAAACAAAAAAATCATTGTAGCTAAATCTGCTGGATTTTGCTGGGGAGTAAGTAGGGCTTTTGAAAAGGTTTTAAAAATTGTGGAAAACAATTCTGAAGGCAAGCCGGTTTTTACTTATGGACCACTTATTCATAATCCTCAGGCAGTTTCTTTATTAGAAGAAAAAGGTGTGCAAGTTCTGCAGGAAATACCGGAAAAATTAAACGGCACTATTGTTATTAGGACTCACGGTATTCCCCCAGAGGATCGGCGCAAAATAGAAAGCTCAGGTGCTATTGTTTGCGATGCCACTTGTCCAGACGTGGGTATTATTCAAGGTAAGGTGCGTAAGCATCTTAAACAAGGATATTATATCATTATTATAGGTGATAGAGAACATCCTGAGGTAAAGGCCTTGTTAGGTTTTGCAGAAAGAAAAGGTACCTGTATTAATTCAGCCAAAGAAGTAGGAGAATTGCCTATTCATGCTTCAAAAGTATGTGTAGTTTCCCAAAGCACTCAGCAATATAATAAATTTGAGGAACTGGTAAATTTGATTAAACAAAAATATCCACAAGCAGTGGTCTATGATACTATTTGTCGTTCCACTGGTCTTAGGCAGGAAGAAGTTCGTGAACTAGCCAAAGAAGTGGATGCAATGGTGGTGGTTGGTGGCCGTAACAGCTCTAATACCAACCGTTTGGCAGAAATAGCTCGTGAAATGGGTTCGCATACTTTTTTTATTGAGAATGATAGTGAGCTAACCCCTGAAAATTTCAGGGATTTTGATACAATTGGGGTTACTGCTGGCGCTTCCACGCCCAAGTGGGTTATTGAACAAGTAGTCACCAGATTAAAACAACTACTGGAATAATAAGGTTTTTAGTTGACTAAGTAGTAGCAAAGTTGATAAAGGGTACGCGATTATTAACTAGGAGGATCGCATGGCGGTAAGGATTAGGCTAACCAGACACGGAAAAACTCATGCTCCATTTTATCGCATCGTAGTGGCTAGCAAAGAAAAGCCCAGAGATGGTAAGTTTTTAGAAATCGTGGGAACTTATGATCCACGTAACAAAAACGAAAAACTAAAAGTAGATAAAGAGCGAATTGCTTATTGGCAAAATAAGGGTGCAACACCCACAGAAACTGTTTCCAATTTGCTTAAGACACTTTAGTAGCCTAGGAGGATGTTATGGCAGATGATATGAAGTTACTGATCACCACTATTGCAAAAGCTCTGGTAGACAACCCTGACAAAGTAGAAGTTGCGGAAGTCGAAGGAGAACAGACCACAGTAATCGAGCTTCGGGTGGCAAAAGAAGACCTCGGCAAAGTGATCGGCAAAGAAGGTCGCACTGCTCGAGCAATGCGTCAGATTTTAAGTGCTGCATCAGCCAAGATTCGCCGTCATTCAGTATTAGAGATCATTGAGTAGGACGGTGAGGCAGAAAACCAAGGCGTCAAAAAAGTTTTTAGAATGTGGTAAGTTTGGTCGTCCTTGGGGGATAAAAGGACAAGTTTCAGTTTTCTGGTACAGCGGGATATGTCCGGTTGTGGTTGGAAAAGGGGAAGTGTTTACCCTGGAAACCAAAAACGAATATATCCCGCATCGTATTTTAAAAGAACATAAAAAAGGCACGCGGGGTGTGGTTTTGCTAGATGGTGTGCATACTCCAGAGCAGGCGGCTAGTTTAACTAATAAAAAAATTTATATTCCAGAACAAACACTGCCTGCTTTAGCAGAAGGTGAATATTATTGTTATCAATTAATTGGATTAAAGGTTGAAACTGAACAAGGCCAATGCTTGGGTGAAATAATCAAAATTGTGCCAACTGGTAGCAATGATGTTTATGAAGTAAAACCTGCTGAAGGTGAGACGTTTTTGATTCCAGCAATTAAAGATGTAGTAAAGAAGGTAGATGTAGAAAAGGGAGTGATAGTTATTAAGTTGATAGAAGGGTTGCTTGATTTATGAGATTTGATGTTATTACAATTTTTCCTCAGATGTTTGATTCCTGGTTAAATCAGTCAATTATCAAGAAAGCCAGAGACAAGAGTTTGCTAGAAGTGCATACGCACGATATTCGCAATTTTACCACTGATGCGCATCGTTCAGTAGACGACGCTCCTTATGGCGGCGGAGCAGGTATGGTTATGCGCCCAGAACCTTTGGTTACTTGTGTGGAATCGGTAATTCGCCAGAAAAAAAATCTGAGAATCTTAATGACCCCGCAGGGTGAGCCTTTAACGCAAAAAATTGTCAAGGAATTGGCCCAATATGATCAACTTATTCTAATCTGCGGCAGATACGAAGGAATTGATGAGCGAGCCAGGCAGATTATAGCAGATAGGGAAATTTCTATTGGTGACTATATTACAGCTGGTGGGGAAACCCCTGCTTTGGTGCTTATGGAAGCTGTGGCGCGTTTAGTGCCGCAAGTACTTGGAAATGAAGCATCTTTAGAACATGAATCTTTTGAAAATGGGTTATTGGAATATCCTCAATATACCAGGCCAGAGGTGTTTCAGGGCCAAAAAGTGCCAGAAATCCTGCTTTCTGGTCATCACGCCCAAATTGAGAAATGGCGGCAAGAACAGGCCATAAAGCTTACTTACGAAAGAAGACCTGATCTTATTGACAAAAACTCTAAAAGACGCTAAGAAAGCGCACCTTAAAGATATGGAGCAAGCTATGGATATTGTTCAAAAAATTTCAAGCGAAATAATCAACCAAAAAATTCCTGAATTTCGGCCTGGAGATACAGTTGCTGTACATAGCCGGATTAAAGAAGGCGACAAAGAGCGCATCCAGGTTTTTCAAGGAGTGGTAATTTCCAGAAAACGCGGTGCAGCCAGTTCTTCTTTTACAGTGCGTAAAGTATCATATGGCGTGGGCGTGGAAAGAATTTTTCCTTTATATTCCCCAATGATTGAGCGCATTGAAGTTGTTGCTCGCGGTAGAGTGCGTCGTTCTCGTTTGTATTATTTAAGAGATCTTGCTGGTAAAGCTGCTAGAATTAAAGAACGTGGTTTTGAAATATTAGCCGATGAAACAAGCTCTGCTGATCAATCAGTTGCCGAATAAATTAAATTATTTTGAAGAGCAGCTATTTCAAGATGGTTATCAATTAATTGCTGGCGTAGATGAAGCAGGCCGAGGTTGTTTAGCTGGTCCTGTAGTTGCGGCCAGTGTAATTCTTCCCCAAAAATTTAATCCTTCTGGTTTAAATGATTCCAAAAAATTAACAGCCAAACAGCGCGATAAATTTTATGATTTAATTGTTGCTCAAGCTCTAGCTTGGTCTGTTATCAGAATTGAACCTAGTCAAATTGATGAAATAAATATTTTTCAAGCTTCTATGCTGGCGATGCAAAAGGCCATAAATTCACTTAAGCCCATACCAAATTTTATTTTAGTTGATGGCCCGCATTTAATTGAAACTAGAATTCCTCAAAAAGCCTTAAAAAAAGGTGATGCTAGAAGCAATTCCATTGCTGCTGCTTCTATTTTGGCTAAAGTAAGTCGTGATCGAATTATGCAGGAGTATGCCCAAAAATATCCAAACTTCTCATTTGCCATTCATAAAGGCTATGGCACAGCCAAACATCTAAGTGAACTTGATGAGTTTGGTATTACCCCAATTCATCGCCAAAGTTTTGCCCCAGTTAAAGCAAAATGCACTTGAGTTTTGTGCCTGATCTTAATAGACCTGGGGCATGAAAAAACACATAAAACAATCAGCAATAAATTTGGCTTCCAAAGAGGGACGGCAATATCACATTGGTTTGAAACCAGGAGAGGTTGCCCCCTATATTCTGTTTTGCGGAGATCCGACCAGGGCCAGAATGGTGGCTAAATATTTTGATCAGGCTGGTCCGGAAATTACGCACCGGGAATATGTAACCATTACTGGAAAATATAAAGAATTGCCCTTAACCGTGATGGCTACTGGCATGGGCGCTGATAATATAGAAATTGCAGTTGTTGAACTCTTTCAAATAGTCAACAATCCAACCATTATTCGCATTGGTTCTTCAGGTGCCTTGAAAAAAGAAATTGCCTTAGCAGATTTGATTATTTCTACTGGAGCTGTGCGTTTGGAAAGTGTTTCTTTAGCTTATGTTGTGGAAGGTTATCCTTGTCTGGCGAATTATGAGGTGATCTTAGCTTTGCTTATGGCAGCCAAACAAAACAAATTTCCGCATCATGCTGGCATTACTGCTACGTGCAGTAGTTTCTATGCTCCGCAATCCAGAAACATTCCTCCTTTTCAGCCGCGAGATAAAGATCTTCCAACCAAATTAGAAGCTATGAACGTGTTTAATCTGGAAATGGAAACTTCGTGTTTGTTTACCTTAGCTAGTATGGCTGGTTTTAGGGCTGGAACAGTTTGTGCAGCTTATGCTAATCGTTATCATAATAAATTTGTGGAAGGTGAACTTAAAGATGAGGCTGAAAAAAGATGTGTGGAAACTGGGTTAAAGGCTTTTGAAATTATAGCCAAGATGGATGCCCAAAAAAAAGGCGATAAGTATTGGTTGCCCACCCTTTAGGAGGTAAATGGAACAGCTAAGTTTTTTACAAAACCCGGTTTTTGAAAAATATATTGGAGTATTTGGTTTTCTTTTTTTGATCTTCATTTTATTTCTTCTTTCCAATAATAAACGTCGAATTAGTTTAAGAACCTTATTAGTGGGAATTGCTATGCAATGGGCTATTGCCTTGGTGCTGATTAAGTGGCCAACAGGAAATGCTGGTATGCAGTGGTTTGCTGGTAAAGTAGCTGCTTTCTTGGCTTTGAGTAAACATGGTTCAATGTTTTTGTTTGGTAAGTTGGGTATGCCTGAAATGGGTGGAACTTTTGGTTTTCAATTTGCTTTTATAGTCTTGCCGGTAATTATCTTTTTTGCCTCGTTTTCCGCCATTCTTTATTATCTGGGTATTATGCAAAAAGTGGTGGAAGTGTTTGGTTGGGTGATGAGTAAGCTTTTAGGAACTTCTGGAACTGAATCTCTTTCTTGTTCAGCCAATGTTTTTTTGGGCCAGACAGAAGCACCACTTTTGGTCAGACCATTTTTAAGCCGGTGCACCCTTTCAGAATTAAATGCCATCATGGTGGGTGGTTTTGGCACAATTGCTGGCTCGATTATGGCCGGATATATGCAGATGGGAATTTCGCCGGAACATATTATTATTGCCTCTTCTATGGCTGCTCCAACTTCGCTCATGGTAGCTAAAATGATTTTTCCTGAAACAGAACAATCTGAAACCATGGGTAATATTAAGCTGCCCAAGCTAGATTCAGGAAGAAATATTTTAGATGCAGCATCGCGCGGAGTGCACGATGGTTTGTATTTAGCCTTAAATGTAGGAGCAATGCTAGTGGCTTTTATTACGCTTGTCGTTTTGGTGGATAAACTATTATGCTTAGGAGACAGATATATAGACGGCATGCTCCTGCACGGTTTAATGCAAGAAGGCGGCGAGTTTGCTGGTTGGTTTCCAGGCAGTCTTAAAACAATCATGGGCAGTGTGTTTGGTCCTTTGGCCTATTTAATGGGCGTGCCTGCAACAGATGCTTTTACTGTTGGCCATTTGTTGGGTTTGAAACTCACCTTAAATGAATTTGTGGCTTATTCCAAATTAGCGCCTATGATCCAACAAGGAAGCCTGTCTCCCAAAGCAGCAATCATGGCCACTTATATGCTTTGCGGTTTTGCCAATTTTGCTTCTATTGGTATTCAAATTGGCGGCTTAAGTTCATTGGCGCCTGATCGAAGATCAGATCTAGCCAGGCTTGCTTTTAAGGCAATGTTAGGTGGCGCAATTGTTTCTTGTCTGACCGCAACTATAGCTGGGTTACTAATTGGTTAAGAGCATACGAGGTTTTTATGATGCATCAAGGTCGTTATTCAGGTTGGATTGAAGTTATCTGTGGGCCAATGTTTTCTGGCAAAACTGAGGAACTCATCAGGCGTTTGCGCTTAGCTCAAATTGCCAAGCAGCGCGTACAAATTTTTAAGCCAGCAATTGATGATCGTTATGATGACCAATTTATAACTTCACATAGCGAACAGAAATTTATTTGCACTCCTGTTAAAGATGCTTGGGAAATTTTTCACAATATAGATGACACCACTCGAGTGGTAGGTATTGATGAAGCGCAATTTTTCAGTCAAGAGTTGGTAGAGGTTTGTAACAAGTTAGCTAATCGCGGAATTAGAGTAGTTATTGGCGGGCTAGATCAAGATTACAAAGGTGAACCATTTGGGCCCATGCCCAAACTTTTAGCGATTGCTGAATCAATTCTTAAGTTAAAGGCAGTTTGTATGACTTGCGGAGGACAAGGAACCAAGACTCAGCGTTTAAGTAAAGATAAAGATCAGGTGATTGTTGGTTCAGGTGAATGTTATGAAGCACGTTGCCGTGCTTGTTTTGATCCTGAATTAATTTTGGAAAATAATTGTCCAGCTATTCCAGTATCAAAAAATGTAAAAAGGAAAGAAGTATGAGCAGAGTTTTAGGAATCGGCAATGCCTTGGTTGATGTTCTAGTGCAGCTAGAGCACGATGAATTGTTGTATAGATTTTCTCTGCCCAAAGGAAGCATGCAATTGGTGGCAGAAGATTTTGTAGAAAATATTTTAAGACACACTGCAACTTTTACCAGATATCAGTTTTCTGGTGGTTCAGCAGCTAATGCTATTCATGGTTTAGCTAACTTGGGGATTGAAACTGGTTTTTTGGGTAAAGTTTGCGCAGATGAGTTTGGCGATTTTTTTCATCAAGATTTAAAATTAAATAAAATTGAGCCAAAATTGTTTAAGGGAAAGGCTAGGTCAGGCGTAGCTATGACCTTAATTACGCCAGACACTGAAAGAACCTTTGCTACTCACCTGGGTGCTGCTATGGAGCTTTGTGCTGAAGATTTAACAAACGAGTTGTTTGCTAATTACAGCTATTTTCATATTGAAGGTTATTTAGTTCAAAACCACTCTTTAATTAAAACAGCAGCCAGCTTGGCTAAACAAAATGGTTTAACTGTGTCGCTTGATTTGGCTAGTTACAATATTGTGGAAGAAAACTTGGAATTTTTACAAGCTTTGGTAAAAGAACATATTGATATAGTTTTTGCTAATGAAGCAGAAGCTAAAGCTTTTACCGGGCAAGATGAAGAAGCAGCATTAGATACTTTGGCCAAACTTTGCGATATTGCAGTGGTTAAAATTGGCAAAAATGGATCTTTAATTAAACAAGGTTGTCAAAAATATAAAGTAGAAATTATTCCAGCTAATTGTGTAGATACTACTGGAGCTGGAGATCTATATGCAGCCGGTTTTCTTTATGGTCTGATCTGCAAAAAACCCTTAAGTGAATGTGGCCGCATTGGCTCTATTCTTTCTGGAAAAGTAATTGAAACCATTGGAGCCAAAATGGATAAACAAACCTGGACAACAATCAAAAAAATGATTGCTACAAGATGAGAGCAAAGCAACTTCAAGAAATTATTTCTAATCCTGGTTGCGGTGGTTGCGGGATTTTAGCTATGGCCGAGCTTTGTGCTGGCCCATCCCATGAGCTATTACTGCAAGCTCTTCAAGGTTTGGTCAGCATGGAGCATCGTGGTGGCCAAATTAATAATACTGGCGACGGCGCTGGTATTTTGCTACGGCCGGAAAGAAGTTTTTTTGAACGCTTTATCAGCCCTGGCCGGCATTTACCTAGTGTTAAAGAGCCGCTTATTGTCGGCCAGATTTTTTTCTTGCGCGGCGAACGCAATCTTCGCGAACTGCAACGCGAAGTTGATTTGATTTTACGTCGCGAAGGTTTGGCACCTTTGGGCTGGCGCAAAATTCCGATTGATGAAACAGTTTTGGGCAGACGCGCTCAAGAAGATTTGCCGCTTATTTATCAAATCCTGGTAGGCAAGGGACATCGCCGAGAAACTCAGCTTTTTGAGGTTCTTCATCAAATTAAAGTTGCTATAGAAGACAAGCTTTCCAGGCTGGCGTCGGTAATTTCTCTAGCTCCTTATACCACGGTTTACAAGGCGCTGGCCACAGCCAACCAACTTAAAGATTTTTATTTAGATTTAAAAAATCCTGAATTTAAAACAAAAATAGTTATTGCTCATCGCCGTTTTTCAACCAACACATTTTGTAATTGGAATTTGGTTCAGCCTTTCCGCCACATAGCACATAATGGAGAAATAAATACTATCACCGCTAATTGCCGCGCAGTGCGAGATGCAGAAAGCGCCATTAATTTAAGAAACACGCTAATGGATCATGGTAGTGATTCTGCCCAGTTTGATAGAGTGGCAGAAATGCTAGCTGCTTATGGCATGACTGGAATTCATGAAGCTGTGCGCCGCATGGTGCCTCCACCTTGGATTGAAGAACAGGTTAGCGAGCAAGAATATCGATTTTTTGAGGCTAATCGCCGGGCCTTGGGCACCATTGGAGCCTGGGAAGGGCCAATGGCTTTGGTTGGCTCTGATGGACAAATTGTGTTTGCCATTTTAGATCGCATGGGACTTAGGCCATTGAGGTATGTTAAGACCCATTCAGGTCGGGTAATTATTGCCAGCGAAATGGGTACTATTCCAGTTTCTGATGCAGACATAGTCAGTGACGGTCAATTGGAACCAGGACAGATGATTATTGCAGATCTAAAAACCGCTTCATTTGTTTTGCCAGAAGAAGCGAATCAATGGATTATTCAGCGCACTGGTTTGAATTTTCAAAATCTTTCTACTCTTGATCTGGCATCGTTGGCCAACGGGCAAGCCCATGGTCCCTTACCGATAAAAGCATTAAATGCTTTTGGTTGGACAAAAGAGAGGGTAAATAATCTTAAAGACATGATCAAAAATACTAAAGAACCGATTATGAGTATGGGCAATGATCGTCCTTTAGCTATTTTTAGTGAAAACCATTCCAGACTATATAGTTATTTGCATCAGATCGTTGCCGTAGTTACCAATCCGCCTATTGATCCAATTCGAGAAGGTGGAGCCATGGACATGACAGTTTATTTGGGACGCTCGCCCATCATCAGCAGAAAAAGCACTTATAAGTCTTGGCCTCAATATGAATTGGAATATCCAATTTTAACCAATGAACAATTAGATGCTTTGTTGGCTGCAGCTGAGCCAGATTTGCAGACTTATAAGTTAGATGCTACTTTTGTGGATAAAGGGAAAGCGCGGGAAATTGTGCGCCGCATTCATGATTTAACTGAAGAAGCCGTAAAGATTATTAAGGCCAAAAAAGCTTCCATCTTGGTGCTTTCTGATTATGAAGCAACCAAGGGCGGATGTTTGCCTTTGCCTATGTTGCTTGCAGTCAGTGCTATCCACCGGGCTCTGGCAGATAATGGTTTGAGGCGTGATGCTAGTATTGTTGTTTCATCTGGTGAAGTTCAGGAGGGCCATGATTTAGCAATATTATTGGCTTATGGTGCCACTGCGGTTAATCCCTATGCTATTTTTGATTTGGTAAGAAATTTTTCAGAATTTGAGGCAAAACAAGCTGTGGCAAGTACAATCCAGGCTCTAATCCATACTTTGAAAAGCATTATGTCCAAAATGGGCATAACCACTTTTGCTAGTTATCGTGGTTCAGCTCTTTTTGAGGCAATTGGTATTTCGTCTGATGTTGTTGAATATTATATCCCAGATACTGTTTCTCGTCTGGGTGGTTTAAATACAGATCATATTTATCAGGATATTATTTCGCGCCAAATAGAAAAAGAGGATCTTAGTCAAAATCAAAATATTTCAGTTTATAGAAAAGAAGTAGTGGATAGTTTGCAGCTGGTAGCGAGATATGGAAATACAAATGGAGATTATGATCGTTTTTGTCAGCTGCTTAAAGACACCCCACCTGTTTATTTAAGGGATATGCTGGAATTTAATCCTCAAAAAACTAAGCCTATTAACCTTGATCAAGTTGTTACTGCAGCAGAAATAATTAAAACAACTATTCGCGGAGCCGCCATGTCGCATGGTGCGCTCAATGGAACAGCTCATCGAGCCATTGCTGCTGCTTTTAATCATTTTGATTCCTGTTATAATTCTGGTGAAGGTGGTGAAGATTCACGCCGAAATATTGGTGGACAGTGGGAAAAATCTAGAAGCAAGACTCGTCAAATCGCATCTGGCAGGTTTGGGGTGGATGCAGCTTATCTGGCTAATGCTGAAGAAATAGAAATAAAAATTGGGCAAGGTGCTAAGCCAGGAGAGGGTGGTCACCTGCCTGGTAAAAAAGTAACTGCTGAAATTGCGCACATTCGTAAAACTCAAGAAGGAGTGGATCTAATTAGTCCACCCCCGCATCACGATATCTATAGCATTGAAGATCTTGCCCAATTAATCAGAAATTTAAGGGAGTTTAATCCTAAAGCTATTATTGGGGTAAAAGTTCCTTCCATTACCAGGTTAGGCACCATAGCCGTAGGTATTGTTAAAGCTGGCGCTGATATCATTACCATTAGTTGCTTCACTGGCGGGACAGGCGCAGCCAGACGCGGAAGTATTTTTCATGCTGGCTTGCCTTTGGAACGAGGAATTAGCGAAGTTCATCAATATTTGGTGGTTAATGACCTGCGCTCGCACGTTCGTCTGCGTGCGGACGGTGGAATTAAATATGGCGTGGATATGGCCAAAATTATTGCCCTGGGAGCAGATGAAGTAACCGTGGGTACGCCTTTATTAATTGCCGAAAACTGTATTTTCTGCCGAGGTTGCACTAAGGGTAAATGCCCGGTGGGTATAGCCACTCATGATGAAAAGATTCACAACAGTTTTTTTATGCGTCGGGCTGGCATGGATATTGGTCAACCAGAAGCGACTCTAGAAGAACGTTATTTACAAGCAAAAAAAGGGGTAATTAACTATCTAGAATGCTTGGGTGGACATTTTAGAGCTATCTTGGCCGAGCTTGGATTTTCTCATCCCAGTGAGCTGGTTGGCAGAGTAGATCTTTTGCAGCAAATTGTTGGTAATCATCCGCGTTGGGACAGTTTAGAGTTAATTGATCTGTTGCAGGATATGCAAGAGGGAAAATCAGAAGCAGTGATCAAAAAAACTTCCAACAAGAACAATGTTTCTGAAAAAAATAAAAAAATATTAGAAGCAGCCCAAAATGGGCAAACAAATATCTCATTTATCTTGAATAATAATGATCAAGCATTTGGCGCAAGCTTGGCCAAAGAAATTGCAGAAAAAAATATTTTGAAAGATAAAGAATTTGAAATCAATGTCCAAGGTTATGCTGGTCAAGGGTTTGGTTTTGCTGCCACAAGTGGTATGAAATTAAAACTTGCTGGGTATGCTAATGATGCAGTTGGCGAAATTATGAGCGGCTCAGCCCAAATCACAATTATGCCGCCTGCTGAACGAAAAACCAATCAGACACCGCATTTAATTGGTAATGCTGCAGCTTATGGCGCAACTGGTGGAAAATTATATGTAGCTGGGTCAGCAGGCCAGCGTTTTGGCGTGCGCAATTCTGGAGCAACTTTAGTATGCGAAGGCGTGGGTAAATATGCTTTTGAATATATGACTGGCGGAGTAGGTGTAGTTTTGGGAAAATGCGGGTCTTGTCTTGGCTCAGGGATGACTGGCGGAAAACTTTACATATATAATCCAGATGCTAACCGAAAATTTAGCTTAGTGAAAATTTCTGATTGTAGTTATGAAGATGAACTTAAACAGATTCTTGAGGATTATGTTAAGGCTACGCAGAGCTTACGCGCTAAATATATTTTAGAAAATTGGCCTGTAGAAAAGAAAAATTTCATTTGTCTGCTTCCTCTTGAAGCAAAAGCTTCTTAAGTCTTAAAGGTCCGGAAAACCCGCCAATTGTACCATCACTTCTAATCACTCTATGACAAGGAATAAGCAAAGGTATTGGATTAGCGCCGCAGACATTGGCTGCTGCGCGCACTGCTTTTGGTCTGCCTGCAGTTTTTGCCAGCCAGGCATAACTCCTGGTTTGCCCTTTAGGAATTTTAGCAATTGCGCGCCACACTTTTTGTTGAAATAGGGTGCCTGCTGCTAAATCTAATTTTCCACGCGGCAATTTTCCAGAACGATCTATTTTCTTTTCTGTCCACTCAATATTTTTTGGCAAGTTCTGCAAGAATGTGTTTTTCTTTCCACTCAAATCAATTTTACAAATTCCTTTGATTGTTTTTGCTATCCACACTGTGCCAAATTTCAATTTATAGGCCTGAATTGTCCCTTTCATAATTAATCTCCTATAACTAGGTCTAAACACGATTTAAAATAGATTCCAATAATTATTATTTTGATAGTATGGTGATACTGGAGGGCTTGGGTAGGTGTTTCGCTAAATCCAAAAGTTCTTCATGCGCCAGAAATTTTGGAAGCGTTCTTCGCTCGCCGCTCAACAGTCCACCCAAATCCTCCAGCAATCACTACAGATCACTTACTCATTTTAGCGTATTTCTAGGCCCACAACATCTGTTAGAGCGGTAAATTTATGATATGCTTTAGGTGGTATCGTTATTTTAGCTGGTGCATTAACTTCGCGAGTAGTGTCATTAAGTATAAATTCTACATGGGTGTGATCTGATGCTGTTCCACCTTGCTTAAGACGGATAAAGGTAGATGTGTCACAGTCATAAGCAATGCAACTTTTATCTTCATAAATGATGTTTACTTTTTCGATCATAATAGGCTCCTATGAAGTAAGCTTGTCTTTAATAGCTTCTAATTGAACAATAGTTTCTTTGTCCTTAGGTCTATTCATTTGTTGTTTGGCTTTTATCAAGGCATCAATATTCAGCACTTTGCATTTGTGATCAAAAAGCTCAATTTCAATAATTTGAGGTAAAAGGTTTTGATATGGACCAAGACCAGCAACTTGTTCTAAAAGGTCAAGAGATCCAAAATCAGTAGTTAAATATAAATTCTTCAATTTAGATAATTTCTCAGCTGAATTTGATAGAGGGATTTTGTTTTCGCGATAAATTGGATTGCTATCTTGGAGAGCTGAGATAATTTTTTCCAAGTTTTCCTTGGTGAATGGAATGCAAATATCAATATCTTGGGTTAAAAGAGATACTCCATGAACAGTAGCGGCAAAACCACCAATAAGTACAAATTCAACCTTATGATCTAGAAGTTTTTTTATGAGTTTTTCGAAGTTTTGCATAATAAGCTGACCCTGCTTGTTGCAAAGAGTTGGCTAAAGCTACGGCATTTTGCAGGGTAATCACTCTTTCGGTGGGCGATTTTTTTAAATTTACTTCCAAAAGTGATGTATCCACGCCATATTTTTTAGCCTTGTCCCAAGAATTTGTATTATTCATGATAATAGCACCCTATTAGATTTCTTAATATTAGGCAACAATAGGTTATCTTGAGCTAAAGGCGTAGGGCAGGTCTTCGAATCCGGACCGACAACTCCCAAGCTACTAATAGTTTCGAAAAAGTCTGAGGGAGGTGAGAAGACCTGGCCGAAAGCATTTAGCTCAAGATATATGATAACCTAGATTGCTCTTATTATAAACGGCACGCTGGCGGCAATTAAGATAATGGTCATTATTGGTCTAAGGATATTTCTAAGATTGCGGTTCCCTTCTTTCCAGGCTGACCAGCCGTGATTACAGGCAGAGAAAAATAAAAAGATTAATAAAGCGCTAAGAACAGTTGCTTCGGCAAAAACTCCCCAGTTTAAAATTAATACCAACACAGCAGTAAGGGCTACTGCTACATTGTTAATCCCAGATTGGCGCTGATAAGCGCTGGGAGTATATCCAGTAATCTGGGCAGCAGCTTGGCTAAAAAAAACAGATTCAATTCCAGTTAGCCCTGCCAAAGAAATGACCAGCCAGGGCATGAGAATGTGTAGTTGATGCTGTGGATCTTTTCCCCAAGCCAAGGCCAAGCCAAAACCTAAGCCCACGCCCAACCAGCGCATTGTTTCCAGTAGATGACAAATCTTTTTAGCATTCATAAAGATTTTATTATTACTAATAATATTTCTAAGATAGATTAAGCACTTTAACAATAAAAAAGGTTAAGTCTATTTCTAGACTTAACCTTTTTTGTTTTTTTTGGTTACAAGTTAGGAGCATTTAACGTTAGCAGCTTGTTTGCCCTTTGGTCCTTCAGTGACCTCGAATTCCACGACTTGACCTTCTTTTAGGCTTTTGAAACCTTCAGATTGAATTGCTTGAAAATGGACGAAAATATCATCTCCGCCGTTTTCAGGAGCAATAAAACCATAGCCCTTAGAATCACTAAACCACTTTACTGTACCTTTTGCCATACTCTTCCTACCTTTCTTTGATCTAAACTTGGATATTAGAACAAAAAAACGCAAGCCATTTTCGACTTGCGTTTGAACATAACTATTTACGTTGTTCTTACAATCCTTCAGTCGATCATTTAAATCTTTTATATATTAGTGTATTTTCAATAAAATAGCAAGTAAAAAAAACCGGCTAAAAAGCCTATGTTACAGGCATTATAGCTTGGCTAATTATTCTATTTATCTCAAATGCTTGGAGACCAACTTGGTCATTTCAAACATATTAACCGTTTTTTTGCCGTCAAAGACCTTTTTTAAATTCTCATCAGCATTAATATTACGCTTGTTTTTTGCATCTTGAAGGTCGTGTTTTTTAATATAGACCCAAAGTTTTTTTACTACTTCTGTGCGCGGCATTGGTTTATCGCCTACAACTGTGGCTAATGCTGCATCTGGTGTTACCGGCTTCATAAAAGCTGAATTCTTCTTGGTTGGCATATCTTGCCTCCTTATAAAAGTTAATGAATGGGTTATACACTTAATTCAAAACAGGCACAACTTAATTGTTATTTTTAGGCCCTTATTCTAGCCTGTTTGGGCAGGTAAGATGTAGGGTATTAATTCGATGGCCAGGTTTAATAACGCCGATCTTGGTTATAGCTACTTCTTCAAAACCGGTTTCAATGCGTTTAACAGTAGTGCCCACCAATAACCCGCCTTGCTGACAATAATAGAAATTATCGCCAGTTTTTAGGGGATATTTTTGACAGTTTTTTAAGCCAAGTTGGTTTTGGGCATGAGAAAAGGAATCATTAAGATCTATTTTTTGATTATTTACTATAATACAGCCTGGTTTAGCCAAGGGATTTAACATAGTGATGGCAATGACTTTGCCTTGGCAGGTAATGATCTCATATTTTCCATCAATAATTGTGCCTTGATCAGTTTTTTGAATCTGGTGTGCTTGAGCTTTTAGTTGCTCTAAGTTTTTTCCAAGTTCTATGTTATCTAAGGTCTTTCCTGGAATGAGAATTGGACAAGCCAAACCAATATTTGAGACTAACAACAATATGAAAAACACCAAACTGGCTAGACCTTTTTTCATGTTTTTAACTTAGATGATTTTACCCCTGGCGTCAATTTCTTGTTATGATTATCTAAGTTTTCCCAGATTGAGAGCTTACCAAAAAGCCTGAATTAATAAAATTTAATGAAATCAATATATTACAAGTCAATAATTTTATTCAAAATTGGTATGAGATGTGCATATTCCAATTAGTGAAACCTCTGGGAGGGAAGAAAATATGAAAGAAGCCAAACAGAGAATGGAAAATACGTCAGATATGCCAAAACCAAAGAGCGCATTTGAACTTTGGAAGCATGTGGGTATGGCCAAAGCCCAAAAGGTTACGGAAAAAGGCAAAGTAGCTACAGATAGCATGCTGGCAGCATATCAAAATCGGTTTACTTATACTTTTATTATGAATGATGAAGTTGCCTCGATTCATTTTGATCGTCTGCGGGGCGAAATTTTCTATAAAGGTCACAATATCAATAATCTAAAACTGACCCCAGCTCAGATTCAGGCCCTTAAAGATCTGAAGCAGATATTAGCCAAGGAAGAAAAGGGAAAGCCATTTTTTTCCGATTATGACGCAACATTGGCTAAGTGTTTAGCCGATAATAATAAAGAAGGGGAGAGCTCTGTTTCATTGTCGTCTATTTAAAATTTAAGGGTTAAAATGGGCATTAATATCAACAGGTTACGTGAAAAGATCAGGCTTGGTTCAGACAAGCATTCTCAAAGCGTATCTGATCTCCCCTTAGATCATCGCCTAACTTTTAACCCCAGTCCAGATCAGCAATGGAACTTTGAAGATGATCATGTCTATTATAATGGCCAAGACATAAATGACCTTATTAATGAATATGCCAATGATATTGGTTGTTTAAATGGGATATCGCTGAGTTTGGACGAATATCGTCAATATGTTTGGGAAAATTTTGGAAGGGGAAATGCCAAATACAATAGCACCATTGATGCGCTTTTAGGAAAAGTTTTAGGTAGATTAGGAAATATTTATGATGGCTTGGTAGGCGGAGTTAGTTTTGAATTTTCCAATGGTGATTTTTGGTTGAATAATGTGAATGTGCGCACAGTCTTAAATTTATATCGGGTACGACCTACCAATAAAGCCAGATGTTACTTAGTTGGTTTGCGCAATAAACTAGGCTTGATTCTCGCCAGCCAAAACGGTAACCATCGTTATCATGGTGTCCATGAAGTCGCCCAGCAGCTTTTCCATGAAATCTCTTGTGCGCTCGATAAAATACCGACCACTGATGCTAATTTCTGTTTGCCTGCTGCTCGGGCTTGTTAGTTCCCAATTTATTCTTTTCCTTTTTTTTATCATTTTAGTTTTTGTTCTTAGCACATTAGATTCCCGCTTTCGCGGGAATGACAAAAAAAGAAACTTCATATTTCTTTTACTCGCCTTCCTTATCTGCGGCTATTTGTTGGGCAAAGTTTCCATGCGTCAGCCGCCTGCTCTTGCTGAATATATTGCTGCTTCCAAACAAGCGCCAGTTATTTGCCAGGCCAAGGTTTTAACTGATCCAGATTTTAAAAATAAAATTTGGCAAATGGATTTAAGACTTATTCAATGTCAAAAAAATCCTAAATCTAGTTTTGAACCAGTGCCAGCCAAAGTCAGATTTTATTCCTGGGAGCTTTTGGAAAACTATAGAGCTGGAGATGTTATTAAGTTTCAAGGTCGTCTGAAAAATCCTCGCCAATATAAAAATCCAGGATCATTTAATTATCCCCTCTATCTTCAAAGTCAGGGTATTCAGGGCTTGGCTACCCCTACCAAGGCGCAGTGGATAGTGAAATTGCAAAATTCATCAAGCCTATTTTATCTTCCAAGTCTAAAAAATGCGCGTGCTAAGATTGAAAAAACTATTTTGAAAAATACTTCAGAATCTGCATCTGGAATTTTAAGCGCGCTTGCTATTGGGCAAAAACAATATTTAGGTCCTAAAATGCGCCAACTTTTTTCGCGCACTGGCGTTGCCCATTTATTGGCTATTTCTGGATTGCATGTTGGTTTTATTGCGCTATTGGTTTTTTGGCTAACCAGAATCACTTTGGGTTGGTGGCCGCGTTTGTTAAACTGGCTTCCTTTGCCATATCTAGCCAGTCTATTTAGTTTGCCAGCAATCTGGCTGTATGTTGCTTTAGCTGGCTATCCGGTTTCAGCGGTAAGAGCTGCAATTATGCTCACTGTTTTTATTTTAGCTTTTGTTTCATTGCGCTATAAGTATGATTTACTTACTGCCCTGGCAGCTGCAATTTTTGTAATTATCCTGGTTTCACCTGCTGCTATATTTTCACTTTCTTTTCAATTTTCTGTGCTGGCGGTGTTTGGTTTAATAATCTTCTTTCCTTTAATCTGGCAGAATTTTGAAAAATATTTTTCTGAAGCAAGTTCGTGGTGGAAAAATATTATTAAAAGAATAACGCAACTATTAATAGTAACCGTAACCGCCACTTTAGTTACCGCACCATTAAGCGGTTATTATTTTCAACAAATAACAGGCATAGGGATAATTGCAAATATAGTGGCTGTACCTTTAGTTGGAGTAATAATTTTACCCATAGCCATGTTTGGTGCAGTATTTACGCTTATTTACGAACCAATAGGAGCTTTTGGTTTTAAATTAGCTGGAAGCGTTTGCGCTGCTTTGCTTGATTTTTTGCAATTGCTAGATGCTAAGTTGGATTTTTTGGTAATTTCCTGGGCGCCAAACAAATGGGAAGTTGTTTTGGCTTTGACCGTTATTTCCGCTGTTTTAATGTTTCGATATCTGCCCTATAAAAAAATAATTCTAAGTGTAATTGGTTTTTTGATAATTCTAGATTTTAGTTTCTGGTATATTTTGCCCTATTTTCAAAACAAATTAAAAATAAATTTTATTGATGTGGGACAAGGCGATTGTATGTTAGTGCAATTTCCCAATCAAAAGAAGATGTTAATTGATGGCGGAGGTATTAAAGGCAGTGAATTTGATATTGGTGAAAAAGTGGTTGTGCCGGTTCTATTAAATTTAGGGGTGCGCCATCTTGATTATATTTTACTCACCCATCCGCACCATGATCATTATGGAGGCTTAGGAGCAGTAGCCCAAAAATTAGGAGCACCAGTTTTATATTATAATGGTTTGGCTGCGCCAGAAGATGAACAAGATCAGTGGGCAGATTTTTTAACTAAAGCCTTGCAAAGCCAGGTGCAGCTTAAGCAGCTTGATGGCCATGCTGACTTTCAGCCAGCCTTAATTCTAAATGAAGGTGGGGTCCAGATTTTGGTTTATGCTCCGCGTCCAAAAGATTTAAGCGCTTTGGATTTAAATGATACCTCCTTAGTTACGCAGCTTAAATTTGGTGAGCAAAAAATTCTTTTAACCGGAGATCTAGAAGCAACAGGAGAGCAAATTTTAACAGAAAAAGGCGTAAATTTAAAAAGTCAGGTTTTAAAACTTGGTCATCATGGTAGTAAAACTTCAACTACTTCTGAATTTTTAGAAAAAGTTTCACCGGAAATTGCAGTTATTACTGTGGGTCAGGGCAATAAATATGGTTTTCCAAATGAGGTTGTTTTAGACCGCCTACAGGAAAGGAGAATTAAGATTTATAGAACTGATTTAGAAGGAATGATCACTGTTAAAACCAATGGTCATAACTTGGATGTTAGTACTTATGTTGAACCATTTTAGATCCCAGTAGCATCTTCCCAAGAAATAAATTTCCAGCCGATGGAAGTTTTTCTTAGAGTGGCATAGATTTTCCGTACATTTTCATTTTTCAGAATTACATATGCTTCTACAGAAACATAGTCTTTACGAATTTCAGTTTGATTTTCAATTTCAACTTTTTTTACGCCACTTTCAGCGTAAATAGTGTCTGAAAATTTTTTTGCGTATTTTTTGAAATGTTTTTCAATTAAATGTTGAGAACGAGAAGGTTTGGGAATTCGACCGCAGCCTATAGCCAATAGGCTGAAGCAAAAAATCGAAACTATAAACAAAGCTAAATATCTTTTTTTCATAGTGGTTACCTGTATGTCATCCATGTCTAAAATTAGCAAATATTATTTAATAGATCTTAATTTTTTGACCAGGTCTTAGTTGTTTGTGTTTATTTAAGTGATTGTTAATTTCTAGTAACCTTTCCTGAGAAAGACCATACAGGCGGGCAATATCCTTGACTGTTTCACCATTTTCAACCACATGCCAGAGTTGGGTTACAGTAGGTGCATTATAGGCCTGGGTCAGGCAAGCATTGCCTGTTTTTTCCGGTAATTTTAATTCATAATAAGCAGGAAGATGTTTGGTGCCGTATATAACATTATCCCGAAGACCAGGATTAAATTCAGCAATTTGTTCGCTAGGCACATTACAGTCTTGACTGAGTTGTTTTAATAAAATCGGGCGGTTTAGTTTGATCACATCATAGCGCAAGGGTTGGTCAAAGGCAATTTTACCAAAATATTTTTCATAATTTTCGACAATTTCTAAAGCAGCTAAAAATTCCATATAAAAATCGCGCGAAGCAAACCCATAAGCAGGATGTTTAAAATTTCTCACAATGGTGGTGATGTTGCTAGTGCCCATTGTTTTTCTAGCTTGTTTTAATCTTCCTAGTCCAGCATTATAAGCATTAATCGCCAAAGGCCATGAATCTAGTTCTTCATAATTTTTCTTTAGCAGGCGGGTGGCAGCATAGGTGGAATGTATGGGATCTGCGCGCTCATCAACCAAAGAATTAATATTTAAATCATGAATTTTGCCAGTTGCTTTCATGAACTGCCAGAAACCCTTGGCGCCAACTGCAGAATGAGCATCAGGGTTAAACATCGATTCCACAAATACCAGGCGGGTTAATTCGCGCGGCAAGCCTTCAATTTCAAAAATTGTTTCCATTTCTCCAAGATAACGACCAGAATATTTTAGGCCAGCCAAGAATTTGTCGCTTTGTCCGGTTTGGGCGCGCACCCCGCGCTCAATTGCATTTGCAAACTTAGCTTGTTCAGAAATAGTGGAAAAAAGCCGTTGAATGTGTTTTTCCTTAGCAGTCAGCTTGTCTTCAAGTATTTCTTGCTGCAGCTTTTTCAAAATAACTAAAATTCTTTCTTTTTCAGCCTCTATAAAATCTTTTCTTTTTTCTTGGCGCTCGAATTCAGTTAAATCTTGATTATTATCAATGTGTTTAAAATCCAGGACGCTATAAATTATGTTTAAATATCTGGGGTCATGAAACACTTCCTGGTGTGAATCGTATTTGGTGTAGATATATTTCCAAAAAGTTACATCTGGTTCCAAGGCGATTGGTGTCTTAAATTGATAGGAAATTGAAGGCCGCTTATTATTAGTTAGGCTGGAAACAGCATGAACTTTATTTTGAACCGTAGCATTAGCTGGTACAACAACAGTTTGAGTGGTTTGTGTCTCAGCATCTTTTTGAATCTGCTCAGGTTTTGGTTCTGGGACAAATCTCGAGTAGATTATGCCTTGGGCTAATTCAACGTCTTTCTTTGCTTCTGTAGCAGATCTTTGCGGCAATAGATCTGATAGACGTTTAGGTTGAGGTTCTTTTTTGATTTTTTGTTCTTGGCCTTGAATTTTGTCTGGCAAATAGACCACAACCAAAGAGATAAAGCCCAGGCTTAAACAAACAATTAACAGCAAGTTGATAATTTTTTTTTCTGAACCTGGTTTCATGTTAGAGGCCTGATTTAACAATTTCTGAAACAATTTTTAATTCACCTTTTTGGGTCTGATGCTTGGAATAATAATCTTTTTTGAAGCCATTAATCAAAATTGCAAAAGCTACAATATCGCCATTTTCTAAAGGGATGTAACCAGCCAAGGTGCTAACATTTGCTAGAGACCCGGTTTTGGCGCGCAAATCACCTCTAAGCTGAGGTGCTTGTTTCCAAGTTTGCATGGTGCCATCAACTCCTAAAATGCTTAAGGAAGCAACAAAATCTGGTTGAACCTTGAAATCATTATATACAGCACGTAAAACTTTAACCAGCTGCCAGGCTGTAAGTTGGTTTTTGGTGGACAATCCTGAACCATTTTCCAGATCATAGGTGTCAGGGGTTATACCCAAAGAAGTTAAATACTCCTGTAGAACTTGTATTCCTTTTTCAGTGCTGCCAGGTTTTCCTTTGCGCACAGCTCCTAGATGTTTCGTGAGTTGCTCAGCAGTGAAGTTGTTAGAGAACTTCATCATATCCCGCACAATTGAAGCTAAAGGCTTGCTTTTTTCCAAAAGTATGGGCTGGGCCAAGCTTGGAGTCTTGCCGATGCGCACCTTTCCTTGGAAATCAATGTTGTTTTGAGCCAAGAGTTTTTTTAGCACAGCGCTGGCATACAATGAGGGGTTAAGCACTTTTTTATAAAAAACCGCGGGTTTGCTGTTTACAGGAATTGTGCCAGTAATTTTAAATTCCTCAGAATGATTATTTTTTTGATCGTTTTTAATACCAATGCTAAATTTGGCGCCAGTTTTTACTTTATTTATAACTTTGATATAATCATTTTCCGGCTCAACTAGTACACGTGGATCTTTGCTGTCAGGCAAAGGAGGCATTACCATAATCATGATTGTATTAAAATTAAGCGCAACTGCAGAAGTATGAGCTGTGTAAGCACGATCTTCATTACCATTTTTGCGTGGATATGATGGGCCATCAAAAAAACTATTATCAATGACAATCTCCTTGGTAATTTTTTTTAGGCCATGATTAGCCAAATTACCAACCATGCGCCAAAGTTTTTCAGATACTAAGGATGGATCTCCATTGCCTGAAATAAATAGGGTGTCTATTTGTCCGGTTTTATCTATAGGCTGATCTACCCAAAAAATTGTTTCAAACTTGTAGTCAGAACCCAAGGCCTCTAAGCTAGCTGCTGCTGTAATAATTTTTGTGCAAGAAGCAGGATTTAACTTGAGGTTGCCATTAACATCAACCAAAGTTTTACCATCTTTAACGCTCATGGCAGCCACTCCTGTTTGTTCCAGAACAAAACCAGAACTAGCAATAATTCGCTCAACTTTTTCATTTAAAGAGTCAGCGTGGGCACTAAAAGAACTGGTAATGATCAAGATAGATGCCAGCAGACCAAGTTTTTTGCTAAATCGTGACTTAATTGACATTGTTAGTACCTCTATGCGAAACTAGTAAATTATAAAAGGAATACTAATGAAGATGACAAGCGCTGTCAATTTAGTAGTAATTTTATGCTGTTTGGTCATGGGGCTGGCTTGCCACAAGTCAGATACCAGTATTAAAGATCAGCAGACCCTGAAAGTAGCCATTGCCATGGGCCCACTAAATCTAGATCCTAGGGTAGCTTCAGATGCTGAAGGCACTAAGATCTGCAAATTACTTTTTGATGGACTTTTTGCCAGAGATGCTAGTTCCAGCCTCATTCCAAATCTGGCTTTAAAATATGAGCTAGAAGGAGATACTGTTTATAAGTTTTATCTGCGTCCAGGGGTAAAATTCCATTCGGGTAGTTCTTTTACAGCGCAAGATGTGCTCTATACTTATCAATCTATTATAAATGGCAAACTAATCTCTCCTTACCGAGAATCTTTTGCGCGGATTAAAAAAATGGAAGCTTTGGATGCCTATACTGTTTTAATTGAACTGAAAGAGCCTTATGCCCCATTTTTAACCTTGCTGACCATGGGTATTGTTTCTCACCTTAACCCTTCCCAGCCAATTGGCACAGGTGTTTATAAATTAAAGCATTTTGAGCCTGATACAGTTGTTGAATTGGAAGCTAATCCTGATTATTTTGGCCACAAACCAAAACTTCAACATTTAAATTTTCAAGTTATTAAGGATGATAATGTTCGGGTTTTGAAGTTGGTAAAAGGGGAAGTTGATTTAGTGCAAAATGGTATTCCAGCTTTGCTTATTCCTAGCTTGGTCAAAAAATATAATCTCAAAATGCTCTCAGATGATGGTATTAATATGACCTATCTAGGAATAAATCTTACAGATGATATTCTGAAACATAAAAAAGTTAGGCAAGCTTTGGCTTATGCTCTTAATCGTGATGAGATTATTAATCATCGGTTTGATGGCTTGGCAAAAAAAGCAAACTCTTTGTTGCCTCCATCAAATTGGGCTTATGACAAAAACTTGGGACAATATGAATATGATCCACGTAAAGCGCGCAAGCTTTTAGATGAAGCTGGTTTTAAAAGAACGGCTAAAGATAAGCCGCGTTTTGCGCTTTCCCAAAAAACTTCCACGCTTAAGGAGCGGGTAGATATTGCCAAAATGATTGCCTATCAACTTTCTTTAGTGGGGATTAATTCTAATGTCCAATCATATGAATGGGGTACATTTTATCGGGATGTTAAAACCGGCAATTTTCAACTTTATACGTTAGCTTGGGTGGGCATAACTGAGCCAGATTTCTTTTATGATGTTTGTCATTCTTCGCAATTTTCTCCTGAAGGGGTTAATCGCGATCGTTATAGTAATCCAGAGGTGGATAAATTGGTTGCTCAGGCGCGCATAACCTTGGATCAAGAAAAGCGGAAACAATTATATATAGAGGTGCAGCAGATTTTGTTTGAGGATTTACCTTTTATTCCTTTATGGTATGAAAAAAATGTCGTAGTTTATCAGCCGAACTTAAAAGGGGTAAGTTTAAGACCAGATGCGTCTTACCAAACGTTTGTTAATATTAGTAAAAAGTAGGATATACTATTATATGCTTCGACAAGCTCAGCATGAACGGAGACTATTTTCCGTTCATCCTGAGCTAGTCGAAGGGTGAAACAATGAGCAGATATTTATTTAGAAGAATACTAGCCATCATTCCTATTTTATTTGCGGTTTCTACAATCGTATTTTTTCTGATTCATTTTATTCCAGGTGATCCAGTTGATTTAATTATTGGCGAGCAAGCCTTGCCCACAGACCGAGCACGCATTTCCCGGGAATTAAATTTAGATAAGCCAGTTGCTGTGCAATATGGAATTTTTCTAAAAGGTTTGGTAACTGGCAATTGGGGCACATCTATTTTTAATGGCCGCTCAGTTATAGAAAACTTGAAAGAGCGTTATCCTGCAACCTTGCTTTTAGCCTGTGCTGCCATGTTTGTGGCTGTGTTAGTAGCCATACCCCTGGGTGTTTTAGCGGCAATTAAGCGCTATTCAATTTGGGATTCCTCAGCTATGTTTTTGGCTTTGGTTGGGATTTCTGTGCCTAATTTCTGGCTAGGCCCGGTTCTAATCTTAATTTTCTCCGTGTATCTAGGGTGGTTGCCCATTGCTGGCGGAGGTTCTTTAATTTCAATCATTTTGCCGGCCATTACTTTGGGCGCAGCCTTGGCTGCCATGCTTTCCCGCATGACCCGTTCTTCCATGATTGAAGAAATCAAAGCAGATTATGTAACTACTGCGAGGGCCAAAGGTCTTTCTGAGCGGCAAGTGATTTTTAAGCATGCTTTTAAAAACGCCTTAAATCCAATTATCACTATTGTGGGCCTGCAAGTTGCTACTTTACTGGCTGGAACCATTATTACGGAAAAAATATTTTCCTGGCCAGGCCTGGGAACCTTGCTTTTGGATTCAATTAATCGGCGCGATTATCCGGTAGTGCAAGGTTGCATCTTAATTATTTCTTTTGCCTATGTGATTATTAATATGTTGGTGGATGTGTGTTATAAACTTTTTGACCCGCGTATACGGTTGTAGAAAAGTTGTCATTGCGAGGAGCGTTAGCGACGAAGCAATCCCGTGAGAAACCGGGATCGCCACGTTGTCCTGCTTCGCAGGACTCCTCGCGATGACAAGCTGAGAATATTATGAATACCTGGACCGCAAAATTAGGAGCGATTATAATTTTAGCACTTTTAGTGGTTGCTATTCTTGCGCCTTGGTTGGCTCCGCATGATCCAAATGTTTATCAGCTTGATTTAAAATTTGATGGACCGCATTGGGGCTATTGGTTTGGCAATGATGCTGATGGCCGAGATATTCTTTCCCGAATTATTTATGGAGCCCGTATATCTTTAGGCATTGGTGTGGCTGTGGTTTCAGTTTCCATTGTGGTTGGTTGTATTGCAGGCTTAATTGCAGGTTATGCTGGTGGCTTAATTGATCATATTTTCTTATTTATATCAGATGTGTTTTTAGCATTTCCCAGTTTTTTGTTTGCCATTGCTGTTGCTGCTTTTTTAACTCCATCTGTAATCAATGTAGTTATAATTCTTAGTCTAAAAGGTTGGGTAACCTATGCCAGACTGGTACGTGGCCAGACCTTGGCCTTAAAGCAGCGCGATTTTGTTTTAGCAGGTCGGGCTATTGGAATTTCCAGATGGCGCATGTATTTTAGATATTTGCTGCCCAACATGATTGGTCCGATTGTGGTTAATGCCAGCTTTGGCATGGCTGGCGTGATTATGATTGAATCATCACTTTCTTTTTTAGGCTTGGGAGTGCCAGTGGGCACGCCATCTTGGGGAGCTATGATTGATCAAGGCACCCAATACTTGTTGCTTGCACCTTTTATGTCTATAATTCCTGGTATTTTTATTATGATAACTGTGTTGGGTTTCAATTTTTTGGGCGATGGGTTGAGGGATAAACTGGCTCCAAGAGGACGTTAAAAGAGCAATATCTAAATACTAATATCTAAACTCTAAACAAGGATTAAAATGTTTTGATCATTTGAAATTTGGTAATTAGAATTTGTTTAGGATTTAGATATTAGGAATTAGAATTTATGAATATTGGTCAATTGTTAATCATTGGTATCCCAGATACAAAGCCCTCGAATCTACTTTTAGGTTTCATTCGCAAGGAAAAGATTGGTGGCGTGATTTTATTTAAACGTAACTTTGAATCTGTTAAGCAGCTTGATTATCTAATCCAAAAATTACAAGAAGCAGGCGAGGGCAAACTCTTTATTGGCGTAGATCAAGAAGGTGGCCGGGTTATGCGCCTGTCTGAACCTTTTACCCAATTCTCCAGCATGAAAGAAATTGCATCTCGTCATTGCGAGCGCAGCGAAGCAATCCCGTCCAGATATGTTCTTCCTGAGCAAAGTCAAAGGGTGTATGATGTTGCCACCGCTCTTGCGCTCGAACTCTCCGCAGTTGGCATAAATCTAAACTTTGCCCCAGTTCTAGATGTTGCTACTAATGGTTTTAATCAAGTGATTGGCGACCGCGCCTTTAGCCATGAGCCAAAAATTGTGGCTGAACTTGGTGTGCAATTTATGAAAGGCTTAACTGAAAATGGAGTTATGGCTTGTGGCAAGCATTTTCCCGGTCATGGTGATACAGATTTAGATTCGCATCTGGCCTTGCCGGTTATGCCGCATACTAGAAAACGTCTGGATGCTTGCGAACTTATTCCTTTTCGCCAGGCTGTTGCTGCAAACTTTCCAGCTCTAATGACAGCCCATATTTTATTGCCTAATCTGGATCCAGACTTTCCAGCTTCAACTTCCAAACTTATTACCAAAAAAATCTTGCGCGATGAATTTGGTTTTCAAGGTTTGATCATGAGTGATGATCTGCTGATGAAAGGAATTACCAGTCAAATGAGCATAGAAGATGCAGCCCTAAAAAGCCTGCAATCAGAGCATGATATGGTCTTGATTTGTGATAACTTTGAGGCCCAATGCCGCACCGTGGAAAGATTAAAAGATGCTTTAGATAATCAAGAATTAACTAAAGTGGAAGAAAAAATAGCGCGCATTAATAGATTTGCGTCCCAATACTGCCAGCCCCCAAAACCCCTCCCCCCTTTAAAAGTCATCGGCTGCAAAGAGCACCAAAGGCTTGCCTACGCCACCTCAAATTAAACAACATCTTTCTATCGAACCCTTATTCTGGCAGCAGCAGGCATCTTAATCTAAACGCATGATATAATTAATCAATTTAGGCAGTTATCTTTATTAATAGTTCGATAAGTTCGATATTCTACAAATAATTAATTGCCATACATTTCCATTATGCTATACTTATATCGAACCCTAAGAATAGTTCGATAAACTCGATATGAAATAAGTTGTTTAATATTAATTAGTTATGCAGTTTTAGAAATCTATTGTAGTTCGGTAAATATGGTAAAATATGGAAATACCAAACATTAAAAAAGATCTCCAACTATTGCAAGAGAAACGTGGCCGCTTGATCCATGTTTCAAATAAGGAGTGGTATTCATTATTTAAAGATGAAATTCGCAACTCCATTGCTATAGAAGGTTTGTTTACCAACCGAACAGATCTTATTGAAGTTCTTGAGCAGAATAAACGAGCTGATAATCAAAAAACTGCTGCTATTTTAGGTTATTTTGAATCTGCTTTTGCAGTCTATGAATATGCAGCAATTCAATACAGAGAAAAAGAATTTTCATTACGCATGTCTGATATTAAGCAGATTCATACTTTGCTTATGCGTTATGAAAAAGAAAAAGGTTTTTACAAAGGGGAAATAGGGGAATTTCGTAAACAAAGAGTGGCTGTAACTTTATCAACTTTTACGCCGATTAGTGAGTTCTATGTTAGGCAGGCTATTGAACTGCTTATAAAATGGGTGAACTATCATTTGCAAAAGAAGACATATAGTCCGGTAAGATTAGCTGCTATAGCGCATGTGTGGTTTGAATCTATTCATCCTTTTCGTGATGGCAATGGTCGGGCAGGTAGAATACTGTTATCATACTTACTAATAGGTGAAGGTTTAATCAACATTGCCATCAAAGGTATATCAAAAAAAGATCGAGATATTTATTATGAATCTCTGGAAAAAGCAGATGATGATTTTGAATTGATTCATCGGGAAATGGAGAAGGGAAAAAGTTTTACTGTTAAGCAAGTGGATGAGCTTATTCATAAAGATAATTTTGATGAATTTGTAACCATTGTGGTTAACCGGCTTGAAGATGCTGTTTCTCGTCTCAAAGAAATTGATGTTGATAGTGTTGATCAAGAAGCCAAGCTGCCGCTTAGTGATCTTGCCCATCTTTATAATTATTCACCAGATTATCTGAGAAATTTAATTAATCAGGGAAAACTAAAAGGTTATAAAAAGGGTAAAACTTGGTATGTGCAAGTAAAAGATTTGGCAAAGTACGTGGAAGAGCTTAGTTCAAAGTAGATTATTTACCGAGGTTTAATTTGAGGTAGCTCTCGGCCGACTTTTCTTACCTCCTTCCAAATATTACGAAACTATTAGCAGCTTGAGAGTAGCCAGTCCGGTAATAAAAGTCGCCCTACGCCACCTCAAATTAAATAGGAAATTACCCTCTTGACGAAACTCTCTAGCGGTGATTGTATCCGGCCTTGTTTCAAGTTCTCAAACAAGTTAAGAAAGGAGCAGGTTATGCCAGTAGGTCATGTAGGTCAAGTAAGTGGTGCAGAAAATCTTTTCGCAGTAAACAATTTTACCTCCAACCCAGCAGTGCCAGAGCCAAACTTAGATAGCTACCAAACTCAAATGCCAACCATTGTTGATGCATTAATAGCTGAATCAGGTGAAGGTTGGCAAAATGGAGTTTGGCATATTCAGCCAGGTCAGGCAGAACAAAATATTTCTTATATTGATCGAGCGGAAAGATCAAATTCTGCTGGCGGTAATAATACTATTTGGGGGCTTTTAGGAGCTGCTGTGACTTTTGTGCTTTTGATTTGTGGAGTTGGTTATTTAGGAACATTACAGGGCGCGACTTTAATCCAAGATAATGACATGCTTAGGAATTATAATAATGATCCATCTTTGCTAATTATCTAAAGATTATTTACCCAAAATTTTCATGACCTGCTGCACATCTTCCCAGACCTCTTTTTTGGCATCTGGGTTGCGTAAGAGAAAAGCAGGATGATAGGTAGGCATAACAGGAATGCCATTATATTCACCCATCTTGCCGCGTAAGCGTGAGATGGGTGTTGCTGTTTTTAAAAGAGTTTGAGCAGCAAACTTACCCAAACAGACAATAGCCTTAGGTTGAATGGCCGCAATTTGTTTTTCCAAAAAAGGAAAACAGGTTTCCATTTCATCTGGTTCTGGGTTGCGGTTATCTGGTGGCCGGCATTTAACCACATTGGCGATGTATACATCTTGGCGTTTTAACCTCATGGCTTCGATGATCTTGGTCAAAAGTTGTCCAGCCCGACCGACAAATGGAACTCCTTGTTTATCTTCGTCAAACCCCGGCCCTTCTCCGACAAACATTAGATCTGCATTAGGGTTGCCATCTCCAAACACCAAATTGGTGCGTTGCTCATGCAACCTACACCTGGTGCAGTCACCCAATTCTGCCCGAATCTCAGCCAAGTTTGAAATTTCTAATTTAGATACATCTGGCTTCATTTGCCTGGAATTTTTGGATATAGGAACTTCTTTTAACCCCATCATCTGGCGATATTCTAAAAGATTTTTTAAATCATTAACTGTTTTTTCAATGTTGGTCATAAGTAAATTTTAAATGTTCTATCGTGATAGTGGCGTAGGGCGACTTTTCGAACCGGACTGTCATCGCCTGCGCTACTAATAGTTTCGTAATAGCCAGAAGGAGGTGAGAAAAGTCGGCCGAGAGCTACTATCACGATATATTAATTAATAGTTGCCTAACTAGTTAACAGGCATATAATAACTTTGATGCTGCTTGTCTATGCCATATTTTGTCTGCTTATTTTTCTTTTAATGCCAGATACAGCTTGGGCTTGGGGGCCGGCCATGCACACTCATGTAGCCATGCAAGCCTTGGCTAATATAGCAGTAGCAGCACCAGTCTTGAAAAAACTCATGGAGAAATATCCAGATGATTTTGTCTATGGCGCAGTTAGCCCGGATATTATTGTTGGTAAAAAATATGCGGGCATAATGCATCATTGCCATAATTGGGACATGGGTTGGCTCATTCTTTCTGAATCAAAATCAGATGCTCAAAAAGCTTCAGCCTATGGATATTTAGTGCATCTAGCAGCAGATATTGTTGCCCACAATTATTATATACCTTTTAAGATTGTGCGCAGTTACAAGGCGCGCGTGCTTTCACATACTTATTGGGAGATGCGTTTTGATTTAGGTCTGCCCGAACAAGTTTGGAAACATTTAGATAAAATTAGCGAACTTGATTGCACGGAATTTGATCAGGTTCTAAATTTAGTTTTAAAGAAAACCATATTTTCCTTTAAGACCAACAAACGAATTTTTTCATCTATTTTAGCTTTGCAAAAAATGAGAGGCTTGCGCGAAAGTCTAAAACTTTACGAAAAGCAATCTCGCTACGAGATAGAATTGGAAAACCGCCAACATTATCTGGATTTGGTTATGGAGTCGGTTTTAGCTTTTATAGCAGATCCAGATCATGCCTGGTGTTTAGAGATTGATCCTACGGGCTTAAGCAGATTAACTTATGCAGATAATTTGCGGAGGCGCATGAAGGCTCTTTTGAGTAAACAGATATTATCTCAAGCTGCAGCTGATAGATTGGTTGAATTGGTAAGAGAACGCTTAGTAGTTGGACTTTATCGCCCTAATTTGGTTTTGCCTGATATAACAGATGTATTGTTTGGAGTGTAGAAATTTTAGTTTGATTTTAGTTATGATAAATGTCATGAGAACAGCTAAATCATGGAAACGACAGACGGCAATTTATGTTTACTTTTTTCACTGAACTTACCAAGCAGGATGTGGTGGACCGCCATGGGCGCTGGGTTGGCAGGCCATATGATTTCACAGCCAAGCTTGATGAACCCTATCCTCCGTTAACCTCCTTAATCGTAGCTTCGGGCAAGGTACGTTGTCGTTATTTTATCATTCCTTGGGAAAATCTTCATCATGCTGGTGGCCAATTTCAATTAAAAACAAACCTAGAATCACTCACCTCAGTTTCTTCCTATCGCGAAAAAACAGAAATTACCTTGCGTAAAAATATTTTGGACCAACAAGTAGTTGATACCTACAATCGTAAAATTGTCCGCGTGAATGATATTCATCTTTTGCAAATTGACAATAGTTTACGACTTGCTCATGTGGATGTCGGTGCTCGTGGTCTGGCGAGGCGTTTGGGTTGGGAAAAGTTAATAGATATTTTCGTGCGTCTTGTTAATCGTCATGCCCGTTATTTAACATCTGAAAAATTCATTTCCTGGAAATTTGTGCAGCCACTTTCTATTCAGCCTCAAACAGGCAAAATTAGACTAAATGTAGATCATAAGGAATTAGTTTCTATTCCGCCTGCTGATTTATCAGAAATGCTCATGGAACTGGATACCCATAACCGAGCTGCCTTGTTCATGACCCTGGATTCAGCAAATCAAATTGATATTTTGACAGAATTGGAACTCAAGTGGCAGGTTGATTTAATAGAAGAGCTAGATCCCCGTGTTACCAGAGATCTTTTGGAACGCATGCCAGCAGATGAGGCTACAGATTTGTTGGGTGTTTTGCCACGTCGGGAGAGAGAACAATTTATTCAAATGCTTTCTCCTAAAAAAGCCAGAGCCGTACATGAACTTCTGCAATATGAAAAACATTCTGCTGGTGGTTTAATGACCACAGAATACATTGATCTTAAAGAAAATATTACGGTACGTGAAGCCCTTGATCATATTTTTAAGATTGAGTTAAAAAAAGCAGAAACCATTTATAATGGTTATGTGGTTGACGATGATTTTAAATTGATAGGCACTGTTTCTTTAAGAGGGCTGCTTAAGGCCAACCCAGAAACGCCAATTAGCGAAGTCATGCAAACCAAACCGCCAGCTTTGCATTTAGAAGATAGTTTGGAAGAGGTTGCCACTATATTTTCTAAATATAATTTTTTTACAGCGCCTGTAATTGATGATGATGGCACCTTTGAAGGGATTATTACTGTGGATGACGTTTTAGAAGTTATGATTGAAGAAGAGTGGGGTGTAAAAGCTTAAAATGTGGAGAAATCTAATTATCTTTTTGTCGGTTTTGGGTCCGGGTATCATCACAGCCAATGTGGATAATGATGCTGGTGGTATAGCAACCTATTCTATTGCTGGTGCGCATTTTGGCTATGCTTTTCTGTGGACCATTATTCCAATTATTTTTGTTTTAATAATCGTGCAGGAAATGTGCTCGCGCATGGGAGCCATAACTGGTAAAGGGCTTTCAGATTTAATTCGCGAAAATTACGGAGCTAAGGTTACTTTTTATGTAATGGTAGCGCTTTTAATTACTAATCTGGGCAATGTCATAGCTGAATTTGCCGGAGTTGCTGCCAGTTTGGGCTTATTTGGTTTGTCCAAGTATTATACAGTTCCAGTTAGCGCTTTTTTTGTCTGGTTAATTGTAATTAAGGGAACGTCCAAGGCTGTGGAAAAAAGTTTTTCTTTTTGCTTGTCTATTTTATATTTCTTATATTGTTTCCGGTTTTTTAGCTAATCCCTCCTGGCCTGAAGTTGGCTCAGAGCTGGTTACCCCAGAGTTTAAATTAGATAGTCCCTATATCTATATGTTAATTGGTTTGATAGGCACAACAATTGCGCCTTGGATGCAATTTTACCAACAAGCAGCAGTGGTGGAAAAAGGTATTGATATTAAAACATATCGTCATGCCAAATGGGATGTTTTAATTGGTTGTTCCATGGCAGGCGTAGTGGTTTTTTTTATTATGGTGGCTTGTGCAGCCACACTTTTTAAAAGTGGTGTAAAAATTGAATCAGCAGCAGATGCAGCCCTGGCCTTAAAACCCTTGGCAGGGAAATATTGTTCTTGGTTATTTGCTTTTGGTTTGTTTAATGCTTCTTTGTTTGCTGCTTCAGTGCTGCCTTTATCAACTGCCTTTTATGTATGTGAAGGCTTGGGTTGGGAAGCAGGCATTGATAAAAATTTCAAAGAAGCACCCCAATTTTATTCCTTATATACTGCCTTAATTGTGATTGGGGCAGTGGTGGTTTTAATTCCAAATTTTCCTTTGTTCTTTATTATGGTTTTTTCCCAGGTGATTAACGGTATCTTGCTTCCTTTTATTCTAATTTTTATGTTGCTTTTGATTAATAATAAGGAGCTGATGGGAGAGTTTACCAATGGTAAGGTTTGGAACTTGGTTAGCGTGATAACCATTGTTACTTTAATTGGCTTAACCATTGGCATGTTTGTAACGTTATTTTAGGAGGAAATTTGACTTCTAGAACTTTGGCCAGGAAAGTGGCAAAAGCGGCAAGTGATCGCAAGGCAATTGATATTGTGGTTCTGGATTTTAGAAAACATTTAAGTTTTACCGATTTTTTTGTGATTTGTTCAGGCACTTCAGATCGCCATGTACAAGCCATTACTGATGCCATTGAAGATGACTTGCGCAAACAAAAATCTAAACCAATTAGTTGCGAAGGCTATCGGTTTGGGCACTGGACAGTTTTGGATTACGGCAATGTGGTGGCCCATGTTTTTCATCAGGAGGAAAGGCAGCATTATCGTTTAGAACAGCTCTGGCATGATATGCCAAAGATTTTTTTCAAAGGAATTAATGCTTAAAATAATCAACATCTTATTTTTTTGTTTAGCGCTGTTTCAATGTAGCAGCAGCTTGGCTAGTTCAATTGAACACACAATTATATCTCCTGATTGGAAAAGTCAAAAATTTCCCAACACTTTTTGGGGCATGGATTTAGCCAATGTTGATAGTGATAAAGCCACAGAAATTATTCTTTTAGAACGCAATGCTTTGCACATTGCTGAATTTGAGAAAGATAAAATAAAGATAACTAATTCCATTACTTGGAAAAGTTATCTAAATGCGGTGCGCGTGTTTGCCATGGATTTAGACGGTGATGGAGTTGAAGAAATAATTATTTCTGCAGTACAAGACGGTATTCCTGCCTCTTTTGTCTTAAAATTAAAAGAAGGCAAACTTGAATACTTGTTTAAAAATATTAAATGGCATTTGCGAGTTATAGAAAAGTCCCAAGA
Source organism: Pseudomonadota bacterium (assembly GCA_043823065.1). Lineage (GTDB taxonomy): Bacteria > UBA10199 > UBA10199 > 2-02-FULL-44-16 > DYJF01 > JBDRBB01. Next base: position 42,226 of record JBDRBB010000006.1, on the reverse strand, counting down.
AACTGAAGTGCAAAAAATATTAATTGGTCAAAGTTTGAATAGCGCAGATTTTTTTGAAGGAAATGTTTATGAGTTTGCTTATGAAAATGACAAATTAAAAAGAGGAGATGAGTTAAAATTGCCTTGGCAGGTGAATATTTTCAACTTTGCTTTTCTGCCCAATCAAGATGTGGCCGTGCTTAAAGGTTATGCTCCTTTGAAGGTATATAATTGGTTGGAAAAGCGTTATAAAAAAGTTTGGACCTCAGGGGAACGTTTAGGTGGAACCCTAAATGTGGTGGAAGCTAAGGAAAGAGAACCTTTGGGCATAGCAAAGGATGGTCAGGTGGCTATTGACAAAGAGCCAGAGGTTTATGAGCGAGGCGATCAATTATTTATTTTGGCCCCTAAGCATGGTTTGCCCTTGAAAAACATGATTGGCAGGTATCCCTATGTGCGCAACGGACAGATAGTAGGTTTTAAAAACGATGAATCTTTAGGATTTATGACAAGCTTTACTACCCAAGAAATGCCAGGTTTTATTGCTGATTTTGCCCTGCAGCAAATTTCAGCAAAAAAAACGAGGCTTTTTTTGCTGGTTCAGCCAGATACTAGTGCCTTTTATCAATATCGGGAAAGCGTCATTCTGGCTTATGACTTATAACTTGATCAAATAAAAATTATGTGCAATATGAGCGACCGAAATGGCGGTGTAGCTCAGCTGGTGAGAGCGGGAGATTCATAACCTCCAGGTCGGCGGTTCGATCCCGCCTGCCGCCACACTTCAAGGCCCTTCGACTAGAAGGGCCTTTTTTGTTTAGGGAATTATAAGTTTTTCCACTCCTTCAAACACTGAGATTAGATGGCGAACGTTGGAGACAAAATCAATTTTAGAGACATCAACTTTAAGTACAGGTCCTGTATACCATCCTGTTTGTTGCAGTACGTCAATGAAAGTATCATAACGCCTATTTAGATTTTTAACTAAGCGAGATAAACCTTCAGGAATCTCACTATCCCCCTTATCTGTTTTCTCCTCTTGTCTTTGCCGTTCTCTGATGTTTTGGAACAAATAATCTGTTGGCGCATGGAGTTGAATCATTAAACTAGGTTGGGTTAAAGGCTTAAATTCATCATTCAAGCGTTTATCGATTATTTTTAGTGCCTCTCTGGTCAGGTAGGGCACGTCCATATCATTGTGCAAAACCTCGCAAAATGCATAACGATCAGCTAAAGCTGAGCCATCAATGCAGGTTGATTTTTCCAAATGAGGGACAGCCTGCAATTGCATTTTGCGCAAATCTAAATAAGCATGTTGAATATCCAGAGCTCCTCTTTCTAGATTTCTTTTAGCAACCATCCAAGCTGGGCTCTCCACTGGCTCTCTGGCCTGGCATTCAATAAATTCATTTATTGCACCATAGTACCTGCCAAGCGTCCTTTTAGCGGAATCTTTAGTTGTGGCTAGCAAGGGATAGAGAGATTCATTTTGGATAAGGTGATCTTCAAACCCTTCGTCTGGAAGCTCAAACAAAGCGTTCAGACCAGTATGATAGGCCAGAAATTTAACTAGAGAACTTTTGCCAGCTCCAATATTACCAATGCAGGTTATCAAAGCTTGGTTTTTGGAAAAAAACTTCATCAACCGGCGTTCAACGCTAGTGAGCCTGTTGGGAATTTCATGTCTTTTAATGTTTAAATCTTCTTTGACTTCTAGGATGGAGCCGTACTGACTCATATATTTTTTCTCCTAGCAGCCACCATTCTTCTGACCTTTTCGCGAATAGTTCCAGCTGCAACATGCACGTAATCTGGATGCTCATACATATCTATTTCAGCAGGCAGAATTACCATTTCTGCATCTGGCGGAACTATGGTGTATTCTTGATATTTAAGCAGGGTGCTCTTCCAGTTGGTGACAATGTCTTCATAACATTCATGAATTTCTCTTAAATAGGTTTCAGTAATTGTGCTGGCATAACCATCGCCGTTAGCAGCTCTTTGAGAACGGCGTTTTTCCAGCAAGACTGGTTCAGACCGAAGATAAACCGTAAGGTCAGGCAGCCGAATTCTTTCATTATGCAAGGTTTGATAAAAAATTGTCTTATATAGTTTAACATGCGCCTCTGGCATCTCTCCTGCTTTGATCATTCTTTTTACAAAAACTTCCGGACCGTCCATAAAGGGTCTGTCTTCAATAATTAAAATATTGCGATTGTTCTTGCGGGTCATTAAGTGGCGTATTTCTCTTTGTTGCATAGTGCGCATATGCAAAAAAGCAGCTTCAGTGGGAAAGATATTGGCCACTCTATCTTTATAAAATAGCGATAAACATTGGTCAGTGAGCGAGCCTTTTTCAACACGTTCAGTAAAAGTATGCATTTCAGCGTTATCTAAAAGTGTTTGCAGTTCAGTTTTGTAAGGGTCTTGAGAAAGGGCGTTCATCAGGGTGGTTTTGCCGGAAAATAGGTTGCCCATGATGCCGATGTGGAAATTTGAGGTCATGAATTGGCTCTATCAAAGGGAGGAAAGGGAGTCAAGACTAGACAAAAACTATTGTATAGAATAAATAGCATAGCATGAATAAAAAAGGCAGGTTGATCATAATCTCTGCACCATCTGGAACAGGAAAGACCTCTGTGATTCAGAGGTTTTTATTTACGCATCCGCATATGATGCATTCTGTTTCTTGCACCACTAGATCTAAAAGAGGCCAAGAAGTAGATGGCAAAGATTATCATTTCATAGATGAATTAACTTTTAAAACTTGGATCAAAGAAAATAAATTTGCTGAATGGGCTAAATATTGTGGCCATATTTATGGTACCTTGAAAGAGCCTTTGGACAAAGCAATTGAGCAAGGAAAAGATGTATTGTTGGATCTGGAAGTTATTGGCGGCACAAAACTAAAAGATATTTATCAAGATAAAGCCATTTCAATTTTCCTGCTTCCTCCGTCTGATCAGGAGTTAAGAAGAAGGCTATCCCAACGCAAGACAGATTCAGAACAAGCCCAGCAAGCCCGTCTCAAAACCGCCCTTATGGAGCTAACCTATAAGGATAAATACGATTATCAGGTGATAAATGACGATCTAGAAAGGGCTTGCCAAGAAATCGAGGATATCCTTTCCTCCCGCAGCTAGCTTTCCTAATCAATGAATCAGCAGTTTGTTTATATTCATGTCAAATGTTTGGATTTAGCGAAGCAATACTTACCCACCACTGTTGCCTATTGCTAAAAATTCCATTTTATGCCATGTCAGGCGCCAATGAATACTATTCAAACCAAAATAACCCATAGTTTTGTGGGCAGATGTGAGCCAGGGGAAGATCTTTTAGCTGCTTTAACTGAGTTTGTGCAAAAAAAACAGATATCTTCAGCCAGTTTTCAGGTTATTGGTGCAGTTAAAAGGGCAAAACTGGGCATTTTTGAGCATGGTAAATATGAATATATAGAACATGAAGGTGCCTTGGAAATTGCTGCTGGTCTGGGTAATGTTTCCCTTAAAGAAGATAAACCTTTTATCCATTGCCATTTAGTGCTAACTGATCATAAAGGCACAACCCTTGGCGGCCACCTTATGGAAGGCTGCATTGTAGAACCCACAGCCGAAGTTCATCTGCATGTGCTTGAAGGCAGTATCCACCGCCGACATAACAAAGATATCGGCTTATGGATTCTAGATTTATAAAAAATGAAACCAATTGTTGCCATAGTAGGCCGGCCTAATGTCGGCAAATCACGTCTTTTTAATCGCCTCATCGGTTATCGCAAGGCTATTGTGGATGATCGCCCAGGAGTAACCAGAGATCGCCACTATGCAGTTGCTGAATGGGCTGGCCGGGAATTTATTGTGGTTGATACAGGTGGTATTGATTTTGCGCCAGAAGCCAACATTGAAAGTAAAGTTACCAAACAAAGTTTAGAAGCCATCAGCCAAGCAGATGTGGTGCTGTGCTTATTTGACGGAAGGGCAGAACCTACTTCTCATGATCGGGAATTGGCTCGTAAGCTAAATGAAACTGGCAAACCCATAGTTTTTGCTCTTAATAAAATAGATACAGCAGGCAATGAAGATCAGATCTACACATATTATGAATTAGGACTTAGTTCTGTGGTACATTGTTCAGCAGAACATGGACGCAATGTTGATGCAATTTTGGAAGAAGTGGTCAAGCACTTTCCTCCAGTGCAGGAAGACATTGAAAAAGCAAAGGGATTGCGCGTAACTGTTTTGGGCCGGCCAAATGTTGGTAAATCCACTTTAATTAATCGGCTTGCTGGCAGTGAAAGAGTTGTGGCTCATGAATTGGCTGGAACCACTCGGGACGCTATCGATGTCGATATTGAATTTGATAGTCAGCATTATGTTTTTATAGATACTGCGGGTTTAAGAAAAAGTTTTCGCGTAGATGAAAAAGTTGAAAAAGTAAGTGCCATGAAATCTTTGCGCACTATAGATCGCAGTGATGTGGTTTGTTTTTTGTTAGATGCGCAAGAAGGAATAACTCATCAGGATCTAAGCCTAGCTGGTTTTGTAAATAACGAAGGTAAGGGGCTGGTGCTTTTGGTTAACAAGTGGGATTTGGTTGATACCCCATGGGATGAATATGTGGAGGGTGTTCAAAACAGACTTAAGGAATTGTTTCATGTGCCAATTCTAGCTATCTCGGCTAAAACTGGTGCTAATTGCTTGCGCATTTTTAATAGAATTCAGCATGTGCATCAGATGTTAAACACAAAAATTTCCACTGCGGAGTTAAATAAATTTGTCAAGCGAGCTGTGGAAGGACATCATCTTCCTGTTTGTAAAGGCAAGCAAATTAATATATATTATGCTACGCAAACCGGAACCAGGCCACCGACCTTTACTTTGTTTTCTAATTATCCAGCTGCGGTCCCTTATATTTATCGACGATATTTAATGAATCGTTTAGCAGAAGAATTTAATCTGCAAGAAGTGCCTGTGAGATTAATTTTCAGGAAGAAATGAAACTGATTGGTAAAATATTAAAATCTTTTATTAATGACGACTGCTTTTCTTTAGCTTCTAATATCTCTTTTTGTGCCATTTTAGCCGTTATCCCCCTAATGATGCTCATGATGTCTGTAACTGGTTTTTTTCTAGGTTCTCAAGCTAAAATTTTAAACGATTTGGTAAATGAAATACTAAGCGCTCTGCCCATTGGCCAAGAAATATTCATGCAAAATCTGCATGCGGTTATGGATACAAAATCCTCCTTGGGCATTGTTGGTATTTTAACCCTGTTTTTTATCGCCACTGTCTTAGTGAGCGCGATTGAAAAAAGTTTTGATACGATTTTTAAAACCAATAAAAGGCGTAATTTCTTTCACTCTCGGCTCATAGGTATAACTGTTATTTTTGGCGTCTCTCTGCTATTTTTTATTCCAACTGTAGTTCGTATTTTCGAAAGTTTATTTAAACATTTTCACTTTACTTTGCCCTTTGGACAATTATTAACTACAGACTTTTTCATGTTTGTCGTGGCTTTTCTGGCTTTTGTGGTTGGGTGTGTGGTTATTCCCAATCAAAAAGTCTATATTAGATATGCAGCTATTGGGGGTTTGGTTTTTTCAATAGGCATTGGTGTGGCAAAGATGTTTTTTCGTATTTATGCGGAATTTGCTTTTGCCAAATATAATTTGATTTATGGTTCTTTTACCGCCCTAATATTATCTATTATGTGGGTTTATTATCTTTCAAATATTTTGTTGCTTTCTGCTGAGGTTGTGGCACACATCCAAGATAAATATAAAGGATTAGAGGATAGTAATGGTCAGCAGGCAACAGGAGAAAAATAATGGCAACTTATAAACATTTACCTCGTGGCAAAAAGAAACCGGTTAAAGACGAATTTATAGATTGGACCATCAAGGTAATTCATTTTTTACATGTGCATGTCAAAACAATAAGCATTGCAGCTGGAGCATTTTTTATAACTTTAGTTGTTATTTTCAGTGCCAATTATTTTCTAAAATATCGTGAAAACAAAATAGCCAACTCTTTTTATCAAATTCAGGAAGTGACTAATAAGGAAGAAAAAATTGTTGAACTAAAAAAATTTGTTGCTGACTATAGTGATAGCGAAACTGGTAGGGTAGCAAGTCTTGAGCTAGCCAATATTTTGTTTGAAACCAAGCAATATGAGGCAGCAATTGCTGAATTTGAAAGAATTTCTCAAAAAAAGAGCTATCCAGTTTTGGTGAGGATAGCAGGTTTCTATGGTTTGGCTAATGTTTTGCTGGCTCAAGAAAAATATGAACAGGCAGCTCAAACCTATATTGTCGCAGCAGAGGTTAATCATAATTTAAATAAAGCAGACAGTTTTTATCAAGCTGGGCTCTGTTTTGAAAAACTTGCAGATTATGCAAAAGCTAAAGAATATTTTGAAAAAGCTCTTGATCTAACTCAAGAAGGACAACTAAAAAATAAGATAGAGGAGCATCTTTTATGGCTTATTGCTCAGGGAAGATAAAACAGGTAGCGATTAGCAGTATAATTTTGTGTTCCTGTTTATTATTACTAATTCCAGAACTTCAGGCTAAATCCAGCCAGCATTTAACCAGCCATGATTCTATAATATATAGAGATAGTTCTAGTAAGTGGCGTAAGTTGCAGCAAACTGATCGTAGAATCAAAGTTGATAAGCTGGACGTGATTCGCTTAAAAAAAACAAGTTTTTGGTCAAGTAAGCCATTTCAGTTTGCCATTCCAATAGCAGATGATTCCATGATTTTTGTCGGTGTAGATGCTGGCGTATTTTACGGTATTGATGTTAAAAAAACTAAAAAAGTTTGGAATTATAAAACTCATGGTCCAATTCAGGCACAAGCTGCAGTTAAAGATGAAGTAGTCTATTTTGGGGATATAGATGGTTATGTTTATGCCTTAAATACAAAAGATGGTAAGGAAATTTGGAAACAAGTTTTGGGAGATCCAATCTTAGCTGAGCCTTTGGTTGATCAAGAACGGGTTTATTTTGTAACCAATTCCAGTCGTTTGTTTTGTTTGAATAAAACAAACGGACAAGAAATTTGGCATACCGATGCTTATGACAATAATATAGGTTTTCGGGTACGTCGTGGTTCTAGCCCAGTTTTATATCAAAATATGATCTTGTTTGGTAACGCACGTGGCATGCTCATGGCTTATAGAACAGATGGCAGCTTGGGTTGGGTTAAACAATTAGGCGATCGCACCGCTTTGGTTTCAGATTTGGATACTCGTCCAATTATTACTAAAGATTGCATCTATGTGGCTACTGCTGATCGTCATGTTTTTTGCTTGGATCCAGATCAAAACGGCCAGGTTAGATGGATGCTGGATGATGTTGGTGGTGTCAATGATTTGCTATTGACTCAAGACACACTTTATATTTCTGGGGACAGTGTTTTAGCTGCTGCCACACCAGCACAAGGCCATCTGCTTTGGGAACAGGATTTGGAAGTGCCTGGTATTTCCTCTCCGGCAATAGGTGCTAATGTATTAGCCGTGGCAGCCACCAAGGGCAGGTTTTATTTAGTTGATCCTCTAAATGGAGATATTGTTTTTTCACGTTATATTCGAGGCGGTGGAAGTTTTTCAGATCCCTTGTTTGTGGATGATAAGTTGGTTCTACTTTCCAATTCCGGTCGGCTTTATTTCTTTAAGATAAAAGAAAAACCTCCCAAAAAGAAAAAGACATAAATGGCTCAGGAAAGTTTTCATGAAAATATCTCGCCTTTGCTGAATAAGGTTTTTAAAAAAAAACCAGTTTCAGAATTAAAAACAGAGCTTTGGAATGAATTTGTTGATTCTAACTTGCTGGGAATTTGTGACGATGATTGTTCGGTTATCCCCCGTATTTTGCCTTATTCTTATTTGCCAACCATTGTTAAAGTTAGCCAAGGTATAACTACTTTTTTAATGCGGCTTTTATCTCTGCCTACTGCTGAATTGAAATCCATAATATTGCCTACACCAATCACTGATTATTTGGTTCAAGAGCTAGGAGTATTGAAGTATCGTCCAAAACGCCTAACTGGTAGTTTAAGATTTGATATGGCTATTGCTGGCTCACCAAATGCAGGTAATCCCCCCAAATTATTAGAAATTAATGAAATTGGTTTTGATGGTACTGGCCGTTCTTCTTTTATTCAAGAGAAAATCTTGCGTATCATGCCCGAACTAAAATCCAAGGTTAAACGTTTTGATACAGCAAAGAGTGAAGTTCAGAATATGCGTCGCTTGGGTCGCAACATGGTGCGTTTTCAATATGATGTTTATAATTGGGAAGAAGAAGTTATTTTAGCCAAAGCTAAACAAGTGGGTCTGAATTTGCGTTTAGTGAGCCCCAAGGTTTTTAAAATTCAGCCAGATAAAGATTTTAATAAAATGGCCTATAAACAAGTAAAGTTCAAAAATGGCAAATTATATTTGGAACAAGAATTGCAAGCACCAGATGTTTTCCAGGTTTCCTATAGTTTTGAATTAGCTGATTATAAAGAAGCGCCCGAATTTTTTCGCAATTTAATTTGCAGCAAAATTCCCCAATATAGTCCTTTTGTCACAGGTTTGGTGGCATCTAAAACAATCTTGCCGCTTTTGGCTGATAAGAGTTTGCGCAAACGTTTAATTCCAGAATACGCCCACCAAGTTGAACCAGCAATTTTACCCACCAAGCTTCTTCTGGGTAATAAAGCTGATGCTAAAAAAAATTATGAGAACTTAGTTTTGAAACATGGGGATGGTATGGGTGGGGAAAGAGTTTATGTTGGTAGTGAAATGCAAAATATGATTAAGCATATTCCCAAGAAAAAACAGGCTGAGTGGGCTTTGCAGGATAGATTAAGATTAAATACAATTGATGTGCATGGTATTCTTTCCCGTCCTAGAAAAGTAATTGCTGATTTGGGTGTATATATTCACTATGATTGGGATGGTAAAAAATTTACTAGTTTTAGGGTGGGTGGTTTTATCACTCGTGCTACAAACCGTAGTCTAAAAGTAAATGTTAGTGGCGGCGGCATCCAAGTGCCAGTAATGTTTGATAAAGGCAGATAAGCGTCCAAGATCAGTAATCCAGCCTGTCATCTCTGCATTGTTTGTCATTCCTGCGAAAGCAGGAATCCCATGCATTCCACTGTGTGAGTTCGTGGGTTATTTTCGACCTTTTTTACAGTTGTTAATTTTCCTGTTGTGGAATTGCGGCCAATTCTGAATGTTTATTTAGTCCCCCTGACCATTATTAGGCGCTCTAGTTTTATAAGTATATGAAATGATAGATTATTTAATTTATTTTGTCAAGATAATAATGATAGTGCTTGCACTATATTAGTGCATATGTTAGTATAATAAATAGACGGGGAGGGGACCATGTCACAAATTACACAAAAACAACTTGGCAATATAATTAAAGGGCTCAGAGAAGATTTTGATATTTCTCAAGAAGCCTTAGCAAAGCATTTAGAACTAACAAGACAGGCAGTAAGTCAAATTGAAAAAGGTGAAAGAAAAGTTGATAGTTTAGAACTATTAAAAATTGCAGATTTTTTTTCTGTTAACGTTGATTATATGCTCAATTTTACAAAAGAAAAAATCGATTCCAAAAAGAAGGCTAATGTGAAATTCAATAAAGAAAAATTAAAAAATGTGCTCCTTTATATTCTTAAAAAGTGTGGTGGCAAACCAAACGTTGGCGAAACCGTAATTTATAAGTTGTTATATTTCATTGATTTCAATTCTTATGAACAAACAGGCCAACCAATTACAGGCTTGCCTTATTTGAAAATGCAATTTGGACCAGTTCCAAAAATAAAAGAATATAAGTCTGTTATAAATGCTATGCTAGATGATGGTGAGCTAGAATTTGTTTCACATGTTTATCATGGTAAAGCTCAAAAACGATATTTAGCATTAGTTGAGCCAGATGAAGACCTGTTTTCTGAATCTGAGAAAAAAATTATGAATTGTGTGATCAAAAATCTTTCGGATAATAATGCTACACAAATAGAAGAATTGGTTCATGGAGATATGCCGTGGAAGGCTACGCCAGATTGTGAAATAATAGATTATGGATTAGTTTTTCAAAGGGAGGCACCTTATACAACAAAAGATTATCAATCATTATGGGAATCAGCCTCTGCTAATGATATTTTAGAAGATTTAGGTTCCATGTCTGAAGAGGAAGTGAAATATTATAAGGAGCTCGAATAGTGATGAAATACTTAAAGAGTGATATTTGGCTGGTTGATTTTGATCCAAGCTCAGGACATGAATTTCAAAAAGTAAGACCCGCCGTTATTATTGAATCTAATGAACAATTAAGGACAAACAATTTAGCAACAATTATGCCGTTAACATCAAATTTAGAGAAACAAAGGACTGAAGATATTCTTGTGAATAAAAGCTCGAAAAATCGTTTGTTCGCTAATTCTTTAATTAAAGTGCATCATATCACATCCTTTGATAGAAATAAGCGTTTTATAAAGAAAATAGGAAATCTTGAAGATAGATATGTAAGACAAATTGAGGAATATTTAAAATTACATTTTGGGTTAGATTAAATTTATAAACTACTGGAAAAATAAAGCCCAAGAAGGACGAAAATTGAGAACCACTGGTGACGGAGCGTTAAACATTAAGCAAGGAGATTGTATAACTACAATAGAAGGACCATAAAAAAATAACTCTTAGTATTGATATAAACTATTGGCTGTCTTTTATGGAACCGCTTCGAATAGCTGTGTTTGAGTATATAAATGAATTGAAGAATCCCTAATCCTAGGGACACAATACTTAATTATTGAAAGTGAGGAATGATGAATTTAAATTTTAAGCTATCTCATAAAATAGTTTTTGGCATTGGAGGAATATTAACTGGATTGACTCTAGCGGGCGGTGAAATATGTTTGGCATTAGGAATTGCGGTTATAACAAGTGTAATATTATTATTGATGTCCTCTTCAGAAAAGACGAATAAAGAATAATGTAATTCCAGAAATACAATACTTAATTTTTTTAATTTTCACAGAATGATAATTTTGGCAAAGAGGATTTGACCCTCCTGTCAGCTCCTAGCTGCAGGCTTGGCGGGCAGAGCAAGGGGGCCAGTTTCGCGTTTGCATTTTGAAAACCAAAGAGATATTTCCACTCTTCTAACTCTCAATAATCATTGATAAATAAAAGACAATTTTTAAAATTCCCTTTCTAAGGCAAGGCGCTTGAAGCTTTTTTAGGCGCGAGCTTACGAAATAAGGGCGTATGAGGAGTTAAAATAGCGACTGTTTTTGCGAGTTAAAGGTTGACAGCGGCAAGACATTTAACTCGCCATAAAAACAGTCGCTATTTTAGCGACGAGTAGCCCGGTTTCGTGCGCCTGCTTCAAGGGCCTTGCCTTAGAAAGGGAATTTAATATTAATGCGTTCTGGATTCCCGCTTTCGCGGGAATGACGTTCAGTTCTCAGAATATTTTTTATTCCCCGATGATTTTTACGAGGACTCTTTTCTTTCTTTGCCCATCAAATTCACCATAAAAAATTGTTTCCCAGGGGCCAAAGTCTAGTTTGCCATCAGTGATAGCTACCACAACTTCCCGGCCCATGATCGTGCGTTTCAGGTGAGCATCTGCATTATCTTCCCCAGTTAGGTTGTGCCGGTATTTTTTAACATTATATGGGGCAAGTTGTTCCACCCAAACCAAAAAATCTTCGTGTAAGCCGTGTTCATTATCATTAATAAACACGCTAGAGGTAATATGCATGGCATTCACTAAACACAAACCTTCTTTGACCAAACTTTTTTTAACCGCTCGTTCAACTTCAGGGGTTATATTAACAATTTCATAGCGGTTCTTGGTATTAAGTGATATGTATTCTGTATATGATTTCATGGAGTTATCCATAATTAAAACAATGTTGTTTGTAAATGATCATTAAGGAGCTTGTACTATGGACAAAAATATCCAACTGCGCCTGAGCGAGGTTATAGACCAAGCAATTATTAGGGAGAAAGAATCTAGAACATTATATCTGGATCTGGCCAAGGATGTTTCTTTTCAAAGAGTGGCCAATCTTTTTAAAAAACTTGCTGATGAGGAATTGGAGCATGTCAAAATTTTAGATGAAGTTAAACTAAGCCCCAGTATTATGCTTAAACTAAATTTGCCACCAAATTTTTATATTGAAGAAGAACAAGCTAAACCGCCGCCGATTTTTAGCCAGATGAATCCCAAAGATGTAATTAAGTTTGCTATTAGTCGGGAACAGGCAGCTTTTAATTATTATCGCAAATTAAACAAAAGCATGAAAGATGATGCCATATGTAATGTTTTTGAAAATCTGGCTAATTGGGAATATGGACACATATCCAAATTAGAACATATTTTGAAAACTATTTAGCCTAGGCATAAACCTTATAATCAATTTCGTGGAAAATGTTATCCTTCCATTCAGTTTCACCAACAAAATTCATATCTAAAGTATAGTTTTTAATATCCCAATAGAGTCGGTTAAAGCGATAGAGATGATCTTTGGTTCGTTTAATAGCATATTCAGTCATAGTTCCGCTATTCATGATAAAAGCCCAATCAGAGGATTGAGCCAAAAGCAGCTCTCTAGCCATTTGATTTAAGGCGCGTCTCAAATTGTCATCTGGGTTGGGATAAGCCCTGGCCATTTCAGTCATCCGAAAAGCAGCTTCATGCAAATGACGATAAATCCAATCATTGGTGCCATTGCACCATACTTCAGCATAACCTTTATTACCCCAACTGGATTCAGAAGGTTCTATAACCTGGTTTTTGGGATGGCGATTAAGATATTCCCAAGGAGTAATTAATTTTATCTCATTTTGATCGCAGGCAATTTTTCTCAGGACTATATCCAGCCAACGCACACCTTCATACCACCAATGACCATAAAGTTCAGCATCGTAGGGGGCAATCACAATGGGAGGTTTGCCGATAATGCCGCGCAAGTGTCTTATTTGATGTTGGCGATTAAACATGAAGTTGCCAGCATGTTCTGCTGCAGTTTGTTCAGCCCAACTTGGATCATAGGGTTCTTTGTGATCGCCTTGGCCTGTTACGCGGTGATATTTAAAACCAGTCATCAAGCGAATACCGTCTTTATGAATATATGGTTTTACATAATCAAAATCTAAATCAAAACCAATATCGCGGTAAAAATCCCGGTAAGCTGGATGGCCAGGATAACCTTGCTTAGCGCTCCACACTTGTACTGAAGATTCTTGATCTCTGCCAAAAGCAGCACAGCCAGTTGGTGTATAGACTGGAGCATAAACTCCGTATTTAGGCGGACTATCTCCTAAAATTAAACCATGGGTGTCTAAAAAGAAAAATCTAATGCCTGCATTCCAGAGTTCTTCTTCCAATCCTGGAAAATAGCCGCATTCTGGCAACCAAATGCCGCGGGGCCGACGGCCCAAGTGTTTTTCATAACAATTGCAAGCAACTTGAATTTGGGCGCGGATTGCTTCAGGTGAGATGCGTAAAAGAGGCAAAAAACCATGAGTTGCCCCGCAGGTAATTATTTCTAGTTTCCCCAAATCCAGAAATTTTCGAAAACCATTTACTAGATTGCGGCCATATTGATCTTCAAAAATCCAGCGTGCATGCTGCAAACGGTGATTATACATGTGGGCAGTGGCATTAAACTGCGCGTGATTTTTAGTGCGCTCAATTTCTTTGTAAGACAGCTCAATAGATCTATATAAATGATGGGCGTAACGATCTTGCAACAATGGATCGCTCATCATAGACATTAAAGGAGGTGTCAAAGACATGGTTAGTCTAAAATCAATGCCATCTTGAACCAAGCGCTCAAATACATCTAATAAGGGAATATAGGTTTCAGTCATGGCTTCAAAAAACCAGCGTTCTTCCAGAAAATCCTCATATTCCGGATGTCTTACATATGGTAGATGGGCATGTAGTACAAAAGCTAAATATCCTTGTTCCACAATTAAAACCTCATTAGTTAACTTAGTGTTATTTTGACCACTGGGTTGGTGACGAAGAAACTTCTTCCAAATTACGCAAAGAAGAAATTTCTTGGAACACTGCTTCTAGGTTTGAGCCTGAAATAGTTGAAAACTTACCTTTCATTAATAAATCAAAAAAGTGCGGTCCCAGAATTTTTTTCAATAGTTCCAAATCTGCTTCAGTATATTCTTCAATATCAGTGATAACCTTTTGGCCGTCAGGGCTAACCACCATCCATTTTAGAGGCTTGGGTGGAGCTATAAAGCGTCTGGGCAATTTAATAATATTAGAGTGGCTCAGATTATAAAAGTAGCCAGCCTCATTTTTTAAGCCAACTTCCATATAGAGCTTTTGTTCAGGATAATCTAGGCGCAGATACCAATTGCCCAAGCGATCAAAAACTTCAACATCCCAACAAGGTGCATTGCTGACTTGATCAACTTGACTGATGTCATAAAAACGCAGAGTTAGTTTGGCGTTGTGCCCGATTTTGGAAATAGCATCTTGCATTGATTGCTGACAAACTCCCCAATAGGCAAAAACAAAATCAGGACTAATGGTTAAAATAACTGCGCGATCTTTATGATATTCTCCAGGCAGTTCATATAAAGGGATAGCTTGGGCATTTTCCGGAACCCCAATATTAAATTTGGATTCTTCAATTTTTCGTTGTTCGGTTAACTCATGCTCAAGTTGAATATCTTTAAGTAAAGGCTCAATTTTTGTTAATTTGAGAGTTCTCTTTTTTCGGACAGATTTTTTGGGGCTGATTTTTTTTGCAGCTTTTTTCTTTAAGGTCCTAGCCTTAGAAATCAGAACTTTTTTTCTGGAAGATTTTTTTGATTTATCAGGTTTAGCAACTTTTTTGGCTGGTTTTTTTACAGCTTTTTTTTCTACCTTTTTAACAGCCTTTTTAGCTACTATTTTCTTTTTAATGGCTTTCTTTTTCTTAACCATAAATATCCCCCACCTATTTAAGTCGCGGCCAAAATATCCCAGCACCATCTAAAAAGCAATAGTTTATAGAACTTTCTTACCTTTCATTTTTTATTTGTTTATGCCAAACTAGGTACGTTTAGGAGGATAATTTGAAGAAAAAAATCATTCAGGGAGAGTTGCGTTTACATCGAGATGGGTATGGTTTTGTTACCACAGGCAAAAAAGGTGAAGAAGATGTTTTTGTGCCAGCCCGTTATATTGGAGATGCGTTGCATACAGACGTAGTCCAGGTTCAGGTGGTGCCTTCTCATAAAGGTAAAGGCAAGAGTCTTGAAGGGCGGGTTAGGAAGGTTATAGAAAGAAGAGTAGAAAAGCTTTTTGGTCGTTTAGAAAGAACTGGAAAATATTATCGAGTGATAGCTGATGACTTGCGCATTAGGCGCATGATTATTGTGCCAGATAAAAAACTGGGCGGCGCTAGGCACGGGCAAAATGTCACGGTGAGAATAACTAAATATCCAGATGGATCTGAACCTATGCAGGGCGAAGTTATTGTGGTTATGGGCAGACGAGGGGATTTGAAAACTGAAAAACAAGCAGTAATTATTCGACATCATTTAGAGGTTGGATTTTCCAAAGCAGTGCTTAGTCAGGCTGAAGAATCTATTAAACGGATGAATGAAGAAGAACTAAGTGCTAGGAAAGATTTAAGAAATTTGCCTTTTGTAACTATTGATGGTGAATCTGCCATGGATTTTGATGATGCTGTAGCTGTGCAAAAGATGGGCAATGGTCAAATTAGGCTTTGGGTGGCTATAGCTGATGTTGCTCACTTTGTGGAGCAAAACACTGTTTTGGATAAGGCTGCTTTGGAAAGAGGCACTTCAGTTTACTTTCCTGGTGATTGCCTGCCGATGTTGCCAGAGATTTTGTCTAGTGATTTGTGCAGTTTAAAACCTGATGTGGATCGTTTGGCCATGACTGTTCAGATGGATATTGATGTTCAGGGAGAAATTCTAAACAAACAATTCTTTGCTTCAGTTATTAAAAGTAAAAGTCGCATGACCTATACTGAGATGAAACAAATTTTGGTTGAAAAAGATCCTAAAGTCAGAAGCACTTATCAAAAATTGATTCCTGAATTTGTTTTAATGCAAGAGTGTTATGAGCGTTTGCGTAAAAAACGAATTGATGAAGGATCAATTGATTTTGATTTACCTGAACCAGAAATAGAACTTAGTTTGACTGGTAAAGTTGACGATATTGCCCGGGCTGAAAGGCATGTTGGTCATATGATGATTGAAGAGTTTATGATTAGAGCCAATGAAGCTGTGGCCGAGTTTTTAACAAATAAAAAAGTGGGTTGTATTTATCGTGTTCATGAACCACCCCCTGCAGAAAAAATCCATGCTTTTGCCATATTGCTGCACAACTTAGGTTATAAGATCAAATTAGGTTCAAATGTGACCACTAAAAAATTAGGTGAAGTCGTTAAAATGGCGCATGGAAGATCAGAAGAACGTTTAATCAATACCTCGCTTTTACGCTCTTTATCTCAAGCGGTTTATACTACGGAAAATGTAGGCCATTATGGGTTGGGATCTGAATGTTATTGTCACTTTACTTCACCAATTAGGCGGTATCCAGATCTAGTGGTGCACAGGCAGTTGAAAAGGGTTTTAAATAATGTAAAACAAAAAGCTCCTACTAGCAGATTGTCTGAAATTGCCGAGCTGTGTTCCAGGCGAGAACGCATAGCTATGGAGGCTGAGCGGGAAATCATCAAGCTTTATGTAGCCTTTTTTATGCAAGATAAAATTGGTGAAATATTTGAAGGTATAATTTCCCATGTGACTAAATTTGGTTTTTTTGTGGAATTAAAAGATTTTCTAGTAGAGGGTTTGGTGCACAAAGACAGCTTGCCGCCAGAGCATTATATTTTTCAAGAAACAGGATATTGCTTAAAAGCTGCGAAAAAAGGCCTAAGCTTTACTATTGGTGATGAAGTAAAAGTCAAAGTGGAAGAAGTAAATATACCTTTGCGTGAGATCTATTTTTCCTTGGCATAAGTCTTATAAAGAGCTATGCCTTATGATCAAGGGGGATCTTATTATGGAAAAATTCATTAATGATTTTTCTTCTTATTTAGAACATGAAAAACGCGCTTCAGATCACACCCTAAAAAATTATTTAGTAGATTTGCAGCAATTTAATCTCTTTGTAAAAGAGAGGTTTAAAAAAGCCAATGTTAACTTAGATTTTAATTCCATCGATCACCTTGTGGTGCGTGATTTTATTGGCTCTTTATTTGGTAATAAAAACCCAACTTCAATTGCGCGCAAGCTTTCCAGTATTCGTAGTTTTTTTGAGTATTGTTTGCGTCAAGGGCATGTTAAAAATAATCCAGCCAAAGAAGTTGCCAGTCCTAAAATCCCCAAAAGAATTCCCAAATTTTTAACCGTAGATGAAATTTTTTCTTTATTGAGCGCTCCTAATTCCAAGACGGTTTTAGGTGCCAGGGATAAAGCCATTTTGGAATTGTTATATGCTTCAGGTCTGCGGGTTAGCGAATTGGTTTCTTTGAATATACCAGAGATTAACTTGGAAGAAGGAGTGGTAAGAGTGTTGGGCAAGGGGCGTAAAGAAAGATTGGTGCCAGTGGGAAATAAGGCTTCTCAAGCTTTGCGTCAATATTATGAACTGAGAAAAAAATTGGCTAGCGAAGGTGATAACGCGGTTTTTGTGAATAAGCATGGGCAACGAATTTCAGTGCGTTCAGTGGAGCGCATGTTAATTAAATATTTGCGTCAAACCGGCATTAATAAAACCGTTACCCCTCATGTCTTAAGACACACCTTTGCCACGCATCTTTTGAATGCTGGGGCTGATATGCGTGGAATTCAGGAATTGCTTGGACATTCCAGCCTATCCACCACTCAAAAATATACGCACATTAGCCTTGAAAAAATGATGGAAGTTTACGATAAGGCACATCCCAAAGCATAGAAAACTGACCATAGTCCATAGTCTGAAGGAGAATTACCTATGTTTCACTCAACAACTATCTTATGTGTACGCCGCAATGGAAAAGTAGCCATAGCTGGAGATGGCCAGGTTAGCTTTGCTAATATGGTTATGAAGAGCAATGCCAATAAGGTAAGAACCATGGGCAAAGGTAAAATTGTGGCTGGTTTTGCAGGTTCCAGTGCAGATGCTTTTACCTTGTTTGAAAAATTTGAAGCAAAGCTGGAAGAACATCGCGGCAATCTTACTCGTGCTGCGGTTGAGCTGGCCAAGGATTGGCGTCTGGACCGCGTGTTAAGAAAGCTGGAAGCCATGATGATTGTGGCTGATAAAGAAAAGACCTTTACTATTTCAGGAACAGGTGATGTGGTAGAACCAGACGATGAGATTGCTGCCATTGGTTCTGGCGGCGCGTATGCTCTAGCTGCAGCCAGGGCTTTACTTCAAGAAACCAAGCTTTCTGCCAAAGAAATTGTGGAAAAAGCGATGCAAATAGCAGCCCAGATTTGTGTCTATACTAATGATAAAATAAAAACAGAGGAATTATGAGTGCAAATTTTACACCCAGAGAAATTGTTTCAGAATTAGATCGTTATATCATCGGCCAAAACGAAGCAAAAAAGGCTGTAGCCATTGCTTTAAGAAATCGCTGGCGTAGGCGCCAGGTAGAGCCAAATTTGCGGGATGAAATTGTGCCTAAAAATATTATTATGATCGGCCCAACTGGTGTTGGTAAAACTGAAATTGCGCGCAGGTTGGCCAAACTAGCGCAAGCTCCGTTTATCAAAGTTGAAGCTTCAAAATTTACAGAAGTGGGTTATGTTGGCAAAGACGTGGAATCCATGATCAGAGAGCTTACTGATATATCAGTTAAAATGATTAGAGATGAAGAAACTGCCAGGGTTGAGGTTAAAGCTCAGGAAATAGCTGAAGAAAAAGTGTTGGAATTATTAATGCCTCAAATGGCTAAGGAATTGGGCGAAACAGCAACTCCAGAAGAGGCAAAAAGAAAGTTAAGAGATCTTTTGCGAACAGGTAAGTTGGACAATAAGACCGTGGAAATGAAGAAAGCGCCGCCCAAACCCATGATGCCTTCAGTAGAAGTAATTGCCGCGCCTAGTTTAGAAGAAATGAGCGCAAACATTAAAGATTTATTTTCCAGCATTATGCCAGGTCCAGGTCAAAGAGATAAAAAAAGAAAAATTAAAGTTTCAGAAGCACTGGGCGTTTTAGCTGCAGAAGAAGCTGCGCGGTTAATTGACATGGAAGATGTGGTTAAGCAGGCAATTGAAAGAGTGGAACAAAACGGCATTGTATTTTTAGATGAAGTAGATAAAATTTGTAATCGAGCTGAGCAAAGCAGACATGGCCCGGATGTTTCCAGGGAGGGCGTGCAAAGAGATATTTTGCCGATAGTTGAAGGCTCAACTGTTACCACCAAACATGGTATGGTAAAAACAGATCATATTTTATTTATAGCTGCTGGTGCGTTTCATGCTACCAAGCCTTCTGATTTAATTCCAGAATTACAGGGTCGTTTTCCGATTAGGGTGGAACTGAATTCATTAACTGAAGAAGATTTTTATCGTATTCTTACTGAAACTGATAATTGTTTGCCTAGACAATATGTGGCAATGATGAAAACAGAAGGTTTAGACCTAAATTTTGATGAAGGCGCCTTAAAAGCTATTTGCAAAATAGCTGCAGAAGTAAACCAACAAATGGAAGATATTGGCGCTAGGCGTTTACATACAGTGATGGAAAAAGTTTTGGAAGATATTTCTTTTAAGGCGCCGGAAATGCGCAAGAAAAATGTGGGCATTGATCAAGGGTATGTAGAGAAATCTTTGGCAGAAGTTATGGAAAATAGAGATTTGAGTAGATATATTTTATAGGAGGA
This sequence comes from Pseudomonadota bacterium, assembly GCA_043823065.1. Taxonomy (GTDB): domain Bacteria; phylum UBA10199; class UBA10199; order 2-02-FULL-44-16; family DYJF01; genus JBDRBB01. The sequence continues at coordinate 22,380 of JBDRBB010000006.1, read as the reverse complement.
AACATGGCGCGGCATTTTTTATCTTTGTTTGATCTTACAAAAGAGGAAATTGATCAGCTTTTAGACAGGGGCATTTGGTTTAAAAAAGAAAAACAGTCCGGTCGCACGCCAAAAGTTTTGGAAAATAAATCCTTGGCCATGGTGTTTGAAAAAAGCTCAACGCGCACCAGGGTTTCTTTTGAAATTGCCATGTTTGAATTAGGTGGGCACGCTCTTAATCTGGCAGCTTCTGGCTCTCAGCTTGGTCGGGGTGAAACCTATGAAGATACTGCGCGCGTGTTGTCTCGTTATGTTGATGGCATAATGGTTCGCACTTTTGAGCAAACTAAATTAGAAAGCATGGCTGAAGTTGCTAGCGTGCCAATTATAAATGGTTTAACAGATTTATACCATCCCTGTCAGGTGCTTGCGGATTTAATGACTGTTAAGGAAAACAAGGGTTCGCTTAAACCCTTGCATATTACTTATGTGGGAGATGGTAATAATTTGGCCAATACCTGGATTACTGCAGCCATAATTTTGGGCTTTAAGCTTTCAATTGCTACTCCTAAAGGCTATGAGCCTGCAGCAGCTATTTTGAATCAAGTTAAGCAGGGTGGTTATGATCAGATCAGTATTGGCAATGATCCTGTGGCAGCAGTTAAAGATGCAGATGTTATAAATACAGATACTTGGGTTAGTATGGGGCAAGAAGGATCAGGTGAAGCTGAAAAGAAAAAGATGTTTCAACCTTTTCAGGTTAATGCAGCTCTTTTGGCTAAGGCAAAATCTGAAGCAATTGTCTTGCATTGTTTGCCAGCGCATCGGGGTGAAGAAATTACAGATGAAGTTATGGACGGGCCCCAATCCAGAATTTTTGATGAAGCAGAAAATCGCCTGCATATCCAAAAAGCAATATTAGAAAAATTCATGGGAGCGTAAAACATGGCAAAAAATATTGTTGTCGTAGGAGCTCAATGGGGCGATGAAGGAAAAGGACGCATTGTAGATCTTTTAACTCCTTCGGTGGACGCAGTTGTACGTTATCAGGGCGGAGCAAATGCAGGGCATACCGTTATTATCGGTAATCGCAAAACTGTGTTACACCTAGTGCCTTCTGGAATTCTGCATGCAGATTGTTTTTGTGCCATTGGTAATGGAGTGGTTTTAGATGCCAATGTCTTAATTGATGAAATTGAAGGTTTGTTTAGCCAGAACTATCTTAAAAATCCAAAAATGTTGGCGGTTAGCACTAATGCCCATCTGGTCATGCCCTATCATCGAATAATTGATCAGCTTCGAGAAACTCAATTAGGCGACGCCAGAATCGGCACCACAGGGCGTGGCATTGGTCCGGCTTATGAAGATAAAGCTTCTAGATTAGGTATTAGATTTGGCGAAATGTTAGATAAAGATGTGTTCCAAAAACGCTTGGAACTGGTTTTACCCCAAAAAAATAAGTTAATTGAATCACTAGGGGGCAAGCCCGTTGCCTTGGAGGATTTACTCTTTGCTGCTCAAAAATGGAGACAAAAATTAGCTGGTCATGCTTGTGATGTTTCGCTTAAAGTGGATGAATTAATCAAACAAGGTAAAAAAATATTATTTGAGGGCGCTCAGGGTACAGCCCTAGATATTGATCACGGAACCTATCCTTACGTAACATCTTCAAATACAGTGGCTGGCCAGGTTTGTTGCGGAGTTGGAATTGGGCCTTCTGTTATTGATGCAGTTTTGGGTATTGTTAAGGCTTATACTACACGAGTTGGTGAAGGACCGTTTCCCACAGAAGATCATGGATTAGTGGCAAAACATCTGCAAACTAAGGGAAATGAATTTGGCGCAACAACTGGTCGTCAGAGGCGTTGCGGTTGGTTTGATGCAGTGCTCTTAAAGCATGCCAAGCGAGTTAATGGCCTAACTTTGCTGGCCTTGACCAAACTAGATGTTCTTTCAGGTCTGGATACAGTGAGAATTTGCACTGGTTATGAATTTGCTGGAAAACAAATTGATTATTTACCCCCTGACTATGTCGATCTGGAAAAATGCCAACCAATTTATGAAGATCATAAAGGTTGGAAGGAAGATATTTCTAATATACGAGATTTTAAGAATTTACCCAAAACAGTTCAAGATTATATAAATTGTATTCAGGAAATTGCCACTATTCCTGTGGCTATTGTTTCAGTGGGGCCAGAGCGAGGGGCCCGCATCATTTTAAAAGATCCTTTCGCCTAATTTAAAAGGGGAGCTCATGTTTGAAAATTTTAAGTTTGAAGAATTTTTCGATAAAGTATTTTTTGTCCGCTTTGCAATTACGTTAGGTATTTTTTTCTTCACTCTTGTTGTAAGTAAGTTGATCAAGCGTTATGTGAAAAAAAGGATCCCTGTTTCTCCTGCCAAAGACAGTTTGTTTTGGCTTAGATTTCTTCATGATGAAAAAAAGTTTGTGCTAAAGGCAATTGGTTGGATTTTCTGGATTTTGTTTTTCTTAGGTTTTTTCTATATCTGGTCCAAGCTCATTGAACAGCTTTTTGTTAAGGTTGAACATCTATATGCTCCTCTAGCTCGGGCCGCAATTATTGTAATCATTACTGTTTTGGCTCTGAAAGCAGTTAGTTATTTAATCCATTTTATAACCGAGCAAGTTACGCCTTTAACTTCCAGGGGAACAGCGCGTGGTCAACAGCGCATCAACACTTTAAATCATATTTTCCGTTATGCTTTTACGGTATTTATCGGCTTGATTGCTGCTTTAATGCTTTTGGAAAATTTTGGCATAGATTTTAAGGCTATTCTGGCTACAGTGGGCGTGGCCAGCTTGGCTATTGGTTTTGGTGCCCAGAGTTTAGTTAAGGATATTGTTAGTGGAGTTTTTATCTTGATTGAAGATCAGTTTGCAGTGGGAGATGTGGCAATTATTAATGGTGAAGGTGGATTTGTCGAAAGAATGACTTTGCGTATTACTCAATTAAGAAACACAGAAGGTACTTTAATTACTATTCCAAATGGTACTATTGAAATGGTCAAAAATCTGACTAGTGAGTGGTCCAGGGTGGATTATAAAATTGGCGTGGCTTATAGCACAGATTTGGATCATGCCCTGGAAGTGCTTATGGACGAAGCAACTAAATTAAAGGCTGATATGCCTGAAGAAATAAATGATGAACCAGAGCGCCTAGGCGTTGATGATTTTGGCGATTCTGCCATTACTTTGCGCATTTTTATAAAAACAAAGCCTCTAAAACAATGGGTAGTTAAAAGAGAATTAAATCGCCGAGTGCACAAGCGTTTTGAAAAAGAAGGAATAGAAATACCATTTCCGCAACGCACAGTTTGGATTAAAGAACCCAAAGAATCTCTTTTTAATAAATAACTTACACTAAGCGAGCGCGCATGGGGTGAACATTATCCTTTATGGAAAAATAAAGGACAGCATGGTCACCTCTTTGTTCAGCAGCGCACCAGTAATTATTTTCAACTTCCAGTCCACTCATCAGATTCTCCATTTCTGGATGCAAGAATGAACTGGGAACTTCACAGCGTACAACTTCGCGCTCACTGACGGTAAAATCTGCCCGTTTAAGAGTTTCTAATGCTTTTTCATTGTTGTCAGTGACCAGATGCACATGAGCTTTGTCCTCAACCTCATACGCGCAAATCGCGTGAACATTAATCTTGGCATCTGCTAGTGCTGTAGAAATCCGCGACAACACTCCAACTTCGTTGAAAGTGTGCACTACAATTTCTTTCTCCAGATCAAATTGGTTTTTCATACTTCCCCCTTTCTAAAAAGTTATGGTTTAAAAATATAAACCGTATTGGTAGGAATAGTTGTAAGTAATAAAATAATTGGTGAAAGGGTGGGAGAGGTTTTTTGTCAGAAAACAGTATGCAAAAGAAAGCTTATTTTGTTCAACAAGGAAGTCAAACTTTAAACCAGCCCTCTTTGATTTATTTTTTAAATGAATATTGAATTATAAATTAATAAGTTAGAAAATGTAGTTGAGCTTCTTTTTCGACCTTAATGATAATATGTTGTTTTTTCAAAGTTTTAATATTAATATCAATAAAATTTTGAGGAGGAAATATGGTATATAAAATTGATGCCAAGGGACAAAGATGTCCACGCCCCATTATTGAATTAGCCAAAGCCAAGAGAACTTTGGGTGCTGGCGGAGAGATCAGAATAATAGCTGATGACCCTGCTTTTGAAAGTGATGTGCGCGCATGGTGCGAAACCACTGGTTCAGATTTAGTAGAATTCAAAAAAGAAGAAGGCGATATCGTCACTGCTTTAATCAAACTTAAGTGAGAGGGGTTATGGGGGAGAATCGTTCTGTAAGCATTGTCTGTTTTTCAGGGGAATACGATAAATTATATGCAGCATTTACTATTGCTTGCGGCGCAGCCAGCATGGGCATGCAGGTAAAAATGTTTTTTACTTTTTGGGGGGCTCAGGCCATGTGTCCCTTGTTGGGAGAAGTCAAAACAACAAGTTGGCTACAAAAATTATTTGGTTGGTTTGCGCCAAAAGGGATTAATAATTTACCATTATCTAGGCTAAATTTTTTAGGAATAGGACCTAGGCTGATGCGTTATTTAATGCGCAAACAGGGGGTGGAAAGCCTGGAAAAATTGGTTGAATCAGCAAAAGATTTAGGGGTTAAAATTAATCTTTGTGAAACATCTTCTGGAATGTTGGGATTGTCAGCATGTGAACATACTGTGCAAAGTTGTGGAGTTTCCACTTTTGTCAATTCTGCCTTGGCAGATAATTTAGTACTTTTTATTTAATAAGGAGGTATTTGTGAGTAAAGAAAAAGAGCGTCTGCTGATAATTTTAAGCACAGGCAAACAGGATCATGGAGCCAAGGCTACCCTGGCTTTTGCCTTTGCCTGTTCAGCATTGTCCATGGGTGCGGATGTGGCCATGTATGTTACTATGGATGGCACTATTTGGGGATTAAAAGAAGCTGCCAAGGGTGTTTGTATGCCTGGTTTTGAACCTTTGGAAAGTTATATTAATCAATTTCAAGATTTAGGTGGAAAGATTTATGTTTGTCCACCTTGCGTAGAATACTATTGTAGTGTGGATAAAAAATTGGTTGTGCAAGGTTTGCGGGGTGGCGCGGAAGTTACGGGCATGGCCACAGCTTTCCATTTTATTGAACATAATGGTCGGGTGGTGACGTTTTAATTAGGAGTTTATTTTATGATCGACGCTAATTTTACTCAGAAACAACAAATTGAAACATTGAAAAAAGCTAATAAAGAGTTACGTGCCAAGATCAAATCTATGGCCGAGATTAATGCTGATGCAGCAGAGATTGTAGCAGAACTTGAAGCTAAAAAAGAGGAGGTTTCGCGTCTTAACAAACAATATTCTAAGTCTAATTCTGAGTTGGCAAGAGCCAACGCCCAAGCTGCTGAACTTATGGCTGAAATTGAAGATCAGCGTGCGCAATTATCAAAACAAAATGAACGTTTGACTTTGCTTAATGATGAGAAAAACGAACTGCTGGGAATGGTTTCGCATGATATTTTAAGCGGAATTGCAGTGATTGGTTTTCAAAATGAAATGTTGATCAAGAGTTTACCCAATGTGGATGAAAATTTCTTAAAAGGTCTTTATCGAATTCATAAATATGTTCGTCATATTTCAGAATTAGTAAACGATAGTTTGAATATTGCCAAAATTGAAGAGGGAAAAATGGAGCCTCACTTTGAAGAACAATCTTTGGAAGAATTATTAAAAGATACAGTTGATCTCTATTCTTTAGCAGCTAAAGATAAACAACAGACTTTGACCTTGGAAATCGACCAAAAATACCAAAAATTCAAATGGATCAGGGTATGATCAATCAGGTGTTGAATAATTTAATTTCTAATGCCATTAAATACACGCCTAAAGGGGGTAAAATCAAAATTTCTTTGGAAGCAAAAGAGCTGGGGTGTTTGGTTAAAATATGTGATTCTGGCCCTGGTTTTACTGATGAGGATCTGCAGAAAATATTTTCTGCATTTTCTACGCTATCGGCCAAACCAACAGGTAATGAGAAAAGTCATGGCTTAGGGTTAGCTATTTCTAAGAAATTAATATCTTTACACGGTTCAGAATTACATGCGCACAATCATCCTGAAGGAGGGGCTTGTTTTCATTTTTGTTTACCAAAAAAGCCCTCTATCAAATGCTGAAAAAGGGCTTTTTTTGTGAGTCGCCCGGGGCTCGAACCCGGGACACCCGCCTTAAAAGGGCGGTGCTCTACCAACTGAGCTAGCGACCCAATCCAAATTGTCAAAATTGGATTGCGATTTAGCAAAGCTTGGCTTGGATGTCAATGAAATCACATTATTTATTTTTTTATTTGACAATTTGCAGGGTATTAACAAAACTTATTTAAACTTTTAACATTAAACTGAATTAAGGAGGGGATATGGCAAGGGAAACTCTAGTAGTGGTATCAAAGGTAAAAGAATACGTGAAAGAAAAAGGTCTTCAAACCTCTGAAACAGCTGTTGAAGCACTTTCTGAAGCTGTCAGAGAACTTTTAGACAAGGCAGTAAAGCGTGCTCAAGGCAATAGTCGCCAAACTATTAAAGATCGTGATGTATAGAAAAGTATATTTTTATAAAAGTTTAATAGGCCCTACTTTTAGAAGTTGGGCCTATTTTTCTTTTATTTCTGCTGGATTTCAGTTGTAATAGCCTAAATATGCTGGTATTTGGCTGTTTTACCAGGTATAATATTATATAGGAGGTTTTTGTGAGGCGCTTAGGTTTAATGTTTTTTGCTTTTCTTTTGTTTGTCCCATTGTTTTTGCAGGCAGATCAAATCCTGCCTGTAAATTTTCCAACCATTGTGGAGCGTTCAGAAATAATTTTTCAGGGAGTTTTTAAAGAAAGTGAAATTGTTAAGAAGAAGGGTTTGATTCTTACCTTAAATAGATTTCAAGTAAAAGAAGTGATTAAGGGACAAGCTGCCATAGAAGCCCAGCTGGATAAAGATAAATTTGAATTTTTGCAATACGGCGCTTCCAATAAAGATACTAAAAAGATGGGTATGGCTTTTCGCGTAAATTTTGTGGAATTTGAACCTGGCCAAGAATATGTGGTCTGTCTCTCTAAAGAATCAGAAACCTTAAAAGTACGCAGTGTAGTTGGTTTTACGCAAGGTTTGTTTGATTATATTTATGATGCCCAAGGCAAGGCCCAAGTTGTGAATAAATTTTCCAATAAAAATTTATTTCAAAACTTACCGGCAACTAAAAGTATGAGTAAAACTCTTAAAGCAGGTCAAATTGATCAGGCTCAGCCGCCATCAGGTCCAATTGATTATGATAACTTTAAGGCCATGATCAAGACCTTGGAATAAGGAGGATTTAGTGCACTGTTTTAGGAATATAATATTAATAGTGTTTATCTTGCTTGGCCTTTGTGCGCCAAGTTTTGCTGGCGGACCCTTTACAGTTGATCAAGTGACAGATTCAGGAACAGCCCAACGTTGGTTATATGATAAATTATTGTGGTATTCAGATAGTAGTGATTTAGCTAATGCTGTTGATCATGATCAAGCAGTTGCCTTGGTGCAAGAAGCCATTAATAAATGGCTTAATGCCAAATTAGAAGATCAAAATACAACAGTTATCACTGCCGAATATGGTGGAGATATTGGGGTAGATATTAATAAAGATAATATGTGGGATTATATAAATTATGAGGAAGGCCCCACCGTGGTTATCTTTGATCGGGATGGCAGTATTACTGAAGAACTTTTCCCTGGCAATTCTGATGAATATTTGGGCTTAACTCAGCTTTTAGTCTCCTCTTCTAGTGGCAAAAGGTTATTAAAAGGAGTGGTGATCTTAAATGGTTTGATTTTGGATAATGGCACAGTAAGCGTAGATCAATATAAGGCCCCAATTTTACATGAAATTGGCCACTTGCTTAATTTAGATCATACTCAAATAAATATGGATATTGCTGAAAATTGTGTATTAGGTGATGAGTGTAATGGTGGTCATCATATTCCAACCATGTTTCCGCAGCTTAAAACCGATCGCCAAGACAGCTTAAATATTGATGATATTGTGACTATTTCTTGGATCTATCCTCAAGGAGCTCTCACTCAATCATTTTGTACTGTGGTTGGCCATGTGCAAGACGGTAATGGCGCTCCTTTGCAAGGGGTGAATGTAATTGCCCGCCGGGTAAATGATGGAACATCAAACACCAGATCAGATGCACGTTCCATGGTTTCAGGCGTTATGTATCCAGGTTGTTCTGAAAAAAATGATGGCAGTTATTATTTATTTGGTCTAGTACCAGGCAAGACCTATGAAGTATATTATGAACCATTAGGTGGCGAATTTACCGGTGCTTCAGATTTTGAACCTTTGCCCAACCCGCCTACTGGTTTTGAATCTGGTATAATCAATGCTACAGACGGTGCCAGTACAATTACTTGCAGCACCGCAGGGCAAATTATAGAAATGCCATTTGTTAAAATTGCTGTTACTAATCCTTGTCCTAATGCTACTCCAGGTACTGGGTCAGATAATGGAGCTCAAGATCAAACAACACCTGGCGCTGGTGGAGGTTGTTCGCTTATAGTCCAATGAGAAAGAAAACCCGACAAATTCAAATTGGGAAAGTTAAGGTTGGTGGAGATGCACCAATTTCTGTGCAATCCATGACCAACACCAACACTGCTGATGTTAAAACCACAGTAGCCCAGATCCATGAATTAGAGAATGCTGGTTGTGAAATTATCAGAGTAGCTGTGCCAGATGAACACGCTGCCAAAGCTTTAAGTCAAATCAAAAAGGAAATTAGCATCCCCTTGATTGCTGACATTCACTTTCAACATAATTTGGCTTTAATAGCCATTGAACAAGGTGTGGATGGTTTGCGGATTAATCCAGGTAATATCGGTTCTAAAGAAAAAATTCAACAAGTAGCCACTCAAGCCAGGGCTTGTCGCATTCCAATTCGCATTGGAGTGAATTCTGGTTCTGTGGAAAAACATATTTTGGAAAAATTTGGCTCGCCAACTCCAGAAGCCTTGGTGGAATCTGCGCTTAATCATGCGCGTTTGCTTGAAGAATTTGATTTTCAAGATATCAAAATTTCGGTTAAAGCTTCTAGTGTTGGGCATACGTTGGAAGCCTATCGCTTGCTAGCTCAAAAAGTTGATTATCCTCTACATCTTGGCGTGACCGAAGCTGGCACGCTTTTGTGCGGAGCCATTAAATCAGCATTAGGTATTGGCACATTGTTGCAAGAAGGTATTGGCGACACCATTCGCGTATCTTTAACTGCTGATCCTGTTTTGGAAGTCAAAGCTGCTTATGAAATTTTAGCTTCCCTAAATTTACGCCAGCGTCCTTTTGTGGAAATAGTTTCTTGTCCAACCTGTGGTCGTTTGCAAATTGATTTGGAAAATTTAGTAGCGCGTTTGGAAAAACGTTTGGCAGGAATAAAAAAACCTTTGAAAGTGGCAGTAATGGGGTGCGTGGTTAATGGCCCAGGAGAAGCTAAAGAGGCTGATATTGGAGTAGCTGGCGGTAATGGCAAAGGCATGATTATGCGCCAAGGTAAAATCATTCGCACTTGCCGCGAAGATGAAATTGAAGATGAGTTGATTAAAGAAATAGACAAGATAATTTGATGAGGAACCTATGTATTACTCAAAACTACTAATTCCCACGTTGCGTGAAGCACCTTCTGATGCAGAGGTGGTAAGCCATAAGTTAATGCTTCGGGCCGGTTATATTCGCAAACTTGCTTCTGGTGTATATACCATGTTGCCTTTGGCCTTTCGGGTCATTCGTAAAATTGAGCAAATTATTCGGGAAGAGATGGAAGCAAAAGATGCCCAGGAACTTTTGCTGCCCATTGTCATGCCTGCCGAACTTTGGCAGGAAACAGGACGTTGGGAAGCCTATGGCAAAGAACTGCTTCGTTTCAAAGATCGCAGTAACCGTGATTTTGTAATTGGCCCCACCCATGAAGAAGCAATCACCGATCTGGTGAGAAATGAAATTCATTCTTATCGTGATCTGCCCAAAAACCTTTTTCAAATTCAAACCAAATTTCGGGATGAAATCAGGCCGCGTTTTGGCGTGATGCGTAGCCGGGAATTCATCATGAAAGATGCCTATTCTTTTGATCGCGATGAAAAAGCTTCGCATGAAGTTTATGAAAAAATGTTTGATGCTTATAAAAGAATTTTTACCCGTTGCGGTTTAGAATTTCGTCCAGTGGAAGCTGCTACTGGCACAATCGGCGGCTCCAAATCGCATGAGTTTCAAGTATTGGCTGCTTCAGGCGAAGATGAAATAGTTTCCTGCGATAGTTGTGAATATTGTGCAAATGTTGAGAAAGCGCAAATCAGAAGACCAGAGACCAGAGACCAGAGACCAGAGAATAAAAAAGGAAGTTATCAAAAAATCGAAACACTTGGTCAAAAAACAGTTGAAGAAGTTTCTACGTTTCTCAAGGTTAAGCCGAATCAGATTATCAAAACTCTTATTTTGGAAACAGATCAAGGACCAGCAGCAGCTTTGGTGCGGGGTGACCATGCCCTTAAAGAAGTTAAGCTAAAAGATGCTCTAGGCTGGGAATGGTGCCATTTTGCTGAAGAAGAAACTGTCAGGAAAGTAACTGGCGGTCCTTCAGGTTTTTCTGGACCAATTGGCTTGAACATCCCAATTTATGCTGATTATGAAGTAGCCAATATGCAAGACTTTGTGGTTGGCGCAAATACAGCTGATTTGCACCTAACCCAGGTAAATTTAGGCGATTTTAAAGTCACCCAGTTTTTGGATCTGAGGCGCGCAGTTAGCGGCGATCCTTGCCCCAGATGCCAGGGAACTTTTAAGGAATTTCGGGGTATTGAAGTTGGTCAGGTTTTTTATTTAGGCACCAAATATAGCAAGGCTATGAAAGCGGTTTATCTAGATGAAAATGGCCAAGAACAAACCATTGTTATGGGTTGCTATGGCATTGGCGTGGGCCGCACTGCTGCTGCAGCAATTGAGCAAAATCATGATGACAAGGGAATTTGTTGGCCCTTGCCCATTGCTCCTTTTGCCGTGGAAATTTTGCCTTTGAGCGTAGATGGTGAAGTTAGACAAGTGGCAGACAAGATTTATGAAGAGCTAAAAAATAATAGAATTGAGGTGCTTTTTGATGATCGAGATGTTAGGCCAGGTGTGAAATTTGCTGATGCAGATTTAATTGGCATACCCTATCAAATTGTCATTGGTGAAAAAGGCTTGAAACAAGGCGTGGTTGAGATTAAAGAAAGAAAAACAGGTCAGATTGAGAAAATGGCTCCAGAAAAAGTAGTAATTTTTTGTCAAAATCTAGGGGGTAAAAATGTCAGCTAAAACAATTTCCACCAAGGCTATTGATCTGCAAGACCGTTTAATAGTTACGCTGTTGGCCAAAACTATGAAAGAGGCCACCAAGTTTGTGAAGTTGTTAAAAAAAGACATTACTATGTTTGAAGTTGGCTTGCCTACCTATACTGCTCTTGGTCCGGATGTGATTAAAATGATTCGTCACGAAGGCGCCCAAGTTTTTCTAGATTTAAAATATCATGATATTCCTTCAACTGTGGAGCGGGCCGTAGCTATGGCCACCAAATTAAAAGTTTCCATGCTAACGGTTCATGCCTCTGGTGGCCAGGAAATGTTAGCTAGATCTGTGCAAGCTGCTTTAGAGGCAGCAGGCAGTAAAACCGAAAAACCAAAAATTTTGGCAGCAACAGTTTTAACCAGCATGGATACCATGGCTGATATTGGTATCGCCTTTGAAGTGCGCGATCAAGTGGTTAGGCTGGCTAAAATGTCCCAAAAAGCAGGTGTAGATGGGGTTATTGCTTCTCCTTTAGAAATCAAACCTATTCGAGAAGCCTGTGGCGGTAAATTTCTCATAGCCACCACTGGGGTTAGACCTTTTGGCAGTGACGCTCAAGATCAGCGCCGCATTGCCTCTCCGGTCATGGCCATGGCCGCAGGAGCTGATTATTTAATTGTCGGTCGTCCAATTTCTCAGGCTAAACAGCCAGAAGAAGTGGTGCGCAAGATTATTCGGGAAATATCTTAATTTTAATTATATTAACAATGGAGGGGGAGCCATTGAAAGCATAAGTATGTGGAGGATTTGTGTTTTCAGTTGGCGAAAGAATATCGCCCAATAGCCATGCTTCAAATCACGCTCTGTTTTCAGATATAGACAACATTGAAACAGAAATAGCTTTAGAAGAAGCGCGTTTAGACTATCAGCAAGCTCAAGCCGAGCTCAGGCAATTATTGCGTTCTGGTTCTTCTACTGCAAATCGCAATTCAGTCAGAGGCGTTTTAACTGTTCAACGCTTGTCAATAACTGACATTTTAATCAGGGATAATCCGCAGCTCAATCAAGACCCTATAGCCTTAAATGCTGTTTTGGATTTTTTTCTGGATATGCGAGAAAGCGATTTTTTAGATCGAGAGCAAGCTTCTATAGAATTGGGCTATGTTATTATTGAACCATTGCGTAATTCAGCGCAGGCCAGTTATCAAATCTTAGTGCCGCCAGCTTATTCATCTCGTGAACAAGAACCCAGCATTCCTTTGTTAGTGCCGATTGATCAAGCAGGTTACATAGATAGGAGAGAAGTTGAAAATATTGTGGCCAATCTTTCTGATCCTGTTCATGGCGCCAGAAATGCCAGCTGGCTAATTCAGGAGGGAGTAATTATTTTGCCAGGTCTAGATGATCCAGATGTGCAAGATTGGCGGCAATTATATTGCGGAGCTCAATCGCCAGATGCCAGCACTCCTCCGCCAATTCGTTCCTTGCTTCAAGACCAAGATCTGATTCGCGTTGGCCCTTTTGAACAATTGATATTACAATTTGAACTTGAATATACGGCTTTGTCTGAGGCGCGTTTGGATTTAAGAACAACCCTGGCCAGAGTGAATCCATCAAATGATAATTCGGATCAACAGCTAAGACAAGAGCTGACCTTGGTTCAAAAAAGAGTATTTCAAACATTCTCTAAATTATTGGAATCCATGATCAGCTATAGATCTGAACTTGAAAGAGATGAAATTGAAGTTGGGCAACAATACTTGTTGGGTTTGGAAATTTCTCGTCTGCAAATAATTGAAAATGCTTATCGTCGAGCAGAAGCAAATTTAAATGATTATCAATTGCAGGAAGACATGTTGTCTTTGTTTAGCAATTTGCAGAGGTTAAGGAACCAAGCAGTTGAGGCAAGAGGTTTCTATGGTTTTTTTCCGCATTTGTTAGATCAAGATCTGCAGGCTTCAGCTGAATACTTGACCAGCTTAATTTTGACTAACAGGGATTCTGCATTATTAGCGCAGAACTTTGATTTAGTGGCCAATGTTTGTTTTCAGGTCAGGGAAAACAGTATTGTTTTGCCGGCAGAACTAGATCAGGAAATTGAAAATCATTTAAGAGGGATATTGAATCCTGGTCGTCAGGATATTGACCAGGAGGTATTAAGAGTGTTAAGGCACGCAATCCGCGAACACTTGCGTGGATGGAGCCAGGTTAGTTCTAGGCACATACGTTTGGTTGCTCAAGATGTTTTGCAGCAAGCTTTGCGCAATCAGGAAACAGCAGAATTTAGGGCATTAAGACAATTACAGTTTAACCCAGAGCGACTAAACCGTCCTGAACTATTTGAAGGAAGATATATTAATAGGAGATAAGCTTTTAAGGAGGATAAGTATGATTTCTGTAGGTGAGCGGATATCTTTTGTGCAAGAGGCAACACTTTTTTCAGGACAAGAACCATTTGAAATAGACAAGAATGACCAGAAGTTAAATCCATTAGCTGCTGCTAATGCGCCTAGCATGACTAGGCCTGATTTTTCAGCAGAACGAGTTGATCAAATTATTCCTTTGGCCGAAAATGCACTTCAACCAGATGCTCGTTTTTTGGAATTAAGATTGCGATACTTAGCTGAATATCAGGCGTTAGATCAGGCCAGATTTAGGCAGAGGCAAATTTTGGCCGATATTTCATATGCTGATTTTGAAGATAATGAACTGAATCCAGCAGTTCGTCTGCAGTTGCGAGGAACAACTGAGCAAATCAGAGAGGCTGAAGCGCGTTTACTAAACGCTTTGCAAGAAGGCTTAACTTGGTCAGTGAGACAGGAAAGATATTCTGGAGCTGTAAAAAGTTTTTATAATAATGAAATAAGTCACATAGATAGAATTAGAACGCATAGCACAACAGACCAAGGGCAGGTCTGGATTCAGTTTTATAGGGAAATTGAAGGCGCGCAAGCTGCTTTGGAGCGCGCCCAAAACGAATTGGAAAGAGCATCTCGTTTGGATTTTTCTGCGCAAGAAATTTCTTTTTTACAAAGAGAAATACAAGTGGCCAGAGAAACTTTGGCCAGTCTTTTAATTCAGCAACGAGAATGGGTCAGGGCAGCGCTTCCTTATAATTTTGACAATACCGCTGATAGTTCTGCAGAACGAATTTTGCTTTATCAAAATGGTATTAATGCAGAACCAGATGGCAGTCAAAGAGCATTGAATTATGTAAACAATCGTTGGTTTAAGCCCAATGCTGAATTTATCCGGCAAACTTGCGATCAAGCTTTTTTGAGTTTACCGCTGGATAGAAATAACCACGCTGATTTTATTACGCAAGCCATGGGGAGAATTATCCCTGAAAGTTTGCGCAATAATTTGCGTTATGGCGCAAATTTTAGAAGCTTAAGAGAAACAGCTTTGAGACGGTTATCAGGAATAGCAACTCCTACTTATAATGTTGCTTGTGATATTGTTCGGGATTTGGTGGTCGAAGCAATTCAAGGTAGCCAAAATTCACAAAACAGGTTGAGAGGCCCGGTAACTTTGCTTTTACCCAGAGAGGAACTAGATTTATTGGAGGACCAGGCTAGGCTTGAATCATTGACCAGGGCGGCTTTTGTGCGGGCTTGGCTGGAAATGCCGGTTAGGCCAACGCGTTAGGTAAGAAAATATTAAGCAAAGAAAATATTAGGCAACATTTTCAGCAAGGGGGCGATAAACAAAAGCCCCCTCATTTTTTTGAAAGGAATAATAAATGTTAGCAATTGGAGAAACAATAAATAGAATTTTAACCGGTTCAGAAATAGCCACAGTCTTGCGCCTCAATCCAAATCAACTTCCAGATGTTTGTGCTATGCAACACTTTGAACAAATATATTTGCATAATCGTCAAATTCCTGGTTGCCAGGATTTTAATGGTTTTGCGGTTTGCTGCCGTATCACCCAAAATGATTCAGCAGTTGATGATGATATCGAAGGTTTTATAACAGATAATAATGGAGTTGCTTTGTCCGGTCCAATTTCTTCTGCTGAGCACTTTCCCAGACAAAATAATTTTTCCAGACACCATGTGCAATTTGGCATTCCAGGCAGCGGTTTGCTGGGTAATGTCATGGACACCCAGTTTATGATCACAACTGCTGAATATGATCGCTTGCGCTGGGCCTTGCGTGTGCCAGGAAGCAGCGAACCAATTCCCCAAGGTGCAGACCAGTTTTTAATGGATATGCGCAGCAGTGTGGAAAGGGACCGCGGCAATCTTTTGTTAAACGTTAGTCAGGCCAATGTGGGGCGGGTGCGTTTGGAAACCTTAATTGGCTGCTTCTATCAAACCAGGTGTCATTATACACCCCAGAATTCTAATCAATCTTATGCCTTATTTGATCAGGGTAATTTTTCCAGATGTACCGATTTAATTCAAGCCTTGCAAACTGGTTTGCGCGAAGCCCACCCAACTGTTCCAGTGGAGCAAACTTGGGGACAAGATATGCAAAGTTATGGTTTATTAATCGGCGCTGCAGTTGCCAGTGTTCTGTTCACTATAGCTTGGGGGTTTGGCAAGTTAACCAGAACTTTTCCAGCTAGAACTCATGAGATAGTGGATAATTTTGAAGCAAGACATCCCAGGATGGGTAGAATGGCTCAACGCCTGGTTGGTCGCAAAACTCCAGAGATTCAACAGCTCCTTGATTGGTGGGCCAGACAAAGAAATAATACTGCTGCCAATTCTGATGATGATCAACCTCCTCCTGCAGGAGGAGGTAATTCAGAAATGGCTGCCATTCCAGTAACAGTCTTAGTAGAATTAATAAGACAGGCCCAAGCAGCGCAACCTCAAGATTCAACCGAAGAAACAGAATCAGAAATGTCGGGTCTAACCGCAGAAATAGGTGGAGAGATGGTTTTTCTGCCAGCCCAATTTGCGCCAGTTGCTCAGGCAAGTTATGCCACTCAAACAGAGTTTGAAGAAGCCCTGGCAGCACAGAATTTAGAACCAATAGAAATTATAACTTTTCATACTGCTCAAATTGGCAACCAACTCACTTTTATAACTTCAGATCTAGCAGATCTGGCAGATGCTAGTTATGCTTCTTTAGCTGAATTTATGCAGTCTGCAGGAAATAGAGTGGCCATCGCCCAACAATTTTCTGTTCCGCAAGCAGAACCAAGTAGTGAATCAATGCTACAAGGTATTTTAAATTATAATCAGCAATTTGGAGAAATGCCGGACCAGGCCTTATCTGGAGGTAACCTCACCATGCCAAATTTTGGTTTAAGTACAAATTGCGCACCAGTGCTTATGCCAGCGCCTTTAAGAGGCCCGTCATCTGCTCCTGTTCTCAGGCCGATAATAGTTCCGCCCAGAACAGTGCCAGTTGCTCCTTAATTTTATATGTGCGAGATATGTTTAAATCCCTCACTTGATTTATGGCAATGTAGTTTGCCAGAAAGGTCTTTGCCCAGAGGCGTCAGCACTGCTTCCGGTCCAGATGAATTTATCTCTGCTTCAGGACGCACACCTGGCCGAATCCCAGGCTCAGGTTCGCTCACTTTAGGCCTGCTGGCCGGCTCAGCAGCAATCGTGGCCTACGATCGTTTTGCCCTGGAACCTTTAGTTGATTATAATATTTTGCCGGTAGATGCCAGGGGCCCTGCCTTAATCACTTCTATTTTTGTCAGTCATCAGGCCCTGTACCGTGCTGGATTGGTAGATATCAGCCCAGCGCAATCTCTTCCTCATCTGCCGACTTTTTTTGGTTTTCAATTTTTATGCAGACTTGTTTTAGAGCTAATTGGCCTGGATCCCAGTTCTGCTCTTAGTGATTTTGCTGCGTTGTCTTTAGCAGCCATGCCATTTTTTCTAGCCAGGCAATCACCAGTTTTGGCCCAGGCTTTGGGAATTACCGCAGCTCATACCCCAGAAGCCTTAGCTGCTGTTTCAGGCCTGCGTTCTACAGCAGCGCTGAGAACTGGTGTTGGTTTTACGCGCTGGGCAGGTAATTTTGCCCTGGCCGATCTAGGTGCGCGCATCGTGGTTTGGGGCGTGGGACAAATATATGCTGATGAAATGCAGCACTGGAATCTGGTTCGCTTATCTCAAGATGTGTATAATCAACAACATGCTGGTTTGATTATGGGCAGCACCTTTGGCATGTCTTTTACAGCAATGAATGAATATCTTTTGCCCCATATTTATGATCCAATTTTAGAAACAGATTATAGATCTTTCTATCATCAGGAGTTAGCTAACATCAGATCTGATTTAATTTCAGGGTCACGCACTTTTGGGCAGCAAATGGAAACAATCATCCTGGCTTTACTGGCCCAAAATACATATCTGTTCAATGGCGAGTCCTTAAATAATTCTGCTGAAGTTTTAGGTAATCATCACACCCAAGCATTTACATTATATATGGAACCTGATTGGAATCTTTTTCAGCAGAGTTTAAATGAATTTTATCAAGCAGAGGAAAATTCAGAACAAATTGCTAATGGTTATGATCTAATTCGAGATTATACTGGTGTGTTTGCTCCAGATGCTGCCCAAATCGAAAACTTGATTAATAGAAGCGGAACTATTAGAGATTTAGAAGGTTTGCAGAATCAGTTACGTCATCGTTTGCAGCATCTAATCTTGGAAAAACAACTTCAAATAACAACCAGGGCTATGGAACTTGGCATAGCCCAAGATTTAGGAAACAACAGAATCGTGTTCAACCCAGCAATGATGAATCTTGAACAAGAAGATTTTTTAACTGGCCAGGCCCTGCAATTAACCATGGAGATATTTATTTATCAGGCCTTGTTAGATGTCTTGCCCTGCCCTGGGAACTAAAACCCCCAAGTTTGCGGCCCGGCCACTCCTATTTTCCATTTTCAGCATAACTCCAGTTTTATAAGCTAAAAACACCAATAAATACAACATGTTATAGTAGATAAAATCTGGCACACCAATTGATTTTGGCAAGCGAGTTGCATTATTAAAGGGTGAAGTTAAGAGGGGGAAGAATGAAACAGACCATAGAAAACGAAAAAACATTTTCCATTATGCCAATAATTGACGAAAAACTTTCTGAACAAAGAAAGAAAGCTCTTTTAGAATTGCAAATGCAAATGGCTACCAGTTCCATTAATCATGAATATGCCAGAATGGAATTTGATGAATCCAAGGATTTAGATCAAAAAGAAGAACTTTTAGATTATATGGAGCAGTGTCGCAGCCAATATTTGCAAGCTCGTGAAAATTTAGAACGGCATGATCCTTTTGGTTTAATTGAATTTGAACAAGATCTAATTCGCCAAAAGAATTCTACCCTAAATCATTATCATGCCTAACCATTAATTTGACCCTTTCCTTTTATATTGAGGGAGCCGCATAGTGCGGCTCCCTTGTTTTTTAAAGTAAATAAATGGTTGATTTCAGGCTCTGGTTTCGCTATCAGCACACGACTAGCCAAAACTTATTAACAATTTAGGAGGGGGTCGTGAATAAGTATCAAACATCGCAAATAAGAAACATTGCTATTGTAGGGGCCAAGGGTGTGGGTAAAACCACGGTTGCTGAAGCAATTCTTTTTACCACCAAAGCCACCAGTCGCATTGGTAAAGTGGATGATGGTACAACTATTGTTGATTATGATCCTTTAGAAGTTGAACGCAAGCAATCCATAATGTCCAAATTTTTAGTGACTGAATGGGACAAGCATAAGCTAAATTTTTTTGACACTCCAGGTTATTCTGATTTTATTGGCGAAGTAGTCAGCAGCATTGCAGCAGCAGATGTTGTTTTAATGGTGGTTAGTGCGACCAATGGCGCTGATATTGCCACTAAAAGATTATATTCTTTGGTGAAAGAGATGAACAAGCCCCATGCTTTTTTCATCAATAAAATGGATGCTGAACGCGCTGATTATGAAAAAACTTTTGCTTCTATTAAAGAAATCAGTTCAGGAGCAGCTTTGTTTCAGTTGCCAAACGGCCAAGGAGCAAGCTTTAACGGAGTTATAGATTTGCTTGATCCAAAAACAGACATCCCTGCTGATTTGGCTGACAAAACAGGCAGTTTAAAAACAGAATTAATGGAGACTATTGCTGAAAGCGATGAAAAACTCCTGGAAAAATATTTGGAACAAGGTGAGATTTCAGAAGATGAAATGAAAACAGCTTTGGCTAAAGGCATTGCCAAGGGCAATATTTATCCAGTTTATATGGGCAGCGCAATGAACGGCACTGGTTTTGAAACATTGCTGAACGCTTTTATCAATAACCTGCCCAGTCCAGACCAATTACCAGTTTTCAAAGCCTTGCGTTCAGATAAAACAGAAGTGGAAGTTAAGTGCGATCCAAATGGACCGGTCTTGGCACATATTTTTAAAAATACTTCAGATCCTGGAATTGGCGATATCTTTTTCTTTAAGGTTTTATCAGGTGCGGTTAAATCCGGCGCTGATATTTATAACAGTACGCAAAGCACCAACGAACGCATGGGCCATTTAATTATTACCAGGGGAAAAGAGCGCATTGAAATAGATGAAGCAGTGGCTGGTGATATTGCTGCTGTGGCTAAACTTAAAAACACATCTATTAATGATACGTTCAGCACCAAGGCACATGCTTTGCTTTGCAAACCAATTGAATTTCCAAAACCGGTTGTGCCCATGGCGCTCAAGCCCAAGTCTAAAAAAGATCAAGACAAATTAGGTGTGGCCCTGTCTAAGTTAGTGGCAGTTGATCCAACTTTAACTTATCATATCGACAAAGAATTTTCAGAAACAATCATCACTGCCATGGGTGAAATTCAAATTGATATAATGGTTAAGAAATTGCTGGATCGCTACGGAGTTGAAGTTGAATTAACCAAACCTCATATTCCCTACAGAGAAAAAATAACCAAAAAATCTGAAAAACAAGGTAAGCATAAAAAACAATCTGGCGGACACGGACAATATGGCGATTGCTGGCTGCGTTTAGAACCTTTGCCTCCAGGATCAGAATTTGTTTTTGAAGATGCAATTGTGGGTGGTTCAATTCCTGGCAGATATATTCCTGCTGTAGAAAAAGGCGTGCGCGAAACCATGCAAAAAGGCGTGTTAGCTGGTTATCCGGTTGTGGATTTAAAGGCCACAGTGTTTGATGGTTCTTATCATGATGTTGATTCTTCAGATATGTCTTTTCAAATTGCCGGAGCTTTGGCTTTTAAGGCAGCCATGCAAGATGCAGCCCCAGAACTTTTAGAACCCATTGTTGATCTGGAAGTATATGCGCCTCAAGATTTTATGGGTGATCTTTCTTCAGATATCAGCTCTAGGCGTGGTAGAGTTTCTGGTATGGATAATGGCGTGATAAAAGCCAAAGTTCCCATGGCCGAGCTTTATCAATATTCAGCTACTTTGAAATCAATTACCAGTGGGTCAGGAACTTATACGATGAGTTTTTCGCATTATGAATCAGTGCCAGCGCATATTGCTGGAAAAATAATTGAAGAAGCTAAACGCGAAAAAGAAGAAAAAAATAAGTAAATAAAGTTTGTCGCGAGCGGCTATTCCGTTCGCCCTGAGCAAAGTCGAAGGGTGCTCTGGATGTCATTGCGAGGAACAAAGTGACGAAGCAATCCAAATTATGTCTTTTGAAATTTTAAGTGGAAAACATGCGGTATTAGAAGCTCTTAAGGCAGGCAAAAGAAAGTGCCATGAAATTTGGCTGGCTCAGGGTCGCCAGGAAAAAGGAATTGAAGAAATTGTTAACCTGGCTAAACAAAATTCAGTTTCAGTAAAATTTGTCAAAAACGAGCAGATTTCCCAAATTGCCACTTTAGATAGGCACCAAGGAATAGCTGCTCGTTTTGATGTATATAAATTTTCCAATATTTCTGATCTGCTTCCCAAATCTAAGGAAGAGTCTACCAATAGTTTAATTTTAGTTTTAGATGGTATCTTAGATCCTCAAAATTTAGGTTCTTTGGTCAGATCTGCCCATCTTTTAGGTGTAAAGGGCCTAATTATTCCCAAAGATCGTTCAGCAACTATCACGCCCACTGTGGTTAAGGCCTCAGCTGGTGCTACAGAATATTTGAATATTGTTGAGGTCACCAATCTGGTAACTACCTTAAATGACTTAAAAAATGAAGGTTTTTGGGTTGCTGGAGCAGCAGGTGAGGGTAGCCAAAATCTCTATGAATTTGATTTTACAGGACAAAATCAGGTTTTGGTTTTGGGTAGTGAAGGAAAAGGACTCAGGAGGTTGGTAAGAGAGAGCTGTGACCATCTATTATATATACCAATGTTAGGTCAAATTGAGTCTTATAATGTATCGGTGGCTGGCGCCATTATTATGGCTGAAGCCATGCGTCAGAAACTCTTAAAAACCTAGAAAATTACTTGACAAATTAGCGTCTGCCCCATAAAAAGCTCCGACTTTTTGGGTAAATTTTATTCCCAATGGAGCATTTTAAATAGTGGAGAAACAATCAAGTTAAGCTGTAGACTTGAGCGTATAGCCGCATAAGAGCGGTTTCTGCGCTGAGGTCTATTTATTTTTTTTGATCATTGATAATAGGCCGACGTAGCTCAGCTGGTAGAGCTACTGATTTGTAATCAGTAGGTCGCCGGTTCGAATCCGGCCGTCGGCTCATGAAATTTTTTACGGAGAGGTTCCCGAGCGGCCAAAGGGAACAGACTGTAAATCTGTCGGCATAAGCCTTCGGTGGTTCGAATCCACCCCTCTCCACCAAAGCTTGCGGGAGTAGCTTAGTGGTAAAGCTCCAGCCTTCCAAGCTGGCTACGAGGGTTCAATTCCCTTCTCCCGCTCAGTAATTGGTTGTGGCGGATTCGCCGAGGTAGCTCAGTCGGTAGAGCACATGCATGGTAAGCATGAGGTCACGGGTTCGATCCCCGTCTTCGGCTCAAAAAAGGAGGAAGAATATGTCAAAAGAGAAATTTGAAAGAACGAAACCGCATTTGAATGTGGGCACAATAGGTCACGTAGATCACGGCAAAACCACGCTAACAAGCGCTATCACCAGATATCTGGCTGAGGAAAAAGGTTCAGGTA
>JBDRBB010000005.1:0-11493 GCA_043823065.1 Pseudomonadota bacterium | reverse complement strand
TACGCCAAAAGCACCTGTAAAATCTGAGACCACAGTATGATCAATAATGCCTCTTAGTCTTTGCCCGGTTTGGCGCATTTCCAAAGGCCGGTAACCATAGGAAAGATATTCAGCAACTTGAAACTGATATTTATGCAGGGTTTTGGTGTCCCTAAGCATCATATAACTATTACGACCAATGGCTGGGGCAAAAAACAAAGCATTAAATGTTTGAGAATCGGCCAGAACTAGCTGAAAATCTAAGAGGATACATAAGAGAGCCATTGCTGCTAAAAGCAACTGACCAAGTTTTTTCATCCACTCCCCCTTTAATGTCATCCCCGCGCAGGCTGGGATCCACAACATGAATATATTTAGTATTTAGATTCCCGCTTTCGCGGGAATGACAGTAAATATTTAACAAATTTCATAAGTTAGAGCAAACAAAAATTCTGGCCATTGACACAAGTAAAGCATAAAGCTAACAATTCGCCTCATAAAAAAACAAAGGATTAAAATGAACAACGTAAATAAGATAAGTATTGTTATTCCTTCCTACAATGAAGCTGAAAACATTACGGTTCTTACCGAGCAAATTAGACAATATCTAACTCCATTAAATATTGATTACGAAATTATTTTTGTAAACGATGGTAGCAGTGACAGTTCATGGGAAGTCATTTGTAAGCTAAAAAAGCAATATACTCAGGTTAAAGGCATTGATCTGGCTGGCAATTATGGACAAACCATTGCCTTGCGCGCGGGTTTTAATCTGGCCAGCGGCGATGTTATTATTGCTATGGATAGCGATATGCAGCACGATCCAAAATATATTCCGAAATTTGTGGAACTGATTTCTCAGGGTTATGATATGGTGGGTGGTTCTAAAGAAAAGCGGCCCGAAGGTTTTATTACAGCTTTAATGGCAAAAATGGCGCATAAAATTATATGTCTCCTTTCTGGGGTCAAGCTTTCCTATTTTGGAGCAACCTTCAAAGCTTATCGAGCCTATCTGATTAAAGACTTAAATCTGATTGGAGATGCCCACCGCTTCATGGGCGCCTTAGTTGTACGCAAAGGTATTAGGTTTATAGAAATACCAATTAATATTAATAAACGCTTAAGAGGTAAAAGCAGCTATAGTTTTAAAAAAGTGTTTTATGTTTTTATTGATTTAATATTCCTTAAATTTGCGCTTTCTTATCTTAACAAACCTTTTCGTTTTTTTGGGGTAATTGGCGGATTAGTTAGTCTGGTTGGTGTTTTACTGATTTCCTGGTTTGTCTTTATAGCCTTCTTCTTTAATGTTAATATTAATCAAAACTACCTAACAGAATTTGTCGCATCTGTATTCCTTTTTCTACTCGGGGTTATCCTGATGAGTATAGGCCTTTTGGCTGAAATTGGTATTTATAACTATTTTGCGAAAGACAGACAGTTGCCTTATAATGTAAGAAGTATAATTTCATAAATCAATCGTGACTGCAAAAATCATTATTAATGCTGATGATTATGGCTGGGACAATGATGCCAACCAGGCTATATTTACGCTTGCCGAGGCAGGACATATAACTTCAACTTCGATCATGGCCAATATGGTGGATAACAATTGGCTTAAGAAGATTAATCACTTAACCCATATTTCAAAAGGGATTCATATCAACCTATTTTCTGGCATCCCGCTTTCTCCAGCCCATCAGGTAAAATCAATTACTGATGCCAAAGGAAATTTTCTGGATCATAAGTTTTTTCTGCGCAAACTTATCACCAACCAAATTGACTTTAAGGAAATTAAACTTGAAATTCGTAACCAAATTCAACATTTACTAACCGCTGGCCTAAACCTTAGCCATGCTGACAGTCATCGCCATCTACATCAATTTCCTCTTGTCTCACAATCTATCATTGAAACTGCCAAAGAAATGGGCATACATCGTTTTCGAAACTGCAATGTTAACAATGTCACCAATTTAAAAATGTTAACTGTTAGGCTTTTTTGCATTCTTACCAGAAATAATTTCAAAAATTGCATTACTCCCAGTGTTTTATACAATCTATCAGCACATAAAGATACTTATTCCGCAAATAGCTTGTTAAAAGAAATAAAAAAACTTTCCAATAAACCAGTTATCGAAATAATGACCCATCCTGGGATAGCCAATCGCCAGGGTTCATATTTAAACCGCACCGGAGAATATACCTTTCTGTTAAAAAATAATCTCCCTGATTTATTGAGCAACGCTGGTTACAAGCTTGTGAATTATTCTGATTTGTAAATTACATGAACACTATCTGACCGTTTTTTTCCTCTGCTTTAATTGTGGAGCCTTCAGGAAACTCGCCTTTAAGCAAACTATGTGACAAAGGATCCTGGATATATTTTTGAATAGCGCGCTTCAAAGGTCTGGCGCCATATTGCGGATCCCAACCATGTTTGGCTAAAAACTTTTTCGCACCAGCGCTTACTTTCAAAGTTAATTTTTTGGCAGCCAAGAGTTTTTGTAAACGTTCTAACTGAATATCCACAATTTGCTCAATTTGCTCTTGTTTTAAGGAATGAAAGATTACTAAATCATCAACGCGATTGATAAATTCTGGACGAAAATGTTGTTTCAAAGCTGCTAAAACTCGCTCAGTTACTTGTTCATCATCTCCAGCAACCTCAGTAATGAACTGGCTACCAATATTGGATGTCATAATAATTACTGTGTTCGTGAAATTAACTGTGCGGCCTTGGCTATCTGTTAGGCGGCCATCATCTAAGATTTGCAACAACACGTTAAAAACATCTTGGTGGGCTTTTTCAATTTCATCAAAAAGAAGCACGCTATATGGCCTGCGCCTGACTGCTTCTGTTAAATAACCGCCCTCTTCATAACCAACATAGCCTGGAGGCGCGCCGATCAGTCTGGCCACGCTGTGTTTTTCCATAAATTCGCTCATATCAATTCTGATCATGGCTTTTTCATCATCAAACAAAAACTCAGCTAGAGCGCGCGCAGTTTCTGTTTTGCCGCAACCAGTTGGGCCCATAAAAATAAACGAACCAATGGGCCGGTTTGGATCATGCAGCCCAGCCCTGGCCCTACGCACAGCATTGGCTAATTTGGAAAGCGCTTCATCTTGGCCAATTACGCGCTTGTGCAGCAAGTCTTCCATGCCCAAAAGTTTATCAACTTCACCTTGCATGATTTTAGAAACCGGAATATGCGTCCACTTGGAAATAACTTCAGCAATATCTTCTTCAGTCACATCTTCTGAAAGCATCTTCTTGTCTTTTTGCAAATCATCAAGCTGAGCTTGTTTGCTCTCCATTTGCTTTTGCAGATCTAAAGAAACTCCGTATTTAAGTTCAGCAGCCCGGTTCAAATTTCCTTCACGCTCAGCTTTTTCCTGCTCTTGTTTAGCTGCTTCCATTTTTTGTTTTATATCCTGGATTCCTTTAATCACTTCTTTTTCTTTTAGCCATTGAGCCTTAAGTCCGCGCGAGTGTTCAGATAAATCAGCAATTTCTTTTTCCAGTTTTGCTAAACGTTCTTTGCTGGCTTGGTCTTTTTCTTTTTTCAGCGCTTCTTTTTCAATCTGGCGCTGCATAATCTCGCGCTCTATTTCATCTACTTCCACTGGCATGGAATCAATTTCAATTCTGAGTTTGGAAGCTGCTTCGTCAATTAAGTCGATTGCTTTGTCTGGCAAAAAACGATCAGTGATATAGCGCTGGGATAAATTGGCTGCAGCAATCAAAGCTGCATCTTGAATGCGCACCCCATGATGCACTTCATAGCGTTCTTTTAGACCACGCAAAATGGCAATGGTGCTAGCCACATCTGGTTCGCCAATATAGACTTGTTGAAAACGGCGCTCCAAAGCAGCATCTTTTTCAATATGTTTGCGAAATTCATTGGTGGTTGTAGCGCCAATACAGCGCAACTCTCCCCTGGCCAGGGCTGGTTTGAGCATGTTGGAAGCATCCATGGATCCTTCAGCCCGACCAGCGCCAACCAAATTATGCATTTCATCGATAAAAAGGATAATTTGGCCTGCTGATTCAGTTACTTCCTTAAGCAGGGCTTTGAGCCGATCTTCAAATTCACCCCGATATTTGGCGCCAGCAACCAAGGCGGCTAAATCTAAGCCTAAAAGTTGCTTATTTTTTAGTCCGTCTGGTACATCTCCATTTACTATCCTTTGAGCTAAACCCTCCACAATTGCGGTCTTACCCACCCCAGGGTCGCCAATTAAAACCGGGTTATTTTTAGTCCGTCTGGAAAGTACGTGAATAACTCGGCGAACTTCATCATCCCGGCCAATTACTGGGTCTAATTTCCCTTTTCTGGCTAAGTCTGTTAAATCTCTAGCATATTTCTTTAGAGCCTGATATTTGCCTTCTGGATCTTGATCTGTGACTCGCTGGCAGCCGCGAATATCTTGTAAAACAGCCATTATGACTTTTTTATCTGCTCCTTGCTCACGAAGCAGACCACCAGCTTTTGCTTTTTTTGATTGAGCAATAGCTATTAAAAAATGCTCAGAACTGATAAATTCATCTTTAAGCGCATCTGCTTCCTTAAAAGCACTATCAAAAATTTCTTTAAGTTCTGCGGAGATATAAGCCTGGCCTAAGGCTGCTCCTGTGACTTGGGGTAAGGATTTTACAATACCTTCAAGTTCTACTTTAAGTTTTGAGGTATTTACTCCGATTTTCTTAAGAATTGATGGAACAACACCTTCTTCTTGCTCCATTAATGCCAAAAGCAAATGTTCTGGAGAAATTTCTTGTTGATTAAGCCTACTTGCTAAATCCTTGGCAGCTTGTACTGCTTCCTGGGCTTTAATAGTTAATTTATCTAAACGCATTATTTTACCTCCCTTTAGATTCTTCTAGAAAATATGGTGCCAATTTAAAACAAAACAAGCCTTCTCACAAGAGGAGAAGGCTTAGTTCGGGCTCCTCGCGATGACATAAAGTTTAGGAATTTTTTGCTAATTGCCTAAACTGCTCTAAAGTAATAACAAATTGCTCTGTTGCTCTGGCAATATAGGCCTTTACTTCATCAATATAGCCATCTGCTGAAGCTGTCCAACAACGATTAAGATATCTTTCACCAGCAGCAAAATGACTCATTAGATCAGCATAATTTTGCACCCCATAACAATGGGAAATACTTTCCCTGGCCTCAACAAAATTATCTAGATCATCGACAAATATTTCATCAATTTTCTTATGCACCTCATAAACACCAATTTTATCCTTTTTTTGGTTAAATTCTTTGATTTTATTCACAATACTGACCAAGCTTTTTTCAATTTGGCGAATATCAGCATCTATTTTATGTTCACACTTAGCAGTGCGATGAGTTTCTACCCTAATTAAAATCACGCCAATAATACCAACTATCATTAAAGGAATAAAATAAACCCAATTAACCAGTTCTTTATCTATCACAGCCACCAAACTGGCAAAGATAACCCCAATTCCAAATAATAAATAACCTAATACTTTCATTTATTCTCCTTTATCTTTAAACTGCCCCACTAATCACATAATACATAGCAAACCCTACTCCAATTAAAGCTTCCCCAACAATTAAACCAGCAGCTATAGGAATACCAACTTCATGGCTAAAATGATGGCCCTTTTTCCAATCAACAACAACTCGCAAAAGTGAACCAATGGAATAAGTTAAGACAATGCTAAACGGCAGATAAAATCCCAAACCAACCAACACACCCAAGCCGCCAATACCGCTGGCACTGAGCAAAGCACCTAATGATGCGCCAGAAATATATTTTATTACTGGCACCTCACCACCTAATATACCGCTCACCATACTGGCCAAGGCTTGTCCTTGAGGCGCTGGTAATTTATCTGAACCTAAAACATAGGCTTTATGTAAAACATA
This sequence comes from Pseudomonadota bacterium, assembly GCA_043823065.1. Classification (GTDB taxonomy): domain Bacteria; phylum UBA10199; class UBA10199; order 2-02-FULL-44-16; family DYJF01; genus JBDRBB01. Next base: position 5,611 of record JBDRBB010000005.1, on the reverse strand, counting down.
GATTAGCACCATAATTAAAATTGGACCAAGCCAGGTACCCATGAACTGACCAAGCTGCTGTTTATACGGCGAAGCGCCAACCAAATAACCAGTTTTTAAATCCAACATTAAATCTCCGGCTTGAGCAATAGCCACGCAAATTGCTGCGCCAACCATAATTGCCGATATAGTAGCTGCTGTTGTGGAAAGCCCGCTAGTCACAATTAATAAAATCGTAACGCCAATTAAAGTCATGCCGCTTAAAGGCGACCAATTGGTTCTGCCTAAACATTCAGAAACAATAACGCCTGCGGTCCAGATCCATAAAGAGCCAAGCAAGGCCATGACAAGCCCTCGCCAGAAACCCATTTCTGCAGCAGACATATAAGCTACAATAGTTAGCACCACCACACCTACCACCACTGCCACATAAAGCAATTTAATGGGCATCTCGTCTTTAGCAATGGCTTTGTTAGATTTAGAAGCATCGTGCATACTCTTAATTGCACTTTTAATCAAAGGAGCAGCCAGGATAATACCCATAAAAGCGCCGCCAATTAACATACCAATACCAACTGGCCTAAATAAAGTCAGTCTAAGATAGGTTGGCATGCTCATACTCAAATCTGTTAATACTTCTGGGGCTGGCAACAAACCTAGAGCGCTGAGCATGGGCGCTAAGATAAAATAGCAAAGATAACCGCCAATCACAAAAAACACCCCGCCTTTGCCTGACAAAAAACCAACAGCAATAGTCATGATTGAAACATAAAAAGTTATATTTAAATAATCAGGTAGATGCAAATATGTACCTATAGCAAAATCTTCAAAATGCAAAACTTGGGTTAAAGTATGAATAATAGCGCTAATGCCAATACCAATTGCCAAGAGTATGGCTTTGTGCACACCAGCGCCAGGTGATTTAAGAATGGTGGCCACAGCAATACCGCTGGGATAAGCCAGGCGTTCATAATCTATCATCTGTTTGCGCAAAGGAATGATAAAGGCAATGCCCAATATTCCACCGGCAATGCAGGCAAATACCATTAGATATGGATTAAAAGATGTTTGATTAAGAATAAACAAAGCTGGCACTGAAAACATCATACCAGCTGAAGCGCCATTAACTGAGCTAGCAATTGTTTGGTTGATGTTATTTTCAATAATACTAGTGCGCCGCAAAATTCCGCGCAACACACCAAAGCCCAAAATAGCTGCCAAATCTGAGCCTTCATGAGAAAAACCCAGGATTAAACTGGCATAACCCATGCTAACTGTAATGATTGCACCAATGAGAAAACCAACCAGGATTGCAGTAAGCGTGAGTTCTGGATATGGACCATAGCGGATAATTCTACCTTGAGCATCTACTTGTTGCTTCACCTTTCACCTCCAACTGATTTATTTGATTTTCAAGGGTTTAATATTGAAGGACTTTTATCGATAAGTCAAAATATTTTACTTATTCATACGTCAGCTAGCTTTCGAGGTCAGTAGGTTCTGGGTACGGCTGCGTTTTTTCGCTTGAGATGTAAACACAGCCGCATAAATAAGTTAACAGATTGACTCTAGCGTTTTTTTTCTTTAGAAAGCTTTTATGCAACATTTGGAAGAATCAATATTTGAGCTGATAAAAAAGTGTACTTGTGAAATGCCGAAAGATGTAGCTGGCAAAATTGCTGAGGCGCGCGCCCAAGAAGATGCCAACAGCAATGCTCGTTATATTCTGGATGTAATTGTGGAAAACATCGAGCTGGCTAAACAAAAGCAGCAACCGATTTGCCAAGATACTGGTGGCCTGCTTTTTTTTGTGAAAGCTCCAATAAATTTTGATCAAAACAATTTTAAAGCAATTACGGAAAACACGGTAAAAAAAGCAGCACAGCAAGGTCTGCTTAGACCAAACAGCGTTGATCCTCTTTCTGAAAATAACACAGGAGACAATATCGGTGCAGGCACACCCTATTTTCATTTTGAACAAAGCGCTCAAAATGAGTTGGAAATTTGTTTAATCATAAAAGGCGGTGGTTCAGAAAATGTTAGCGCACAATATAGTTTGCCTGATGCAAAACTTGGTGCAGAGCGAGATATAGCTGGAGTTAAAAAATGCATTTTAGAGGCAATCACTCAAGCTCAAGGTCGCGGCTGTGCGCCAGGAATAATTAGCGCGTGCATTGGCGGCGATCGCACTACTGGCTATGCTTTTGCTAAAAAACAATTTTTGAGAAATTTAGCTGATCAAAATCCTGTTCCTGAATTAGCCAAATTAGAACAAGAAATTTTTACAGAAGCTAATCAGCTTGATATTGGCCCCATGGGTTTGGGCGGTAAATCAACTCTATTGGACTGCAAAATTGGCATCCTTAATCGCCACCCTGCTTGCTATTATGTAACTGTTTCTTACATGTGCTGGGCGTTCAGGAGACAAGGAATTAAATTAAATGCCAAAGGAAATATTTTAGAATGGCTATACTAAAAATTACTTCGCCATTTACTGAAGAAAAAATGCGCTCACTTAAAAATGGTGATCGCGTAGAAATTTTCGGTACTATCTTTACGGCTCGCGATGCAGTACACAAGTATCTATTTGAAGGCGGAAAGCTCCCAATTTCCTTAGAAAACCAAATCATCTTTCATTGTGGCCCAATCGTAGTTCAGGAAAGCGGAATTTGGCAGATCAAAGCTGCTGGGCCCACTACCTCAATGCGTGAAGAACCTTATGCCTGGAAATTGATCGAGCAATATAATTTGCGGGGCATAATTGGCAAAGGCGGCATGGGAGCTAAAACCCAAACCGCCTTGCAAAAAATTGGCGCCTGTTATTTTCACACTATTGGCGGAGCAGCCCAAGTTTTAGCTGCTCGCATTACTAAAGTTAGAAATGTCCATCTTCTGGAAAAATTTGGCGTTCCAGAAGCTATTTGGGAATTTGAAGTTAAAAATTTCCCAGCCATTGTTACCATGGATAGCCACGGTAATGCCTAGCGTGCAGTAAATGCCAAATAAATACTGGCATCTCCCCGTCTAATTAAAATGCGCGCTACTTTACCTTTTTTCACAGTTTTAAGCGCATTATTATAATCAGCCATGCTGTTAATTTTAACTCCATTCACTTCTTGAATTAGATCATCAGGCACAATGTTAGCGCTCTCTGCTGAAGAGCCTGGCTCGATTCTAGTAACAACAACCCCAGCCACACTTTCTGGAATATTGCGTTGGGCACGATCAACTGAGCTTAAAGGTTTGACCACTAAACCAAGCGTATCTGGTTGGCCAACTTTAGCGGCAGTTTCTTCTTCTTGTTGTCCAATCTTTAGTTTAATTTCTTTTTCCTCCCCATCACGCAAAACCAACAAGGTAGCTGTTTTTCCAGGTTCAGTGGTGCTAACAGCCAAGCTTAAATCATAAGGTTCATTAACTTCATTGCCATTAAACTTAAGTACAATATCACCCTGATGCAAACCAGCTTTAGCTGCTGGAGATCCAGAATAAACTTCAGCAATTAATACGCCCTTTTCTTCTTTTAACTTAAATGATTTAGCCAGTTCTGGAGTTATATCTTGAATCATAACTCCCAGCCAACCCCTAGTAATAGAGCCTTTACTGGCCAGCTGAGGAAGCATATCCTTTGCCATATTAATGGGAATGGCAAAACCTATGCCCTGGCCACCAGCATGAATCATAGTGTTAATACCAATCACTTCTCCGCTCATATTAAATAACGGTCCGCCGCTATTTCCTGGATTAATTGAAGCATCAGTTTGAATAAATTTAGCAAAAGGCCCGCCGCCAATAATTCTGCCCTTTGCTGAAACAACTCCGACTGTAACGGTATGTTCCAAACCAAAAGGATTACCAATGGCCATAACCCAATCTCCAGGCCTCATTTTTTCAGAATCTCCCAGGTTTAGATATGGCAAATCCTTGCCCCCGTTTTTAATGCTAATTAACGCTATATCTGATTTTTCATCTTTACCTTTTACTTCAGCCTTAAATTTTCGGCCATCTGCCAGCACTACTTCAATTTCATCAGCCTGAGATACCACATGGTTGTTGGTTAAAATATCGCCGTCTTTATTTATAATAAAACCTGAGCCCAAGCTATTTTGCTGTTGCTCCCTAGGCATGCCTTCAAAAAATTTGTCAAAAAAATCATTAAAAAAAGGATCGCGTGGTCCAAATTGTCTGAACTGAGGCTGTTTCACAACTTTACTAGTATTAATATTGACTACTGCGCTCTGCACTCTTTCTGCCAGATCCGCAAATGAAGAAGGTCTTGCTTCAAACCAAGAAGCTGGTTTAATTTGATCTTCCCTCAAGTCTTGTTCAAGACTATGATAAATTTTATCCTCAGCAGCATTGGTAATATTGACTTTTCCGATCTTAGCCACAAAGGCTATGGCCAAGGTAGCGCTCACAAAAGATACAATAACCAAGGACCACAAAGAAAACCTTTTCTTGTTCATAGATTACTCCTCCTTATTAACTTCTACAAATTTCATTTGTAGATCATATAAAATATAATCAACCAACCTTTGCTCATCGCCAGACAAATTTCCTTTGGTTTTTTCTTTTAACATATTCATTATATCAATAGTCTGGCGAGCAATGGTTAAATCCTTTTCGCTTTTATTGGTGGCTGGATTGGGTATTAACCCTAAATGCACTTGCACCGAAGAAGCCAAGGACAAGAAAAAAGTGGAAAAATCTAAAGTCAATCCGCCTTTGACTTGCTCCTGACTTGGCTGCTCTCTTTCCTTGTTTTCTGACATAATATCCTCCAAAAGTGAGGCCAGATTTTATACTTCGCCAATCATATGTCAAGCCGTCAAATTTCTGCTCAACCATATATCAATTGGCTATCGGCGAAAAGGCTCTCGACCAGGTCTTCTCACCTAAGTTGCTTCCAGGAAGTGCGTTTTGGCTTACGGCAAATTTTCTCATACGCCGAAAATTTGCCTGCCCTGCGACGTCGCTCTTTAGGCTTAGATGGCGACTTACGCAGAGGCCGCCAAAACACACTTCCTTCGCTCAACTTAAATAGAAGATTTCGCTCCCATTTCGCCTACGTCAATTGTTACATGGGGCTCGTATCTGATCTTGGTAAAGATTTAGTAGCTATGGTGTTAGATTTAAAATTCCCTATCGGGGACAAGGTCTTTGAAGCTATTTTAGGCGCGAGCTTACGAAATAAGGGCGTATGAAGAGTTAAAATAGCGACTGTTTTTGCGAGTTAAAGGCTGCCGAAGAAAGACATTTAACTCGCGCATTTAAAAACAGCGCTATTTTAGCGATGAATAGCCCGGTTGAGTGCGCCAGCTTCAAAGACCTTGTCCCCGATAGGGAATTTTAAACTAAGCAAACCACTTGCTCTTTTAGGGATTTTCGTTAATATTGCAAAATTATGAAACGATCATTATTTTTAATCGCTATATCATCTATCTTAATTTTTGCCTGTGCCAAGCAGCCAATTAGCATTGGCGGCGGTGAGCCAGAAGATGAAATTAAAAAATGCGTAAAATTGATGGAAGACAAAGATTATGAAGATGCCATTCAGTGTTTGGAAATGTTTAAGGCGCGTTATTCTCACAGCCCTTTGGCCCAAGAAGCGGAGCTGGAAATTGGCGATGCT
>JBDRBB010000004.1:0-42231 GCA_043823065.1 Pseudomonadota bacterium | reverse complement strand
CTGGGATAACCGCGCTGCCCATGGCGATTGGAGCAGTGTCTGGAAATGGAGAAAATAACTCCAATAATGAAGCCAGACTAGATGCAACAGAAATAACTAGGCGTTTGTTGGAAATGTCCAGAGATGATGACCCTGGTGTGCACGAAGCAGCAGCCGAGGCCTTGGAAAACAGAGAAGGGCCAGAAATAACTACGCGTTTGTTGGAAATGTCCAGAGATGATGAATTTTATGTGCGCGCAGCAGCAGCCCGGGCCTTGGCAGGAAGAGAAGGGCCAGAAATAACTAGGCGTTTGTTGGAAATGTCCAGAGATGATGACTGGGGTACTGTGCGCGCAGCAGCCCTGGCCTTGGCAAACAGAGAAGGGCCAGAAATAACTAAGCGTTTGTTGGAAATGTCCAGAGATGATGACAATGTTATTGTGCGCGCAGCAGCAGCCGAGGCCTTGGCAAACAGAGAAGGGCCAGAAATAACTACGCGTTTGTTGGAAATGTCCAGAGATGATGACAGTGTTAGTGCGCGTAGAGTAGCAGCCCTGGCCTTGGCAAACAGAGAAGGGCCAGAAATAACTAGGCGTTTCTTGGAAATGTCCAGAGATGATGACAGGGGTAGTGTGCGCGAAGCAGCAGCCGAGGCCTTGGCAAACAGAGAAGGGCCAGAAATAACTACGCGTTTGTTGGAAATGTCCAGAGATGATGACCCTGATGTGCGCGCAACAGTAGCCCTGGCCTTGGCAGGAAAAGAAGGGCCAGAAATAACTACGCGTTTGTTGGAAATGTCCAGAGATGATAAATATGAAGTGCGCGAAGCAGCAGCCCTGGCCTTGGCAAACAGAGAAGGGGAAGGTGTAACTACGCGTTTGTTGGAAATGTCCAGAGATGATAAAGATGAAGTGCGCAAAGCAGCAGCCCGGGCCTTGGCAGGAAGAGAAGGGCCAGAAATAACTACGCGTTTGTTGGAAATGTCCAGAGATGATGACAGGGGTAGGGTGCGCGCAGCAGCAGCCGAGGCCTTGGCAGGAAGAGAAGGGCGAGAAATAACTAGGCGTTTGTTGGAAATGTCCAGAGATGATGACCCTGGTGTGCGCGAAGCAGCAGCCGAGGCCTTGGCAGGAAGAGAAGGGCCAGAAATAACTAGGCGTTTGTTGGAAATGTCCAGAGATGATGACAGTAGTGATGTGCGCGAAGCAGCAGCCCAGGCTTTGGGTCCACGACAAGGGGAAGAAGTGACAGCGCGTCTCTTGGAGCTTTTGAAGGATGATAAATGGTCTGTATACAAAACAGCAGCCATAGCTTTAAGTACACGTGAAGGAGAAGAAATAACCAGGTGTTTGTTAGAGATGTCCAGAGATGATAAATATGAAGTGCGCAAAGCAGCAGCCCAGGCCTTGGCACAAAGACAAATAGCTGATATTCCTCGGCAGGAGCAGCAAGAACCAGAGCCTCAGATAACACTTGATCTATCCCATTTGCATTTAACTCCCCGCGCGCAGGCTGCTTTAGAAGCAGTAGCCACTGGTCTGGGTTTAACCTCTGCCCAAGTTAGTAGCGATCTTCAAGAAATGCTATTGCAAGCCAGGCTTGGTCACCCCAATGCTATTGAATCTGTGATTAACTCTTTAAATACTTTGCTTAGAGCCTTAGATACTGAATCCAATCAAACAGCTGCCATTGAATTAATAGAAGCGCTTGGCCATTCTGGTTCTGAGCAAGCAATAGATGTCTTAATTAGCGCCTTAGAATGCGCTGACCCGCAAATCAGATACGAAGCGCTTGGCGCATTGGCTCGTCTGGGCGGCAACAGGGCCCAAGAAACTGTAATAAACTATATCTTAACTCATACGCCCAGTGGAACTGCAGTCATAAATATTTATGCAGATTGCTTGAGGCAGGCTGATCATTCAGAGGTATTATTAAGACAATTATATGAAAGAAGCCAATTACAAGACGCAGATACCAGGCACTCAGTTGTTATAATTTTAGGTCAAGTTGGTGGCCCTACAGCAATAGAATTATTAACTAGATTTTTAGCAGACTCAGATAGCGAAGTTCAGTGGCAAGCTGCGGTTTTATTAGCTGAAGCTGGCAATAATAGTGGCCTTGAAATATTACTGGATGTTGTAAACAATGTTGATGAAATAGAAACTATTCGTGAATGTACGCTGAAAGCATTAGGTGAACTAGGTGATAGGCGGGCTGTGCCAATACTGATCTCTATCTTGAATGATCCTAGTCAAATAAGATTTTCTATTCGAGCTAAAGCAATAATTGCCTTGGGCCGTTTGGGAGATGCTAGAGCTGTTCCTGTTTTGGAAAGTCTTATTAGTGATAGAGATTATAGACACTTTGCTATTCGTGCCTTAGGCCAAATTGGTACAGATCAAGTTTATGAACGTACTGTTTCATTGTTAAGGCAAGCTCTTGCTGCTGAAACAGGTGCAAATTCTGAACCAATAGAAATAAACTTATTATGCCAGGTAATTGCTGAAATAAATTCCAACAGAGAGGCATCTAGTAGAATATCAGATCCTGAACTAGCTAATGCTCTATACATCTTTGCAGATCAACCGATGTTGCCTGGCCTTCATGATAATATCTTAAAAGCTATTGCTAGTTTGGGTGATATACGCGGAATACAAAGACTTATTGATGGAGATAGTTCAGCAAGTATAATGGAAGATTTTGTGGACACGCGCCATGTGCCTGGGCTTATTGAAATGGTGCATAATCCAGGAGGCGTTGATTCAGAACAGACACGAAGGAGCGCTATAGAGCTGCTAGGCCACATTGGCGACCAACGCGCAGTTTCTCATCTAATTAGAGAATTACAACAAAGGCAAACAAGAAGAGAGAACCCGGATGTAGTAGCTATAACTTATCTCATAGGTGCATTGGGGCAGATAGGCGATGATCGAGCTGTGCCAGTTATACTTGGTGATGGTGCCGATTTTTCAATGAGGGTTGAAGCTGTAATACAAATTGGCGGTGAGCATGCACGAGACGGAATAATAGATGCTCTATGGGATGCTGATGACACCTCTGGATTTCGTCAAAAAATGATAAATTATTTGGCGCAATTTAATGTTCCAGAAATATTAACATTAGCAGATGATTATAACTTGAGACGCCTGGTTCAAATTGCCCTGCTTAACAGTTACCTAGATCACTTAGGCGAAGATGTGCCAAACGAAGCAGCCAGGTTGGCGCATGAAGTTAGTGTAAGCGTAGCCAGACATAGAGAACGCACGCGCGGAGTTTCCAGGGCCTGGGGTAATGGAGGTGTGCACAATAGCAGACGCCCTGGTCTAGGTTGGGGAGAAGATATTGTTGATATCAGAGTGGTCAGAGCTGATGAAGTTTCAGATTCGCGCATGATAGATTGGGTTGCAACTAGCAATCGCCAAGAAACAATGGGCGCTAGCTATGATGGAACTGTAGTGGTTAGAGTTTTTTCTGAACCCCAGCGTTTGCCAACCTACGTTGCAATTGCTCCTAATGCCTATGTAGGTGGTTATCAAAACTTGGCCTTAACTGCCGGAACTTTTGCCCAAGACACGATTAATAACCGCGATCCAGTGCGCGTTGTAGTTGGTAATCGCCAAATTAATCCCCAGCAAACCAGAAATGTGGGTGGAGTTATAGAGGCAGTGCTTGGCAATGCTTGCTCAAGCTCTGAAACTTCAGTCTTAGAAATGGTGCAAGGAATTAGGGCTCAAAATCTATCCAGTGGTTCCAGAGTTTTTCTAGTTGCTAATTTTTATCAAGAATCAGCAGAGGATTTGGCAGAAGTAGGCCGCGCTTTAGCTGGTTTAAGAGCTAGGGGTATCACAGTTGTTCCAGTACAAATGGGCGATACAGCTAACTTGCCCTCTACCATAGTTGATTTTGGTAATCATCATTTTCGAGTTCCACCACGAGTTGAAGCAGAAGTGCAGCAAGCCAGAGCAGAAGAATTCCAAGCTGCGATTCGCGCTTTTCTAAATGATAATCATGGAGTGGCAGTACCTATAAATGATGTAAGCAGTAGTAGTGATTTGCCAGGCAGGATTATGATGGAACTTTTGAGGCCGCGCTCCAGCCGGGATTATGGAGAGGCACCGCACATTGAAATTGATGGAAACAGAATTGATCATTCAGTGGCTATTGTTGAAACCGAACCCCCGCGCGAAATTGTAGAGCTTTTCCAAGATGCTCTGGATCAAAGTGTTGAAGGTGATCTTCAACACTTGGCTGATCTGGTGCACACCGCGCAAATGATGGGTTGGACCTTTGTGTTTGATTTATTGAGATCGGAAATGCAGAGAGTGGGCCTGAATTTGGCGCTCTCTGCATCAATAAGAACAGACGCAGAGATTGAAAATATTAGACAAACAATCGCCAATCTTTCTTTAGAAACAAATGAACTTTCTGGGCCAATCTTTGGCCTGCCGCAGGATATAGAAGCAATGTTTTGGGGCCCGTCTGATTCAAGTTTACGTAAATTTGTGGAAAGAAGAAATGCGCGCATTGCTGAGCAAAGAAATTCTCCGCCTAGACCATTCGGGCCAAGTCCAGATAGTGTGGTGCGTGATGAACAAAATATAACTCCTTTTAATTCTGGCGCAGATAGGCCTGATTCGAACCATCAATTACTGATGACCTTTGCTCATCCAGAGTTATTAGTTAATGGAGCCGAGTATTTTGCCACATCTGTTACTAGTGCCAGAAATCCAGCAACCTTAGGTTATGATGTTGCTCCTGAATTATCCTTAGAACATTTCTTAGGTATGGGAGATGGCTTAACAGTGCGAGGATGGTTGACCAAATATGTGGGTTTTGACGAGCAAACAACACCAGTGCCGCTAAATGGCAATGTTTCAGGTTCAACACCAATACCCTTAGATTTTCGATCAGTAGATTTTTCTATGTATTATATTGATTATTCTGTGCCTTCAGCTCCAGTTGAATCACCTGTTTTAGAAATGACCGTGGCTGATTTAAGAGAGCAAGGAGAAGAAATTTATGGCGAGCAATACAGCGTGCTCACTGATGCAGTGCCAATTCATAGCCTGCCGCAGTATATTCAAAATGAGATTAATGAAGTTGTGAAAAGCGTGGAAAATCTGCCAGTGCAAGAAGCAATCTCAGTAATTCAAAGATATGTATTAAGCAGATTTAGATACCAGTACTTAAACAACAGCGTAGAACGTACTTTGTTAGATAGAGTAAGGCAAATAAGTGCGGCTAGACAAGGCAAGGGCCAAGAATATTTGGCCATGATATATGGAAATCCAATGCGACATGGTGTTTGTGCTGAATTAACTGAAGTAACCATGACCTTGCTGAGAATGGCCGGTATTCCCACAGCCAGGTTTAGCGGGCTAGTAGCCCAACAAGGCAGAGGGTTAACTAGTGCAGGTCATGCCGTGAGCATAGTGGTAGTACCCAGAACAGGCGAGCCAGGTAGGTGGCAAGCAATTCCAGTTAAAACATCTTATGCCCATGCTTCTGAAGAAGTCTTAGCTGATCTGAATTTAAGACGAGTGGAAAACGAAGATGGAGTACGCACCGAACCCGTAGCAGAAGAAACTGAGGATACAGATGAAGATGATGAAAATATAGTAGAAGTTCCTGCTTCGACAGGCTCAGCACGAACGGATATAATAGCAGACCCAGGAGAAACATACTCTCCCGTTCGTCCTGAGCTTGTCGAAGGACAAACAGACTTAGATAATCCACTAAATATAATTGCAGATGATATGCAAGCTTGGTGGCAGCAAGCATCAGATGAAGAAAGAGTGCGCATGCATTCTGCATTTTTGTTACTAGATCTAGTTATCATGGGTTCAGCAGATGAAGTGGGTTATGATGATAATCTACAACCAATAAATAGATTTGTGCAGTGGCATTGGAGGACTCCAGAAGGTTTTGAGGCTTTAGTCAGAGGTGAAGCTCGCCTGATAGAGCGTGGTAGTGAAACCATGCATGATCCAAGTTGGTGGATGCATCAAATTCAAAGTTATGTTGGCCAGCAAACTCCTTTCCCACAGCTAAGAACAGTCACCGAACAAGATGTTCTAGGTTTAATGGCCCAATTGCCAGAGATTATGGCTCACACTTCTGAATGACCTCAAATTTTTCCTTGATGATCTTTTGAAAATTTTTACTGATCTTCGACCAGTCCACAACATCCACCTTAAAGGGAAGGTTGGATTCGGAAAAGGCCTCGCGTAAGTTGGCCATTATTCCATCTGGCACCGGCAAATCAGTCTTGATTACCAGGTCTAGGTCTGCATGTTTTTTTGTTTTACCGCCAACGCGTGAACCAAAAGCCCAGACCTCATACTTTGGTGCATATTGAACAAGAACGGCAAGAACGATCTTCAAATAATCATGAGTGATGTCAATCATGATCAGCGTTTCTCCAGGTTTGAAAGTAGTATCTCTGCATCCTTGAAAAATTTAAGGGCTGTTTCATAAACGCTTTTGGCTTCTTTCTCGTCATAAGTATGAGATGTAATGTTTCGCTGGTCCCTATAGATTAGCCACTGCTCAACGTCCGAAATAATCCCTTTTTCCGCGGCTGTTCGCAAAAGATCTTTGAAGGATAGCCTGTCGATCTCGGCAGGATTGGGGGACTCCTGTTCTATTTGGCGTTTCATCATTTTCCAGGCAAGTTCGTAAGTGTACTCGAAACGTTGAATAACAGCATCGCGCAGTTCCTCGTCTGAGGGAGCGTTTTGCGTTCGAGCAACAGCCTTGCCCAAACTTTTAATGGCTTTTTTAAACGAGCTAAAATCGATCTTCATAAACATTCACCTCTAACGATAAGTTAGCAAATCATTATTGTTTTTGGCAAATCAAAAATATCGCTCACCAAGGTCCATGGTTCAAAAATTTTTGCTTGGTTCACGATTGCTTCCCCCGCATCAAGTGCGGGGTCGCAATGACGATTCTTTGTCTACATAGAAGAGTGTCCCACCCACAACCATAGGTGACACGCAAATCAAATTAAAGAAGGGAATGATAAAGCCAGCGCCTAGGCCGATTAAGCCCCATTTATATTTGCGGGCAAAGGCGATGCGCATTTTTAGGGGAACAATTTTGCGGCCCATAGGTAGGTCTGCATAGGTAAATCCCAAATCCCAAGCCCCAAATAGAAAAGTTAGAAACACATATAAGAAACCACCAATTACTGGAATAATATTTAGCACAAAAAGTACCACAGGAATGGCAATCAAGATTAAGGCTTTAATAGATTCAATCTTAATAATCCGAAAAAGATCTGCTATAAATTTTTTCCATCTAAACGGCTCTGGTTCTTGCCCAGTAATCATAATTTCAACCCGTTCAGAAAGTGCATCATTAAAAGGTGCTGCAATAATCAAACCAGCTGCATAAGAAACTATTAAGAGCACAACTAAACTTAGGACTATAATCAGGAGTTGAAATAAAAGGTTAACCACCCACAATAAGCCATTTAGAATATGCCAATACCAAGCAGTAGCATCTGTAATATTGATCTTCAGAATATGAGCAGACAACCATCCGTAAATATCGCCGTAATAATGAATAAACACGCCCAGCATTAAGGCCAAAAGCGCCAGGTTAATGAGAGTTGGCAGCAGGGCCCAAGGCCAAAGCCTGGGATGAGCTATCAGGTAACGAAAGCCTTTGAAGATATAGTTGATGCCAATAAAGAAATCTTTGAAGGTGGACATGTTTCGACAATTAACCTAAAATAAATACAAAATGCAATAAACCAGTTGTCATTCCTGCGAAAGCAGGAATCCCATGGGCATAGGGGGATTCCCGCTTTCGCGGGAATGACAAAGCATTCGTGGCACCCTTGGGATTGCCACGTCGCTTGCGCTCCTCGCAATGACGACAGGATACATATGAACCTAGATCAATACATTGATAGTTATTTGACGCACCTAAAGGTTGAAAGGCATTTATCTGCTAACACTTTAGAATCCTATGCCCATGATTTGCGCAGTTTTGCTAGTTTTGTGGCTGGCAAGGGCATTAACGACGCCAAGACAGTTGCAGAACATGATCTTTTGGGTTTTTTGGTTAGGCTGCATCAGGAAAAAATTGGTAGCCGCAGTGTGGCGCGCTATTTATCTGCTATTCGCGGTTTTTTTGCTTATTTAATTCACGAAAAAATTCTAAAAGATAATCCAACAGCTAAAATTGATTCTCCAGCCAGGTGGAAAAAACTGCCCAAAGCTTTAACTCTAACTCAAATAGATGCCATGCTCGCCAAACCCAATCAAAAAACGAACTTAGGTTTGCGCGATTATGCCATTATTCAACTCCTGTATGCTTCTGGTTTGCGCATCTCAGAGATCAGCTATTTAACCATGGAGCGCTTTAATCTGCAGCAAGGTTATGTGCTAATCATTGGCAAAGGCAATAAAGAAAGGGTGGTGCCAGTGGGCAGGCAGGCCATGGAAGCAGTAACTGAATATATTAATGAAGCCAGGCCCAAATTGTTGCGCGGCAAGATAGATGATCATCTTTTTATTTCCATAAAGGGCGGCAATATTTCTCGAAAACGCTTGTGGGAAATTATCAAACAAGTGGCGCGCCAAGCTGGCGTGCAGGTTAATGTGAGCCCACACATGCTGCGTCATTCTTTTGCCACGCATCTTTTGGAACGCGGGGCAGATCTTCGAAGCGTGCAAACCATGCTGGGCCACACAGATATTTCCACCACGCAAATCTACACGCACATTACCACCAAACATTTGCAGGAGTTGTATAAGAAATTTCATCCCCGCGCTTGATTAAATATACTCTTCTAGGCGGGATCTGATAAAATTAAATTTCTTTAGAACCAGGTTGATTTCTTCAGGTGAGAGTTTGGTATTATCGCTTACATGTCTTTGAAAAAGCAACTCAGCTATGCCTGCTGCATCGCCAATATCGTGAAAACCATAAACTGCGCCAGAACTGTGGATATTATGAAAAAGGCGATAGAGCTTATCTTTCAGCTGCTTATCCTCTGGATTCTTTTGATATTCAGATAAAAATTTTTCCATTTCTTGCAAGCGTTCTCTGGAAACCTTAAAATATAAATCTATTAATCTTTGTGGTAGTTGCATAATTTTTCTATGAGTGTTCTAAATAACTTGAAAAAGCAAATTTAATCTGTTAATTCCTAACAATTATAAACCAGGGGGCAAGAATGGCCAACAAAAAAATTCTAATTGCTGAAGATGAAATTCTTCTGCTGGAAATCATGAAGGAAAGATTGGAAGCTAATAACTATGATGTAGTGTTGGCTGAAAATGGTAAAGAAGGTTCCTTTAAAGCTATTTCTGAAAAACCAGATTTAATATTAGTTGATTTACTTATGCCAGAAGTGGATGGTTTTGAAATGATTAAAATAATCCGTGGAAATAGCGATCTAAAGGAAACTCCAATCATTGCGGTTTCAGCTTTAGGCAGGCAAGAAGATATTGATCGCGCTCTGAAAGCTGGCGCTAGTGATTATGTAGTTAAACCTTTTGACACTGCTGATCTTCTGAAAAAAATAGAGGATTTCTTGGAGTGAAGATTAAATCACTTATATTTTTAATTCTTTTAATTGTTTTTCCCATGAATAGTTTTGCCCAAACAGATCTCAGCCAAGTTAAATCTTGGCTGTGTTTTTATGAGGAAAAGTTTCCAGAGGAAAATATCCCCAAGTATGATCTTTATGTGTTTGATTCTTATAATTATCCGCCAATTGCTCCTTTGCAAGAACAGGGGAGTATTGTTGTGGGCTATGTAAGCTTGGGAGAAGTAGCCAAGCACGATTACTTTTTTAATCAAATTAATAGTAAAAATTTATTGATTGATGAAAATGAAAACTGGCCTGGTTCATTTAGGGTAAAGGTTGGCAGCAGAAAATGGCATAGTTTTGTGATTAAGGAGCTTATTCCTAGTATTTTGGCTAAAGGTTTTAATGGCATTTTTATAGATACAATTGATACAGCAGATTATATTGAAAATGTTAAAAATGTTAAAGGTTCGATCAAAGGCGCAAAAAGTTTGCTAAAGAAAATTCGTAAAAAATTTCCTAAAATTACGATTTTATTAAATAATGGCTTATTCTTTTTGTCTGATGTTGGGAAATATATAGATGGAGTAGTGGTTGAAGATGTCTTTACAAGTTATGATTTTGAAAAGAAAAAATATACTCTGCCAAGTATGGAATGGACTGCAGAAAGATTAATTCCATTAAAAGCATTTCAGGAAAAATTTCATAAGCCGGTTTTTACCCTAGGTTATTTAGAGCCCTCCCAAAAAACCTTAATCAAAGAACTATCTAAAAGGGCAGAAGAACAGGGTTTTATTCCCTATTTTTCTGATATCCATCTAACAACCATTTTTTTTCATCCTTAAACTTCAAAGGTTTACCTTACAATAAGAAAAATGGTATAATATTATAACAAAAGCGCTTATGCGACAAACAACATTAATATTAATCGCTATATTAGCAATTTTAGCCAGCTGCTATGGTTCAGGCACAATTGCGCCTGAACCTCCTGCAGATTGGGTAAGAGTGGCCAGAGTGGGTGGTCTTTCCTTAAACCCAGATCTAGAAGATTATGAAATTTTGGCGTTTTTTAACGATTTTGTGAAGCAAAACGTAAACGTTATTGAAGTTGACGGCAGACTTTCTGAATATCTTTCTGACGAGGAATTTAATCGCGAACTAGATTTAATGAGGCGCTGTGTTCAACTTGCTGCCACAAAAAATATTAAGCTGGTGTGGTACTATCCCAGTCTGGAATCTATCACTATTGATGGCGAATATTTGCCTTCTTCCATGTATAAAGATCATCCAAGCTGGGTGCAGTTAAGTATTGATGGTACAGTAAATGTTTTTTATGGCAGCTTGGTGTTTTGGGTAGAACCAGGAGAGGAAAGCGCTTGGCTTAGCCCGCTAACTGAGTATCGTGAATATTATCTTAATCGGGTGCGCCAAATTGCAGCCACAGGCATAGATGGTTTGTGGGTTGACGTTCCATTATATAACGACATTGTTGGCAAATGGACCAGCCATACTCCAGAAGAAAGGGCTCAATTCAAAGAAGACACAGGCTATGATATGCCCACAGTTGCTGATGAAACTAATCCTGCTTGGTGGGCCTGGATCAGATGGCGCCACACTATCATCAATGAATTTTTAATGGATGTTTATGCAGCAGCCAAAGAAGTTAATCCTGATTTTTTGATTACTGTTGAAACCGTGACCATGGATTACAATGCTGCACTTTTGGAAGGTTTAGACGGCAGTTTCACCGGTCCTTTGGCTGATTTTTGGCATGTTTGGGAAGTGGATGTTATTTCAGATACCAATTCCATGGTCAATGCCACAGCTGATGATTGGGTGAGCATGATTGCCATGTATCAATATGGCCGCAATGCAGATCGTGGTCGTGCTGCTTGGGCTTTTGTTTATGGTTACGAACCTAGTGATGCAGAACTAGTTTTAGCTGAGGTCTTAGCTGCTCAATGCAATCCTTATGAATTAAAAGTTCCAGAAATGACCACTTCAGTTGGCGCTGATTATCGCAAGCGCGTTTTTGGCTGGATCCTGGATTATGAAGATGAAATCTACCGGTCTGAATCTGCCTCCAGAATTGCAGTTCTTCATTCTTCATCTTCCCGGGATTATGTTGATGGACAATGCGTGCTTGGGGGAACCTGTGGCGTATCTCTATATGCTAGATGGAACCGCCCAGATCCAAACATGGCCTGGTGGACAGACACTGCTCAAGACAGTATTTATTATTCAACCTGGATGGGTGAATATAAAGGCATGGTAAAAGCTTTGGTGCATTTGCATCAGCCTTTTGAAGTTTCGCCATCTAACTTAGCTACTGTTGCGATCTTAAATAATTATGAAATGATTATTCTGCCGGATTTGCGCGCAGTTTCAGATGCAGAAGCTCAAGTTATTAAAGAATATGTTTCCGGAGGAGGGCAGGCTT
Organism: Pseudomonadota bacterium; assembly: GCA_043823065.1. Classification (GTDB taxonomy): domain Bacteria; phylum UBA10199; class UBA10199; order 2-02-FULL-44-16; family DYJF01; genus JBDRBB01. Next base: position 30,265 of record JBDRBB010000004.1, on the reverse strand, counting down.
TTTTCACAGGCCCCGGGCCAGGCACTTTAGATGAAGTTGCCCAAGCTAGAGCGCAAAGCGCTTTTAGCGATCTAATTGATCTAACCACTCCAGAAAATAGTTGCCAAGAAACAGTCTATGGGCAAGGCCAGGCTACTTATTGTAATTATGCTTTGGGCAAAAGTTATTTTGATCAAAACAGCGCTACAGCTTTGGTTGATTTACGCACGGCCATGCTCGACTATAGCACAACTAGAATCACCACTAATGCGCCTAACAATGTTCATTTTGCTTTGTATAAAACAGGCACCCAGCTTGTCTTACATGTAGTTAACTTTACTGGAGTTGATGGGGTATTTGAAGTTGAAGAACAGACTTTTTCTGTTACCTTGGATGCCTCTGAACTAACTAATGTCTCCAGCGTAAAACAAACCAACTCCAGAATCACAACTCCCCAAAATATATCTTTTACTCAAACTGGCAATCAAATCACCTTTGAACTCTTCGTTGACCTCAACGCCCTGGTTATTATTGAATAGTTTAACATTTAGGCTGCTGTGATGGCTCGCTCGCACGGCTGCTCAGCAAAACTCGCCTACGCAACTTAATTAGAACTCATTAAAATTATATAAAATGTTTGGTAGTGCTTAAGGAATTGTCCGAAAAACAGACAGCTGAATGCCATATTTGCGCACTTATCCCCGGTAGGGAATTGGATACGGAGATAATGCCACCTTCTGGATGGGCAAACAAAAGCTGGACGAAATCTACGGCAAATTTGAGCATCAGATGTCTGGGCTTGAGGACTATTAATCCTTAAGGACTACCAAACATTGAGGAAAACTAATTGCATAGATATGCCTAAAATGGTAAATTACGCAAATTATGAAACCATTTAACTATTGGCATTTATTAATCATTTTTATCTTAACCATTTATTTTACTCCAAGTTATGCTGCCCAGCCAGGAGTAGAAATTAATCGCAATATTTTGGCTGTTATAGATAGAGATGAAATTCAGGAAGATTTTGACAACCATATCTATACCTGGGCAGCCATGCCCTTAAATCATCTTGGCTATAAAATTACCTATGTGGATGTTTCCAAGAGACTACCCACAGATCAGGAAATGCAGCAATTTCCAGTGATTCTCAGTTGGTTTACAGACAACAAGCTGCGTGGCGCTTCTGAATATGCCAAGTGGCTAACCAAGCAATTAAGAGGAGGCAAAAAAGCTATTATTCTTGGCGATTTTGGTTTTGATTATGATGAAAACATGGTTCATCTCAAACAAGAGCTGCTCGATGATTTTTATAATGCATTTGGCATTTCTTTTAGCCCAGATCAGACCACCCAAAGCCCTTTGTTAATTGAAGTTGCTTATAAAGATCCAAACATGATGGATTTTGAAAGACAGCTTAGCACCGATTTGACTCATTTTGAAGATATCAAGGTAAAAGATAAACAATCCAATATTTATCTAAAATTAAAAAGAAAAGACACAGGCACTTCTGCAGATGCAGTATTTATCCACAACAAAGGCGCTTATGTTTTAACTGATTATGCCACCTATCTAAACCCCATAAATTATCAGGCAAGTTGGTACATTAATCCTTTCAAGTTTTTTGAAGCTGCCTTGAAAACAAATTTTCCACGTCCAGATTATACAACAGTTAGCGGCATGAGAATTTTTTATAATCAAATCGACGGCGATGGCATCAGAAACGTGACTTTAATTGATAAAAAGACACCATCAGGTGAAATGTTATATAAAGAAGTTTTTACTAAATATGAACTACCCATCACAGCTTCAGTTGTGATTGGAGATATTCTTTTAGCTGCAAATCAAGAACGCCATGAATTAATGCGTTTTTTAAAGAAGCTGTTTATGTTGCCTAATATAGAACCTGCCAGCCATGGCTGGGCCCATCCCTATGAATGGATTAAAGGCGATAAAAGTGATATGGCCTTACGAACAGAAGGATATGTTTATACACCTCAAGCAGAAATCGGAGATGCAGTTGCCTATATGAATAAGTATTTAGTGCCCAAAAATAAAAAAGTGGATTTATTTTTATGGACTGGCGACTGTGAACCAGATTATGAAGCTCTGAAATATACATATGATCATAATATTAAAGAATTGAATGGAGGCGATACACGTTTTGATGATAATTATCCCAGCTATACAAATGTTTCACCTTTGTTCAGGCCAGTGGGAAATTTGCGCCAGCATTTAACTGCAGGCTCTAATGAAATCTTATATACCAATGAATGGGAAGGACCATTTTACGGATTAAAATATGTAATCAATACATTTGAAAGAACCAACAAACCTAGAAGAGTTGCGCCAATCAATGTTTACTATCATTTTTACATTGGCGAGCACCAGGTGGCAATTGATTCTTTATATCTAATTTATGACTGGGTTTTAAAACAAGAATTCAGTCCTTTATTTACTTCCGAATATTACGATATTCAGGAGGGTTTTCTCTCAACCAGGATAAATAAAATTTCTGCTAACCAATGGATTATCTATGATAATAAGGCGTTGCGCACTTTCCGTTTGGATGATTACAAAGGTTATGTAGATCTGGCTAAATCAAAGGGAGTAGCTGGTTTTAATGTGCATGAAAATGCTTTGTATGTGCATTTAGATAATGGTGAGCAATCGCAAATTGTTCTTACTTCAACAAAACCAAATCAAATCTATTTAATTAAAGCCAATGGCCTCATTAGAAATTGGCAAGGTTCTGCCAGCAAGGCCGGTTTTGAATTAAGAACTATGGGCATAGTGCAATTTTCTTTAGGTGCGCTTAAACCTAATCAGGAATATAATTTGCTGGTGAAAAATAAAAAATTTAAGACAAAAACAAATGAAAAGGGGGAGTTGAATTTTTTGAATCCAGACTTGCTGAGCAACGCGTTTGAATGGATTCAAATCTCCCTAATCTAATAAAGTAATTGTCATTCCCGCGCAAGCGGGAATCCAAACGTTTTCTAACTTGGGGATCCCCGCTTTCGCGGGGATGACATTATAAGCATGGGTTTCAAATCCTGGTACATTATCGTATTTGTGCTGGCTCTGCTGGCAGCGGCAATTCTCTTGCATCCAACCAGAGCAAGACAGGGCAAGATGTTGGCCAAAAGCGGCGAGCTTGAAGAAGCTATTGCCACTTTTAACGAAGTGCTTAAAGAAAATCCAGATGATCACCGAACCATAAAAGAGCTGGCTATAGCTTTGGAAGCTGCTGGCAAAACCAGAGAAGCAGCAAAGTTATTTGATAAACTGATCGATCTAAATCCTAGTGATGAAAATTATAAGGAAGCAAAGCGTTTTTTTGTCTGGAATGATGATCCTAGAAATGCCAAGAAAGTTAGCGAAAAATGGTATGAATTTCGCACAATCAATAAAAAAGATTTTAAAGACGATGATGGTCGCGATTTGCTAATAGATTTGTATTCCTACTATCTTACAGACCAACAATATAAAGAAGCAATCGATGTCTTAAAAAAGCGTCGCAAACTGGGTAAGAATCCGGAAGATGTAAATAATATAGATGGTCATTTAATGCAACTTTTTGAAAAAACCGGAGATCTAGATACAACCATAGCTCTGTTGGAAAAAATCTTGAAAGTGGACAGTCACAATCGGGAGGCTTTAGATAAATATACCAGCCTAGCTGCTATTAGTGGCAAGAAAACCAATATAGAAAGAATTCTGGCCAAAAATATTGATGACAATCCCAATAATCTTGAAGCCTGGGATGAGTTAATAGATTTTCAAACCAAAGAAAAAGATTATGAAGGGGCTAATACTGCTTTTGAAAAAATGTTAGCCAGATTTCCTGCTAACTCAGAGCTTGAAGAAAAATATATTGATTGGTTCTTGGGCACAGAACAACATAAAGGCGCAATTACTTTTCTTGAACAAAGGCTTCAGGAAGATCCTGAAAATATTTATTATCGTGATAATTTAATTCAGCTTTATGAGTGGAATGATATGACAGATAAGGTTCTGCCATATTATCTTGCTGAATTTCGCAGAAATCCTCGGGGGTTTGCTAAATCAAAAGAAATGGCCTGGATTCTATATGATGCCGGCAACTATTCAGTAGTCAAAGATGTTTTAAGCAATTTAATTGAAATTCATCCCAGTGATGTTGATTATGCGCTCATGCTCATTAGCATTTATGATCAAGAAGAAAGTCCTGGCCGGGCAATACCCATCATGGAAAAACTGGTGGAATATAATAAAGATCCTAAATTCATGTTGGATCTTGGAGAGCGCTATCTCTGGATTGGTGAAATTGGCAAGGCTGAAGAAATCTTTAATGAACTGCTGGCCATGGATTATCAAGATCCTAGTTTATATCGCTATTTGGGAGATATAAACTTGGCTAAGAATAATCATCAAGAAGCAATTGAAAATTACGAAAAATATGCAGCCTTGGCCCCAGATGATTATTATGCCCATTATCAACTAGGTGAAATTTATTTTGATTTTGATAGTAAGCACAAAGCTCGTCAATCTTTCAAAAAAGCGCTAGCTTTAATTGATAAGGCCCCACCAGATTTGACAGTAGATATAGCCAAAGCCAGAATGTATGCGTTAGTGGGAGATATAAAAACTTCAGACAATCTGTTTGCTGAACTGGAAAAAAACACGCCCAATAATATCACAGTTGGCAACGCTTACATAGACACCTTAATTGATACCAATCGTTTAAGTTTAGCTGAAAAAGTTGCCAATGATTATCGCAAGAATTATTCAGATAATTATGGACTACGCAGCAATTTTATCCGTATTTATTTAACGCAATATAACTATCCCAAGGCTGAGCAAGAAGCTTTGTCTTTAAGACAGGATTATCCAGAAGACCCAAGAGTGGAGTTGTCCTTGGCAGAGGTATATTATGCCCAGGGTGATTGGGTGGAGGCCATGCCTTTGCTGGAAAAATTGCAAAAAATCTATCCAGAAAATCTATATATTCAACGCACCTATGATGATTTGTTTGCCCGTTATCGCCCTCAAGTATTAGTGGGTTTTGGTTTTACTAAATTAGGTAGTGAATATTATTATGGTCCATATGCTCGTTACTTTCATCCCATTAACGCAAAATGGTTTGTTGAAGCAGATTATAATTTTTCCCGCAGCACAGCTGATATTGCCAATTTTGATCCCAACTATGTTGCTTATACCAACATTGTTAATGCTGGGGTAAAATATAAGCCTTATTATACTGTTACTTTGGGAGGCGGGCTTTCCAATCAATTAGTTGGTACAAGTTATGTTCCAGCCCCATATGTGCTGGCCCAGTGGGATGATCCGCGTTATGGAAAATTTAATTTGGATTTTATTTTTAACAAAATCTTAGATGATCCAGTGGAAGGTCTTTACTTTGACGGCAGAACTAACCGTCTGCGCGTTGCTTATGAACAGCTTTTTATTGAGCGTTTGTTTTTTCACACTGGATATGAAAGCAATTGGTATAGGGTTAATAGTTCCAAGACTGGCGTTGATTTTGGCGATGAATTTGGCCGGGAAGACGTAGCTGAAGCTGGGGTAAGCTATATAATTTTAAACAAACCTCAAATTAGATTGGGTTATGATTTCAGTTATAGTAAACTGCATATTGTAAATGATTATTTAGCTTTAATTCCTTTAATACCAGAATCTTTGCGCCATGATTTAATTTTAGGTATTTATTATGAATGGGGTAAATGGGTTATTACAGATTTTTATGCGTTCTGGGGCAATGATTCTAAACGAGACCTTGATTTTACTGATTTTGATCTCTATGGATTTAATATTACAAATAGGGTAAAAATAAATCGTCGTATGGAAGTTGCTGGGCACTATGAATATTCCAGTGAAAGTCTGGCTGCTAATGTCGGCCGCTATCACTATTTTAACGTGGAGTTTCTATACCGATTTTAGGAGGAGAGAATATGGCTGACGAAATTTGTAAAAAAATACTGCATATTGATGATGAACCAGATATTACTTATGTTGTTGAATTTGTGTTATCCAGCAATGGTTTTGAAGTTGGTATTTTATCAGACTCTACTCAGGCTGTTTCAGAATTGCTTAATAATAAATATTGTTTGTTAATCTTAGATTTAATGATGCCTAAGATTGACGGTTTCGAGGTTATTAAAAGAATCCGCGAAGAGGAAACTTTAAAACAATTGCCGATTTTAATTTTAAGCAGTCGCCAACTTTCCACAGAAGAAACAAACTTTTTGAAACAAATGAATGCCCAAGTAATTTCTAAACCATTTGAGCCTCATCGTCTTTTAGAAAAGGTTCGAGAAATTGTGGCTGAATAAATATGTATGATCGTTTAGTTAAAATTCAACGCACCAAGCTTTATTTTATCGAAACCGTGATAATGATCATGGTTTTATTTGGCACTAATTTGCTATTTTTGCCAGATAAACCCGCGTTTGAAGGAATTAATCCAAATCCCTATTGGATAGTTGTTCTGGCCATTGCTGCTCGTTATGGACGCCATGGGGCTATTTTTTCTAGCGTAGCAACTTCACTAATTTTCATCGCTCATTACGCTTATTTTTACGGGTTTGGGTTTTTTTACGACACTCCCTGGATATTGTTGCATCCGTTTTTGTTTATTCAAGTTGGGTTTATTATAGGTGAAGTTAAAACAACCTTTATTCTTAGAGAAGATTATTTAACCAATAGAGTGGAAGAACTGGAAAATCAAAACGATAAATTAAAAAAAGAAAATGAAATTGTTAAAGCAGCTCATAAAGAACTCACCATAGATATTGCCACCAGCCAAGATACAATAACCATGCTCAATGATATTAGTAAAAAGTTAAAATCAATTGATATAAACGAAATTTATACAGGAGTTTTGGAAAGTTTTAGAGATTATTTAGGGGCAGAAGAATGTTCTTTTTACGAACTCCAGGGAAACTTGTTGATTCTAAAGCATTCTATTGGCTGGAAGCTCTATTATCGCCGGCCCCAATCCTATGAAGTAGGGATTGGTTTGCTTGGTCTGGCTGCTCAACTTAAAGAAACACTCAGCATTAAAGATGTGGTTTTGCATAAGCGAAAATTTGACGTTGAGCAAACCAAAATAATGGCTGATTCTGCTTTGGCTGTGCCAGTTCTGGGTTTGGAAAAAAGAGTGTATGGAGTTGCCAGTATTGAAAAAATTCCTCTTTTAAAACTTACTGATTCCACTATTCAAGCTGCCAAAATTACCTGTGAGCTGGCTGCATCTTCTTTAAATAATGCGCTAACTTTTCAAAGAATGAAAGAAAAACAGATTAAAGAAGAGGGTAGGGATCTATATAAATATCACTATTTTTTAAGCAGACTAGATGAGGAATTTACCCGTTCCTTAAATTATATGCTGCCTTTATCTATTATGGCTTTCAAATGGCCTAAACTAGGCAAGATTAAAGATGAGAGATATGCGGCAATTATTGATTCTATTATTTCTCTGCTCAAATCCAGCTTGCGTTCTTTTGACGTTTTAGCAACAGGTCCCATTGCTGATGTGCCTCTTTTGTTGCTTTTGGCAACTACCTCAGGAATGCAGGCAAACAAATTAAAAGAGAAAATCATCAATCAAATAAAAGATTATAAACTAGAAAATATGCTGGCTGAACAGCCCTTGGAGCAAACCATAGAAATATCAGATTTTAAACCCAATATTATCCACAATTCTATAGATATGTTAAAAGTCATAGGATTATAATTATAATGAATAAATTAAAGTGGGAAAAACGCCTGAAACTTGTTTTAAAATTTATCAGTCGCTTTTACGCTTATATCGCGATCCCGCTGGCCTTTTTATGTCTTATCCCGTTTTTTTTTATTTTAGTTGACCAGGAAAGCTATCATCTATTTAAATTTTTCTTTTATCATATCTTGAGCTCTGTGCTGTTTGCCTCTGGTATGTATTTTTTGACGAAAAAATTTATTGTCCTTTCCCAAAAAAACAATCTCTGGTGGATTTATGCTTTAATATCTTGTTTGGCCATGCCTATTGCCGGTCTAGTCAGCGTATTTACAATATATATATTTCAAAGGTTGCAGAAAACTCGTCCGCCGCCCATTATCACTGATGAAATTTCAGTTCAGGAAGCAGCGGTTTTTGGTCGTAAAAAACTGCGATTAAAGCAACTGGAAATTCTGGATCGCCTGGATATTGAACCGTTTATAGATATCTTTCAGCGAGGGCATTCTGAGCTCAAAAAAAGCGCGGTCATGATTTTAAGCAATATCAGAACCTACAAGGCGGTGCAGACTCTTAAAGTAGCTCTTTTGGATGAAGATATTGAAGTGAGATTATTTGCCGCTGGAATTTTGGGCAAAATCGAGGATGAATTTGCCATAGCCATTAAGGGAAAAACTAGTTTATTTGAAGAAAATCCGCACGACCAAATGCTAGCTCAGGATTTAGCCAAATTATATGTAGCCTATGCTGAAAGCGGTCTTTTAGATGAAATCGGTAAAAAATATTATTATACTGAAGCATTGGCCATGCTTGATAAAACTGTAACTGATATTAAAATAAATTTCCTTAAATCCAAAATTCTTTTGTCCATTGATAATTTAGATGCTGCCCAAAAAGAAATTGAAAAATGTTTATCAGTTGAACCGCATAATTCAGTCTATAATGAGCAACTCTGGGAAGTTCTTTTTGCTAAAAAAGATTTTGCTGAATTGTCCAGTAGAACGCAAAAAAGATTTAAAGAAGGCAGCGGAGATTTCGAGAGGGAAGTGGTCAGTTTTTGGACTTAAAGTATGGAATATTATAAACAGATTATTTCGGAAAACCCTGAACTAATTCAGTCTTTATCTGCATTTGAGGAGCATATTGCGCAGACTCCGTTAAGCGATAGATTTTATGAAATACAGACACTTAATGAGCGCACAGATGAAGAGGGTATTGCTAAATGGTTTTTAATGTATTTGGACGGCGAACAGGAAGTTCAACGTGAAATTAAAAGGATCCTTGGTTTTCACGATAAAATAGCTAAGGTAAATTTTTTAATCAAACAACTAGAATCTTCAAATACAGAAATTGTTTATAAAGCAATAGAGCTAATGGGTATTGCCAAAGAGCAATTAGCCATCCCTTACTTGAATGCTGTTCTCAAGCCAGAGAATATAGAACTTACAGAGCGCGTGATTATAGCTTTAGGAGAAATTAATGGCTATCTTGGGGCGCAAATCGTTAAGCGCAACTTAAAAACCACGACTAATAGAAATTTACTCCTGCTTTGCCTTAAAATCTTATCCAGATGGATAGATCTAGTTTCCTGGAAAGTTTTTGCACCTTTTTTAATGCAAGATGACAAAGAAATAAAACTAGAGTCTGCCTTTGCCATTGCTTTAAGAAAAGCTCCCCAAAGCGCTAAATACATTCAACTGGCCATCAATCAGGAAAATAACCCAAACACCAAATTGATTTTGACAGAATATCTGGGCCGAATACCAAGTAAACACAATTTAATACCCTTAATCAATATGTGCACACATGATCCCAGTCAACGAGTTAGGTTAATTGCCAGCAGAACCTTGGACCGGTTGCAAGGTATTTTAAGCGCTCAAAATATATATAACTTGCGCAATTTAAAAGATATCCGCATGCGTGCTGAAGTTCTTTTTAGATTGGGCAAGTTTGGTTCGGAAAATGAAAACCATAAACGTTATTTAAAAAAAGTTCTAGAAGAGTCTCACGATCCTCATATTATCCAGGCTATATTAAATGCCCTGGGTTTAATTTCAGAACACGATGATGTTGCTGTTTTAATGAAATTTATAAATAAGGATCCGTTAACGTCATATAATGCCACTCTTGCTCTCACCAGGACTTGGCGTCTGGAAGATAGAGAAACTATAATGGATATTTTGCAGAGTAATATTTTGCCAATTCAAAAACAGATTATTCTTAAATATATGATCAGACGCCGTGGCATGCAAATTGAACCCCAGAGATTATATGATTTGGTAACCAAGATTCTGGCACACGATAAGAATACCAATGTACGCTATCTTGCTTTTTATTTATTAGAACATGCGCCTTGTCTGCGATCTATTGAATTTCTATTAAATGACTATCTAAAAACAGCTAATGATTTTGAAATTGATGCAATTGAGCGCTCCTTGAGCTACTTAATAATTTCCTATAATCAATTTGTCCTAGATTTTCTGAAAAAAGCCGACCCAGAACAGGCTTATGAAATACTAAATTTTATACCTTCTAATTTGAAACCAGGTTTTTATCTGAAACTTACTAAAATTATTTTTGAAAAATTTGCGGCAGAAGAAAATCTGGAAAGAGTGGAATATATCGGCGATCAAGTAATTCGCATCTACATTGGTCAAACTGTGGTAGCAAAAAAGTTGTTGCAAGAGATCCCTTCGCTTAGATGGAAACAAGTGCTGGTCAGAAAATTAGTGGAAAAGGCTCCAAAAACGCTGATAACCAAAGTGTTAGAAGAATTAATCGAAATGCTTCAAATCGCAGATATAGAACTTCGAACTGTGATCCTAGATATGTTGCTAAAACAAAAACATCCAATTGCGGTTCCTTTTCTAATATCATTGGCTGAAAAACAAAAAGGAACGCAAGCTGGAGAAATGGCCAAAGATGTAATAAAAACCTATGTTCAGGAAGGTTTAATATGAGCGACGTCTGTTTGGTTTTAGAAGGAACTTATCCTTATGTCAGAGGCGGTGTTTCAACGTGGGTGCATGATATTATCACCAACTTGCCTGATATTAAGTTCTCTGTTCTTTCTATTATGCCCACCCAGGAGGATACAAGAGTTGAACGCTATCAGCTTCCCAGTAACGTGCAAAGCGTGATTAATATCTATTTGCATGATTATAAATTTAAACCAAAAATGTTTCCAAAAAAAATTAAGGGGTTGTTTGAATTTTTTGAAATGTTTTATCAAGGAATTCAGGAAGAGAACAAAGAGAACTTGGAAATTTTTTTAATGAAGCTTTTAAAAAATCGGCAACAACTGGATTTGGCTTATGCCTTTGCTTCCCGGGATTTTTGGCAATCAGTCAGAAAACTCTATGACCAAACTGATCAAACCATTAGTTTCCTGGATTTTTTCTGGAATTATCGTTTTACTTTTTTGCCGCTTATTCAACTTTTGAAAACAACTATTCCACCTTCACCTTTATATCATACAATATCCACAGGATATGCAGGCGTATTAGCGGCTCTTTCCAAGATTAAGTTTAACAGTAACATGATTGCTACCGAACATGGCATTTATACCAAGGAACGCCGGATCGAGATTGCCCAGGCATCTTGGCTATATGAAATTGAACATGATTTTGTCAAAGCTTTGCCTGAACTTAGTTTTTTTAAGCAGTGGTGGATGAAATATTTTGGCGTGATGAGCAAACTAACCTATTCTTATGCGGATAAAATAACCACCCTGTATGAAGGAAATAAAAATTATGAAATCGCAGACGGAGCCAATCCTGATATTATTTCGATAATTCCCAATGGTGTGGATATTGAGCTTTTTGCCGATATTGCCAAAAATAGACCGAAGAAGGCCAAGCGACGCACTATAGCGTATATTGGCAGAATTGTGCCTATTAAAGACATCAAAACCTTGATCAAATCCTGTAAAATTATTGTTCAGGAATTTCCTGACTTACAAATCTTGCTGATTGGACCTCAAGAAGAAGAATCTCAGTACTACCAGGAATGCGCTTTACTGATTAAAATGATGCGTTTGGAAAAAAATGTGATCTTTACCGGTCATGTTGATATGAAAAAATATTATCCAATGATTGATTTAGTTTTATTAACCAGTATTAGCGAAGCGCAGCCTTTGGTAATTTTAGAAGCAGGGGCGTGTGGAATACCTATGGTTGTGACTGACGTTGGATCTTGCCGAGAACTTTTAGAAGGAATCACAGAAGAGGACCGAAATCTTGGTCCCAGTGGAATTGTCACCAAATTTTATGCTCCGGAAGATACAGCTAAAGCAGTGATTAAACTACTTAATGACGATGAAACTTATTATGCCATGTCTGATGCAGGACAAAAACGCGTAAAAAAATATTATCATAGAAAAGATATGATTATAAATTATAGAAATTTATATGAGCAATTTATTTAAGGAGTAAAATGGCAGGAATCGGTTTTCGCTTAGAAAAAATACTATCTAAAAATTCCTATCTGAATTTATTGGAAGGATATGCCTATTCAGGAGTGGTAACTTCAGGGCCTGTCTTATTCACCGTTTTTTCCATAGCCATTCTCAGTATATTATCATTAGGGCACTTGGCGGTTAAAGATATAATCATATTTAGAACCTTGGTGGTGTATATCTACGGGATATCTTTAGTTACTTCCTCGGCAGCACAGATGATTATAACTCGTTATATTGCCGATCGAATCTTTGTTAAAGATTTTCAGGCCTTAATTCCGGCATTTGTTGGCGCAATTTGCGGATCCATCATTGTTCATGCTGTCATTGGTTTTATTGGCACATATTTCATTACTCTTGGTTTTGGCACGGAAATAATCTGCATAATCTTATTTATAAATATCGGGGTAATTTGGATTGCCATGATTTTACTTTCTGCAGCCAAAGAATTTTTAAGAATTGTTCATTCTTTTATGATTGGCTCTTTATTGAGTATTATAGCCGGTTATTTTTTAGGCAAATATTACGGCCTGTTTGGCTTGGCTGCTGGTTTTACCATGGGGCAAGTTCTGTTAGTCGTACTGTTAATCGTGCAGATATTCACAGAATTTGAATATCGCAAGGGCCTGGAATTATATTTTTTAAGCTATTTTAGAAAATATACAGCTTTGGCTTTTATCGCCACTTTCTATAATGCCGGAATTTGGGCAGATAAATTTGTTTTCTGGTTTTCCAAACAAACAAATGAGCATATTCACGGCTTCTTATATGCCTCAACCGTATATGACACGCCAGTTTTTTTGGCTTATCTTTTTATTGTGCCGGCCTTAGCCATGGTTACTATCCGCATTGAAACCAGTTTTTACGTGCATTATAAAAAATATTTTTTATGTATTTTAGATGAACATCCATATTTTTCTTTGGAAGAGCGCCGCAAAAATATTGTCAAAGACCTTTATCTTAGCTTAGGCCGTTTAATTGTTTTCCAAGGTACGATCACTTTAATTGCTATTGTTATTGCTCCTTATATATATAAATATGTGGGCATGGCTTCCATGAGCGTGACGGTCTTCCAGGTTGTGGTTTTAGCCACCTTTCTACAAGCCATGCTTCTGCCTTTGCTGCTTTTGATGTTATATTTTGATTTTAGAATGGATGCCTTAATGATGAGTTTATCTTTTTTCCTGGGAAATCTATTTTTTTCTCTACTCTCCATTCAATGGGGTAGCAGCTATTATGGTTATGGTTACTTAATTGGGTGTGCCATTGCTTTATTGGTTGGTTTCATCTTATTTAACTATCGACTCAAACATTTGTTGTATTACACCTTTGTCAATCAACGCATTATTGTGCATAAAGATGCAATCTAAGCTCATGATCTGATTGACTATACCGCTTTTCTTTGCTACCAGTCAAAACCTATGCAGGCTAGGATCATAGAATTATTACTATTTTACCCTTTATTTTTATTTTCCTTAAGTTTTCATGAGGCAGCTCACGGCTTTGTTGCGCACAAATTTGGTGATCCAACTGCCAAGTTCATGGGCAGGGTAACCTTAAATCCTTTGCCGCATCTAGACTTAATTGGCACGGTTTTTTTGCCAATTTTTGGCATCTTAACTGGCGCTCCTGTTATTGGTTGGGGCAAACCTGTACCAGTGAATCCTTATAACTTTAAAGATGCCCGCAAAGATAATCTTTGGGTAGGCGCTTTTGGACCTATCAGCAATTTTGTCTTGGCCTTGGGTTTTGCCTTGCTTACCCATCTACTGGTTTGGTTAATTCCCCAAGTGCCCCAAAGCATGTTAGTGCCTGGCGGCTTTTGGCCTAAGGCTATTGGCGCTGTCTATAGCATTTTTCAAATGGGCGTGATCTTAAATTTGGTTTTAGGTTGTTTTAACTTACTGCCTTTAGGGCCATTAGACGGAGGCTCAGTGGTAAGAGGTTTAATTCCTGAATCAGCAGTGCCAGCATTTGATCGTTTTCAACGCTATGGCCTGATAATTTTATTAGTATTATTTGTTACTGGATTCTTAAAATATATCTTTTATCCAGTTATGTTAATTGCTTCGATTTTGTTACCTTAAGGATTTTTTATGAAACGAATTGTCAGTGGAATCAGACCAACCGGAAAGCTGCATTGGGGCCATTATTTTGGCATTGTGGAAAATTGGGTAAAACTGCAATCTGAATATGAATGCTTTTATTTTATTGCTGATTGGCATGCCTTAACCAGTGAATTTGATAATGTGGAAGTAATTAAACCAGCTACATTAGAAATTATTGCTGATCTCTTGGCTGCAGGCCTAGATCCTGAAAAAAGCACAATCTTTATTCAATCCCAAATTCCGCAGCATACAGAATTGCAACTTGCCTTGGCCATGCTTACCCCAATCAGCTGGCTAGAGCGCGTTCCTAGTTATAAAGATTTGCAACAGCAAATGAGCGGCAAAGATCTTTCTAACTATGGTTTTTTGGGTTATCCCTTGCTGCAAACAGCAGACATTATCATGTATAAGGCTCTCAAAGTACCAGTAGGAGAGGATCAAGTCGCACACATCGAGTTTTCCAGAGAAGTAGTGCGGCGCTTTCATTATATAACCAAAAAAGAGATATTTGTTGAGCCGCAACCTTTATTAACCAAAACTCCTCGTATTCCTGGCTTAGATGGTCGCAAAATGAGCAAAAGTTTTAATAATGCCATTTTTATTGCTGATGATGAACAAACTATTGCCCAAAAAATGATGCAGGCTATTACTGATCCTGCGCGCAAACGCAAAAACGACCCTGGTCATCCTGAAGTTTGCAATATTTTTGCCTATCACCAGCTATATACTAAACCTGAAAGAATTGCAGAAATTGAAGCAGAGTGCCGCCAGGGCAGTATTGGTTGCGTAGATTGCAAAAAAGAATGCATCAAAAATGCAGTTGCTTTTTGGCAGCCAATGCAGGAGAAACGCCAGAAATATTTGGCCCAGGGCAAAGAACTGTTCCAAATAGCCAAAAACGGCGCCCAAAAAGCCATGAAAGAAGCAGAAATAATGATGGAAAGAGTCAGAGAAGCTATGGGGCTAGATTATTTATGAACCAAGAATATCGGGTTAATCTGGAAGTGTTTGAGGGTCCCATGGATCTTCTGCTGTATCTGATCAAAAAAAATGATCTTAATATCACAGATATCCCCATTGCTTTTATTTTAGAAGAATACCTAAAATATCTAGATTCTCTGCAGGAGATGAACATTGACTTAGCAGGCGACTTTCTGCTTACAGCATCTGAGCTGGCCTATATCAAATCCCAAATGCTACTTCCTCAAGATCAGCTGGCAGAAGATGAAGATGCCCAAGATCCAAGAGCTGATCTAGTGCGGCGTTTACTGGAATATCAGCGCTATAAAGAAGCTGCAAAATCTCTTTTAGATCAACCTCAATTAAATCGCGATACTTATCTGCTGGGCATTGCCAGCTCAGTAAGGGAAAGTTTTGAAGATCAGCTCCAGGCTGAGTTGCGTAAAACAGATGTTTATGAACTGCTAGATGCTTTTGCCAGAATCTTAATTCGCATTCCCAAAGAACAGTTTCATAATGTCATGGTTGACCGCATCAGCGTGAATGATCGTATTCGTCAGCTAATTGACCTAATTAACCAGGGCGAAGTAATCATGATTGAAGATCTTATGGAAAAGCCCTTAACTCGTTATAATGTTGTGATAACTTTTTTAGCCCTTTTGGAAATGACTCGTTTAAAATTAATCCATATTTACCAGCCAGATTACGCTTCTTCAATTTGCGTTAAAGGTGTAATGAAAAAAATTGAGGATGGAGAGATGTTGAACATTGGAGAGGAGGTCTAAATGCAGGGCACTGAAATCAGATCTGCAATCGAATCTTTAATTTTTGCTTCAGAAGAACCAATTTCATTCAAACAATTGTTAACCCTTTTTGAAGAAGCAGGTATAAATAAAGAAGAAGTAACAACTTGTTTGGAAGCCTTAAAAGAAGACATCAACAACAATCCCGCCCGAGGTTTACAAATTGTGGAGATAGCTGGTGGATTTCAATTTCGAACCAAACCCAGCAATGCCACCTGGATCCAAAAACTGGCTGCGCCTAAACCAGTCAGGCTTTCCCAACCTGCTTTGGAAACCTTAGCTATTATTGCTTATCGTCAGCCGCTAATTCGCTCTGAAATTGAGGAAATACGAGGTGTTGATGCTGGTGGAGTGATAAAAACTTTGCTGGAAAGAAATCTGATTTGTATTTTAGGCCGCAGAGATGAACCTGGCCAACCCTTAATTTACGGCACAACCCAGGCTTTTTTAGAACTTTTCAGCTTAAATAGCTTAAAAGATTTACCGCCCTTGGCTGATATTGAAGAATTGGCCAGAAAACGCGTGGAAACCGTGTCTCAAAATGAATTTAAACTGGCTGCTGAAAGACTGGAAGCCAATTTTCCTGTTCCTGAAGAAAAGCTTACTGAAAATGAAGAGGAAGAAACCGAAACTCTGGAAACTGCAGAATCCATCAATGATGCTGGCGATGAAATTTTAGATAGCATAGAAGACAATATCAAAGAATTAAGAAAGCTGGAAAAAGAAATCTTTCCTAAAGCAAAAACAGATGAACAAGAAACCAATCCGCCTCCAGAAGTTAATAGCCCAGAAAACTGAGCTTTCACGTCGCGCTGCTGAACAATTAATTAGCCAGGGCAAAGTTAGTGTTAATGGCCAGAAAGTAACTATTTTGGGCACCAAGGTAGATCCTGAGCAGGATAAAATTCAGGTGCTTGGCTATGTACTGCGCCAACCAGACAAACTCATCTATTTGGCATATTGCAAGCCGCGTGGAGAAATGGTTACCAAAGAAGACCCTCAGGATCGACCAACTGTTTGGGATAATTTAAAAAAGTGGAAGAAATCCCTAAATTCAGTAGGGCGGCTAGATTTTAATTCAGAAGGCCTGCTTTTGCTGACCAATGACGGTGAATTGCTAAATATCCTAACTCATCCCAAGCATGAAATAAGCAAGGTATATGAAGTCAAAGTTAAGGGCTGTCCATCAACAATGATAATGGAAAAAATAACTAAAGGTATTATTATAGATGGGGACCTGATCGTGCCCCTAAGTCTTAAATTGATCAAACAAGGAGATGCTGCCAGTTGGTTGGAAATCAGCATTACTCAAGGCAAAAACAGGGTGATTAGACGGATGTGTGAAAAAGTTGGCTTGGAAATTTTGCGCCTCAGAAGAACTGCGCATGGCCCAATTAACTTGGGTAAGATGCGGGCAAGACAGTGGCGTCATTTAACTTCAAATGAAATAAAAAGTCTCAGAGGTATTAAATGAACAAGAAACAGATTGAACAGGTTTTGTTAAAAGTCAAAAAAGGGGAATTCACTATTGATGAGGCTCTTACAAATTTGGCAGATCTCCCGTTTCAAGACCTGGATTTTTGCAAATTTGATAAGCATCGGCCTTTACGCAACAATTTTTCAGAAACCATTTTTTGCCAAGGCAAATCCCAGGAACAAATTTTGAAAATTTGCCAGGAATTAGTTGGCAAAAAAGCAAATGTGTTAGGCACACGAGTTGCTTCAGAAATTGGGGAAGCAATTCAAGCTGCTTTTAATAGTCAAACCAGGGTGAAATATGACCCAGTCAGCAAAACTTTTCAGCTGATTAATCATGAAATTGTTTCAAATCAAGCTAAGCTGGCAATTTTGTGTGCTGGCACAGCAGATGTACCTGTAGCTGAAGAGGCCAGAATAACCGCTCAGTTTTATGGCATTGAAGCCAACAGATACTATGATGTTGGTGTTGCTGGACTGCATAGAGTGCTTTCAGTAGCCAAAGAGATCAGTCAGGTTGATTGCGCCATTGTCATTGCGGGCATGGAAGGGGCATTGCCCAGTGTAGTAGGTGGTTTAATTGCTTGTCCAATTATTGCTGTTCCAACCAGTGTTGGTTATGGCACCAACCTAAACGGTGTTTCAGCGCTACTGGGAATGTTAAATAGTTGTGCAGAAGGCATCACTGTAGTCAATATTGATAATGGCTTTGGCGCAGCCTGCGCAGCTCTGCGCATACTGCATACCTAAATTCAAAAGTTCAAAATAGAAAAGCTTTAATCATTTGAATATTCGAATTTTGAATTTGTATAGAATTTAGAAATTAGATATTAGAATTTGTCATAATTATATTTAAATTATGAAAAATGATTTGACGTTAATACGACAATTTTGTAAAATTGATGTTAGGTAATTAAGAAAAACATAAACATTTTAACAAAGGAGGGGAGATGGTAAAGAAGAAGAAAGTGACAAAGAAAGTATTAAAGAAAAAAGCTCCAGCAAAGAAAAAGAAAGTTAGTAAAAAGAAAAAAGTCAGCAAAAAGAAGAAAAAATAAGTGTTTGAAATATAAGCTGTAGAACAGGCCTGTTGGCAATACCAACAGGTTTTGTTTTTTTTCAGCACATCCATATTTTTTCTTGTGTACCCATACATTATATGTTAAGCGCACTTCAATTTATTAATTAACATTTAACCTGCTGTGAAGCGTGAAAGGAGAAAGAAATGCCCAACCAAGTACCAACTCAGGTTTTTTTTACAAAAGGGGTAGGGGTGCATCGTGAAAAATTACAAAGTTTTGAATTAGCTTTAAGACGAGCCAATATCGCTCCATATAATTTAGTACGAGTTTCCAGTATCTTTCCCCCAAGGTGTAAATTGATCAAACCAGCTGAAGGTGTGCCTCAGTTAAAATCAGGTCAAATCGTTTATTGTGTATTATCCGACAACGCAACAAATGAACCTCATCGATTAATCGCCTCTTCAGTGGGCTTGGCTATACCTGCCAATAATGATCATTATGGCTATATCTCAGAACATCATAGTTTTGGCCAACCAGAGCAACAAGCTGGAGACTATGCTGAAGATTTAGCAGCAGAGATGTTAGCCACAATTTTGGGTGTTAATTTTGATCCAGATGCGTCTTGGAACGAACGTAAAGGCCAATGGACAATCAGCGCTGAAATTGTCAAAACCATGAATAGCACTCAATCAGCAATTGGCGATAAAAATGGAAATTGGACCACTGTGGTTGCTGGGGCAATTTTCGTTCCATGAGCTATTTTGACTTACCTCAAGAATATTCTGATTATAGTACTTCTAAAGTGGCAATTTTGCCTGCTGGCTTAGAGGAAACCACCAGTTATGCTAAAGGCACTGCCAGGGCTCCTAAAGCTATTGAAGAAGCTTCCGCCCAAGTTGAGTTTTACGATGAAGTTCTAGAAGTTGAAACTTATAAAATAGGTATTTCAACCTTGCCAGATTTGAATTTTGAAAGTCTTGATCATGAAAAAAGCTTGCAAAAAATTCAGGAAAAGGTTGCGCAAATTGTTAAAGATCAAAAACTACCTGTGGTAATTGGTGGCGAACATAGTATTACCCCAGCCATTATTAAAGCAATCCTAAGCCAGCATAAAACCTTTACAGTGCTTCAAATCGATGCTCATGCTGATCTGCGTGAAGAATATGAAGGGAGCAAGTTGTCTCATGCCAGCGCCATGGCTAGAGTTCGAGAAATGGTTCCAGCAGTGCAAGTTGGTATTCGCAACCTATCAAAACCCGAAGCAGAATTAGTTAAAGAAAAGCAATTACCGATTTTTTTTGCTCATCAGATTAAAACTAATCCAAATTGGATAAAGCAAGCAATTCAAGCTATAAAAACTGAAAAAGTAT
The DNA here is from genome assembly GCA_043823065.1 of Pseudomonadota bacterium. GTDB lineage: Bacteria > UBA10199 > UBA10199 > 2-02-FULL-44-16 > DYJF01 > JBDRBB01. Next base: position 10,374 of record JBDRBB010000004.1, on the reverse strand, counting down.
ACATAACTATTGATGTTGATGGTTTTGATTCCTCAATTTTACCTGATACAGGAACACCCGAACCAGGTGGCCTAGATTGGTGGGAAGTTACCAATTTAATAGCTGAGATTTCAAAAAGTAAACAGATCATTGGTTATGATTTTGTCGAATTAAAACCAGAACCAGGCCATCATGCTTCAGATTTTTTTCTGGCTAAATTAATTTACCGGTGTATTGGCTATTGGGCTAAAAATTCAGATATATTGTAGTCATTCCCGCGAAAGCGGGAATCTAATATAGTTAAATTTGTTTCAAAATTAACAAGTTACATGAGAAAGCATAAAACATTTCTTACAGTTTTAATAATTACCTTAAGTTTAGCTTTAAGTGTTCAAACCTATGCTTTTAACTTAAAAAATAAAGTCAAAGAATTTAAGCTGAAAAACGGTATGCGCTGGCTATTGGTGCAAAGAAATCAAGCGCCAGTATTTTCCGGAGTGGTTATGCTTCGGGTTGGTGGTGCTGATGAGGAGCCTGGCAAAACTGGCTTAGCTCATATGTTCGAACATATGGCTTTCAAGGGGAGTAGCCAACTTGGTCCTAATGAAATTTGGGAAATTATGTCTAGGAACGGGGCTGCTGATCTTAATGCTTTTACCAGTAAAGATGTAACTGCCTACCATGCCAGTATGCCCAGCAATAAATTGGGTCTTTGGCTGAATATTATGTCTCAAATAGTAACTGAACCAGTTTTTGATGAGTTTTATACTGAACGAGATGTGGTTTTAGAGGAAAGAAGAAACAGCATTGAAAATAATCCAGTGGGAAAGATGTTAGAAGTTTTGCTGGATAAATCCTATAATGAAGGACCTTATGCCTGGCCAATCATAGGTGAACTAAGCGATGTTTCCAGCTTTACTGTGGAAGATGCCAGTCAATTTCATCAAAAATATTATGTTGCTTCTAATATGGTTGGTGTTTTAGTTGGTGATTTTAATCTAAAACAAGCTCAAGAATTAATTGCCAAATATTTTGAAATTATTCCTCAAGCTGATGTGCCAAAAATGAAATCATTTTTTAAAAGCGGAGGAAGTGGGCAACATACTCTAAAATTTGATGCTGAACCAGCTTTGGCTATGAGTTATCATAAATCAACCTTGCCAGACCCAGATGAATTTGTCTTTGATGTGATTGAAGTAATTTTGTGCCATGGTCCAACTTCGCGTTTACAAAAAAGATTGGTTTATCAAGAAAAAATTGCCAGTGATATTTACTGTTCTAATAGTTATCCTGGTTCTAGATTTGATAATCTTTTTCTCATCTTTGCGGAACCGACTAAATCTCATTCATTAACTGAACTAAGCCAAAAAATTAAAGAAGAGTTAAACCGACTAAAAACTGAACCTGTTTCTGAAGAAGAATTAGAGCGCGTACGCAACAATGTTGCTGCCACTATTATCTATTCCATGGAAAACAATGATGGTCTGGCAATGCAGCTGGCTCAATTTGAAACCATATTTGGAGACTGGAAACTTTTACCAAAATATCCCAAGAAAATTGAGCAAGTTAATATTCATGATATTGAACGCGTGGCAAAAAAATATTTTACAGATAACAATTTAACTGAGGTAGAGCGAGTTAAGAAATAATGTATATGATAAAGTTTGTCATTGCGAGGAACGAAGTGACGAAGCAATCCAGTACGCTACAGGGATTGCTTCGCTGCGCTCGCAATGACATTCTTTTAGCACTTTTATTGCTTCTTGTATGGGTTCCAGCAGCCCAAGCAATCACTCCAGAAATAGTTGAGCTAGAAAAAAAACCTCTGCCTAAATTTGAGGAACCAGCCATTACTTCAGGCGAATTGCCAAACGGTTTGCGTTATTATTTTTTAGAAGATCATGAAATTCCTTTGGTGCAACTTGGTGTCATTACCAAAGTGGGCAGCATTTATGAACCCTCAGATAAAACAGGTTTAGCCACTCTTGCTGGAATGACCATGCGCACAGGTGGCACAAAAAATCAAACTCCAGAAGAACTCGATATTATTTTAGAGGACTTGGCTGCTAAGATCAGCACTAGCATTGATCGGGAAATGGGCAATGCTAGTCTTAAAGTTGTGGCCAAAGATTTCAATCAAGCTTTGCCGATTTTTTTTGACATTTTGTTTAAACCGAGTTTCGATGAAAATCGTCTGCAATTGGGAAAACTGCGAATCATTGAAGCCTTGAGAAGAGAAGATGATTATCCAGAACAAATTGCCAGCAGAGAATTTAAACAACTTGTTTATGGTAAAACCAATCCTTGGGCCAGACAACCAACTCCAGAATCTGTGCAAACCATAACTCAAGCAGATGTGCAAAAGTTTCATGCTGATTATTTTCGGCCTGGCAATATGATTGTTTATGCAGCTGGTGATTTTAATCAGCAAAAATTATTGGCTACAATTAAAAAACTTACTACAGATTTAGCCAATGATCCTGTTAATTTTCCCAGCGTACCTAATGTTGAACTGAAATTTTCCAAGCAAACAAAGCAGATCAAGCGTAAGCTGACTCAGGCCTATATTGAAACAGGTCATCTGGGAATTAAACGGGACAATCCAGATAAATACGCCCTGAATATCATGAATATTATTTTAGGCGGCGCGCCATTCAAGAGCAGACTCATGGCTGATATTAGAGTAAAACGCGGTATGGCTTACAGCATTTTTTCGGATTTTAACGCCAGTACTGATTATGGATTATTTAGCGTAGAAGTTGATACCAAGGCTAAAAATACCCAATTAGTGTTGGCTCTAATTCAAAAACATCTGGAAACTATGGCCAAAGGGGAAGATATTACTACAGAAGAAATTGATTTTGCCAAGCGTATGGTCTTAAACCAATTGATCTTTAGTTTTGATAATTCTTATAAAATTGTTTTGCATCAGGCTCGCTATCATTTTTATGGTTATCCAGAAAATTACTGGCACATTTACCGCCAAGAAACTGAAAAAGTCACCCTGGAGGATGTAAAAAGGGCAGCTGGCAAATATCTCCATCCTCAGGGCTTGAGTACGGTTATTGTCGGACCATAAATTCCTTTCTTGTTTTTTTTATAATAAATAGATATAGATACCAGCCATGTTAGCAGATCAGCTTAAACCTTTATTTGAAACATCCATTCAAACTTGCCTTAAGGCAAAGTTGTTTGAACTGGATATTATTCCAGAAATTATTATTGATAAGCCAAAGAGGTCAGAACATGGTGATTTAGCCTGCAATATTGCCTTGATTTTGGCTTCTCAATTAAAAAAAGATCCTTTACAAATAGCTCAAGCTATTGCTCATAACATTCCGAAAGATAATGATTTTATAGAATCAGTGAATATAGCCAAACCCGGTTTTATAAATATTGTCATTAAACCAGGGCTTTATCTTAAACAATTAAATGAAATAATTAATCAAGATAGTAAATTTGGTCTGCAAAATTTAGGACAAGGCCAAAAAGTGCAGGTTGAGTTTGTCAGCGCTAATCCAACAGGCCCTTTGCATATTGGTCATGGCCGAGGCGCGGTTTATGGCGATGTTTTAGCCAATATTCTTAAAGAAGTAGGCTATGATGTAACCAAAGAATATTATGTTAATAATGCAGGAAATCAGATTCAAACCTTAGGCAAATCCATTTATTTGCGTCTTTTAGAGCTTAAAGGCCAAAAAATAGAATTTCCTGAAGAATGTTATCAAGGCAACTATATAATAGATATAGCCCAAGAATTACTAAATCATTCTGCCCATAAAATTGAATCGTTATCAGAGGTTCAAGCTATTGAATTTTGTGGAGAATATGCTGCTGACAAGATTTTAGATGAAATCAGGCTGGATTTAGAAGCAACTGGTGTGATTCATGATGAATATTTTTACGAAAATCACCTACATACAGATGCTGCAGTGGAAAGAGCCTTGCAAGAGTTAAAAAATCACAACTCCTTGGAGGAGAGAGATGGAGCTTTGTGGTTTAAATCCACCCAATTTGGGGATGATAAAGACCGGGTACTCAAAAAAAGCGATGGCGCTTTAACCTATTTTGCCACAGATATTGCTTATCATAAAAATAAATATGATCGTGGTTTTCAGCGTATTATAGATGTTTTGGGAGCAGATCATGGCGGATATGTTGCGCGCATGCAGGCTGTGGTGCAGGCTCTGGGTCATCCTAAAGATAGTTTAAACATAGTCTTAATTCAGCTGGTGAATCTGATTCGAGCTGGCGAACTTATCTCTATGTCCACTCGTTCAGCTACCTATGAAACCTTGCAAGATGTTCGCGAACAAGTAGGCAAAGATGTTTGTCGCTATTTCTTTTTGATGCGCTCGCATACTGCTCAACTGGATTTTGATCTGGAACTGGCTAAAAAAGAAACTGCTGAAAACCCGGTTTTTTACATTCAATATGCGCATGCCAGAATTTGCAGCGTGTTTGCCAAAACCAAAGAAAAGGGCATTAGTCCTGACTTTAACCAGGTAGATCTAACTCAGTTAAATCTGCCAGAGGAAGTGAATCTGGCCCGCATGTTAGGCGAATATCCAAGTGTTTTAAGCAGATGTGCCTTGACCTTAGAGCCACATCATTTAACTTTTTATCTTTTAGAACTGGCAAAATGTTTTCAAGGCTATTATAGTAAGGCCAAAGAAGACGAACGATATATAATTTTGACTCAAAATAAAAATATCACAAATTCTAAACTGTTCCTCTTGAAAAGTTGTCAAATTGTGTTACAAAATGCTTTAAGAGTTTTGGGCATTTCTGCCCCAGAACAAATGAAGAGGGAAAATGAATCCCATGTTTGAAGATAATCAGGAAGTTAATCGCTATCCCAGCCCTAGAAGGCAAATTAACCAAGAGGGCAGCAGTGATGGTTTTTTTTGTCGGTTTACCTTTGGCCAGTTTTTTGCGCTGCTAATCCTGGAAGTTTTTACTATCTTTTTTGTGTTTTATTTAGGCGCGCGTTTTGGTCCAAAGATTCTGGGTTTTAATCAAACAGCTTATGCCACTCAAGAACCAATCGTTGTAGGAGAAAAACCTGTACTTAAAGTGGCAAAAACAGAAGATCCAGAAGTGCAAGCTATGGCTAAAGATTTGGTTAAACAAGCAGAAACACCAGAGCTAAAACAGCGTTTGCAAGAAATTCTAAAAGGACCTGAACAACCTGAGCAGCCTCAGCAATATCCAGAAGAGGAAACTCAGCCAGTTGCCGAAGATATGCCAACTGAATCTGTGGATAATACCATGCCATTTAGGCAAGTAAGTCAGGTTGAAACTAATTCAGACTCAGATCAGGCAGCGCCGATTCGCATTAAGTCAGCGACCAACTCTAAATATGCCTTGCAAATAGGCTCATATCAGCAAATTAATGAAGCCAATGCTATGATTAATAAATTGAAAAACAGAGGTTATCCAGCCTATCTCATGATAGCAGACATTCCTGATCGTGGACGTTGGTATAGAGTTAGATTAGGCGGTTTTGCCAATCGAGATGAAGCTATGAAATATAAAAATCAATTAGAATCTGTAGAACATGTGGAAACTATTGTGGTCCTGAATGAACAATGAGCAATAACACCCTTGATAAAAAGAAAAAAAAGCACGTAGTTCGTGAATACGTTGAGGCTTTGTTAGTTGCAGCCTTGATTGCTCTTTTTATACGAGCTTTTATTATTGAAGCTTTTAAAATTCCTTCTGGTTCAATGTTGCCAACACTTTCCATTGGCGATCATATCTTTGTTAATAAATTTATCTATGGCTTGCGTATTCCATTTACCAAAACTCATTTTTTACAATTTCAAGAACCAAAAAGAGGGGATGTTATTGTTTTTATATATCCAGTGGACGAGAGCAAAGATTTTATCAAAAGAGTGATTGGCTTGCCTGGAGATAAAATCCGTTTAGATGGGAGCAGTGTTTTTGTTAATGATCAACTTGTGTCACATAAATTAGTGCAAGTTCAAAAAGATCCGCAGAATAAAAGATGGCTTCTAACAGATAACGGCCCGGTAAAGCATATTCCTTATGCCCCAGATTATTTAAGTTATGATTTTCTTGAAGAGGACAACAATCACATTGAACATTTAGTGCAATATGAAAAAGCTGCTTGGCGTCCAACCAGAGAATTTGAAGTCCCAGAAGGTCATTTTTTTGTAATGGGTGACAATCGTGATAACAGCGCAGATAGCCGTGAGTGGGGTTTTGTACCAGCAGAAAATGTTAAAGGCAAAGCCATGTTTGTCTGGTTATCTTTAGACAAAGACCAGGGCGGCATTCGTTGGCATGAGTTTGGCCGCTGGATTCATTAGAGGAATTTATGAAAGGTAAAATACTTTTAGCAGATAAAGAAATAGAAAAAATCCTGCTCAAACTGGCCAAAGATATTGTGGCTGATAATACAGAAAATGTCGCTTTAGTTGGGATTAGAACCAGAGGCGTGCCAATAGCGCACATGCTGGCTGATAAAATTAAATCTGTGCAAAATAAACCAATTGAAATGGGTTCGCTAGATATCAATCTTTATCGGGATGATTTATCTGAAGTAAGCGAACAACCTGTGGTTAATCCAACCGAATTGCCATTTAGCATCAGCGGTAAAGGAATAATTTTAGTTGATGATGTGCTATATACTGGTCGCACTATTCGCGCGGCCATGGATGCTTTAATTGATTTTGGTCGGCCTAGGTTTATTCGCCTGATGGCTTTAATTGACAGGGGCTGGAGAGAACTACCCATTCAAGCAGATTACGTAGGCAAATGTGTGAAAACCACGCAAAATCAAAACATCAAAGTTTTGGTAAAAGAAATTGATGGCGAAAACGCGGTGTATATTAGAGAGCAATGAGACGCAAGTATTATCATTGCGAGTGCAGCATATGCTTTGTCATCCCCGCGAAAACGGGGATCCAGCATGTATACAATTTAGATTCCCGCCTCTGCGGGAATGACAACGATCAACATGAAACTTTCAACTAGACACATTATTTCCATAAACGATTTGAGTAAAAAAGATATATTAACTATTTTGCAGACTGCAGAATCTTTTAAGGAAATATCTGAGCGAAAAATCAAAAAGGTGCCTACATTAAGAGGCAAAACTGTTGTTAACTGCTTTTTTGAAGACAGCACCAGAACCAGGGTTTCTTTTGAATTAGCGGAAAAAAGATTATCTGCAGACTCAGTAAACATCAGTAAATCCGGCAGTGCCATGAAAAAAGGGGAAAACCTTTTAGACACCATGAAAAATCTGGAAGCCATGAAACCAGATATTGTCATTGTTCGTCACAGCATGTCTGGCGCTCCGCAAATGATTGCTGAAAACATTAAGAGCCACGTGATTAATGCTGGTGATGGTTGTCATGAGCATCCAACTCAAGCCTTGCTAGATTTGCTAACTATTAAAGACGTTAAAGGTAAAATGCAGGGTTTAACTGTGGGTATCATCGGCGATCTCTTACATTCCAGAGTGGCGCGTTCCGAAATACTACTTTTCAAAAAAATGGGTATGCAAGTTTTGATAGGTGGTCCCAAAACCCTAATTCCTCCAGGCATTGAAACTTTTGGGGTTACGGTTTATCATGATATTAAAAAAATGATTCCCAAACTAGATGTGCTTATCTTATTACGCATTCAGCAGGAAAGGGTGAACGAACATCTTTTCCCAAACTTGCGCGAATATGCCAAATACTTTGGCATTGATAATACCAAGTTGGCTACAGCCAAAGACGATTTAACCATAATGCATCCGGGCCCGGTTAACCGCGGTGTGGAATTAGCCGCGGAAGTTGCCGATGGCAGCCGCTCAGTAATCTTAAATCAGGTCACCAATGGCGTGGCTGTGCGCATGGCTTTGCTTTACTTGTTAATAGGAGATAGTAAGGAATTGAGCTAAATGAAAAATTCTAAATCCGAAATTCTAAATTCTAAACAATTTCTAATGACCCAAATTCAAATGTTCAAAACTACCGTGTTTAGAATTTTGGTCATTTGAATTTTGGATTTGTTTAGGATTTAGATATTAGTATTTAGAAATTTAATCTATTATGAAACAATTATTTATAATAAACAGCCATGTAATCGACCCAGCCAATGATGTTGATGCCAAAATCAATGTACTGATCAAAGACGGGAAGGTGGCAGAATTAACCACAGCCAAAAAATTATCTGAAGATGTTGAAATTATAGATGCCAAAGATGCCATTGTCTCTCCGGGATTTATCGATTTGCATTGTCACTTAAGAGAACCTGGCCAGGAATACAAAGAGGATATTGCCAGCGGCTCGGCAGCCGCTGCCGCAGGCGGTTTTACCTCAATTTGCTGCATGCCCAACACAAATCCGGTTAACGATTGCGCTGCTGTTACGGATTTTATTTTGCAACGCGCCCGGCAAGTTGGTTTGGTAAAAGTTTATCCAGTTGGCGCCATCAGCAAAGGTTTGAAAGGCGAAAGCCTGGCTGATATCGGCGATCTAGCTAATTTCGGCGTGGTTGGTGTTTCTGATGACGGCAGGCCAGTGATGAATTCCAGTTTAATGCGTCGAGCTATGGAATATGCTTCTTCTTTTAATCTACCAGTTATCTCACATGCGGAAGATTTGAGCTTAGCTGGCCACGGTGTAATGAACGAAGGTGCAACTTCTACTGAATTAGGTTTAGCAGGAATCCCAGCAGCTGCAGAAGACGCCATGATTGCCAGAGATATTCTTTTGAGCAGCCTGACTGGAGCACATCTGCATATTGCGCATGTTTCAACTGCTGGCGGCGTGGAGATGGTTCGTCAGGCCAAGAAATTAAAACTTGCTGTTACTTGCGAAGCAACTCCTCATCATTTCACTTTAACTGAACAAGCTGTGCATGGATATGATCCTAATACTAAAGTTAATCCTCCTTTGCGTTCGGAAAACGATAGAAATGAAGTTATTTTAGGTTTAGCTGATGGCACTATCGATGCAATTGCCACAGACCATGCCCCACATAATATTATTGAAAAAGAACTTGGTTTTGAAGATTCAGCCTTTGGCATGATTGGCCTGGAAACAGCTTTGCCCCTAAGCTTAAAACTGGTGCATGATAAAAAAATAACATTAAAAAGAATGGTTGAAGCATTAACTATCAAACCAGCGCAAATATTTAACTTAAAGGCCGGCAGCATTGGCAAGGGTGATATTGCAGATATAGTAATTTTTAATCCCAAAATTCCAGTAACCATTCAGTCTTCAGAGTTTAAATCTAAAAGTCGCAACACGCCATTTAACGGGTGGCATCTGTTAGGCAAGGTTTTATACACTATTGTAGATGGAAAAATAGTGTTTTCCCAATGAGCAAAAAACAAAGCGCACAACTTATTCCAGCTGATCCTTTGCAACGTTATTTGCAAGAAGTTCATTCCTATCCTGTGCTAACCCTTGAGCAAGAGCAAAAATTGGCAAAACGCTATCATGAACTAGGAGATGTAGAAGCAGCTAAGGCTTTGGTTTTAGCGCATTTGAAGCTGGTGGTGAAAGTTGCCATGGAATACCGCAATGCTTATCAAAATATTTTAGATTTAATCCAAGAAGGAAATTTGGGACTGATGCAAGCGGTAAAAAATTATGACCCTGAAAAAGGCGCTAGATTTGGTTATTATGCCACATGGTGGATTAAATCTTATATTTTAAAATATATTTTAGATAATTTTCGCTTGATTAAAATCGGCACCACCAAAGCGCAACGTAAACTTTTCTACAATTTAATGCAGGAAAAAAGTAAATTAGAAGCTCTTGGTTTTTATGCCACGCCTCAAGTGCTTTCCAAAAAGTTAGGGGTTAAGGAAAAAGAAATAATTGAAATGCAAAAAAGGCTAACCCAACCTGAATATGCCTTGCAAGCTCCTGTAAACCAAAAAGGTGAGAAACATGAAACAATTCTGCAAGATTTTATTGCTGATGAACAAACTCCTTTAGATGAAAAAATAGCCCAAGCTGAGGCCCAGGATATTTTGCATAAGCGTCTAGAAGAATTTGCCCAAAATTTAAATGAAAGAGATTTAAAAATTTTTCGCGATCGTTTAGTTGCCGAAATTCCCATCACCCTTCAAGAAATCGCAAATGAATATGGTATCACTAAAGAAAGGGTGCGCCAATTAGAAGAACGCATCACCAAAAATCTTAAAAAGTTTTTTCAAGAAAAGGGCGTCGAAGTGGATTTACTGAAATGATGTCCACTCCTCTCAATTTAAAAAATTCCCTCTCGGGGAAAAGGTCTTCAAAGCAGGCGCACGAAACCGGGCTATTCATCGTTAAAATAGCGCTGTTTTTAAAAACAGCGAGTTAAATGTCTTGCCGCTGTCAGCCTTTAACTCGCAAAAACAGTCGCTATTTTAACTCTTCA
>JBDRBB010000003.1:0-143117 GCA_043823065.1 Pseudomonadota bacterium | reverse complement strand
CAGGCGCACGAAACCGGGCTATTCATCGTTAAAATAGCGCTGTTTTTAAAAACAGCGAGTTAAATGTCTTGCCGCTGTCAGCCTTTAACTCGCAAAAACAGTCGCTATTTTAACTCTTCATACGCCCTTATTTCGTAAGCTTGCGCCTAAAAAAGCTTTGAAGACCTTTTCCCCTGCGGGAATTTTAAATACACCACAATAGTAACATAATCTTTGCCAAGATATGATATGAGATCCAGGTGGCAATTGGTGTGGGCGAGATGGACATACCAACAGCTGCGTGCAGGATGTGTTGGAAGGTTGATACGATAGTTTTGTTGGAAAGACGTAGGGCAGGTCTGCGAATCCGGATCGACAACTCTTAAGTAGCTAATAGTTTCGTAATAGCCTGAGGGAGGTGAGAAGACCTGGCCGAGAGTCTTTCCCATAAAACATAACAAGCCTTCCGACACATCCTGTAAGCAGCTGGAAAGAGACCTTCTCGCCAAGAGCTAATTGATGTATGGTCGATTAGAAATTTATTATGCAGGAGATGGTTTGGTCCTCATCTTCTGGGACAGTGACTTCAGTGGAAGAATTTAGGTGGGCCTCACCAGTGCCATAGAAAAGTTCGCCATAGATGATGAGTGTGCTGCCTGGCTCTGCTTTTAAACCCTGAAATGCAAATGGCCCCAGATTATTTAAGATATCCATAGCCATGACGTGGGTTAAGTCACCAGCTGGAACTACTTCCACCTGCAGCATTGTTGGAGTAATGCCTCTTTCTGTACAATCTTGACAAGCTGCGCTTCCGCTAAGGTCGAATTTCACAATTTCAATTTCATCATATCTAGTTAAAGCATCTGTGAGATCAGAATAGGTTTCGTCCTGATTCTGGTTGCAGGCTAGGCAAAGGCCAAAACAGAAAATACTTAAAATGAATATACAAAAATATCTGCTCATGCTTAAATTCTAGCACTCAAACCTGTTTCAAGCAATAAACAATTTGCAATTCTATATTCTAGATACTAAATACTAGGTACATACATTGTCATTCCCGCCCCTGCCTTCGCAGGGATAGACTACGGCGGGAATTCGTTTCATTATATAAATCTAGATTCCTGCTTTCGCAGGAATGACAAAAGAGGAGGCAAGATGAAGGAACAGAAGAAATTTCAAATAAAAAAAATGGCTAGTTTTGATTTTGATGAATTGAGTTCAGAGCAAAAGTTGCAAAAACAGGAAATACTGTCTAAACATATAGAGGCACTTGATTTAAGCAAAATTAAAAGCATAGATGATTTGGTGTGTTCTTATGGTAAAACTTCTATTCAGGCTCGCAATATTGGAACCTGTGCTGATGTTTATGAAAAAATGCTCAAAGATCCAGACCGGCCAACTATTATGCTGGGTTTGGCCGGGCCTTTAATTGCAGCTGGTTTGCGCAAAGTTATTCGGGATATGATTGCCAATAATATGGTGGATGTGGTTGTTTCCACTGGGGCAATTTTATATCAGGATTTGTATCAATCGCAAAATTTCAAACATTATGTTGGTTCACCAACAGCAGATGATAGAGTTTTAAGAGATCTCTATATTGATCGTATTTACGATACTTATGTTGATGAGCAAAAGTTCTGGCAGCTAGATTGTTCAGTAGGTGCTTTTACAGATAGTCTTAAGCCTCAAAATTATTCAAGTCGCCAATTTTTAGAGATTTTAGGTTGGGCAATTGAAGATGATCAATCTATTCTAGCTACAGCAGCCAGAAAAGGTGTGCCAATTTTTGCGCCAGCGCTTAATGATTCTTCCTTAGGTATTGGTTTAACTGAGCACCTCCATCGTTGTTTGAAGGAAAAAAGAGAAAGTGTTTCCATTGATTCTATTCAGGATAACTATGAATTAACCCAAATTGTGGTTCAGTCACCGGCAACTGCGGCGTTTTATGTAGCAGGTGGTGTGCCTAAAAATTATATTAATGATTCAGTGGTCATGGCTTATATTTTTGATCAAGATACAGGTGGTCATCGCTATGCTCTTCAGGTTACTACAGATTCTCCGCATTGGGGTGGTCTTTCTGGCTCAACTCTTTCTGAAGCAACTAGCTGGGGCAAGGTTTCCAAAAAAGCCACGCATAGCATGGCCTTTGTTGAACCATCAGTTTCTTTGCCTTTAATTGTGGGTGCAGCTATGGAAAGAATGAAAGGTGTTAAACGCACTGGCATTGCTTTAGAATGGGATGCGCCAATTTTGAAAAAAATAGGTAGTAAATAAACAAAAACTCGGAAATTAGCCTATCTGGTTTTAGCGTTTCAAGTAAACCATGAGCACGGAAATAGCCGCAGGAGTGATGCCTGGAATGCGGGAGGCTTGGGCCAGATTTAAGGGCTTTATTTTGGTAAGTTTCTCGCGGATTTCATTAGAGATGCTCTGCACTTTTTCATAAGTAAAATGTGCTGGGATGTGAAAACTTTCCAAATCTTCCAAGCGTTCAATTGCGCGTTGTTGCACTTTTAAATAACCTTCATATTTGATCTCAATCGCAGCTTCTTCTACAACATAATAATCATAGCCTAAGGCCTGATGCAGGGTTTCCAGGGATTCTTGCTTTTCCAAGGTTAAGGCTGCTCTTTTTAGTCCGTCTGATTTTAAGATTTGGTTTTTGGCTTGTTCTATCTGTTTGTTTTTACTCTCAAAAGCCTGCCAAAGGTCATCTTTAACTAGTCCAACTTGTCTGCCAATTGGGGTTAAGCGCAAGTCAGCATTGTCTTCGCGCAAAACTAAGCGGTGCTCAGCCCGAGAAGTAAACATACGGTAAGGTTCATCAGTGCCTTTGGTAACCAAGTCATCAATTAAAACTCCAATGTAAGCCTGGCTACGCTTCAAAACCAGGGGTTCTTTGCCTTGAATAGCTGACACCGCATTTATAGCAGCCATTAAGCCTTGGGCAGCAGCCTCTTCATAACCAGAAGTGCCATTGATCTGCCCAGCTAGATATAAATTCTTAATTTGTTTAGTTTCTAATGAAGGATAAAGTTGCGTTGGCGGCACAAAATCATATTCCACGCCATAACCAGATTGCAAAATTTTAGCATTTTCTAAACCAGGAATAGTTTTTAACATTTCATATTGCACATCCAAAGGTAAAGAAGTGGTCAGGCCATTTACATAAGCCCAGTTGGTAGTTAACCCTTCTGGTTCAATAAATAATTGGTGGCGCTCTTTATCTGCAAACCGCACAACTTTATCTTCAATAGAAGGGCAGTAGCGTGGGCCAATGCCAGTGATCTTGCCTTGATAAAGAGGAGATCGGTCCAAATTATTTTTTATTATCGTATGAGTTTGTTGATTAGTGTAAGTAATATAGCAAGAAACCTGGGGTAATAGTGGCGCATGATTATGAAAAGAAAAACGCGGCACAAATTCATCTCCAGCTTGTTCTTCCATTTTGGAAAAATCAATAGTGTTGATATCCAGGCGAGGGCAGGTGCCGGTTTTCAGACGGCCCAAGGTTAATCCCAAATTGCGCAAAGAATTGGATAATCCTTTAGAAGCAAAATCACCTATCCGCCCACCTTCGAGGTGGGACAGGCCAAAGTGCAGCAGGCCATTCAGGAAAGTTCCGGTGGTAATGATAATTTTCTTGCCAAGAAATTGGTGGTTGTCATTCCCGCGAAAAATGTTGTCATTCCCGCGAAAGCGGGAATCCAGTCTGTTATCATCTTCTGGATCCCTGCCTTCGCAGGGATGACAAACTGCAGAGGGATGACAGGTAATAACCTTCACACCAATTACTTGCTTATTCTCAGCAACCAGATCTTCCACAACTCCCTCAAGCAGAGTAATATTTTGCTCCGTCTGAATTGTTTCGCGCATTTTCTGGCTATATAGTGCGCGGTCAGATTGGCAGCGAGTGGCGCGCACAGCTGGCCCTTTGCTCATATTTAGACGACGAAACTGAATGCCAGTGGTATCAGCAATTTTGCCCATCTCCCCACCTAAGGCATCAATTTCATGCACCAAATGTCCCTTAGCAAGCCCGCCAATAGCAGGATTACAGCTCATTTGGGCAATAGTATCCAGGCGTCCGGAAATCAGCAGCACTGAAGCGCCCATGCGTGCCCCAGCCAAAGCAGCTTCGCATCCCGCATGCCCAGCCCCAACTACGATTATGTCGTATGACGTTTTTTCCATAACTGGCAGGCCTTAGAACATAAAATAGCTTCAGAAGCAAGTATGCTGTTTTTTTACTAAAATACAGCAATTACAACAGGTTAATAAAAGCATTCAAGTTGAATACATTAGCCATAAATACTATCACGTTGACGAGTAACCAAGAGACTGCTATTTACTTAAAACAACGTCGTAATAATGTTATTTTCATAGCAACTTTTTCATACAGACAGCCGATAATAAATAAAGATGCATTATGCGTCGTATTCCAATTATATGTAGTTAATTCAAACACGTAACTTATATTAGAATACAATAAATGTAAAACCAGGAGGTTTTATGAAAAAAATAAATTTATTACTTACAAGATCTTTAATGCTGGTCTTAGTCTTACTGCTAGCTAGTACCGCTTTTGTTGGCGGTAATGCTGGTTGCGGTAGTGCACAAACTACAACTCCTGCTCCAGTAGATGGTTCAACCCCAAATCCAGACCCTGTTTCAGATCCAGATCCTAGTCCAGTTCCAGTGCCAGCTCCCGAGCCTGATCCTGATCCCACACCTGCTCCAGAAGGAGATACAACAGTTCCCGAGGCAACAGTAACTCCAGCGAATCAAACAACTGTTATTCGCACTCAAAGTATTGTTATCTTCTTTAATGAATCCATGGACACTGCCTCTCTTGCATTGGCAGGAACTATGGCAGATGACAGTGATGGCGGAGTGTGGTCAACAACTACTAATGATAATGACACGCTAACTATTTCTCCAGTGGCTAATTGGAATATTGAAACTGGTAACTTGGTAATTGAAGCCAGCGATTTAGCAGGTAATGCCCTGGCCACTCTAACTGTAACTTTTGGTGTGCAGGTGGTTTATGTCAAAGTCGGTGGCATCGGCGATGGTACCATGGCCAATCCCTTTGCTAGCATAAGAGAAGCAATTACCTTAGCCCAGACTAACCTTATTGTTAGTGGTGGAACCTGGAATGCTGCCGAAGTTCATGTGGCCGAAGGCACCTATGAAGTAGATCACTCAACAGATACTCATATCATTATGGTAGATGGTGTTTCTCTATTTGGAGGCTACTCCCCCACAAATTGGACTGTGCGTAATATTGTAGATCATCCAACTGTAATTGCAGATATAGGTGTTGTTGGCGGGGTAGGTGGTGATCCAAGCTGTGCAGTGGAAAATGGAAGTGGAATATCAGCAGATACAATAATAGATGGGTTTAGTATTATTGGCGGTGGAGCAGGAGAAATTTCAGCTATTTTTAATCATGACGATGCTTCACCTACAATTTCTAATAATATGATTGGTTTAGATGATAGTGAGGCCCCAGAAACTACCAATGGTATTTATAATCGTGATGATAGTTCGCCCATCATAGAAAATAACACAATTGACGGTGGCAACAGCACAACAACTAGTAATGGTATAATGGGTAGTAATAGATCCAGTCTAATAATAAGAAATAATAATATTTCAGCTGGAGATGCTACTATGGGTGTGGGTGTGTACAATATTGGTTCTAGTAATGCCACAATACAAAATAATGTTATTAGTGGAGGAGTTTCAACGATCTTTACCATGGCTATTGCTGCTGTAGGTGGGGGGGCTTTTGTCATTGAAAATAATATCATATTTGGCGGAACAGCCTTAATTACTGCTGGTTTATTGGTTGGAGATAATACAGCTCTTATCAGAAACAACATTATAGATGCTGGCCAAGGAACAACAGACAGTTATGGAATTCGTATTGATGATAGTCAGCCAATAATAGAGAATAACCTAATTTTTTCTTCTGGTACAGGTGATGAATATTGCATCTACGAAATTACGGTAGATTCTGATCCTACTGCAGTCAACAATAACAATCTATTTAGTTGCAGCACAGCTCTTTATCACGATGCAGATGGTGATGGAGATATTTTAGCTGTTGGCGATATGGAATTAGATCTTACTCTTGAGCTAATCACTGCGGCTAATAATATTTCTGAAGATGTTTCAGGTTGTTTAGACTCAGGTGCTAGTTATATTTTTGATAGTAGCTTAGCTGGATGTGGATTTACTCTGGACGATTTTACCTTTGATACTGCTGGTGCAGATGGCGCTGCTGCTGGCTGGGATTTCATAGATGATCTTTTGGGCTTAACCAGAACAGGTGATGGAACTTCTGGCTGGTCCATCGGTGCCCATGAATATGATTAAATTATGCTCATAAATTTAAATAACAGATGTGGGGAGTAAAAGGAGATTTTAAGTTGGTAAGAAAAATTGATGGAAAGTTTTGGCGGTATTTTACGTTAGTTTCGCTCGCAGCTTTTTCTGCATTGGTGATTGCTGGCTATGGTTGCGGTGGAGCAGCAGCACCCATAGTACCACCAGATCTTGATGTAGTGCCAGTGGCTCCGCTCAGTATTGTAGCCACAGCAGGTGATGCGCAAGTTACTATAACCTGGGATGTTGTTGAAGGTGCAACTCAATATAATTTATACATAGGTGTAAGTGGCAGCGGTGAACTTATAGCGGCAAATGTAACTTCGCCATATGTAGATGCTGGCCTGGTTAATGGTACAGCATACGTCTATCAACTAACTGCTGAAAATGTAGTTGGAGAAAGTGAAAGGTCAGTGGAAGTTTCAGCAACACCCACAGCTGCATCTGGTGGCGGTGGAGTTGTTGATACCACAGCACCAACTGTTTCCATGACCACACCAGTAAATGGAGCAATTGATATAGATGTTGATCTTGCAGGAATCAGTGTAACTTTTAATGAAGAAATGGATGTTTCAACTTATCCAGCTGGAGGTGCTTCATTTATAACTGTAACTGGGCCAGAAGGTGCAATTGCCGGAACTTTCACCTCTACCAATACCAGTGGTACATTTAGCCCCACAACTAGATTAGCTAACAATACAACTTATACAGTAACTGTTACTGCTGGTACGTTAACAGATGTAGCAGGTAATGGTTTAAATACAGTTGCTCTTACTTGGACTTTTACTACAGCGCATGGCTGGTCAAATCCTTTGCCTATTGATAGTAGCGAAGAAGAAGTTTCTGCTCCAGATATAGCCATGGATGCAGCAGGTAATGCCGTGGTGGTCTGGATTCAAGATGATGCAGGTAATGCTAGTCTTTGGAGTAATGATTATGATGCAGCAGATGCTGGTGGTTCTTGGGGTGCTGCTAATACTATAGAAGATGGTGCTGGAGTAGCTGCTAGTCCTCAAGTAGCGATGAATGCAGACGGCGATGCTATGGTGGTGTGGACTCACGGTATTAATATTTTAGCAAGTTCATATGATGGTGTTTGGTCAGCTTTTGATACTATTGAAACTTCCCTTGATATTGGTTCTGACCCACAAATAGCTGTACGTTCTACTGGTGATGCTATTGCGGTATGGAGTCAGGCAAATCATATTATGTACAACACCTTTGATGGGACAAATTGGAGCGCACTCGAAAACGAATTTGATGTTGGAATACCAGCTGGCGTTGGTTCATCTCCTCGCCTGGTTATCAATTCAGGAGAGGGGGTTCTTGTTGCTTGGTTGCATGAGAATAGTGCTGATGGCATTGTTGATGTTTGGGCTGGAGGAACTCTTTTTGCTGGCGTTGAGGAAATCGGCAATGATGCTTTTGATGCTTCTGATTTAGATCTTGCTATGGGCCCCACTGGAGCGGTAGCTGCAGTTTGGATTCAGGATGGGATGGTTTTTAGCAATATGTATGATGGTGCTGATTGGCGGACTGATGAAATCCAAATGTCAGGTCCTGGTGCCCTTGGTGTTAGCTCGCCACAAGTGGTTATGGATCCTAGTGGTGAGTATTTTGAAACTATTTGGTCGCAAGTAATTGGCGCGGGCGATAGCGATATAATGGAAAATTTATATAATCTTTCTCTCCCTTTATCAGATTTCTCACCTTTTGCAGATAGTTCTACTTTTGCCTCTAATCCACAGATGAGTATTGATGCTGCAGGCAATCGGATTGTGGTGTGGGATGATAACGGTAATATTATTGCTAGCCGTTATGATGTTAGTTCTGACGTTTGGAGTTCAATAATTCTTGATAACAGTGGAGATGCTTATACTCCCAAAATTGCTATGAGTGATAATGGCACAGCTATGGCAGTTTGGTTAAATGGCGGAGATGTTAACCTTATGGCCAGTGTGTTTAAATAATCAGATTGTTATTATAAATTTAAAAAACAGGAAGCAACTTAGCTTCCTGTTTTATTTGAATATACCAGATCAGACGGAGCAAATTTGCTCCGTCTTTTTTTGCAGCTTCTCTTTGTTTGTCATCCTCCAGCTTTCCTCTGTGTGTCATCCTCCAGCTTTCCTCTGTGTGTCATCCTCCAGCTTTCCTCTGTGTGTCATCCTCCAGCTTTCCTCTGTGTGTCATCCTCCAGCTTGACTGGAGGATCCAGGAATTAGCGCACTTAGCACACCTTTTAAGCCAGTAATTTATATACCCATTTTTGTATTCAATCAGAATGCTAAAAAAACACGCAACTTTTTTGTTGCTCTACCGATATATGTCGCATAAAGAGAGACATTTTTATTATATTAAATGTAGTTGAACTAGCAGAGTGAAAAATAAGGAATTTTCATTATGTATTCAGCAGGTGACATAAGTAGAGCTTCACAAGTTAATGGCGGGAGTAGTAATATTCAGACAAATGGTGACCAGGCTAGAAATTCACAGCTTGTGCCAGTCAGGCAGGCTCCTGCTATACCCACTCCTGATTTATCCAGCGGATCTGTGCTTAGTACGGTGGTGAGTTGTCATCAGGGAGAAGGATTTAGTCTTTGGGATCCTGCCCGATCACCATTGCCAAATAATTTTTTGGCAATTTTTAGAAATGGGAGCGCTTCAGATAATACAGATAATAATGTAAAAGTGCAAACTGCAGCACGCTTTTTTCTAAATCAAGAGCATCCAACTGAGGCTGTTTTTATGGCTATGGGTTCTCAGCAAAGACTGGGCAGTGCTTATGCAGAGCTTGAAGCAGCCCGCTTCTCTCTTAGGCGACAATTAGCTATGTTTTATATTAGCAGATCCGATCTTAGGCGTCGCAATAATTATCAAGGTAGCTTAGGTGAAAGTGGAAGGCGTGCTTATCAAGAAGTTCAGCAGGCTCAAAATAACTTAATTGCTCTTTTAGAAGTAGAAGCAGAGTTGGTTCAAGATAGGCAAAGACCAGATCAAATCAGGATAGTTCCTCTTATAGAAGGAGAAATGTCAGTTTTGCGTAATTTACAAGCAGATGCTGGCATAGACGGAGCCTGGGATGCTTTAGAGAGAGCTGAAACTTGTCCGCAAAGAACCGTGGCCAGAGAAATTCTAGTGGCTTTGCTGGTTTTGGAGAGAGATGCTGCACGTGGAGAGTTTAGGCTTGCCTTGGAAGATTGGAATAGGATGTTTGGAGAAAATCAAGTAAAAATAGCTGCCCAGCAGCGTTTTGAACAAGCTGAAGCACGCTTAGATAGAATAAATGAAATGTGTAACAGATACCTTAATCTAATTCGCGAAACATGTGAGATGGCACGTCGTGAAGTTGGAGAAGGTGGAGAATCTAAGCGAGTTATGCTGGGAAGAGTGCCTAGGTGCAATAGATCTGCAGAAAACGGGCATGCTGGTAACAATCAAAGCCGCATGGTTGCAGCACGTGTTGGCCCTAATGGTGAACTTGTTGCAGTTGCCGAGCCACGTATGCCTTCTTGGACAGAGATGTTTGCAGGTGCGCGGGAGAGGTTCACGGGTGCATATAATTCTTGGGGCCGCATAACTTCAAGCATTGATCGCCTTGCTCCTTCAGCCAAGATGATGGTTGCAGGTAGTGCCACCCATTTTATCATGGATGAAATGGTAGGAGGGCAAAATGCTCATCCATTGGCTAGGCAGGGCGTAGGGTTAGTAAATTCAATGATGCTAGCAGGTGCAAGTTATGTTGGTGAACTAACTGGAGTAAGTGCCAGAGGTCTTTTAGATGCTACAGTTTTGGGTTATGGCCAACATTTAGCAAATATTGGAGTTCTATCTATAGCTTTTATCCCTAACAGTTTGGTCAACCAAGAAGTTGTCAACGTAGTTGAAGATGCAGGTGGTTTTCAGTTTTCTCATTTGGAACGGGCAATAGTGGGAACAAGCTTAGCTCTGGGCGCAGTGATCTTTGCTGAACATTTTGCAACAGCTATTGTTTTAGCTTTAGGTACAGAAGTAGCTGTGAAAATAGGAATTGGCGCAGGGGTTACTATTAGTTTACCAGTTGGTGTACAGGCAGGTGTATTAGCTATCAGCGGAGTGCTAGCTTTACTAGTTGGCGCATATCATTTGCTACAAGATATAGGAAATTTCTTGGATGAGAATCCAGAGTTTTTCCTCTCCCTTGAGGGGAGGGGATGAAGGGGAGGGTGACTTATAGTTTCACCCCCACCCTAACCCTCCCCCATCAAGGGGGAGGGAAAATAACCAAAGGAGGAAGTATGAGTTGGCAGTGTCAAAGTGTTTTGGGACGAGGTGTTGTTTGCGAGTATCCACCTACAGGCGAGGTTATTGATTACATAGAACCTACCTACATGTCCTGATCGTTATCAACTGGTTAATGGTGGCAGAACTTGTGGGCGTATGTTGGGATTAACCTATTCTTTAAGTGATCCAATAACTGTTCCAGCTACTGGTGGTTTGCTTTTAAGAAAGCCAGCATCTGAAACCCATTTTTGTGCTCCACATTATCTACTAAACTCATATGATGGTATGTGTCATCAATTAGCTGGATATACGGTTGCCGGGCCAATTTCTACGCCAATTACTGCAGAACCAATTCCAATGTATGCAGTTACTGGGCTTGAAACTTGGTGTCAGTACAATGATAGCTGGTTTGCCAGAGCTCTGGATGAAGCATATGAATGCAGTGGCAGCTGGGTAGGCCGCTTCCTTCAGTGATTATCGGCCCGGTGCATTATCTTAAATGATCTAAGATCACCCTGGAAAAATTTCGGGAGACGAGTATACTCTTCTTCATTTTTGCCTGGTATTGCGCCAAAAACAGCAGGACCAAAATAAAGGGCTCTGGCTTCTGGGAGGGATACAATACTTTCTTCGCCATTCACCTTAAAGCGAATCTGGTTTAAGTCATAGCTGATTTCTACTTGTGACCATCTATCCTCTGGCACAGAGAGGTTAGTCTCTAGTTGATATACTTTGAGCTTGTTATCTGAGAAAGTACCTTTTAATTTTCCATCTTCCAGGCTAAGTGTTAGCGAACAATTATAAGTACTAACGTGTTTGAATAAGGCTCTGTTGGCGGTGTCTGTGGGTTTGATATCAAAACTCAAGGCTAAAGTTGCGTCTTATAAAAAAATCGGGGTCAGGTCTCCTTAATCCACAAAGACATTGACGAGCTAGAAAAGGTGATATAATGGCTACGTATGGCCAGACGACCTCGCATAGAATATGAAAATGCATTCTACCATGTAACAGCGCGCGGTAATGGAAGAGGCAGAATCTATCGAGATGATTTTGATAGAGAGATGTTTCTTAGTATTGTTTCAGATGCATATGATCGATTTGGTTTTATTATTCATGCCTTTGTCTTAATGAACAATCATTATCATTTTTTAATAGAAACACCTCACGCAAATTTGTCAGCCAGTATGAGGCATGTAAATGGTGTCTATACGCAGCTATATAATAAACGGCACAAGACAGTAGGGCATCTTTTTCAAGGTCGGTACAAAGCAATAGTAGTAGATAGTGATGAATATTATTTAAGTCTAATTCGCTATATTCACCGCAATCCTGCGTGCGCCAAGACGCCGGTTGCGTTAAGCAAATTTAAGTATAGTGGCCACATGGCGATGATAGATAAGGGATGGGGTGGAAAATGGAAGAAGTGGTATCATCGGGATAATATCTTAAAAGAATTTGGAAAGCAGGAATCTTCAGCAATCAGAAACTATGTTGATTATGTTAATAAGCGAGAATCAAAACCTAGCCCGTTTGAGAATGTGGTAGGAGGATATGCGCTAGGCAAAAGTGAATTTACGGATTGGTTATGGAGTGAATTTATCGATGGGAAGGCAGATGGTGAAATAGTTGGAGTTCAAGCTCTAAGGCCAAAGATAGAGACCAATATTATATTGGAAGTTATAGAAAAAGTAAGTGGTGTTAAAGCAGCGGATATATTTGTAGCTGGGCGATCAAAAGGTTTTTTACGCAAGATAAGGATGTTGGTCCTATATATCATAAACAAGCACACTGGGGTATCGCAAAAAGAAATTGGTCAGCTAGCCGGTGGTATGAGTGCAAAAGCAGTTAGTGAATCTGTGGGAAGATTTGCCAAAGAGCTTCAGGTGGATGAAGAAATTAATAAAGTTTATAAAAGAGTGATGCGGCTATTGTCCTAATGTGGATTGTGGACGGGCTGTTGCTCAAATCGATTTGCACTCATTTTCACCCTTCGACAAGCTCAGGGCGAACGGAATTTCGGATAGTTAGCCGTTCGTGGTGAGCCTGTCGAACCATGAATGGCATTTGGGCAACAGCTCCTGGAGACCTGACCCCCGGTTTTTTCCCTATGGCACAAGTCACTGTAACTAAATTAGGATTAAAAAAACTATGTCCTGAGGCTACAAATTGGATTTCAGCAGATGATAGGTGTGAATAGAATCTTGTCAGAAATGGCAGGCGTCATGATTTAATTAATAATCAAAGTACATCCACTACTAGGACTACTTTTTCCACTTATTTCAGAGGAGGGACTTCCATCTACTCCAGCTACTCCTTGGTTTTCAGGGTAATGGGGATCAGTGCCAGCTTGAATTTCTTCTTCATCTGAAATGCCATCACTATCTGAATCAGTAATGTTCGCCCAGTTTTCCTTTAGATACTTGGCTATCCCAATAGCGTTTAACCGAAACAGGCTGGTTGAAATCACATCTCTTTCTTCATTATTTAAATTATATTGCGTGACCCAAAACCCACGCTGATCTGGTTTATACTCACTCAAATATTGATCAATTTCCTTATTTAACCAATATCCCCAATAATGGCGATTTACATCCCAATAATTTCTTTTAGAGGCAAACTCTTTATTTAAATCCAAACATCCCCGATAGTTGCTAAGAGACGCGTCATCTAAACACTCATCCTGAATGGCAAATAAATAAGTTTGGCTGTCAGTTCTATTGGAAAAACCATAATTGGGAAATGGATCTACAAATTCTGTGCCACTAGATTCGTCGATTAAGAAATATTGATAACCACGACAACAACAGTCTGTTTGATAAGGATCATCTGGATAATAAAAATCACAAGAAAAAATTGGATCATTGGTGCGAATACGCACATCAGCAGAAGGATGCGAAGTGGGAGAATAATCGCTTAGGGCGTAAAAATTAAACAAGGTCCGCTGGGGAGCTTCATCATCAGCTGGCAAATGTTGAATATAATACATGGCATCTTCCAGCATGGCTCTAACATCGCTGTTTCTCATATTATATTTTTCTTCTAGTATTTTTTCTACCATTCCATATTTGCGGATAGCGCTATCACTTTCCATTATATTAAAAGAAGGAGACTCCCAAGGGCGAGCTGGTGCTGGTTTGTCATCCAACACATGATATTGCTGGCACCAGGCACGATTTCCATTTTCCTGAAAAATTTTTACTAGGTAGCTTAGCTGTGTATTTAAATTTGTCAGCACTGTACTATCCCCACTAACATCATAAAGGTGAGTTAAGTATAAAACCAGTCGCGACATCAGGTGATCATTAAAAGTTTTATGTAGCATATAGCCTGCTGAAAGAGCCCCATATTTTGCTCCGCCATAAAGCAACATAGCTTCTTTGCTCCATGTTCCCTGGGGAAGTCCGCCGTTAGCATAGGGTTTAAATGTTAAGCCGCTATTTAAGGGATGATCTGGCAGGTCTCGGAGATAGTCAATAAAGGGATGAGGGCCCTGTTTTTCTGGGGTAGGGGCTTTATCAATGTAAATATCAGCAAAGTCTGATTCAGCTAACATAAAATTACGATAGGAGTTAACCAAATCAAAAAACTTCATAGATGCATTAAGAAAAACTTGTTTATCAATTCCTGCCAAGGGATTTATAGGAGTGTTAGAATAATTCAAATCTTTAATTACAGCGTAAAGTTCTAATAAAAACATAGCTCCATTGGTGCTGATAGAATCATCAAAAGTGACATAGCATTCATCTTTACTAACAAAGGACATTTCCCCTGACTCTTTTGGTTCTGGAACTCGCACACAGGTCCATTCTCCTGTTTCATCTCCCAAGCCTGCTTCTTTTGGAATAATCACAGCATGGTTAGTCCAACCGCCAATTTCTAAATCACTTTGAAGAGAGAGAAACGTTTTTCCAACTGCTAAGGCATATTCCAGATACTTTTTATTTCCAGTTGCTTTAAAAGCTTGATCGTCTCTTAACTTATGAAGAACGAGAAGCTTACTTTCCAGAAGGTCGTGTTGAAAATGTTGTTGAAACAATTTTAGAAAATGAATTAAGCGGTTCAGAGTTAAATCGTGCTTTAAATATTTGGCAAACAGGTGAAGATCAATACCTGGCTGCTGATTATGCTTATCTTTGGGAAGGTATTGCTAAGCCTTTGGATTTAAGCACCACAGAATCTAAAATAAATTTAGTTTCTATTCTAGCTGTTACTATTTTTATTCCACCAACTGGTCGTGCTTTAGCAATGATTGCTTGCATCTATGGTCAGTATTCCATGATTAGGCATGGCTTAGGTTATGCTTTGTCAGAAACCAGGCAAGATAGAGCGCATCATGCAATAGGTTTTGGAAATGGTTTTACCATAGCAATTTTAGGTAGTTTAATTTGCCTGCCATATTTGTTTACAACCAGGGTGCCTACTAGAAGTATTGTGCCAGCGCATACTTCAGCAAGCTTATCAAGGTTGCAAGATACATTTGGTCAATTGGTTGGTTATTTGCGCCGACCAAGATTAATGCAAGATCCACGAGCCATGCTTGAAGCTCGTTTACATGCTAGAGATGCTAGAGCTTTGCTTAGAGATTTTTTTGCTAGAAATGAATTTCCTGTACAGATTAGAACTCGTCTAATTGGTAGATTGAATCAATTGGTTAATTTTTTAACTAATGCTTTAAGGGCAACTAGAAAATATAATCAAACTGAGGCCATTCATCCTCCAGCAGAGCAACCAATTGGTGAAATACCTGCTTCACCATTCCCATTAAGTGTTAGTAGGTTGGAGAGGCCGGAGGCATTTACAGGGCTTGGTGTAAATGGCGCACATGGTGGAAATTTTGCAGGTGTAGGAAATTTTTTAAATGCTAGTTCCACTAGAACAGTTGGAGAAATAGACAGTTATTTACAAAGCCTAAGAAGTCCTCGAGGAGGCTTAACTGGTGAACCTCTGCAGTTGTTGCCTGCAGAAGTGAGAAGCCTTTTTGATAGATATAGTGAATTGCAAGAATTGTTAGCAAGGGCAGTAGATAGAATTGAAGGTTTTGATTTTAGACCAGACATGGGTTGGTTTGAGCTAAACAATCTAGAATTTTCTGCAGGGAATCATCCAAACTTTCCTCGAACGCTGTTTCTGGAGTTTTATAGTATTGTAGAAAATTTATTCTTTGTTGCCGGTCGTATTGTTCATCCAGCCATATCATCACTTGAAAATAGGGCTAGGATTCTTCATCCTTATGCTAATCTTATGCAAATAAATATAGGAGACGGTATTCAGGGCTTAAGAGATTTTTTGCGACCTGTTTTTGAAGACACATCTACTCCAGCTGTTATTGCAACATCAACCCAACGTAGTGATCGGATTAATGTCGAACAACTTACTAATGGCACTCTAACTGGAGAGCTTATTGTTGCTTCAGTGCCTATATCTATTGGCGCGCGTACTAATGTAGCTATATATTTAGTTAGAAATGGAGACCAATTAGCTTTTAATCAGGCACTACAAAGAGTTGGTTCTTATTCAGCTTTTGAGATACGGGTGGTCAATGGAGAACAATATTTTGGATTAGTTGATACACAATTTGCAAATCCTGGTGGAGCTCATAGTGCAGTGCGCAGAGGATTTGGTTTGTGGAGTAATCAAAATACTTCTAGAATGGGTTTTGAAAGCAAGGGATATCTCCTCAAAGGAGTTGATGGTAAATTGATATTGTTTATTCATGATATGTCGGGAAATCTAACATGTGAATTTATCGATGCAGCTAGAAACTTCTTGCAACAAGTAGGTTATGATCCCCAAATAGAAATAAATGGTCAGATAGACTGATAGTCAAAAAAAGGAGAACAAAATGTCAGATTTAGATCCTATTAGCAGAATGAATGAAACAGCATATATGCATGCAGCATTTTGGGGCGCGATACAAGAGCTGGGTGCAGCTTTGGCAAGGGTGCGCGAAGAGCCTGAAACTACTTTAGTAGAATTTAGACAAGAAACAGCTAATCAATCTCCAGCCCAATCATTAGCACGGTTAGAAAGAGGAAAAAGTCAGCAGATAAGGGAAGCTCTGCGAACAGGTGTTGTAATAACAGCAGCTAGACACCCTTATTATATTTCAGCAGCCCAAGCAACTGTTGAAACGCTGAACATGTCTAATAATTTAAGAGTTGTAGCTACAAACACCAGAATTGCAGGGCTTGATGCCTGGTTAGCAGGTAGAAATTTAGAAGTATTATTAGCAAGTCATCCCCAAAGTATTTTTGGAAATATTGGGACAATGATAAGTCGGGTTGGTGATAATGCTTTAAATATAGCAGGTTCAGTTGAGAGGGTTGGGTATTTTGCCAGAAATGCTACTATGGTTTTTGAACAGCAAGGTGTTAATGGGCTTCCCAGAATTGGTGGTATTCTTGCTCAAGCAAATAGTGAAATTCCTTTAGTAGGTATGTGTGCCTCAAATGCTAGCCGAGAAATAGCTGCTGCAGTTGAAGCTGCTCCAAACTTTGCTAATCACTCAGTAGAAGTAAATAGAGCTTTGCAAGCAGCCCACGATGCAGCAAACCAAGCTAATCGAGCAGCTTTGGCTGCCAGAAATGGTAGAACAGCAATAGAGACCCTTCGAGAATCATTGGAAAATCCAGTAACCAGAAATGGAGCAGCTGTATTTGTTAAACTTCCTCGGGTGATGAGAGTTTTGCCCTGGGTTAGCATTTTTCTTTTTGCTCTAGGCAATATAACCATGGCTGATGACTGTGGCATTGCAACTCCAGCAGATCAAATCTCAGAACCCTTTAATCCTCTTAGTTGGGCTATCTGATTTTAGAGATAAAAAAACCTGTCCCACCTCGAAGGTGGAACAGGTTGGATTCCCAAAAAAATAGAATTAATTATAAAGGAAGAGGTGGAATGCCGCCGCCAGGAAGTGGTCTTGGTCCTGGCTCAAACCCTGGGGCAAGTGCTGGTCCTGGCATGCCAGGAGCTGCTTCAGCTAGGTCAGTTATAAAATCATCAATTGCAGTGTCTAGATTATCCAATACAAACTGCATATCTAAACTTCCTAAAGCAAAAGGTAGCGCTGCGCCAAAACTACGACCATTTACTTCATTATCAGCATAGTCAGCAGCCATATTAGCAATTAGAAACAATAGTGTGCTTGGGGCTGGTACTGGTGTGCGCATTTGCAAGGTTTGGCTTAAACCAGCTAACACTAAACCATATTGAGCTTCATTAGTATCCAGCTCAGATATAATTTCTTCACTGCTAAAATTAGTTGGGGATACTCCAACTATATCAATGTCAAATATTTTGAAAAGATCTGCTACTTTTTGTTGAGAAGCTACAATGCTTGTATTTAAGTTGGTTGCAGTTGCCATAGCTAAAGTTCTAGAAGCAGCAATTGTAGTTAAAGGAGTTACACTAACTTGTTCATGGCTAGTATCAGCTGCAACTAAAGTTACTAATCTAATCAAATCGCTTGGAACGATTGTTGGTTCTTCTACTTGCGTATCACTAGCAAAGCTTGCAGTATGGTTAGAACAGGCAGCAGCCATGCTTGCACATTCTAATGGATTATCACTAGCGGTTGGTAATAAATTACTTTGTAGTATGGCATCTATGTCAACTAGCTCGTGAGAGGCTTCATCAATATAAGTTCCACCAATAGCTACCACGGCAATTGGCCCAGAAACATCAAGTTCCACAGAATAACGACCATTCTCATCAGTAGTTGTCTCAGCTAGAACTTCGCCAAAACCATTGTGGGTTAATTCATAAATAGTAACCGCAGCATTGTGAACCGCACCTTTAGCTACAGTTCCTGTGATAGTTGGGTTGCCTACTTCAGTGACATTTCCACCATCAATAGTGGGCAGAGGGTTGCCTACTTCTGTGACGTTTCCGCCATCAATAGTGGGCAGAGGGTTGCCTACTTCTGTGACATTTTCTTCCTCATCAATAGCATTAGAAGAATTGTTACCAGTTAGCCCACAACCGCACATAAAAACTACAAGTATTAGTACTAAATACTTTTTCATTCAGAAACCTCCCCAATTGGAAATAGATGAAGTGAAAATTGATATAAGTTTTTATCTTCATTTAACGTATTTCTGCTATTTAAAAAATTAACTATTTCTTTTCTAAATAGGTTAATTTTTTCAACAAGCGAATTGTAATCATCTGGTCTGATGGTAAAGGTTAAAGAAGAAATGTTTCTGTAGTCTGCGTCTTTTTGTTTTAAGGACTCTGCAGCCATTTTTATCATTTGTTCATGAAAAATGTAAGCAGCTACATCTCTCACCTCATCTCCAGTTGTTGTGTAAATGCTGGTTTGAACTAGTTTGCCATTTTTTGTTCTCTTTAATAATTTGAGATCAAGTAAAGCTTGAATCGCTTTTTCAGCTTGAGCTGGAGAAATTAGATTGTCCAATTTTTTGGCTATCCAATTTCCATCTTCTTGAAAGTCTTTTAAGACAACCATTTCACGAATTGCAGTGTAGAACCAATTAGATAAATATCGATATTGTTCTTTTTTTAAAATATTTTCGCTACGCATCCAATAAACTGAAAGTTCTTTGAAAAATCTAGTTTTGGAAGGCATGTCTTTAGCTTGATTAAATTTTACTAAGAGCTCAAAATATTTTGATTCATTTTCAGCTAAACCTAAAGTTTCGCAAAATATCTGCAACGTATCCATAGTAACGTTTCTTTGCCCGTTCATAACCAGCATTAATTGATTAGGTGATTTGAACCCAGCTTCTTTGGAAAAAAGACGATAAGAATATTTGTGCTTAGTAGCTTTCATCCAATTGAACCAATCCCGTAAATATGTCCTGTAATTGTCGTATTTGAAAATATTGGGTTTTATTCTGGGTTTTTTTCCCGCCATAACCATTTCTCCTTTTGGTTGCTTGAAATTGATAATTTGTTTTGTATTCGTTGAGAATACAATCGGGAACCTATATTAATTATCGGTTTCTTGCTACAAAAAGTTGCGGATTTTTTTGAGAATAATAAAATAGTTGCAACTATATGATTTTAATGGATTAATTTGGAAAAAAAGAAGGCTAAATTCTGTTATTCAGCAAAAAAATGGTACATTTTGACTAAAAAATAGAATTCATTAAAGAACGCAAAGTTATCAAAGAACTTTTTTAATCATATTCAAAACCACCCATAGACCAGCCTGTACCAGTTCCATCACCGGTTCTGGCAAAGCCTTCTAAGTCGTCTGTAAAGACCCAAGCAGGGGCTTCTAGAGAACCATCTAAGCCTGCAGAATCAAAAGAAACTGCGTCCAAATTACCTGTAAAAGCATAATTAGCATCAAAGGTGAGAATTTCACTGATATTACCAGAGCTTGTAGGCGTGGAAAGGGTGCTGGCGCAAGCAGGGTCGCCAAAATTACCAGTACAAATCGTGTTAAAATCCTCTCCTAGCTCGCGGTCAAAATACAAAGCTGTGGGGCAGTTATATATATTATTATTTCTAACGCTAGTAGGGTCAGAATTAGCATGGTATTCAAAAATTCCATAGCCATTTGCAGCAGCTTCCACTGAGGTAAAAATGATATTATTTTCAATAACAAAGGGCGAAACAGCTTCATTTCTAATATGCACCCCATATGCTTCGTCTGATTCTGCACTGCCGCTATTTATGGTGTTATTTCTGATAGTTACAGAGGAGTTTTCACTGTCAATGCCATAACTTAGTACACCGCTGCCTCCTTCTATTATATTGTTAATAATAGATACTGCACTGGAATTTAGATTATAGATGCCATGCGAAAAAATTAGGGCATTGCCTCCATCTAGATAATTTGAATCAATTAGAGGAGAAGAGTTATCATTATATATAGCAAAACTACGATTGCCAATATCACCGCCATTAATGGTATTATAGCTAATATTGGGAGCAGAACCATTATTATAGATACCATAGCTGCGTAAAGCACCCTCACCAGCATCTAAAGAATTGTACATTATGGATAACTCAGATCCATCATGATTAAAGATGGCTGCAGAATAATTGCCTCCGCCGCCTTCTAGATTAAAACCATCAATTGTTGTATCCGCAGTTAAGCCAGCCCCAGCTTCTACAGCAGCGTTTGGAGCGTCAATTACACCGCCTACAACATTTATATCTCTAACAGTTGTGACATAATCCAAAACATTGCGATTAGTCCAATTTGTTGCAGAATATCCTCCATAGAGACAAACACCTTCAGCCATTTCAATGTTGGTTCCTGCTGAGGAATCAACTTCAAATACTCCTTGAGAAGCATGAACTTGGCCGCTATCCCAAGTTGCAGTCAGCAAGTTACCTTCTGCCACAGTTATGGCCTGGTTAATGCTGCCAAAAGGACTGTCCATTGTGCCAGAACCAGCAGCTCCTGGGCTAGCATAAACAACCTGCACGCCATAAATTAAATTCAAGGCAGCTAAAGGGTTAGCAGCAAGATCATTTGCATTAATTGTTAAAGTGCCAGTGCCAGTAGGCCAAGTGGCGGTGGGGTCAATAGTCAAAGTATCATTTTCATGGGTAGTAGTTGACCATGTTCCGCCATCGCTTCCAGCCAAAAGTATTCCACTTAAGATTAATGAACCAGGATCCATGCTTTCATTAAATTGAATTACTATGCTGGTAGAATTAAGAATGGTGGAATGGTTTGCTGGTGTAACTAAGGCTTCTGGAGCAGTTGTATCTGGTGTTGGGTCATCACCGCCGCCATCATCACCAGCTCCATCACCTTCAGAACTAGAAGGAGTGCCTTCAGTAGGTGGGCTAGGTGTGGGTGTTGGCGTTGGATCTAGAATAGGGTCATCTTCAGTGGTAACATCTGAAGATGGTATACTGCCGCCGCTGCCGCAACCTGTATAGGCGCTAAAAAAAGCCAGATTGGCTAAAAGCAGAGTTAATAAAAAAAGAGACAACTTTTGATGGTATTTTATTATGATCTTCATAACCCCCCCCTTGAAAGGTTGTATTCTCTACATCAGCAATACAGGTGAGATAATAATTAAATAGAGAATACATATAATAGGTATTAATACCATTCATGTGTCGTATAAGTCAATATTTCTTAATACATAACCTGATAGCATACATGCAAATGTATTCAACTTGAATTCAAAAAAATAAAGAAAAATAAAAAAAGTTAGCAACATTAATAAAAAATGACCGATAATAAGATTAAAGGGGATAAGAACGCTTAAAATATATAGTTTTTCTGGGGAAGGCGGACTTATTTATGAAATGTGCAGGAGAAATTTCCAATAATAATGATGTAAGGGTGACTTGTTTAGCACGAGCGCCTATGTCTCTACGAGATTTAGGTGCAACTGCCCTGGAAGGACAAAATGCTCTAGAACGCTTTCAAGAAGGCAGTTATAGAGCAGATTCTCCAGTTGTTTGTTCAGTAACAAATGTGCCATTAGCTAGTAGTGTAATAACTCCTCTTCAAGAAGGACAAACTCACCTTAACAATATCATCAATCTAGAAAATCAATATTTGGGAACTCTTAACCCGGGTATCTTTGAATCTGTTGTTTCTTTTCTAAGGGGTAGTTGTCATGTTCTTACCCAACTCAGAACTGAGCGCTTAACTAACCAACGCCATCTGCGCCAAGCCCTGGCTATTGAGCGGCAGCGATATTTAGATTCAGTTCCAGAACCAGCTGATATGCAGCGCGAGATTCGGTTACTGCAAAATCAAATACGGCAAACTTCTTACATAGATGAACAACTTAGACAGCGTTTAGGTAATGCCTTATTAGTGGCTTATGATTCTGTGTCAGCAATGAGTCTACCCCAGCCTGATCCGCAACAAGTAAGTTTAACAGGGCCAAGACTTCGCAAACAAAGAGCTCCTAAAGAAGATTCTCCAGAAATTATCCAATATCAATTACTTTGTAGACGCGTACGTTATGCCCAGCAAATGTTAAACGGCATTATTGATTTACCTACAACTGATAATCGAATCCTTAATAACCATCCTGAAGAAATTTTTGAACTTCTTGCAATTGCCTTGGAACATCCCTTTGCTGAACAAGGAGGGCGAGCTTTGCAACAAGCAGAAGAGCGTTATTTTGTTTTGCAAGACAGGTTAAGATCTCCAGTGCCTCGCCAAATAGAAGAACAAAATGTATTAACCCAGGCAAGAAGTGTTTTGCAGCGCAGATCAGAAATGAACCAACGCATTTTTGTTACTGAAAGCCCAGAAGTTAGACGCGCCTATGCCCAGTTACAAAGTGCAGTTGCATTAGGCGAGATAAATGAACAAACGAAAAATGCTTTAGAGTTTATTCAACAAAACCAATCCCAAATTGAAGAGCAGGCTCAATATCAAATTTTTACTCGAGGTACTGTGCGCAGGCATATGCCTTTTGTCGAGAATTTAGCTGTTTTAGAAAGAGAAAGCTCAGCTGCAGCATGGGGTAGGGCTTTCCATTCTGCAGTTGTAGGTTTAGCAGACATGGTTGTTGAGGGTAGTGGCTTGCTGGTAACTAGTGGTGCTTGTTTTCGTGATCAAATTCAAGGTCCACGCGTGCCAATTAGGTTGCCTCACAATATTCTCAGGCGTCCTTATGAAGCTCGCTTGTGGCATGGGGTTCAGTTACTTTTGGGCAGGCCAGTTTCTAACAGACAAGTTCATTTTATAGGCGACTATGAATATGATGGCCGAGAATCTATTTATAATACTGCTGATCAAAGGGTAGTGCTTCAATATGATATGCCAGGTTTTGAATCTGTACAAAATATTCTGCCAAATCATTTACCAGATCTTTCTCCTGATGAGATTGCTTACTATGTAATTAATAATGAGCTTCCTCCATCTATTATGGATATAATCATAGAGCTAGAATTATGGACAATAGATCAAGAAGGGCCTCAGGGTAATGTATCGTTAAGAGAATGCGATACTGCTGCTAAATTATATTTAGCAGTTCAAGTAGTAGATTTTTTGGCAAGTAATGGTTTTGAAGATCAATTGCCTGAAGATTTATTAACCCAAGCTGGACAGCAACAGTTTCTAAATACTTTGCAAGAGCATACCGTAGTAGAAGATACCATGCTGGAATATCATACTGGCACTGCCATGGAGTTTATCTATCATTTAGCCAAAACATTATTTCTCTTTCATGTAATTGGCCAAGCTGTAACCGTACCTATTATAGAGGCATTAACTGTTAGGTTAGGTACAGAAGCAGTAATTGGTGCAGGTGGTCAAACTTTGTTTAGAACCGCAGCTGGTCAAATGATTGCCAACTCTGCAATTACTACTGCTGGTTTTACACCAGTTGCGCATTTTGGAGATTTTATGAATTTTGAAGGTGATCCTGTTAATCCAAGTTCAGAAAGACAAGATTTTCCAATTCCATTTCATGATATGCAGGCTGTAAGTGATGACACCGGACATGCAGCAACAACTTTTTTAGTGCTCATGGCTTTTCATGGTGGCACCTCAATTTGGCACAGTATGAAGGATGCGGGCGGCATACGCGCCTGGTTAGGTATGCAGTTTTAAAGTTGTCATTGCGAGGAGTGCAACGACGAAGCAATCCAGGTGGTAAGAAATTATTCAGGAGGTTTTTATGACTACAAATTTTTCAAACATCGGTAGGACATTATTAGATGTTGTTAGTAATGGCGCTAATGTTTCAACACGTGCTGTAGCAATTAGCTTTGGTGAGGATAATAATGATAATAATTATTTTGCCCAGGCTCAAGCAGGTCTTACTGCTTTGGTGGGAACTTTAGCTCCACTTGCTGCTGGAATTTTTTCCAGTCAAAGTGAACCTACAATTTTGGAACACCAAGGAACCTTAAGCCAAAGAGCTATGCAATTATGTGAACAAATTAAACAGGAACTCGATTTGCATGAAAGGCATTGGAATAAACATAATTACGGAGGCCGATCTAGGACACTTCGTGGTTTTAATCATATGCAGGAACTTCTGAGAGACTTTAGTGAAGCAGAAAGAATTGCTACAAGGCTTGATGAATATGCTAGATCATTTAGTGAGGAAGTTAGAAGAACAGGTTTGCGCTCTCAAGCTGAGTCTTTTTATGCTCACACTCAAACTCAAGTTAGATATTGGCGAGTCCAAATAGAAACAATCCAAGCTCTTCTAGATCGAAATTATGATCTGGCGCAAAGTCAAGTAGTAAGAAATCTTGAACCAGAAATTATGTCTCAGCGTGAAGCACTAGATTCGTTTATTCGCGACATACAAAGAAGGGCAAGACCTCGAATGGCAGCTCCTGTGGAGCCTGATTTAACAATGATCTTTAATGAACAAGACCTAATAAGAGGTAGAGAATGGCTGCAAATGAGTGAAAGGACGATGATTGAAAGTGCACCAGAATCTCCAATTCCAGAACCACCAACTATGTTAGAAGGTGATCTTCACTCAGCTCCAACTATGCAAGAAGGTGGGGTTCGCTCAGTTGAAACCGTGATGGAGCGCGGTGGCAGCGCTGCTCCAACTGCACAAGTTATGGGACGTGCAAATGCAGTTATATTGCGCGGGCCATTTGATCTGCCTACCCCAAGAGTTGCAGCAAGCCCTGCTGAGCCTATTGAAGCTGGTCAAACAGTATTTATTGATCCTGAACCCACACCTGCTCCTGGAGAACTAGATTACTTAAGAGATCAAGTTCTCGCAAGGTCGCGCTCAGCAAGTACATCTCGCGCAGCACAAAGAGCTGCTAGAGCTGTGTCCAGAAATAGAATAGCAGCTTGGGTAATAGGTGGCCTTGCTCTTTTTGGACTTGGAGTAGGTGTTGGCTATTACATTTATAAAGATCAGAGTGATGAAAATGATTCTGTGGATGAGCCAATGCGTACTAATCCGAATCGTAGTACTGAAGGTAATCAACGTAGAAGAAGAAATACTAGATTTGTCCCAGCTGAATAAATTGAGCTAATTAAATTACCCATAACCATCCTAATGGAGAAGCCCTGCTTTTTTAAGTGGGGCTTCTTCGCATTTAAAGTAAATTTTAAGACAAGGTTATTTCAGGATGGCAAATGCTAATGGGTTTTAAGGGAAGGGTTACATAAAAGTCACTGCCGCGGCCTTGTTGGCTGGTAAACCACAGGCGGCCGCCGTGGAGCTGCACAATTTTACGGGACATAATTAAGCCAAGGCCCAAACCTTCATGCTGCCTGGTTTCCAGATCTTCAGCCTGAGTTAAACCATTTAAGATTTCCTCTTGTTTGTTAGCTGGAATGCCAATGCCTGTATCAGTGATCTTAACTTTTAACATTTCACCGCTCTTTGCAGCTTCTATAGCCACTTTGCCTTGTTTGGTAAATTTAGCAGCATTATCCAAGAGATTTTGAAACACCTGGCGCAAGCGGGTTTCATCTCCATAAACAGAAGCAGCATCATCCCCAATTTCCATATTAAACTTGGTGTACTTGCTAAAGCGAATAGTTGAGGAAATATCTTCTAACATACGTCTTAAATTAAGACGCTGCACATTTAATTCTAGATGATTGGCTTCAATCTTGGATAGATCGACAATATTGTTAATTGCTTTGAGCAGGCGTTGTCCAGATTGATTAATCATGGAGATGTGAGTTTGCTGATCTTCGGTTAACGGACCATCTTCACCGCTTTCAATAATTTCCGAAAGTCCCACGATGCTATTTAAGGGCGTGCGCAGTTCATGAGAAAGATTAGATAATAAATAATTACGCAAGCGCAAAGCCTGTTCCAATGATAGTTTTTGGCGAGAAAGTTCTTCTTGCAGATCTATATTTCTAATCAAGCTGGTAAAATAAATACTAAAAGAAAGCAAAAGATCGCAGGTTTGCGAATCAAAATCCTGATTGTTTCGCTTGCCAATATTTATGATGCCGTAAAGTTTATCGTTTAAGAACAAAGGCACGCAGGCTTCAGCATTAGCAAGTACGCAGTAACGCAGACCATCGCTTTTTATACACTGCAATTTTTTGTCATTCACCAGTTGCTCGCGTGTGACTACAGTTTTATTTTTTTCCAGCCAGGAGACAAATTTTTCCAGTTCAGCAGCATTAAATGAAAAATGGCCAAGGTTGCGGGAAGAACATATTCTAAAACTGTTATCTTTTTCCCTGATGACCAGGGAGGCGCCATTGGCATCTATTACCCTGCAGGTAGTGGCCAGAATTTCCGCGAACAAATTGTGGTGATCTTCAATATGTTTTAGTTTTTCTAAATGATGACGGAAGATTAAGCGGTAATTATATTGGTTTCTGCGGAGAATAGTACAATTTATGAATCGTTGAATGCGTCTGCGCCGGCATAAACACCAGACAACAGCCAAAAGACTAAAAGCCGTACCCGCGCATATATAAATAATGGGAATTGCTGCTTTGATAAACCCCATTAATCCCCCATTTCAAAAATTAACCTTTTGTATTATACAAATATTTCAATATGTTGGCAAGAACTTCTAAAGTATTTTTTATCAATTTAAACGAAGCTATTGATTTCAAAATATTTGTCATCCCTGCGAAGGCAGGGAACCAGGTTCTATAAATATGCTGGATTCTCGCCTACGCGGGAATGACAGCGTGGTATTACATTATCCCCTTGATATTCTTTATAAAATGTCTGATATTAAAAAAATTCTATGAAGATTAAATCACGCCTAATTCGTTTTTCTTTATTAATTCTAGCTGGTTACGTAATAATCTGGAGTCAGCAAAGCAGTTCTATTACTCATGCTGAAATCCCGCAATTTCCCTTGGTTTCTAAGAGCCTATTTGCTGTAGAGCGTAATTATTTGGATAAAGATCGCCTAGATGCTAAGCAAATGTTAAAGGGGGCCTTAGAGCAGGTTGAGCTTAGAGTACCTGAGATTTTAGCCAATTTTGATGATAATTCAGTTTTGATTACAGTGGATATGGCTTCCAAAAAATTTTCTCTTAATCGTTTGAATTCTCTAGATAAATTGGAAAAAACCCTTAAGGAGATTTTGGATTTCATTAATACTCATTATAATGGAGATATAGAAAAAGATGAAATCCAATATGTGGCTATTCATGGGATGTTGGCCACCTTGGACCCACATTCAGCTTTTTTATCCCCAGATATTTTTAAGGAATTCAGGGTTGGCACAAAAGGCGAGTTTGGTGGTTTGGGTATTGTCATCAGTATCAAAGACGGAGAGCTAACAGTTATTGCTCCGCTTGATGGCACTCCTGCTTCTAGATCAGGAATTAAGGCAGGAGATAAAATTGTGCAAATCGATGATGAATCTACCATTAATATGTCGCTGACTGATGCGGTTAATCGTTTGCGCGGTAAAATTGGTTCAAAAGTTAAGTTGATTATTAAACGGACGGGGAGAACCGGGAACTTAAGTTTTCTCCTGACCAGAGCCTTGATTAATATTGATAGTGTTCAGCATGATATAATTCAAAAAGATAATAAAAAGTTTGGTTATTTAAAGGTTAAAAGTTTTCAATCCAATACTGATCAGGAAGTTCAAGCTGCGCTAAAAGCTTTGCAAAAAAATGGCAAATTGGATGGGATTATTTTGGATGTGCGCAATAACCCAGGCGGCTTGCTTAATCAAGCGGTAGAGCTGGCTGATGTTTTTTTAAATAAAGGCGTAATTGTTTCCACAGTAGGTCGAAAAAATGAACTTATTGATGTTGATAAAGCTGCAGAAAATAAATTTGACCTATCTTGTCCGGTTGTGGTGTTGATTAATGAAGGCTCAGCTTCAGCCTCGGAAATTGTGGCTGGAAGTTTAAAAGAATTGGATCGGGCCATTGTGCTGGGGCATAAATCTTTTGGCAAAGGTTCAGTGCAAGGCGTGTTTGAGGTTGGGCCAGAAGCAGCCATTAAACTTACCATAGCCAAATATTTGCCAGCAGGCACCTATTCCATTCAGTCTGTAGGTTTAACTCCTGATATAGAGATGATTCCCATAACCGTTGATCTTGAAAACATGAATCTTTTGGAAGATAAGATTTATACTGAGCGGGATTTAGAAAAATTCTTTGCTGAAGAAGGTCGGCAAGAAAAGGCTGTATATCGTGTAAAATTTGCGCAACCTAAAGAAGAAAGTGATATCGAAGCAGCGCGTAAAAAAGAATATGCAAAAAAACCAGAGCTTGAAGATGATTTTGCTGTAGAGTTGGCTACAAAAATTTTGGAGACTGTTACAGATCCTTCGCGTGAAAAAATGCTGGCAGAAATTAAAGAATTAATCCCAGAAGTCGGCTCCGCCCAAACAGCTAAAATAAGCGCGTCCTTAAAAGAATTGGGAGTTGATTGGGAGGATGTGCAATCAGCAGGCGAGCCAGAGTTAAAAGTTGCTTATAATATTTTAAAGGGCGATCAGAAGATTAAAGAAATCAATGCTGGAGATGAAGTTGAATTGGAATTAAAAGTTACAAACATTGGCAAGAAAGCTTATGGCAGGTTGATTGGCTTGGGTAAATCAGACAGCGCATTGCTAAATGATAAGGAATTTATTTTTGGCAAACTTTTGCCTGGGCAAACCAATGTTTGGAAAAATAAAATTAAAGTTCCAGAATATTTTCCAACTGAAGAATTAGAAATGGAAGTTGTTTTTCAAAGTAAGGATACGGTTTTTGACAAAGCTGTTAATGTGATTGTGCCCATTAAGCAGCCAAGTCAGCCCATTTTCGCTTTTCAGTATAAGCTCAGCAGGGTGCAGTTACAAGACGAACAAAGATTTATTTTAAACCTGGAAGTTAAAAATATTGGCGCTGGTTCCAGCGACAAGGAAACTATCGCTATTTTGGCGATTAAAGATCATCCAGAGGTTTTTTTAGAAAAAGGGCGAGTGGCTTTGGACATACTCAAGCCAAAAGAGCAAAAGTTGGCTAGTTTTAAGTTTAGAGTACCAAGTAGGATTGATGCTAAAACCTTGCCTTTGGAAATCATGGTTTATGATTCCAAATATGCTTCTTCATTAACTCAAAAAGTTGAGCTAAGTCCTGCAACTGGCGAGCTTATCCCGTCTGGGGGTGTTTTGTATCAAGCCCCGGAAATTAATTTAGCTGCTTATCCGGTTAGCACTCCTTTAGAACAAATTGATTTAGAAGGAATGATTAAAGATAATGAAAGTGTGCATGATTATTATGTATATCAGGGAGATAAAAAAGTAGCCTATTTTTCCAATCCAGAGCAAAGTTTGGAAATTCCTTTTAAAGTTAAATTAAATCTGGAGCCTGGCAATAATATCGTTCTGATTTTTGCCAGAGATAATCACAATTTGGTTGCCAAGAAATTGGTGGCTATTAATCGCACCACTGGTGAGAAAAAGGAAAAGGGGAAATTGGATGTTATGCCTTTAATCCCAGGAGTGAATCCCTAAAAGATGAAGACTTATTATGGTTCAGATAGCTTAGCCCATCCTTTAACCAAGGCAGTGGTGGCCTTGGGTAATTTTGATGGTGTGCATTTGGGTCATCAATATTTGCTGGCTCAGGCCAGGAAAAGAGCTGAGGAGTTGCAAGGACAGTTAGTGGTCTATACTTTTAGCCCGCATCCAGCGCATGTTTTAGCTCCGCAAAAAGATTTGCCGCTCATTCAAACGCCTAAACAAAAGCTAAGAACACTGGAAAATTTAGGAGTTGATGTTTGTATTGTGGAAAAATTCAGCAAAGAGTTTGCTTTAGAACGGCCGGAAAATTTTGTAAAAAATATTTTAATGGATTTGGTGGGTGCGGTGGCCGTGGTTGTTGGCTATGATTTTACTTTTGGTTTTCATCGCAGCGGCAGTGTAGAGCAGTTAGAGGCTTTAGGAGAGAAATATTTATTAGAAGTGGAAATTGTGCCAGCTAAATTTTTGGATGAAATGCTGCTTAGTTCCAGCAAGATCAGAACTTATATTCGGGAAGGGGAGGTTGGGGCTGCTCTAAAAATGCTGGGACGGCCATATACCTTGGTGGGCAAGGTTATTAAGGGCGAAGGGCGTGGTGGCCAGCTTGGATTTCATACTGCCAATATTGAGCCGGAAAATATGCTTTTGCCAGGAAGCGGAGTTTATTTGACCAAAACCAAGATTGAAACTCATCCAGATCAATGGTGGAAGTCAGTAACCAGCATTGGATTTAATCCAACTTTTCACCAGGGCCATCGCTCAATTGAAACCCATCTGCTTGATTTTGAGGAGCAAGTAGTGGATAAAAAAATTGAAGTTGAGTTTTTAGACAAGATAAGGGATCAAATAGCTTTTTCAGCAGAAAAAGATTTGTCCAAACAGATTGGCAAGGACGTGGAAATGGCTCGAAAGACATTTAAGAGGATATAAAATGAAAAGAACAAAAGAATTCGAGGCCCCGCGACTAATCGGGGTTTTAGCAGAAAAAGAAATCCCGCAAGCCGAGCAAAAGATTTTGGCTAAAGAATTAGCAAAAATCACTTCTGAATATATATGCTTGCCTTTTAAGGTTGAAAAAAAATATTTAAAAAATGTTATAACTTGCCTGAAGCTTATGGATATTGAAGGTTTGATCGTAGTTGGTGCGCATCAGCAAGCTATTACTGAATTTGTGAAGCTTGATGTAGCAGCCAGTGAAAAAGGCAAGGTTAATGTTATCAAAAGAAATGATAATAAATTTGTTGGCACCTATCTTGAGGAAGATAAAGCGTTCCAACAAAAAGCATTAAAGGCGATCATTTGATGTTTCCAAAACCCATTATCATAGCCAGCAAGTGTTTGGGCTTTGCTGCCTGTCGGTATAATGGACAGTCCTTGCCAGACCCTGTGGTAGAAGGCTTGAAGAAATATGTTGAATTTCAAACTGTTTGTCCAGAAGTGGAAATTGGTCTGGGTGTGCCTAGAGAACCAATCCGAATCATTTCTGAAGAAGGAAAACTCAAATTATTTCAGCCAGCCACAGGCTTGGAAATTACCAGCAAAATGACAGGTTTTGCCGATCTTTTTCTGGGCCAAATAAAAGATGTGGATGGTTTTATCTTAAAGTTTAAATCTCCTTCTTGTGGCTTAAAAGGGGTGAAGGT
Organism: Pseudomonadota bacterium; assembly: GCA_043823065.1. Taxonomy (GTDB): domain Bacteria; phylum UBA10199; class UBA10199; order 2-02-FULL-44-16; family DYJF01; genus JBDRBB01. Next base: position 111,495 of record JBDRBB010000003.1, on the reverse strand, counting down.
TTATCCGGGAAGAGAAAAATCAGGTTCAATTTCCACAACATCAGGTTTTTTTGGGGCAGAAGTGTTGAAGCGGTTCGCTTTTTATCCTGTGGAAGATGAAGGCAGACTCAAAAATTTCGGTATTAGGGAGAATTTTCTAACCAAGCTTTTTATTTTTGCCAAATTTCGCAACTTAAAAAAAACAGCTTGTATGGACAAGCTGGTGAGGTTTCACACGCAAAACAAATTGCTGCTCATGGCCTATGATCAAAAAGAACTGAAAAATTTGGGCCAAATTGTAGCCAATCATGAACAAAAATTAGTGGTCGAAGTTGTGGATTTATATGAGGCTCATTTTTTTAATGCTTTTTTGAAACAGCCCAGGATCAGCACTTGCAGCAATGTGCTCTTGCATGCGTTTGGTTATTTTTCCAAAAATATTAAATCCAGCGAGAAAAAATATTTTTTGGAAACTTTAGAAAAATATCGCGCTAAAAAAGTTCCTTTAAGTGTGCCCACAGCAGTTATCAAATCTTTGATAGCCAGGTTTGAAGAAAAATATTTAAGTGCGCAAACCTTTTTTAATCCCTACCCAGAAGAATTGCTGGAAGTGACAGATTCTGGCAAAGGACGTGATTGGGGCTAATATAAATGAAAATGCTTTCTCAAAGAGCATGTTTTCTAAAAAAAACTTCCTACAAATCTGGACCAGTTGTTTATTGGATGGGCCGCGACCAGCGTTCCCGAGATAACTGGGCTCTAATCTTTGCCCAGCAAAAAGCCCTTTCTTTGAAAGTTCCTTTGGTGGTGGTTTTCTGCTTGGTTCCCAAGTTTTTACAAGCAACAATCAGGCAGTATGATTTTATGTTAAAAGGGCTGGAAGAAGTGGAGATAAACCTTAAAGCAAAAAATATTCCTTTTATTGTCTTAACCGGAGAGCTAGATCGAGAACTGCCCAATTTTTTACAAAAAATTAAAGCAGGTCTGCTGGTTACAGACTTTGAACCTTTGAAAATCAAAATGGCCTGGAAGAAAACAGTGGCTGGCAAAATCAATTTTCCTTTTTACGAAGTTGACGCACGCAATATTGTACCTTGCTGGCAAACTTCTGCAAAACAAGAATTTGCCGCGCGCACGATTCGTAGAAAAATTCATGATCAACTTCCAGATTATTTGGAAAAATATCCGGCAATCAAGAAACATCCATATTTGTTGAAAATAAAGCCAAAAGTTAATTGGAATGATATTAGAAAAACTCTAAAAGTTGATGAGAAAGTTAAGCCTGTCCAATGGTTAAAGCCGGGCCAAAAAGCTGGCTTAAAAGTTTGTAATGATTTTATCAGAAATAGCTTAAAAAATTATGATCATGCTCGTAATGATCCTAACCAAAATGGGCCGTCTAATTTGTCGCCATATCTGCACTTTGGCCAAATATCTTCTTTAACTATTGCTCACCAGGTTAAAGCAAGTGGAGCGCCTGCTGCAGCTAAACAGGCTTTTTTAGAAGAATTAATTGTGAGAAGGGAACTGGCTGATAATTTTTGTTTTTATAATCCCAAGTATGACAGTTTTCGTGGGTTGCCGCATTGGGCACAAAAAACCTTAAATGAACACCGTAAAGATAAGCGCCAATATATCTATTCTCTTCAGCAGTTGGAACAGGCCGAAACTCATGACCTGGCTTGGAACGCGGCCCAGAGACAAATGGTTGAAACCGGCAAAATGCATGGTTATATGCGCATGTATTGGGCCAAAAAGATCCTGGAGTGGAGCGCCACTCCTGAGACCGCCATCAAAAATGCTATCTATTTAAATGATAAATATGAGTTGGACGGCCGCGATCCTAATGGTTATGCAGGAATTATGTGGTCCATCGGTGGCCTCCACGACCGAGCTTGGAACAAAAATCCCATCTTTGGCAAAATCAGATATATGAGCTTCAACGGCCTTAAAGCCAAATTCAAATTGGCTGATTATATTGCCAAATTCTATGAATTTCCGGTCAGGGCAAAGTAGCGTAAATAAAGATAAAGCGTGCAAATCACGAGGCAGACAATCATTATGGGAAAACCGTATTTGGTAAAATGCCAGAAGGACAGTTTATATTTGTTGCGTCTGGCAATTTGCGCGACCAGGATATTGGCTGAAGCACCAATCAAGGTGCCATTGCCACCCAGGCAGGCGCCCAAAGCCAATGCCCAAAATAGAGGCTGTTCAATTTGCAACCGAATTAACTCTTCATAGCCAACAATTCCTTTTTGCATGGCAAAAAAAGGAATAAGAGATTTTATTACTGGAATCATGGCAATGACCAAGGGGATGTTGTCCACAATTGCTGAAGCAATAGCGCTGAACCAAAGCACGGCAAGTACGGTTAGCAGAAGATTTTGCTGGGTAAGGGTAAGCATATAAGAGCCAAGAATATTAAACACGCCATTTATCTCCAAGGCGCCTATTAAAATAAATAATCCGATGAAAAACAAAATAGTGACCCATTCCACTTTTAACAATATTTGATGCATATCCAATCTGCAGACAATTACCATTAATAGCGATCCACAAAGGGCAATTATCCCAGGCTCGACATTAATATAGCGGCTGCAAAAAAAACCTAAAAGTATTAAGCCCAGTAGAGGCAATGCTCGTTTAAGGCGCGCTGGTTCTATGATAGCCAGCTTTGGTTCTGCTCGCATAACTCGCATTTTTATTTCTGGGGCAACTTCCACCATGCGAGCGAATAAATAAAAGAAAGCAAGAACTAAAATTGCCGACAAAATGATGATTACAGGGGAGAGGTGAAAAATAAAATCATTAAAAGATAGAGCAGTTTCAGAACCAATTATTATATTGGGGGGATCGCCAACCATGGTGGCAGTACCACCGATATTAGAAAAGATTGCTTCCAGAATCAAAATAGGCACGGTTGGGATTTCTAAGATCTGGGTAATTAATATGGTAATAGGAGCGATTAAGACAATAGTGGTTACGTTATCCAAAAAAGCGGAAATTATAGCGGTAATTAATAGAAATCCAATTAATATAACCATGCCATTGCCTTTGGCCCATCTGGCAATAACAATGGCTACCCATTCAAAAATGCCGGTGGTGGCTAAAATATTGACAGCAATCATCATGCCCATGAGCAAAAAAATCACGTTAAAATTAACCTTGGCAAATAGTTCATGATATGGGGCCAGATGAAAAAAAAGCACCAAACCAGCACCCAATAAGGCTGCCAATGATTTATCTATTTTTTCAGAAGCAATCAGAACATAGGTTGCTATAAAAATTATTATGGTCAGGATCATATTTATTTAAAGATTGATTATTTTTTTCAGTACTGTGCTTTGATCTATAATTCCAACAAGTTTATCATTATCTATCACATAGATTTTTGGAAAACGATTCACGCTCAATGCAAATACCACTTCCAGGATAGTTGCGTCAGGAGGCATAGTGCAGAAGTCAGTGTGCATTACGTCCTTAGCAGTGGCTGCCGCTTCATCGTGAAAATATTTTTCAAAAGGATCAAATTCTCGAATAAACCTGACGCTTTTAAGGCTGCTAAAAAAATCCGGCAGACCTAATTGTAAAAGACGTTCACAAACGATTTCACCAATTATTTTTTTGTTTTTATCCACCACTGGAAGCACGTGAATTTGTTTTTCCGCCATGCGGCGAGTGATAATTTTTAATGAATCCTCAGGATGAATTACCAAAATAGGGCTTCTCATAATGTCTCTGGCCAATATTGTGGCAGTAAGGTCTATATTGGCACTCTTAATATATTTAATGATTTCAGCTGAGCTGGAGACATTTTGTAAGAAATTTCTTCCATCTTCATGGGAAAAAATGCGAATTATTTGGGACATTGCTTTTAGAGCAAGTGTGGGTTTTGTCTCAGGCGCTAAAATTAGGCAGGCAAAAGTTACCGGTTTATTATCATAGGAATCATAATCAATTTCCTGATCCAGAATTGCTAGGCAAATTGCCAAGTCCTTAAGTTTGGGCAGCCTGGCATGAGGGAAAGCAAACCCACTGCCAACACCAGTAGATGAGACTTTCTCTCTTTCATCAATTGCCTGCAATACCTTTTCCCTGGAAAGACCGGTATTTTGCACCGTGGATGATTTCATTATGCAATCGGTCATGGCTGATAGCAATTCTTGTTTGTTCAAAGCTTTAACTTTGAACAAAATTAGATTAGCATGAATATGTTTAGATAGATCCATAAGTAATCGTTAACTTTCCAATACAATAAGTCCGGCTTTTTCAGCAATAAGTTTTTTGACCACTCCAGTTTGGAATTGAACCGTGACTTTGTGACCAGCATTGGAAGGTTCGCATTTTTTGATGCGTCCTTGGCCAAAAGCTGGGTGGGAAACATATTTGCCAGCAGCATATTGGCCCAGTCGTTCTTCTGGGTGGCGTTGGTCAAAGTCATATTCGAGTACGGTGTCCATCCATTTGTCATTCCCGCGAAAGCGGGAATCCATGTTGGTACCACTTTGAATTCCTCTTTGTGCAGGAATGACATCATGACGAACAGTATACTCCTCAGGTATCTCATCAATAAACCTGGAAACTACACTATATTGGCTCTTGCCAAATAAGCTGCGCCTGAAAGCATGAGACAAGGTTAAGTTTTGTTTTGCCCGGGTCATGCCTACATAACAAAGCCGGCGTTCTTCTTCCAATTCTTCAGGGTCATCCATTGATCTGGAATGTGGAAACAAGCCTTCTTCCAGACCAACCATAAACACGTTCTCGAATTCTAAACCTTTGGCTAGATGGATGGTCATTAAAGTCACAGTTTGGTTGTCTGGATTCATTTTATCCAGATCGCTAATCAACGCCACTTGATCTAAGAATTGCACCAATTGGGGCGCATCTGATTGCGGCCGAAATTCATCTACTGCATTAATTAATTCATTAATATTTTCCAGCCGATCTTGAGCTTCATAATCATTTTTTAGATTTAAGGCCTGGATATACCCGCTTTTTTCCATAACCTCGCGCACCAGATCAGCTAGAGACAAAGTGGCAAAGCCTTGCTGCAGCTCAGTTATTAGCTGATAAAAACTTTTTAATTTTTTAGCAGTATTAGGCCTGATGTTGCTGGAATTACAAAAATCTGGAATTGCTTCAAACAAGAATTTGTTTTGAGAACCAGCAAATTCCTTTAATCGATTTACTGTTTCTTTGCCAATGCCGCGGGCTGGCACATTAATAATTCTGGAAAACGAAACATCATCTCTTGGATTAGCAATCAAGCGCAAATAGGCTAGGGCGTCTTTGATCTCCATTCTTTCATAAAAGCGAATGCCACCGTAAATGCGATAAGGGATATTGTTAGCTAAAAACACGTCTTCAAACGGCCGGGACTGGGCATTGGTACGATAAAAAACTGCTATATCATTTAAGGATTTATTTTGCGCGCTTAAATCTAAAATTTCATTGGCAATTGCTTCAGCTTCAGCTTTTTCTGAGACGCAAGAGAGGATTTTTAGGGCTGAGCCTTGCGCGCCTTCGGTCCAAAGTGTTTTGGCTTTGCGGCCAAAATTATTTTCAATAACTTTTTGGGCAGCAGCTAAAATAGTTTTTGTGGAACGGTAGTTTTGCTCCAAACGCACCACTTTGGCGCCAGGAAAATCTTTTTCAAAACGCAAAATATTGGAGATATCCGCTCCTCGCCAGCGATAGATGCTTTGGTCTTCATCGCCAACCACGCTTAAATTCTGATGCTCACGCACCAGTAGTTCTATTAAACGATACTGGGCATGGTTGGTGTCTTGATATTCGTCCACTAAAATATGGTTAAATCTTTTTTGATAGCCAGCCAAGATTTCAGGATTTTTTTCCAGGAGCAGAACAGTCAAACGAATCAGATCGCCAAAATCCACGTTCTGGGTCTCAAATAATTTTTTTTGATAAGCTTCGTAAACCAATGCTACTTTGTTCAGGTAGAAATTATCACATTCAGTCTGGAATCTTAAGGGATCTAGGCAGCGATCTTTAGCGCGGGAAATATGGTTTAAGGCAGAAGCAGGGGTGATCAGCTTTTCGCTGATGTTTAATTCTCCCAACACTTCTTTGATAACCGCAATTTGTCCGCCTTCATCCAAAATTTGAAAGTTTGGTCCCAAACCAACTTTTTCCGGATAAGAGCGCAAGATACGCAAACAAGTGGAATGAAAAGTAGAAACCCAAAGACTGCGCAAATTGGTGCCTAACATTTTTTCCAACCGGTTGCGCATTTCTCCGGCAGCTTTGTTGGTGAAAGTTACAGCCAAGATACTGGCTGGATGTGCGCCCTGGTTTTGGATGAGATGAGCAATGCGGTGCACAATTACGCGGGTCTTGCCGCTGCCCGCGCCAGCGATTACTAGCAAAGGACCTTGGGCATGTTTTACTGCTTCAAGTTGTTGAGGATTTAAATTCATTCAACAGTTACACTCTTGGCTAAATTGCGTGGTTGATCCACATCAGTTCCTTTATGGTCTGCCACATAATAGGCAATGAGCTGTAAAGGAATAGTAGCTAACAAGGGGGTGATAAACCAGCTGGCTTTAGGAATGCTGATCACGTGTGCTGAAATATTTTTTAAGTCGCTTTGGCCATTGGTGGTTATGCTAATCACTTTAGCCCCTCTAGCTCTAACTTCTTCAATGTTTGATAATGTTTTTTCATAAGTATCATCTTGGGGAATTGTGGCAATTACTGGTATATCATTGTCCACCAAGGCAATGGGACCATGTTTTAATTCCCCCGCAGGAAAGCCCTCTGCGTGCATATAGGAAATTTCTTTGAGCTTCAAGGCGCCTTCCAGGGCAATTGGGTAGGAAGCGCCTCTGGCAATAAAAATTACATTAGGAGCGCTAACAATTTCTTCGGCTATCGCTTTAATTTGATCAGCGCTGTCTAAAATTTTTTTTAATTTACGCGGAATAGTGAACATCTCTTCCACATATTTATGATAGGTCTGATTATCAATGTTTTTTAAATAATGGCCAAGATACAAAGCAAACAATAAAAGCACGGCTAATTGGGCAGTGAAAGCTTTGGTGGATGCAACACCAATTTCCGGACCAGCGTGAGTATATAAATTTGCCTCAGCAATGCGAGAAATAGAGCTGCCCACAACATTGCAAATAGAAAGAACTTTGGCGCCTTTTTCCTGAACCATTTTTACGGCAGCCAAAGTATCTGCAGTTTCGCCAGATTGGGAAATGGGAATAACCAGCGTTTTTTCATCCACAATTGGGTTGCGGTAGCGATATTCAGAAGCCAAATCAACATTAACTCTGATTCTGGCAAATTTTTCAATATAGTATTTGCCGACTAAACCAGCGTGCCAAGAGGTTCCGCAGGCAATAATGGTTATCTCATTATAAGGAAAAGTATTGTTTGGAAAAATGGTTTTTATTTCATCTAAAAGGATGGCATCAGTAGCATGAGAAATTCTACCAGCCAAAGTGTTTTCCACTGCTGTGGGCTGCTCAAAAATTTCTTTGAGCATAAAGTGCTTATATCCGCCACGCTCAGCCATTAAAGGGTTCCAGGGGATGTTTTGCGGCTCTTTTGCCACAGGCTCTCCTTTGTCCGAAAAAATTTGCACGGAATCTTTGGTTAAAATGCCAATTTCACCATCATCTAAAAAAATCATGTGTTTAGTGTAAGGAAGTAGGGCAGGAATATCTGAAGCCACAAAATTTTCGCCTTGGCCCAAGCCTATAACCAATGGAGAGGCCTTTTTGGCCATATACAGACGAGTTTTATCTTTAACATCCATGATTACCAGGGCATAGGAACCGCGAATTTTTTGTAGGGCCTTTTGGATAGCTTCAAAAGTGTTATTAGATTCTACGGCAAAATGACTAATTAGGTGACAAGCAACTTCTGTGTCTGTTTCTGAGGTAAATTCATGGCCATTTTTTTCCAAAAAATCTTTTAACTCTACATGATTTTCCACAATGCCGTTATGAACCAGGATAATGTTTCCAGCGCGATGGGGGTGAGCATTTGTTTCTGAAGGCCGGCCGTGGGTGGCCCAGCGGGTATGGCCAATGCCCAAGTGTCCTTGAGGAGGTGCCTCATTAACTATAGCCTCTAGTTTAGCCAGTTTTCCTTCAGCTCTTTTAATGACGACTTCTGAATTATAGATAGCAATGCCAGCAGAATCATATCCGCGGTATTCTAGTCTTTTTAAGCCGTCCAGGAGAACGTCTTTTGCCTGTCTATCTCCCACATAGCCAATAATTCCGCACATTGAATATCTCCCAGGTTGATATGTCATTCATGCTTCGAGGACGCTTAGCATGAACGGATAGGTTATTGGTTATCCGTTCGCCCTGAGCTTGTCGAAGGGTGAAATTAACAACGCATAATTTTTGACTTTTAGCAGATAGGACTGGTTCTTGAAAAGGGAAAAATACTGAGGTGTGTTACTTCTTTTTTTGGGGCCTTTTCCAGTCTTTTTTTAGAGTTTGTTTGGATCTGGATAAGGCTAAAGTATTAGGAGGAACATCCTCAGTAATGGTTGAGCCCGCCCCAATAGTGGCGCCTTTGCCGATTTTTACAGGGGCAATAAATTGGACATCGCTGCCTACAAATACATCATCTTCAATTACAGTTAAATGTTTGTTAGCCCCGTCATAATTGCAGGTGATCGTGCCAGCCCCGACATTTACCTGCGAGCCAATTTTGCTATCTCCAATATAAGTGAGGTGATTGGCTTTAGAGCCATCTTGAATTTCGCTTTTTTTAATTTCCACAAAATTGCCAACTCTAACTTTTTTACCCAGTTTGGTTTCAGGTCTTAATCTGGCAAAGGGACCCACCAAGCTTTCCGCTCCAACTGTGCAATTTTCTAAAACGCTATGTGATTTAACCTGCACGTTTTTGGCTAGTTGCGAATTTTTTATCACAACTCCATTTTCAATTACACAATCTTGGTCAATGGTGGTTTTACCTAAGATAAAAGTTCCAGGCCAAATAGTGACATCATTTTCAATTTTAACATCATAATCAATATAGGTTTGATCAGGAGCTATAATGCTGACACCATTTGCCATGTGCCAAGAATTAATTCTATTGCGCATGGCAGATGCGACTTGAGCCAGATCTGCGCGGCTATTAATGCCCAATAATTCATGGGGATCATCAGCTAAAATTGCCAAGGGGTGTCTGTTTTGCTGAATAGCAATTTCAATGATGTCCGTTAAATAAAATTCTTTTTGATGATTATCAGCCTTGATATTTTTCAAGGTTTCAAACAACCAATCTTTTTCCACGCAGTAAATGCCGCTATTAACTTCTTTAGTTTCCAATTCTTCTGGGCTGGCATCTTTGGCTTCAACAATCTTGATAATTTTCCCTTCACCATTGCGGACAATGCGACCGTAATGACCAGGTTCAGGAATGGCAAAGGTTAGAACACCACAACTGCTTTTGTTTTTGATGGTTTTATTAACTAAAACTTGAAGAGTTTCCAGGCGGATCAAAGGAACATCTCCGCAAAGAATCAAAATATGGCCTGAGAAAGAGGATAGTTGCTTTTCAGTTTGCATAACTGCATGAGCAGTGCCCAAGGGTTTTTCTTGAATAGCAACTTTAGCTTCCAAACTCTGGATGATATTTTCTAATTCAGATTGGCCTGGGCTGATTACTACATAAATTTGATCTTTTGTAAGTTTTTTAGCGATTTCAATAGGATAACTAACCACAGGACGGCCAGCTAACTCGTGCCTAACCTTAGAAATTTTGGATTTTAGGCGCTTGCTTTGCCCAGCAGCAAGAATTACTACACCTAGATTGCTCATAAAAACCTCCGAATATTTTTGCAACATAAACTTAATTAGCTGTTTTGACAATGTCAAATCCTCATGATATGTAGTTTTTTAAGCTTGGAGGGGTTATGATTAACCGAAAAGAAGGTTTTTTAAAATTTCCATCATCTGTTTTTTTTAATTTATTTGCCCTGGCAATTTTTTTGGCAGTGGTAATTGTTCTGCATCAGGTTTTAAAAAAACCTGAATTCTCTAACCCAGCGCAACAACAACGACAAGAAGAAGAGATCACGCAAGCAACTGTGGATTTGGTTCAACCAGAAGTGGTGGAGGTGGTTAAGGCCCAGCCAGTACCCAGCAAGCCGGCAATTGTTGCTAAAAAGAAAGTGGAAAAAAAGAAAATCAGCAAAAAATATGTGCCAAGAAAAAAATATGTAGGAAAAAAAATAGAAAAAGAACCAACTGTAGAAGAATTGGATAGCGAGCAAGCTCGGTTGCAATATTTGCAAGAAACCAATAAACAATTACCTAACTCCTCCAAGGTTGGAACTGTTTATCAAGTGCCTGCTAAAAAAGAGATCAGGGTAGATGACCTGGATAATGAAGCTGCCAGAAATTATTATCAGGAACAAAACCGGCTCTTATCTAAACAATAGCACAGGAGAGAAATGCTAACTAAAATTCCTGCGGAAAAGATAATAGCCAAAGCCCTGTCTTATGGCGCCACTTTTGCCGAAATATTTATTGAACAATCAATAACCAACTCTATTGTTAATGATGATAAACGCCTGGAAAATATTTTTTCCAGCACTGATGCGGGAGTTGGTATCAGGGTGTTGCAGGGTACTAAAACCGCGTATGGCTCAACCAACGACTTTTCGCGTTTAAGTGAATTGGCTGAAACTGTGGCCAAAGCTGCTAAAAAAAATTTTACTCATCCAGCTTCAATTAATTTTAAGGAAACAAACCCGCGTCTAACCATTCCCATTGCTTTGCATCCAACTAAAGTGAGTATGCAACAAAAAATTGAAACTGTGTTAAGAGCAGCAGATGTGGCTTGGGGGGCTGGTAGCGCTATCTGTCAAGTTAGAGTTTTGTATAAAGATAAAGTTAGACAAATAGAAATTATAAATTCAGATGGGTTCATTGCTAAAGATGAGCAAGTTGAAACCGTGTTTTATGTGCAAGCAGTTGCCAGCAAGGGTGATGTTTTGCAAACTGGTTATGAGCCGGTTGGTGGCGGCAAGGGTTTTGAAATTTTTGAAACCAAGCAACCGGAAAAAATAGCTGCTTTAGCCAGCAAACGAGCTATTCAAATGTTAGATGCTAAGCCAGCCAAGGCCGGACCAATGACGGTTGTTCTATCTTCTACTGCTGGCGGCACGATGATTCATGAAGCAGTTGGGCATGGGCTAGAGGGGGATTTGGCGGTGCAGGGTTTGTCAGTATATAATGGTCGTATTGGGGAAAAGGTGGCTAGTTCTTTAATCACTGTTTATGATGATGCCACTTTGGTTGGCCATCGAGGTTCCTTTGTGTTTGATGATGAAGGAACTCCTTCGCAAAAAACCTGTTTAATTGAAAAAGGTGTATTAAAAGGATATTTGGCAGATCGAGTCACTGCCTTAAAAAGCAATGCTATATCCACTGGTAACGGGCGGCGGCAATCATATGCACATGTGCCGATGGTACGCATGACCAATACTATTATTGCACCTGGCCAGGATGATCCTGAAAAAATCTTGCAAGAAACTAAAACAGGGTTATTTGTAACTAGAATGGGTGGCGGCCAAGTTAATACGGTGAATGGTGATTTTACTTTTGAAGTGCAAGAGGGTTATGAAATTGAAAATGGGAAAATTGGCCAGCTAGTGCGCGGCGCTAGCTTGATCGGCAATGGACCAAAAATTTTGGAAAACATAGATCGCGTTGGTAATGATCTTGGTTTTTCCATTGGTACTTGTGGTAAAAATAGCCAAGAGGTTCCAGTAGAAAGTGCGCAGCCTACTATTCGCATACCAGAGATAGTCGTGGGGGGGAAGTAATTTCCCCTCCCTTGAGGGGAGGGGATTAAGGGGAGGGTGATCACCCCCACCTTGGTCCTCCCCCCTCAAGGGGGAGGAGTAGGTTTGAGTTTAGAACATTCTAAGATAAGCAAACGCGTTGGCGTAATTGGTTTCTTTACCTTAATCAGTCGCATTTTAGGTTTAGGCCGCGACATGGCCTTGGCCTATGCCTTTGGTGCAACTATGTTTGCCGATGCTTTTTATGTGGCTTTTCGCATTCCTAATCTGCTCAGACGTTTGGTTGCTGAAGGTTCTTTAACCATTGCCTTTGTTCCTATCTACACTGAATATTTACACAAGTCGCGCAAGAACGCCTATGACGTGGCTTGTGTGGTATTTACTTTTTTATCCATGGTGTTGGTGGGCATCGTGCTTTTAGGTGTTCTGTTTGCGCCGTGGATTGTCAAACTTGTGGCTTTAGGGTTTGAAGACACGCCAGAGAAATATCAGCTGACTGTAATTTTAACCCGCATCATGTTTCCCTATATTTTTCTGATCAGCTTGGTGGCTTTGGCCATGGGCATTCTTAATTCCTTGAAAAGATTTGCCGCGCCTGCGGCCGCGCCCATTTTATTAAATATTGCCATAATCTTTGGCGCTCTTTTTTTGAAAAACTATTTTGTGGAGCCAACCACAGCTGTGGCCATTGGAGTATTGATTGGCGGGGTTTTGCAGCTTAGTTTGCAAATTCCTTTTTTGATTAAAGAAGGGATGTTGCCGCATTTTAAATTTCAACCCAAACATCCTGCCTTAAAAAAATTGCTTCTAATGATGATCCCTTCAGCCTATGGCGCGGCAGTTTATCAGGTAAATGTTTTGGTTATAACGTTCTTGGCTTCGTTTTTGGCGCATGGCAGCGTGTCCTATCTTTGGTATGCAGATAGGATATCAGAATTTCCTTTGGGTATTTTTGCTATTGCTGTGGCAACCGCAACTTTGCCAACTCTTTCCGATCATGCTGTGGCCAAAGATGTTAAGGCATTTAGGGATACCACTAATTTTGCTTTGCGCCTGGTCTTTCTTATCGATATTCCAGCAGCTATTGGTTTGTTTATTTTGGCAGAACCTATCGTGCGCGTGCTTTTTCAAAGAGGAGTGTTTGATGTTCAGGCAACACTAGCCACAGCAGGAACCCTAAAGATGTTTGCCCTGGGTATTCCTTTTGTTTCAGGAGTGCGCAATTTAGTGCCAGCTTTTTTTGCTTTGCGCTCGCCTAAAACGCCGGTCATTATTGCTACCGTGGCCTTGGTGGTTAACGCAGTAATGGCTTTGCTCCTTATGCAAACTATGTTGTATCGAGGCTTGGCCTTAGCCATGGCACTTGCCAGTTCAATTAATTTTGCTTTATTGATTATTTTCTTAAGAAGGAAAATTGGTCGTTTAGGCGCTAGGAAGATTATCGCTTCTGTAGGGCGCTCTATTTTGGCTTCTTCTCTAATGGGTGGTTTTATTATTAGTGCTATCAAGTTTGGAAATCTATTTACGAGCAAACAATTGGCCAGTCAGGTGTTGAGCCTGACTTTACTGATTATGATTTCAATTATGCTTTATATTGCGATTATTAGATTTATCTCGTTTGAGGAATATCAGGCCATTAAGCGTATGGTTAAAAGAGGTAAACAATAGTCAATGGTCTTGTTTGGCTTTTTCCCACAGGTTGTCCCATTCCTCAGGTGTTAAACTTTGCATTTCTTTTTGCTGCTCTGCGATTTGTTTTTCCATGTTTTGAAATCTGGAGATAAAGCGTTCGGTGGCTTTGCGCAAGGCTGATTCTGGGTCGATTTTTAAGAAACGGCCAATATTGGCTAAGGTAAAAAGTAAGTCACCATATTCATGCTCAACCTGATCATGCGCCGCGGTTTGTTGCGGGGCTTCCTCCTCACCTCCCCCTTGATGGGGGAGGCGGGGTGGGGGTGATAATTTTTGTTCCTTGCGTGCCTCATGCAATTCCCGCGCCTCTTCTTCCACTTTGCTTAAAATGCCTTCAGCATCTTCCCAATCAAAACCAACTCGCGAAGCTTTTTCACCGATACGATAGGCTTTTAGCAGGGCAGGCAAGGTTTGCGGCACTCCGCCTAATACAGATTTTTTGCCTTCCTGCATTTTTAGTTTTTCCCAGCGTCCTAAAACTTCGCTGCTATTGTTAGCTTTAACATCGCCAAACACATGAGGATGGCGGTGAATTAATTTTTTGGAAATGCCTTCAATAACATCTTCAATATTGAAGCGATCTTCCTCTTTGGCAATTTGCGCGTAAAATACAACTTGCAAAAGTAGATCGCCCAATTCTTCTTTTAAATCCTTAAAATCGCCGCGATCAATGGCATCAATTACTTCATAAGTTTCTTCCAGAGTGTGCGTGGCAATGTCTTTGTAGGTTTGTTCCCGGTCCCAAGGGCAGCCATCTGGGGCGCGTAGCCTAGCCATAATTTCCACAAGTTTTTCAAATGATTTTGCTGAGTTTGACATGAAAGCGGTGATAAGGGAGCAAAACTTATATGTCAATCACACAATGTGATTTAGCAGTAGCTCTCGGCCGACTTTTTTCATTTCCCTTCCGCCATTCCGACGTATTCATGCTTTTCATAAGGTCGGGAAAGTGAAAAAAGCCGCCCTACGCTACTGCTCCAACACTGCAATTATCATAATGATAAGAGTTTTGCCAATAATCACGCTTGCATGTCTTTAGTTGGTTAACGTACAGGCGAAATTTAGACGGAAATTGTCAGACGGAGCAAAAAATCGTCAGACGTATTTGTTTTGTCATTCCCGCGAAAGCGGGAATCTAGTCTGTTATAACGGACTGGATCCCCACTTTCGTGGGGATGACAAGCCTTTGGCCCAGGATGACATCACATATTTTTTCTCCGTCTGATTTTCTCATGGTCAATAGTCCATGGTCTTTTATAAGTAATTGCAGTTGGCGCGGATTTTGCTATAAATAGAGGGTGGTAAGAAAAACCTACATTTGGAGGTTTGTATGAAGAAAAATAGAATTTTGTTGGTTCTAATCGCCATCTTTATTAGTACGCTGGCATTTTATGGCGGGTTTACTGGATGTACGGAAGATAGTAAAGCGCCACTGGTTAATGACCAGGTAGATTTAGGAACAGGTGGTTTGCCTGATGAAATGCATGGAACTTCAGGTGGAACAGAAGTGGTTGGAGAATGTATTGCTGAAGGAGAATCTGGAGCTGTCTATCCAGACACCCCTGATTGTTGTGAAGGTTTGGTGCGAATTGGTTGTGATCAGCCAGATGAAACAGGTGTTTGCCCAGAATCACCTTGTGTTGGCGCTTTTTATTGCACCCAATGCGGCAATGGTGAGTGCGGCTTAGGTGAGAATATTTGTAACTGCCCAGCAGACTGCACTATAGATGAAGGTGGGGGTGGAGAAACTGGCGGTGAAGCAGCCGCACCTTCGTTTATTAGAGGCGAAGCTGGTTTGTTGGAAATAGCGGGTTTAGCTGCACCAGCTGAATATGGTTATTCAGTAGGTGTTAGTGAGAATTATTTAATTGTGGGTGATCCAGGGCGTGCCGATGAAAGAGGTGCTGCATATATATTTAATCGACAGGACAATGGCAGTTTGAGTAATCCAGTAGTTATTATGGCCAGTGATGGTCAGGAAGGAGATCGTTTTGGCGCTTCAGTTTCTATTGATGGTAGCATTGTTGTTGTGGGTGCTCCTTTTGAAATTAGTGGTTCACCACCTCTTAATAATTCTGGTGCTATTTATATTTTTAATCGACAAGCAGACAATACCTGGCTAGAAACTAAAAGGTTAACTGCAGGTGCGCATGTAAGGGTAGATGCCAATTTTGGCGCAGCAGTTGATATAAAAAATTCTTACATTATAGTTGGTGCCCCTGGTGAAAATGATTCTACAGGCGCTGCCTATATTTATAAACTTACTAAACTGATGCGTTTAGGTAGAAAAGTTTTTGAGTGGCAATTTGATGAAAGAATACATTATTCGGGCTGTGAAAATGGTTCAAAATTTGGTTTTTCTGTGGCCATTGAAAACAATCGGGCTGTAGTGGGCGCCCCATATAATGATGAAGATATTGCTGATGCTGGATCTGTTTTAGTTTTTGAAAAAAATACAGATGGGGAGTGGGATAGCCCTAGAGTGATATTAGCCAGTTTACGCGCAGAAAACGAACACTTTGGTTTTTCTGTGGATATTGACGGCGACTATATAGTTGTTGGAGTAGAAAATGCTAATAGTGGTAGAGGAGTAGTTGACATTTTTCATTATGCTGAAGCATGGGAACATCCGATTCGCGTAAACCCTCCTGCTGATGGAGATAAATATGGTGTTTTTACAAATTCTCATTTTGGATCAGCAGTGGCTATTAAAGGTAACTACTTAATTGTTGGCGCGCCAAATCGTGATTCTCGAATAACTAGAGTTGGAGGCATGGCAATGTCATTAACAGCTGATACTGGTGCAGCTATTATTTACGAACGTCGTGATACAAGATGGATAATTAAACGTACTCTAACTGAATCAACAAGAATTGAAAATTCCCACTTCGGCCGCTCTGTAGATATTGACGATAACTTTGTAATTGTGGGCACAGATCACAATAAGGCGTATATTTATTAAATAAGAAAGCCCCTGTTACAGGGGCTTTTGTTTTAGAATGCCAAAAATAAAGCAAGTAGATTAGTTGTAGAAGGATGAAAACTAGGTGAGCTGCAAGAACATGCCTGGAATCTTAAATAAGATTCATCTCTTGGTTCACTGCCGATGCCTGCTAAACCTTGTTCGATTCTTTCTTGTCTCATTATCCGCAAGCTTGTTTCAGCAATTTTTGTATTAGCACGATCATTGATCGGGTTCCCTGCATTTTTATTGAGAGTAAGAACATATCTATAATTTCGGCGCGCTGCACGATAATTTTCTTGAACAAATAAGGCATCTGCTTTGGCAAGCCAAGCTGTTTCATAATTTGGATCTAATTCAATGGTTTGATCATAGCTCTCTAAGGCAGCATCGATATTGCCAAGCGTCATAAAGGCATTCCCCATATTATAATGGATTGATCGAGTAGTTTGAACATCTTGGGAATTCAACCGGATGGCATTGTTATAGCACGTAATGGCATCTCTTAGTAATTGACTATTATTATTAGATAATTCAGCCTGAGCGCTTCTGATTAAACCTCTTTGAGTCCAGGCTGTAGCATGATCCTGATCAAAAAAATGAACGCGCTCATAAGCAGCATAGGCAGATTCCAAGTATTCATATCTTTGTTCTGCGTTCTCTTCTTGGTTTGCTCTGCGATGAAAAATAATTCCTTGACTGTTTAAGGCTTGGACGTTTGTTGGATCTAATTCAAGGGCCATATCCAGCATTGTTAGTGCCTCTTCATATCTTTCTAGCTCAGCTAGTGTAGCTGCTTCATTAGAATAGTGTCTGGAAGTGGTTTCTCTGTCAGTATTTATTAAGTCCTCTCTGGTAAGTTCTGGTTGTGGAGCAAAAATAGCCACATTAGTAGTCTCGTTGTTGGTAGGGGGATAGGCGTCTAATAAATATATTCTTGCCCCGATCCTGGCTAGCACGTAGGCATGACTTTCTAAGTTGGTTGTGCTTTGTTCACGCGCTACATATGCTTCAAAACCCGCTGCTCTAAACAAAACAACAATTAATGTGCTGAACTCCAGACAATTAGCCACGCGTTCTTGAGCATGTTCTGGGGCGATTAGTTCATCTGGCAGGGGGCTACCATGGTATTCCCTGATTGGCGCAATAAGTTCGCCATTAAAGAGAATATTTAATCCTGTTAAAATGGGATCACCGGGTTCACCTGTTCTGCCTTGACTAACTGCAGGATAGCTTCTGTTGTTAAATCTAAAACTTGTGTTAGGTGGAATAAGGTTAGAAAAAATTCTTCTGGCAAATTCAATTTGACTATTTGGTCTTCTGGGATGCCTTTCTAAATCCCTGATATAATGTCTAATAGCAGGTGATAAGTAAAATGGATCTTCAAAAGGTTGGGATGTTGCAGTTGCTAAACCCTCGAGCAAATCATTATATCTATCTCTATCAGTTAAGATTCTTTCCCAAAGCTCTGCTGCCTGAATACTTTCGTCTGCTGCATCTGGCGCATCATCACCAGTAAAGTCAACCGTGCCATCTACTTCGTGCAAAATTGCATTGTAGTTAGCTTGCTCATCTGCAGTGACAGAATCTTCATCAAATTCCAGGATGCCACTAGAATTTATTCTTCCTGGCAGACGAAGCTCGGTTATAATTGTATCAATATAATTGGACATAATTCTGGTTGTTGAGCTTTATCCTTGTTATCGCTTATAGTTTAAAAAAGTTGCTTAGAAATTAAGGGATATGCTAATTCAATTCCTTTTAATATTCTTAGTCAAGGATATATTAATTTTTAAACTTGACCAATTGCGTCATATTGATTAAGTTATCAAACATGCATCGGAAATTTTGGAAAATTCAATAGACTAAAACTGACATTAAGGAACTGCCTATGCATGTAGGTGGAGAAGGTATTCAAGGAATTCACCAAGGAGTTGACCCAAACAGAACCCCCCCCGGTTCTCCAGGCCAACTCAATAACCCCAGAATACAACCTAATTTTGAAATTGAAAGAAGCGGGGAAGTTGGACGAAATAATTATACACCCCGCACACATCCCAACGATATTTACATAGAACCAAGACCAAATCCAGCCCCCCCACCAAGACCAAGAATTCAAGAAACAGAAAATCAACAAATAATAGAACTAGAAGAAATGGCAGAAGAAATTCCGCCAATAATTTTGCAAGATGATCAATGTGCCCAACAGTTTGATGATGCAATATCAGTTTTTAGGATGTCTGTTGCGGATTCAGCAGGATTACAAAATGTTTTAGATGCTGGTGAGAATTATTTTCAAATTAGTGAAGATGATTATCAGGTAATTTGTGCTAGTCGTAGAAACTATAATGAACTTAGAAGACGTGGCAGTGAGCTAAGAGGTGAACTAGATGCTAATGACTGGGGAATAGTCAGTGAATTGATAGCTCAACAAAGAACGGTAGTGTCGATGCGGGAACAACGGTGGGAACAATCGGTTGATCAACTTGAACAAGAAATTTTGGTTGCAAGATTTGGCCAAGGTTATTCCACAATTGAAGAATATAGAAATTTGCTTTCCAATGAAGACGCTGTTACCTTGGCAGAGTTTTTTGAGGAGAATCATTCACCAAGAGCAGCGCAAAGATTATATGAATTGGTGGCCCAAAGAGATTCAGCAGACATTATTTTAAGAGACACCAGTAGATTAGCTTCCTTAAGAATAGATATTAATTCTAATGATTCTGTTAGAATCAGAAATGCTGTTTCTGGTTTGGAAACTTTAAGGCAATCTATTGCGGGAGAATTGAGAAATTCACATACTGCTGAAGAAAATCAAACTTTGCATAATCTGAGCGTTCAATCCTGGGGTTTGTTATATGAAGGTATGAGTTTTTTACGTTATGGTAGAAATATTTCTGAATCTGAAATGACCCTGTATGACTCAAGAATGGTAGATTTAGAAGAAGAGTATGATGCTATGGTTGGTTCCAGAAGTGGAGAGGCATCCAGAGAAGAGAGTGAATCTTTTATGCAGAATATGCGGCGCATTGCTGCTGTTTATGCTTTGCGTGAGGGTAGAATAGATAGCTCATTTCGTCCAGCTGGATGGTTAAATTATGTAATGCAACTTTTAGGTCAAAGCTCGTATGGTTTAAGAGATGCTAATAGAATATATCAAAGTTTAATTGCTAGATTTAACGCAACTGCCGATCTGGTTAGACCACATATGTCCCCTACAACAGGGGATTCTATTTTTGAAGATTTTTCAGATGTTATGTATATGACCTTTGTGGAAGCTCCAAGAAGAGTAAACTTACCAGATATAGCCCTTAACAATTTAAGATATATCCAACATGTAAATCATACTGCGCTGGACCATGGTATAGAAGGTATGTTTAGCGCTTCAGCTCTTGGCGAACTTTTATGTTGCCCACCAGTTGAACGCCTTGATATTACCGTAACTAATTCCTACCAAAACAATATTGAAACTTTTAGAACTGAAAATCCGCATCTTTTTGCCAATAGAACCAGTCAGCCAGTGGCAACGCCTGTGGCTGTAAATATGGCACCAGCCTCAAATGCAGATCAAACAATAATTTCCTCGTTTTTAGCATATTTAGGGCTTTCCTAATCCCCCACTTTTTTTAAGCAACTTTTTTCATAACCAGCGATAATTTCAATAGAGGGTAAAAAATGCTTGCTTTGTTTCACAGTGTCAGATATAAGCCTGTTCCTTTTGGGGGATTTTATGAGGAATGCGGTTTTTTGCCACTGCTACATGCAAAGAAAAGGGGTAGAAAATGTTTTCCGGAGGCGAATCTCGCTTAGAATTTTTTTGCCGACCCAATGAGCTGCTCGCACATTTAGAGCAAAGTCCACCCGGCATTAGATCCGGCCCAATAATGGCTAGGCCGGCAAGCATAGATCAAAGCCATTTTGAAGAACGACTATTAAATCAGCTTGAACATTTTGAACACCAAATAAATTATACCAACAGCATTATTCAACTTTATTCAAGAAATCCCAACCACTCAGTAAATCAACCAAATCAACAAAACCAGCAAGAAAATCAAATAAACCTAGAAGAAAGTATAGCCAATTTTGAGTCAGGATTAACAAATTTACAATTAGCGATGGTTACAGAAAATCAAGAGGAATTTGCTCAAGCAGTTAGTCTTGTTTTTGCCAGTGGCGCCATCGTTCATAATATTCGAGGATCATATCAGGATCTACAAGATGCCAGACGTCGTTTAAGAGAAAAACAAACTGAGCTTGAACAAGCACGTGCGGACTTAGTTAGAGAACGAAGAAATGATATGATGTCAAGTTTTTATGCCGATGGGTTTAATATGACGCAAGGAGATTCATTTGAAACTCAATTGCGTACCAGAATCTCTACTTTGGAAAGTCAACATACGGAAATAGAAAGGGAGATAGAACAATTAGAAGATAGGTTTACAGAAAATATTTTAGCTTTAGAAGAAGATATTTTTGAAGAAATATTTGAAGATTTTAATCCTGATCCAGAACTAAGGCAACAATATCGACAAGACTTGCCTTTGCAATATGCAACAACCTTTGCCGATGCCTTGCGGGCTATTCGTGCTACTCATATTGCTCGCGAGTATTATGAAGCAGCAATAGATAATGCGCCAAATGTTACGATTGGGCTTTGGTATCAGTTGCAGGCCTATCAAATGGATATGGAATCCCAAGATGCATCACTGGTAACGCTTGCTATTGGTGAAGTGGCAGATATTAGAAGTAATTTAGATGAACTGCGTCTAATTTCTCGCTCTAGTGGAGAGATTATGGAGCTAGTTCAAGAGCTTCAAGTGTTTGTTGAAGACCAAGATCCAGAAGGTGCCTTCCAGGCACTTGAGCAACTACAAATTTATCTACGTAGTTTGGAAAACGAAGCTGTCGATCCCGATACTATTCTAAATATTCTTCAATTTATAGAACAAGCTCAAGAAGCTGGTCAGATTGAACAACTGACTTATGAGTTGCAGATGTTTGCCCAACAATTGCAGGTTATGATTGGTGATCCGCAAATGATTGAAGAAATTGATGCCCTGGCCTTGCATTTACAATATGGTGGTACTCTGTTTGCGCGTTATGCTCAGGAAAATTTGAGTGAAGCGCAAACCGATCTGTTAGATAATCAACAAAGAGCGCTAGAAGATACATTGGTAGAGCGTATGCGTACTAGAGCCAATTTAGCCTCAGATTTAGAAGCTAGGCTTTGGGGGCAAATGCTGGATCAAATGATGAGTTTATATACAGCCCGCGGAGCAGTGCGTAGCGATGGTATGCGGGAAAGTGGTGGAATAATTGCACAACTCCATGCTGAACATGATGATGAAGGAATTGAAGATGTGTTTCAACGTTTGGGAAACGCAATTTTATTCTATGAAGACATAATTCAGAATCATATTACAGAGGAGCCAAATGATCCTTTGTATTCTTTATATGCGGGGGTGGTTACTAAATTATTTGTTAATGGGGTGAGAGCTGTAAATCGTCAGCAGGATGCTCTGCGTAATTTACGTTATTTGAATGATCCATCTTCTGCGGACTTGGTTGAAGATAGAGGTGTTTTGTTAGCATTCAATCAAGCTACACGAGATTTGCCGTCAAAATCTGCTGGTCTAGGCCCTGACTCACGTCTTGTGAGACAAGACAGAACGATATCTGATGGACATTTTTATATTGATGATGATCGATCAGAACCAGAGCCAAATGTTAATCCACCAGAAGTCCCTTCGAACTTTGATATTCGAAGACTGAACTTGCATTTAATTAATGGTGGAGGAGTCGGCCCAGGAATAGCGCATACTCAACTTTTACAGAATATCAATCAGAATATACGTGAAGAACAACCGCATCTTTTTGATGATGATGGTGAATTATTGCCAGACGTAGACTTTACAGGTACTGCACGCGGTGATGATGCCTACTGGAGAACTTTATCTGATTACTTAATTAGCAATGATTTTTGGCAGTTTGGTTTACCAGCACTTGCTTCTGCGGTTTGTATGGCAGCTTTACCAGAATCCTGGACGGGTGTAGGCACTTTTGTAGCTGCAGGGGCTTGTGGAACAGCAGTGTTTTTAGGCAGGAGCGGTGTCAATATTGCCATGAATTATGATACCATTCGCCAATCTGAAATAACAGGCATGTCGGAAATTACTGAAGAACAAGAATTTCGCAATTGGGTTACTTTTGGGGTTACTACCAGTGTCAATGCTGTAATTAATGGCAGGTTTGTTGGTCCGATTGGCCGGGGAATGCGTCAATTTTTTGGTGCCAGTATTTACAATATCGGCAATGGTTATCGAGTTTGGTTAGCAGCTAATGAAGGTAGTCTAGCTACAGCACTAAATCCCGTTGGCGCTTTAAGAGGCATGGGTGCTGTAGGTGGAGAAGTAGCTAGTTGGTATAGGGCTTTGCCGCTTAATCAACAAATTCTCTATGGTTTAAACGCGGGAGAAATTGTTGCTGGTGGCTCATTATATGGTGCTGGTCATTATGTAGATGGTGATACTGGTTTTTATCTGCGTCAATCTGGCTTAGCGCTTTCTTTAGCAGGTCTTGCTCATGTGCCCCTTCGGGCAGTAATAGCAGAAGAAACTTTAACTGCTATGAATGCTTCTGCTGGAGGATGGGCTAATTTTGCTGTTCTAGCCGGCACTAATATTTATATGGCTGATCGTTATTTAATTGTGCCAGATGAAAATGGATTCTTATCCACGGATTTTGTTGGAACTGTCAATGGTTTGCCTTTTCCAGATCATATCAATGGTTTAGGTCTTATTCAACCTCCAAGAGGTCCTAATGAACAGCCACGAATTGGCGCAGATACCTGGGTTGGAACAGCTGGAGTGCTTTTAGCAGGTGGAGCATTTTTGCGTTATGATTTTCCAAACATGAGTTTTGGACAACAAATGTTTCTGCCTGCAGGAGCTTTGGGGGTTGGGCTGGACTGGGCATCAGACGGCGAAGTTAATTCTTTGTTAGGTGGCGCTAGTGGAAGTGTTGCCATTTCGATTTTAGCAGGCCGTTTAACTGGTGTAAGTAGTGCTGGCATGATTTGGTACTTGCCTATAAAAATTGCTAATGAAGTTTTAATGCAATGGCAAGCAGGCCGGCCGATTACCGGTCCAGATCCTGGTCGTATTTGGTCTTTTTCTGTGGAGACCATTGGTATTAGTATTCCCATCATGTGGATATTGAGAGGAAATAACTTTTTAGGTGGATTTGCGCTTGGTAGGAATATTTTGCGTGTTGCAAATAGAATTCCTGTTTTAAGAAATATGCCAAGCATGATCAACATTGGCCAGCTGCCTGGATTAGGTGGCGCTGGCATTGCCCTGAATAATGTTGGCGCTAGAAGACTATTTCCAGATAAGTGGATAAGAAGTGGTTTGGGAAATCCAGGTTCACGAACCTATACAGTTGACAGAGGTGGTAGAAGTAGTGATGTGCTACGCATCAATGATAATCCAAGAATTCCCCAACAACGCTATTCTTTGAATGGACGATATCTTACAGAAGCTGAGCTTGTTGAACAGGGTTATGTTTTACGGAATAGTGTTTTGTATCAGCTTGAACCCAGATTTCAAAGTGAGATACAAATAGCTGGGCGTAACATAACTCCCAGGGAATATAGAGGAATGACTGGTCCTGCACGTGAGCGCGCTGATCAGATGATTCGAGATCAAGGTTGGACAGTAAACGGAGATCGTTTTGTGCGAGCCAGCCTGGAAAATCTCCAACGTCTGGAGATATTGGAAAACGCTTCTTTAGGAGAACTGAATACTCCAATTTATCGCACCTTTCAAGTGAGGATAGGTGGAAGATTAAATGGCAGAATGGTTTGGGTGAGGGCGCATGCCAGTAGCAGTGAAAATGTTGGCACCTTGAATTTAGGTGGCTATCGTAATACTGTATCAACTGGCCGAACACTTGCAACTCAACAATTTAGACCTATTTCTTCACTTATCTCTGCGGCCATTTTAGGGCCAACTGTCTGGCTAACTCAGAACCATGTTTTTAGAAAAACTTGTAGCGGTGATGAAGAATATCAACCAATGCAGCGTGTTTTAAATTATCTTACGGCAATTTTGGTAATTTGGCCCTATATTCAATCACCTCTTGGCTATGATACTGGCAGGGCGCGTGTTATCTGTGGTTTGTTGGGTATTCCGGTTATTATGGGCGCTGCAGCTTTGTTCCCGCCTTATCGAGATCGTATCCCTGGTTTTGGAAGCTTTGTTAATGAGTTAGGAGAAGATGATTGGGAAGAAGCTTCCGCTATTTTGCATAGCATGGGAACTAGTTATAACCTTTTAGATTTTTATGGTCAAACAGTTGGTAATAATCGTGAATATGAAGAGCCAGCATATTCAACTACAGTTGAAGCTATTGATTATCTGATGGCTCTGTCAAATGGTGTAGATGCTTCACAAGCGGCCAGGCAACATAGGGTTCCAGACGATGTTCGCGTAATGTTAAATAGTATGAATGAAGAACTTCATGGTAATATGGGGGATATACTAAGTTCTTATGCAAGGGGAGTGCGTTTAACATTAGAAGAGATTAGAAGAAATGAAACAACAACCACAGATCAATTACGATTTGCTGGATTTCAAGCTGCAATTATTAGGTACATTGTTAATAACCATGAATCTATTGGGGGCTCGTTTGTTGAAGAATGCCAACAGATTATAGATGATTATCCAGTTTTATTTGAGCGTATCCCTGAAAGTTTGGATAGCCAAGAAGAAAGAGATAATTTCTTCATTGAACTCAATGGTAGCGGAGCACGTATAACTAGAGAAACTATTATAGCCAACAGACGTAGGCTATCACCTCCTGTTGATCCAGATGACAGCAGCTTGCACCCAATTATCAGAGATATGCGGCAGCGGTAATTAAGCTCTAGAAAGGGGAGTATATGATTGCCAATGGCGAATCTCGCTTGAAAGTGTTTGGCGAGGGTAATCGAGAAAATCTATTTGAATGGTTGGCCACGCCAGAGCCAACCATGTCCATGCCAGCTAATATAGATCATGCTAGATATGAGGAATTATTTCAAAGAGAGTCAAGACGACTTGCCCAATTATTAGAACAACCAACAACAGCAACTCCAAATCACGAAGACCGTTTAGAACCAACTGATCTAAATCAATTAACTGAAGTTCAACTTCAGGAAAATTTTGAAATAGCAGCAGCCAGCTTAAGAGAGTTGTTTGTTGAAAATGCAGAGCATGCAGATAGCGCTGCTGTTTTAGGCGAAATCTTTGAATATGGTTTGGAATTATTTGATGTTGACGAGGATGCCCTGCAAGAACTTCAAGCTCAAAGAAGAAATTTGCTAACCAGCAGGCAATTGTTGCAAGAGCAGAGACAGCAGTTAGATAGAGAGATGAGAAATGAAGCAATGACAGATGCTTATGCAGATGGTTTTGGCCAGGCAGATAACGCTAGCTATCTAATGATCTTAAGAAGTCAAGTTGCTGAAACTGAAGATAGGGTGGAACAATTAGAAAGAAGTGTTCGAACCTTGGAACAGAGATGGTCTGCCAATTTAAATCGATTGGATAGAGCATTTTTAACAGCTTTTTTAGGCCAAGAAATTAATGAAGAAAATATTGATGACGCACGCAGAGCTCTTTCTTCAGAACAAGCAGCAATGATTGCTGATGCCTATAGAGTTATTCGTGCTTCTGAACAGAGCCAACAATATTATGAAGCAGCAATTGATAATGCCCAAAATATTATGGCTACTGCTTGGTATAGATTGCAGTCTTTGCAAATAGATCTTGATTCTAATAACCATTTCCAAGTTAGACGCGCTTTAGAAGAGATAAGGGCGTTGCGAGAAGAGCTGGGGAGCTTAAATGATCTTCAGGAATTATTGTCCGCTATTAATGATATAACAGGCGAAGAAGGTGTTACTATAGATAACTTGGAGGAAGTTCTTTCTGTTTTAAGTGGCTTTGAAAATATTGATCCTGAGCTGAGAGATAGTGGTGTCCAAGAGCTTAACTCATATTTGCAAGAGGTTAGTTTTACTGTCGGCAATTTAGAATTATTAGAACAGGTGGAAGCTCTAACCTTAAGCCAACTTTATACAGGTCATGCGTATTTGCGGTTTGCTAATCCAGATTTAAGCACAGAAGAGAGCTTGTTGCTAGACGAGCGCTTAAGAGGTTTAGAAAGACAACTTGGTGCTTTAATTGAAAATTCTCAGAATGCTTCAGTTGCTACCAAGAGGATTTTGGGCCAAACCCTAAACCAAGTAATTAACATCCATACTGCTCGGGGCGAGGTTGATAGTCAGGGGTTGCGCATGGGTGGCGGTATCTTTTCCCAATTGGCGCAACAACACAACAATAGTGAAATTGAGCTGGCCTTTAATCAGCTGGCTAATATGGTTCAAGATTATGAAGATATAATTCAAAGTGAGGTAACGCTTGAAGAGAATGATCCATTATATGCTCATTATACCCAAGCTGTACTGAGTCTTTTTATTAACGGACCTAGAGCTGCCAATAGGTCTCCAGAAGCAATAGAAAACCTGCGTTTTTTGTTAACTGATCCTTTTGCTGACAATGATGTTTTGTTGGCTTTTAATACAGACTCTAACGATAGATCTAATTTTTCCAGAACAGCAAATCGAAATATTGTTTCAGATGCAAATTCTTTTTTAATTGATAATCCAGGGCAAGATGAAAGTGAACCGCAATTGCCGACAGTTCCAGACTTATTTGATATTAGAAGGTTTGATCTGCGATTAATAGATGGCAACTCTGGTCGGCAAGGTATTGTTTCTACGCCTTTGTTTCAGCATATAGAACATGATTTAAGACAAAATCAGCCGCAACTTTTTGACCAAGATGGCAATCTAGTTGACAGAGATTTTACAGGCACTCCTCAAGGTGAGCAAGCCTATTGGTATACCATGTCTGATTATTTAATGACCGGCAATCCTTGGCGGGATTTTGGCATACCAGCAGCTAGCGGTTTAGGTTGTTATGCTGTTGGCGCTTTGGTTTTTGGCTGGAGCGGTATTGGTTTGGGTCTTGCTGCTGCAGGATGCGCCTTCCTTGGTTCAGCAGCCAATACAGGTCAAAATATTGTAGCCAATTTGGATTTAATTGAAAGGGCGCAGATTAGTGGTTCATCTGATATAACTTCTGAGCAAGCTTTTCGTAATGTGGTCACCTTTGGGGTGATGACTGGTTTGAATATGCTTAATGCCGGCTTATTAGCCAGACCAGCTTTTCTTTTTGGTAGAGTGTTAGTTACTGGCTTGGGTAGAGGTGCCCTAAATAGTGGCCGATGGCTTTTTGCCCAGCAAGGCTTAAGAGGGGCTATGCAAAACTCTGGTCAGTTAAGTAGGATATTTGGGAATAATCTCGGAGAAGTCAGGGCTTATCTTTCTTACGGCGAACAATGGCGCTTAGGCGCAGGTTTAAGCCTGCATCTAGCAGGTTATCCGGCTGATTATCTTGATGAGGACTTAGGTTTTTATATGCGCGCTGCTGGTGGTATGCTTGCTGTTTCTGGTGGTTTGCATACTGGAATTAGAATGGGTCTGGCTCAAAGAACAGCCCAGTCAATGTATTCAGCTAATTTGTATAATCTTCTATACCAAGGTTATGCTGCTGATGCCTTCTTTTTAGGCCAGGATATGATTTGGGCCAACAGCTATTTGATCTCTAGCGGTGATTTTTTGGGTCTGGGTTTGGCCAGGAGAGTGGAATATACTGATAGAATGGGCGAGGAGCAAGTTAGAATTATAAATGAAAATTCTTGGGTAGGTGATGTTGGCTTGCTTCTCACAGCTGGACTTTTTGTCAGATATGATTGGTCTCAGATGGAGCCGGCCATGAGGCGATATTTACTCTATTCTGGGGGCGCGATGGGACTTGATTTGGCTGGAGAACCGCTGCTAGATGGTGAATGGCCTGAATTAAATAATATTGTTGGTGGTGCTGGCGGTGCTGCTGGTTTGGCAATTTTAACCGGCAGAATTACTGGTGTAAATGCCTTAGGTATTATTGTTGCTTTGCCTTTTAAGATTGGCACAGAAGCAATTATGTTGTGGCAAGGTGGGCAAAATCCTTTTCGTGGTTTTTATGATGATGCCCAATATCAACGCAGACTCATGTCTTTTGCCGCAGAAACTCAAGGCTCTAGTGTGCCGATCATGACTATCTTGCGCGGCCGGGCTTTTCTCATGGGTTTCCCGTTGGGTAGAAGATTGATTGCTTTATCTCAAAGAATGCCTGGCTTAAGAAATATGCAAAGTGGAGTGAATGCTGGCTTATTAACTGGTGGCCCAGGTGCCACTTATGAAAGATACGGACCAGCCGAAATTACACCAATAAGCGCTACCAGAAGATTGCGTACCTATGAGCTGATTCAAAACTCTCATTCAGCAGATGCCACACCGGTTCGTTTAGAAGTAAATAATAATGGTTTTGGGCGCGGGTACAGTTTTAGACTAAATGGGCAAGAAATAACAGAAGCTCAATTAAATCAGCGATTATTGGAAATCGGTCATGTATGGGATCCGATTTCAAGACATGTTTTTAACGTGCAATCATCAAGAGTAGCGCCGACCATAATTGATGGAGATCGCCTTTATAATATCCAAGCTCCTGTTGCTCCTCAATATTCTCTGCAAGTTAGATTTAATGGCAGAAGACCTATATTTGAATTAAATGGCCAGCAAATTCCTGCTTCATTTTTGCGTAGAAATGGTTATCGATGGACAAATAATGAATTGCTAGATGCCAGGGGTAATAGAATAGCATTCAGAGATGGTGCAAATAATTCTAGAAATTATGATCTAGAAGGTTTTGCTGGTGAACCTAATATGCTTAGGGTTCAAGTTGGTAACGGGCAAACCAGATTTTACTTAAATGGCAACCAAGTTGAAGCGCAAGCCTTAGAACAATTAGGTTATCAATGGGAAGCTGGTACTAGCCGAACACCTCCAGTTTTTTTGGAAAGAAGTGATGCTCATAGACCTGGGCGCATTTCGTATACAATTACCAATTCCAGAACCAATGTAGAGCAAAATTTAGAAGTGGTGCTTGGCCGCTTAGACAGGCCAAGATTTATCTTAGATGGCCAGGCAATGAGCAGAGGAGCATTGCAAAGAAGGACTAGTTATCTTTGGGACAATAAAACTCATAGATTGCTAAGTCCACTTAGGGAAGAAGTTGTGCCTAACAGAGTGGAAAATATTGCTTCAGTATATAGCGTTGCTTCTAGAGAGGTAATGCGTAGTACTCAGTTAAGAGTTAGAGAAGAATCTGGTAGAGAGATTTTTGAATTAGATGGTAGGCAAATCACACCAACTGCTTTAAGGCAAATGGGTTATAGATGGAATAGACATGATGGCGGCCAGCTTTATAGAACAGAACGGGCATTCATAGGTGACTATGGAGAGTTTGTGCCAAACACTGTGATTGAATCGCCGCGTCTTTTTAATACTTCTCCTTGGGGCCGCGTGCCAGTTCTGCGGGACTGGTTCAGAACCTATGCCAATGATATTAGAGTGCAGGGGCAAGGGGAAAATGCCAGTTTCTGGTTCAATAATGTTCAAGTCACGCAAGAATGGCTCTTGAGTCGTAATTTGCGTTGGGATGCTACTAGTAACAGGCTGATTCATTCCACTAATGGTTTTAGAGGGGATATAGCCTTTGGTGCCAGGCGTTTAACAGTAAATGAATTTCAGCGCGCCTATGCTGGTTCAGCTAGAAGACACGTCAGAAATAGAGAATTGCTAGATCAACATCTAGATGATTTGGGCTATGAGATTCAAGGCAATCGTTTTTGGCATGCTGCTCGCCAGGAATTTGCTGATGATCTGGTTTTGGGTGGAGAAAGGTTAAATGTGTTTAGGGGTAGAACGCTTAGTACTCCTCGCTATACTTTTGGCGGCGCTGCCATGACTGCGCCATTCTTAATGGGCGCAGCTTATGGCATGAATTATGGAATTTTTCAGCATACCAGTAACGGTGATCCTGAATATCAACGTGTTCAGCGTGCTCTGAACTACGGCATAGCAGCCATGATCATTTGGCCCTATATCCAATCTCCTTTGGGCTATGATACGCCAATAGCCAGATCTGTTGGTTATGTTTTAGGTTTTTTTGCCAATGGAATTCCGGCTGCTATTTTTCCACCCTACCGTAATGGTATCAATGGTTTTGAAACATTTATCAGTGAGCTGGATGGAGACAGAGTCCCAGAA
Source organism: Pseudomonadota bacterium (assembly GCA_043823065.1). Lineage (GTDB taxonomy): Bacteria > UBA10199 > UBA10199 > 2-02-FULL-44-16 > DYJF01 > JBDRBB01. The sequence continues at coordinate 80,790 of JBDRBB010000003.1, read as the reverse complement.
ACAGATCCAATAGCCAGAGTAGTCAATCGCTTTAGTGATGTTGTTCAGCCAGGTGTATTTTTTAGTTACAGCCCTATGAGATCAAGTTGGGGATTGGGGGGAGATGTTTTTGCCATTTCGCATGAAATAGATACTAGTTGGAATATTCTGGATAATGTTTTAGGACCAGCTCAAAACAATTATTTTGAATATGAACATATAGCTAATGAGGTATTTTTAGGCGCTTGGGATTGTATGGTGGATATAGCTGAGAATCATCCCAATGTGGAAAATGACGTTCAATTTAGAGAATTTGTAAACTCATCTAATGTATGCAATCAAGAATTTGATTTATATGATCCGGAAGATGAAATCACCGGCGGTAAAGCTATTGTGCTTGGGTATGATCTAATGCGAGATATTATTGCAGGTAGTCAAGCTGGAATCAATCCAGATATCATGCGAGATAGATTTGAAGCCTATGCCCAGGCATTTCGTAATTTAGTTAATGAGGTTAGGGCTAGTGACACAGTGGTGGAAAATGAACGCAGATTAATTGCCCACCAAGCTGCAAGATTACATCTTTTTAGAAATAGATATAGAGATGTCAGAGCATCTGATGGCAATAGTGTGGTATATTCTTTGGAACGTTTAGAAGGGGAGTATCCGGAAATTTTCGCTAGAATGCCAAATCTGGAAACGCCAGAGGCTCGTTGGAGATTTAATATTACTCTTAACGGCAGCGGTGCTTTTATAGATGATGAGGCAATTAGAGCTGATGAACCAATTCGCATTCGTGCCGTTGATCCAGATGACAGTAGATTGCACCCAATTATCAGAGATATGCGGCAGCGGTAATTAGAACAAAGCTCATGTTTTTTAATTTTTATGTTGATTTTAGCTTCATAAATTGAAATGAGTTATCAGCTTTTTTAATTAATATGCAAAGGGGGGATAATGATTAAAAATATGCTTTCCTGTTTGGCTGCTCAGCCACCTGCTCCAATTATTACCGATCAAGCAAAAATCAAAAAAGAATATAAAAAATGGCGTTTCCAAATTTTAACCTCAATGATGTTTGGCTACGCCATGTTTTATTTCTGCCGAAAAAATTTTTCCATGGCTATGCCGTATTTCTTGTCAGAACTAGGTTACACCAAAACAGATTTAGGTTTAATTCTTACCTTGTTCTCCATTGTTTATGGTGTTTCTAAATTTTGCAGCGGGATGTTGTCAGATCGTTCTAATGCCCGCTATTTTATGGCCTTGGGGTTAATCCTTTCCGCTTTTATGAACATAGCCTTTGGTCTTTCTTCCTCGATGATTTTCTTTGGCGTATTTTGGATAGCTAATGCCTGGTTTCAAGGAATGGGTTGGCCTCCTTGCGCTAGACTTTTAACGCACTGGTTTTCGCCAACTGAACTTGGAACAAAATGGGGAATTTGGAATGCTTCGCATCAAGTTGGCGGCGCTGGTATTTTGATCTTGGCTGGCTGGTTAATTCCACATTATGGCTGGCGTTCGGCATTTTTTGTGCCAGCAGCAATCGCTGTTGTTTCAGCTATATTTTTAATGGTCATGCTGCGCGATACTCCGCAGTCTATGGGTTTGCCGCCTGTGGAGAAACATAGAGGTGATGCCAAATGCGATGATCATGAATGTGATGATAATGCAGCTTCTTTTAAAGAGATCTTTTTTCAATATATTATAAAAAACAGACTGTTGTGGATCATTTGTTTTGCCAATATTTTTGTTTATATTGTGCGAATTGGTGTTTTAGATTGGGCGCCCACGTTTTTGGTGGAAGCCAAGGGCGCTTCTCTGATGAATGCTGGTATTATCACTGCGATTTCTGAAGTTGTTGGTATTGCTGGGGCAATTGGCGCTGGCTGGTTTTCTGATACTTTGTTCAAAGGTAGAAGAGGGCCGGTTAATGTTATTTTTATGATACTTGTAATTGCCGCTATATTTGGACTTTGGAAGGTTCCAGTAGGTAGCCAGGTGCTTGCTACTATTTACTTGGTTGCAGTTAAGTTTTTGATTTATGGTCCGCAAATGCTGGTTGGTGTTGCTGCTGCTGATTTTGCTTCAAAGAGAGCTGCTGCTACAGCCACTGGCTTAACCGGAACTTTTGGTTATGTTGGCAGCGCTATTTGCGGTGTAGGAACCGGCTTAGTTGTTGATAAATGGGGCTGGGATGGAGGGTTTATCTTCTTTATAGCAGCGGCAGTGATTGGCACGTTTTTATTCTTGTTCACCTGGAAGGCTAGAGCTGCTTCATTAGAAGCGCATCATAATAGCAAGAAGTAATGTATCCTAAGCCTTGATTAATAATAATTCGCTTTGTTTTTCAGCGATTATTGTGCCAGATACAGAAGCAGGAATTAAGCAGGTTTCCCCAAGGGTTAAAACTGTTTTGTCATCCTGAATCGCCACGCCACTTTGTGGCTCGCAATGACATGTTCCCCTAATACTTGCTATAATTTTAGGCCTACCTGGATTTATAGCAAAAGATTTTTCCGCACTTATTCGCACCTGTTCAAAGGAAAAATAGGGACAAGTAATTTTGGTTTGGCCAAGAACTGGTTGCAGATCAAATTTGATTGAAGCCAGAGCTTGTTTAATATGCAGTTGTCTAGGTTTGCCATCTAAACCAACCCGGTTCCAATCAAAAACCCGATAAGTTGTATCAGAAACTTGCTGAATTTCAGCTAAGACAATACCTTTGCCAATAGCATGCACCAGTCCTGCTGGGATAAAATAAAAATCGCCAGGTTTTACTTCAACAGTTTTTAATAATTCTTCAACTTTTCCAGTTTGTAGGGCAGCCTCAAAAGCTTGAGGCGCAACTCCAGGTTGCAATCCTAAATATAGCTTAGCTCCTGGTTCAGCATGCAAAATAAACCAGGCTTCGGTTTTAGGCCGGGCCCCACCTCCAAGTTTTTTGCATGCTGCTTCATCTGGGTGAACTTGAACTGAAAGCGTGTCATTGGCATCAATAAACTTGAAAAGTAAGGGAAATCTCCCCTGAGATAGCTTAGAATTGCCCATGAGAGCCTGGGGTTGTTCTTTGACAATGCTTGCCAAGGAAGCTCCTTGCCAGGGTCCTTTATTTACTATGCTTTGGACAGAAGGCAGGTCCACAATTTCCCAAGATTCGCCATAAGGGGCATCATCTGGAAGGGTTTTGTTAAGTAGAGAGGCTAATTTGCGTCCTCCCCAGGGCAGGGATTTCAAAACAGGCTGAAATTTCATAATATCCAATTTTTTAATCATGTCCAAACATAGCCCAATTATAAATAATAACAACTTTTTTTCTGGTTCTGCAGTTGACATGATTTATTGTTTTTGATTAAAGAACACATCCATTTGCTTGGGGGAGCTATGGCTAATCAGCAATTCAAAGGAGTTAGTATATGGGCATCCAATCCCCTAATCCATTTTTAAGAGAACCCCTTAATGAACATGATCAATTTTTCCTGTGGTTGAATGAGCAATTTCCAGAAACAGAAACTCCTGAAACAAGTTTGGCTGAGCAAGTAGCCAGTGAATATCTAGCCTTAAATCAAATGCCAGCAGTGATAACCCCTGAACATCAACCTTTGCCGCTGCCAGCTAGATTAGGCGCCAATGATGAGCCAGTTGTTCAATCAGCCAACAGCCAGGAAAGTCAGGAAATACCAGAGTTAGAGCCTTTAGCAGAACTGGCTATGCTTGAGCACGAACCTAATCGCGATTATTGCTGTCAAAGACTTTCCGCAATTGTTGATGAATTAATGGGCCGCATTATTGAAGATGCACCATCTCCCACGCGGGAAATAAATCAAAGGCGCAATCAAGAGGGCATTGCTAATGCCCTAAATTTATGGGCCAGAACAGTAACTTCTTCAGGATTATCTACAGAAATTGCTGTGTCCAGAACTTTAGAGTTGTTGGATTTGGTGAATGGTTTAGGTGAAACTGATATTTCTTTGGATCTGGAATTTTCTCCACAAGATCTGGTTGGTTTTTGGCATCAACAATTGCAAACAATTTTGGAGAACACTGATAATTTAGGCGAGCGCGCACTATATGATAGGTTGCATTATCAACTATTGCGAGCAGGCCTGCAATTTAATGCAGCTGAAGTTCAAGAAGATTATATTTCAGCCAGAAATGAATTAGCAACCACAGCTGAAGCAATTCAGGCTGATCTTGATTCAGCGCCTGATGCTATGGCTCGTTTGGCGCGTTTGCGGGGTGTGGCAGATATTTATCGCTTGCTACAAGCAGATTCAGAAGTGGGCCAAGATTTTCAAAATAGTTATGAACAAGCCATGAATCGTTTGCAAGTTTTTTTGCGTTCAGACTCACTTCCTTTTGAAACCAGAGTAGATGCTTTTTATGATACAGCAGTTCAAGTAGGTAGAGATGGTAATGAGCAAGAAATGATTGCCCTGTTAGCTGAGCTGCGCAGTTGGGCCCAAGGAGGTATGAGGTTAGTTGAAAACTCTGCTGGTAACTTAAACATGCAAGAAGGTTTAGCCTTGCTGCATCAGGCTAGAGTTGTTTTTGAACGCGTGGGCACTCCCCAAGAAAGACAAAACATTGAGAGGCGTTTATTATCTGCTTTGGAAAATTTAGAAGCCCACTATGATAATTTTGAAATTGATTTGCAGGAGTCAGATCTTGACGCGGCTTTGGATGGTGAACTTGATTTAACAGAATGGATGCAAGGCCAATATTCAATTTCCGCGCAATATGCGCAAATCGGGCAGCATGAACGAGCAGTAGCAGCTCTCAATAGAGTTCGTCTGGTTTTAAATCATCGCACCCAGCAAATGAGTTCTGCTGAAGCTTCTTTATTACAAGAGCAAGGTCAACAATTGGTGAGACTTGCTGTTAGTGCTTTTAATAATCAACGCTCAGTTGAAAATGCTGAGTCTCCTTATACTAGTTTTGCAATTACCTGCATGCAAGATTTAGAACAGCTTGGTGGGCGCTTTGAAGGCCAGACTGCTGTGCATTTTGCCCGTTTTATGCAAGCCATGTTGGAAGATAGAATGGGTGCAGCAGCCGAACATTATGCAGCTTTAGAAACAGTGGGCAGGCCTGAAGAGCCAGAAACAACAGATGATGAACTAGTGGAAATTTTTCCTGAGCAGACTGAAGAACCAGAACCAGTTCAAACAGACCTTTATCAACAGCTAGCGCAAAGTATTTGGCAGCCCTATTTGCAGCTTGATGGACGGCAAGCTGCGGCGCGCAGCGTATATTGGGCGCGTTTAGGTATTGAAGGTCATTATCAATGGAACATTCAACATTTGGATACATTAATTACTGAAGCCATTGCTGATGGTTGTGATCAAGAGGAAATTAACACTTACCGTGCCAGACAGCGTCAATTTATTAGCCAACACGAAAATATGCGCAATGTGTGGGCAGGTGTTGGTGACTTAGTGTTGAACCAAGGTATGACCACGCGTGAGGCTATTGCTAGATATTGTGAGAACAATAATTGCGATGAACAAGAAGTGTATGCCCAGTTGCAACAAGTTAATCCGCATATAATTGATATTATTGATGTGGAAGGGTTTGATTCACCAAACACTAGAGCTGAAGCTTATGGCAGAATTGTCGAAGAAATCTGGCGGGATGATGCCTTAGAAGGTCAGGCAATTCCCATGCGCTATGCCATGGCTTCTTGGATCAACGCTAATCCCCAGTTGCCAGGCCTTTATCCCCGCAGTCAACGCGCGTGCGTCTCAGCAATTTTAAGTGGTGATGCCCAGATGCGCGATTTCATGGATGTGATTTATCAAAATGAAGGAGCAGTAACTCTGCAACAACGCATGGCCTCAATTGAGGATAATACCGCAGCTTATATAGGTACCATGCAGGCGCTCAATGAAATGTTTTCAATCAGGGGCGCTATTTTCATGGCTGCACTAATTCCAGCAGTAATTGTAGCGCCAATTGCTGTTGAGGCTTTTGCCCTGAGGATGGGTTATGCAGCTTTGGCTGAAGCACCAGTTTTAATACAGGGGGCTGGCCAGTTAATTGGTTTTGGCGCCATGTTCACCACACTCAATGCTTTGCATATTCCCATGATGATGGGCTATCGCGCAGCTCAAGGCGAGCGCCTCTCTCATTCAGAAATGCAGACCATGCTTATTTCTAATCTAGCTATTTTTGGCGCGATTGCTGCAACCAACATGGCCACTGGTTTAGTAGCCAGATGGCTTTTAGGTACAACTATTCCTGGGCTAGGTTTTGCCAGCGCAGTGGCTGGTATGACCTGGGGCGAAAGCCTGGCTGAATCTAGAGGTTGGTTACCAGAGCAACGTCTGCCAAATGGTCAGCATATTCCATTGGCAGTCAGGCTTTACACCAATACCTTGCGTTGTATTCCTTTGGAAGGAGCCAATGCTGTAGGTAGAGGCATTAGTAGACCGATCATAGATGCTATGCAGCGCAATGCCAGGTTAAGAAGTCAGGCAGCATACAGACCGGAAAATATCGCTCGTCTTGGTAGAGCTGCAGAATTGCAAGCAAGTTTAGCTAGACGTTCTCAAGCGCTGGAAGCTCAGCGAGAGGTTGCTCGCGCCGAAGGTCGCCAGCCTGAAGGAGTTTCGTTAGAACAAGAAATAACTGCTATACGCCAAGATATGCGGGCTTTAGAACAGGTGCTTACTGAATTAGCAAGTGAAGGTGTGGCTGAAGCAGATTTGCTGGCTTTGCGGCGTCAAATCAGAATGATTTTGGTTAGTGAACGTGGCTTGGAATTATATCAACAAGCTCGTACAGGGATAGATTCTTTACTTGCTTCAGCTGGGGAATTTTGGGCAAACAATCCTCAGTTAGAAAATGTACGAGGCAGAGTGCGTAGAGCTAATCAATTTTTAGTAGGTTCTCCAGAAGAACCTTTATCCAACATGCAGATTGCCAGACGGATGGCAGCAATTAGCACGATTTCTTTAGTAATGGCCTCAGGATGTAATGAAATATCTCCGGAAATGAGTAGGGTATTGTGGCGAGCTATTCCATTTGACCTTTTAGGTGGACTAGGTGCTTTTTTCTTGGGGCTGCGCATGATGAGCGATGGCCTAACTTCTGGCTCTCAGGAATCTTTGCAACGTACCATGCATTGGGCCACTGCTGACCGTATTCGCGGTTTTCTCACTGGTACAGGAGTTACTGGTGGTATTCAATCAAGTTCAGCAACTACTTCCATATTAGTGGGACTGGTTGGTGCCGGAACCATAAACTTGCTCATGGCTTTACCTGTTATTTTTGGGGCTAACGTTGGCACAACCCTAACTGCTTGGCTCATGAGCGGTTTTGGTGATTTTAAACTAACTGATTTTGCTCTACCTATATTGGGTGCAGGTGCGATGTTTTATATGTTTGCCAACCGTTCTGGAAATGTGGGTAGGATAGGTCAGGGGTTTGCTGGTTTAGGTCTCTTGCTATTAGGCCTAACTTCAATGTCTGAAGGTTTCAAAGATAGAGTAGTTACAGAATACTTAAGAGAAATGTTTGCCATGCTGCATACAGATACTCGCATGGGTATGCTGGCGGCAATTGCTATTTCAGCGATTATGACTGAAGTGGTTCAATCATCTTCAGCCACAACCGGTATTATTGTTAGTTTACGAGAAGCAGGTGTTATTGATTATCCAACTGCTGCGGCCCTGGCTGTGGGCGCTAATGTTGGCACTACTATTACAGCAGTACTGGCTTCTTTGCCGCGGGGCACTTCCGCTGCAGCCAGGAAAGTTGCTTTAGCTCATGTTATGTTTAATGTTTTAGGTGGTTTGGCTGTTTGGGCTATTGGTCCAGGACATCCTAGATTTGCTCAGGAACAGGTTTTTCCAGCAGTGGCTAGCCTGATTACTGCCATGCGCGGATCTGAGTTTCAGTTTAGTACAGGACAGGAAGTAGCAGCTTTTCATACTTTTTTCAATGTAGTTAACTCTTTGGTATTTCTAACAGTGCTGCGCCAATACCATGCTGCAGTTAATTGGACCTATGACCATACCTTTGAAAGGTTGCTGCAATGGAGAAGAGGGGGTGAACAACCATCCTTAACCGGACTTAGCCCAACCTTATATAATAATCCAGCGGCAGCTCTAGAAGTATTGCAAAATGCCAATCGGAATATGGCTAGTATGACAGAAGGAGCTTTTCGTGATGTGCAAGGATCAATTAATGATCCTATCAGTAGAGAAGCTACGCGTTCACGATTGCAGGGTAATGAAGAAAGGGCAGATGGTATACTGGCAGAAGTTCGTGAGCACTCTCCTTTAATTGTTACCAGAACAAACGAACAAGGTCGGTTGCTGCAAGCCCGTGAACGCTATATTGATATGATTGAATCAGTATTTGATCAATTGCGACATGTTTCTGTAGCTCTTGCTCACATTGAACAAGGAGGAAATAGAATTCCAGATTACTTGGGAAGAGAATTGATGAGAATTCACGAATTAGCTTTAGAAAACTATCAACGACTTATTTCTCAAACACTTGAAACAACTCCAAATCTGGCTGAGGTTCATGTCGTTCGCATGGAGCTGGAAACATTAAGAGAAAGAATTATCCAAATAAGAGATTCCCATTTTGATCGGGTAGCGGAAAATGGTCAAAGAGCTGAATGCTCAGCTCAGGATTTAGCAGCTGAACGCGTTATTCGCTCTGATCTATTAGATATAATAAGCTCTTATGACGACATGGTTGGGCGCTTGGAAAACATTGCAGAAGCTATTGGCAGAGCTCATCCTGATTTGCTGCTGGAAACTGGTTTGCCTTCTGAATAGATTTCCAGCTCAAATCGTGGCAATGATGGGCCCAAGTTTTCAGTTGCATCCCTTTTTTCGGTAGGATAGCTTCCATATCTACTATGATTTTTCTTAAAAATTATTTTGTAGATACCACAGATGATGTAGATGTAATTTCTGTAATTCATGAGATAAATCGGGCAATTCGAGAGGCTAATGTGCCTGCTGGGGTCGCCACAATTGTGGTTGCCGAGCCAGGCGGGGCCATTACTGTATTAGAACCCTTGCCTGAACTAGTTGCTCAGTTTAAAGAAGCCTTAGAGGTCTTTCCAGGCGAGGGTGTGGAAACCTTATCCAGGAGAAAAGAGCCAATTCCTGTTGCTCCGCGCATCAAAGCAGCCATGTTGGGCAAGACTATTCAAATTCCTTTTGATAATCAGCGCCTGATTTTGGGTCCAAGAGAGGAAGTCGTTATTGTGGATTTTGAAAAAACAGGCAAACGTCGAGAGTTTGTCGTGCAAGTTTTGGGCGAAGCTCCAGCAGCTGGCGGGCCGCCCAAAGGGCCAGCTCCTAGAGGCCCCAGACCGCCTGCGCCTCCTAAAAAATGAGAAAAATATATGGTAAAAAGGAAACTTAGCCAAAGTAAGGCTGCTTTATATTTTGATAATGATGCTTATCTGCAGATGTTATTTGGCCCAGAAGACAATTATCTGCGTTTAATTGAGAAAAAATTAAATGTAGAGATTTTTGCCAGGGGTAGAGAAATAAAGATTGAAGGAGATGGCCCTGCTGTTCAAGCTGCAGAAGAGGTGCTTAGCCAGTTATATGTATTAATCAAAAAAGGTCATCAAATTATAGATTCAGATATTGAAGATGGTCTGCGCGCAGTGTGCAGTGAAAAAGGTTTTAAGTTGGAAACATTATATAATGACGTCATTGATATTCCCTCCCGCAAAACTGCAATAATGCCCAGATCCAAAGGTCAAAGACAATATATCAAGACCATTGGCCAATATGATGTCACATTTTCGATTGGGCCAGCTGGTACTGGCAAAACTTTTTTAGCTTGTGCCATGGCTGTGGCGGCAATTTTAAGAAAAGAATATCAGCGTCTGGTTTTGGCCCGTCCTGCAGTGGAAGCTGGCGAAAAATTGGGTTTTTTGCCTGGCAACATGATTGAAAAAGTTAATCCCTATCTTAGACCGCTTTATGATGCGCTTTATGATATGCTAGATATGTCCAGGGCTCAGGAAATGCTAAATGATGGGATTATTGAAATTGCTCCGTTTGCTTTTATGCGCGGCAGAACCCTTAGTAATGCTTTTGTAATAATCGATGAAGCGCAAAACGCCACCACGCAACAGATGAAGATGTGTTTAACCAGAATGGGCACTAACTCCAAAATGGTGGTTAACGGTGATATCACTCAAATAGATTTGCCCAATAAAAAAGATTCAGGTCTTTTAGAAGCCTGGCGCATTCTTAAGGGTATTTCAGATATTGGTTTTCAAGAATTAACCGAAGTGGATATCGTGCGCCATCCTTTGGTAGGCAAAATAGTTAAGGCATATGATAAGAAGCAGAAATAGGAGGCAGGTGTGCCAGAACGCATAACTAAGTTTAGCGATTTTTTTGGTGTGCCTAAGCAGCGCTATTTTTCGTCTTGGAAGGCTTTTGTTAGCTCGCCGGTTGCTACCTGGTTGACGGTTTTGGCCCTGGCTTTTCTGGTGGCTTTTTTTAGCAAGTTTACCTTTGTAGGAATTCCAGCCAGTTTGGATGAAGGAAGTATTACCTCCCGCGATATCAAAGCAGATCGTAATTATGAAATTGTAGATCAGGAAGCTACGGAAAAGTTGCGCGAAGCTGCTATAGCCAATATTTTGCCGGTTTATGATTTTAATGCTGGCTATGGTCAAGTTGTGTCTGAAAAAATAGCTTTTGCTTTTATTAGAGCCAAAGAAGAACTGATCAAAGGAAATTCAGAAAAAGATATTAAACAGAATTTTGAACAAACATTGGGTCTCAAGATTTCAGAAAAAAATTTTCAAATTTTGCGAGAAAACTATTTTTCTGAAAATATTGCGCAAGAAATTATTAAGCTGGTGATACCAGCTCTTACCAAACCAATTGTTGAAGATAAAAAGATGTTTAATGAGTCTGCTGAGCAGGAGATTAGCTTGCGCTTCTTAAATATTGAAAATGGCTCAGAAGTTGTAGTTAAAGAAGAATGGTTAAAACAGCCATTCCATCTGTCTGGTATTGCGGAAATTAAGCAGCAAATATCTAAGCAAAATATTTCAGCAGCCAGGTTTAAGTCAAAGAATTTAAGAGAGGCAATTAAGGAGCTGGCCCAAAATTTAATTCAACCCAATGTTACCTCTAATGAATATGATTTTCAGTCACGCAAGGTTGCGGCCAAGGAAGGTGTGCAAGATGTTATCTTAAAAGTTAAATCTGGAGAAATGATTGTCAGAAATGGGGCCAGGTTAAATGCCACGCAGGTTAAAATATTGCAAGGTATTCGTCAGGAAAGGGCAGGCCAAACTTTTCCTTTAGAGATTTTAGGCGCCATAGTCTTTGTTCTGCTTTCGATAATTGTGGTTTTTTATTTTGCCGAACGTTTTATTATTCGTTTTCATCCCTCGCGTTTGGATTATACTTTAATGGCTTGTGTGGCTATTTTGCATGTTTTGGTGATGCGTATGGGTTTTTCTTTGGCCCCGGTTTTTCATGATGCCCTGCCCTTTGATATTCCAGTTGCAGCCTTGACCTACGCTATTCCTCTGGCTAGCAGCGCCATGTTAATTCGAATGCTTTTACCTTCCGAGGAATCCATTGTGTTTGTGATTGTGCTGAGTTTACTGACCAGCATGTTTAATAATATGGATTTATCCTATTTAAGTTTCTTTATTCTCAGTAATATTGCCGGCATTATTGTTATTGCCCATACTGATAAGCGTTCAGCCATTATTAGAGCTGGAGCTCTCACTGGTGTGGTAAATGCAGTGGGAATTCTGGGAATCAAATTTTTGACTCTGGCCAAAATTATTACAGCAGTTAGTGCGCCTGAAATCCTCTGGTTTGTGATTTGCGCATTTTTAGGGGGTATTTTTAGCGCCTTGCTGGTGATGATTTTTGCTCCGCTTGTTGAATCCTTGCTTGGTTATACCACGGATATTAAACTTTTGGAGCTGGCTAATTTAAACCATCCTTTGTTGCGCGAATTAATTGTAAGAGCGCCTGGCACTTATCATCATTCTCATCTGGTGGGTATTATCGCCGAGGCTGCAGCAGAAGCTGTTGGCGCCAATGCTTTGTTGGTGCGGGTTGCTGCTTATTATCATGATATCGGCAAGATTAAGAAACCTTTGTATTTTGTGGAAAACGTCAGAAATGGCGATGATAAACATGCCAAACTTTCGCCGCATATGTCTTCTTTGATTATATCCTCTCATGTGACTGACGGAGCAGAAATGGCCAGAGAAGCCAAGCTTCCTCGTACTATTATTGACATTTTAAAACAGCATCATGGTAAAAGGCAGATCAGTTTTTTTTATGAAAAAGCCAAGGCCATAAAGACCAATGAAATAGAAAAAATTGATCCAGCTGATTTTGAATATGAAGGCCCCAAGCCTCAATCCAGAGAAGCGGCAATTTTAATGTTAGCTGATGTTTCTGAAGCGGCAGTTCGAGCTTTGAAGGAAAAGGGTGTGACGCGTATTCAGCAAACTGTGGATAGGGTTATTCAGGCCTGTTTTACGGAAAACCAATTAGATGAATGCGATCTCACCTTAAGAGATTTAAATGAAATTGCTAAAGCTTTTAAACATATATTATTGGGAATTTATCATCAACGCATTGAATATCAAAAGAGTGAGGATAAAAAAGAGGAGAAAAACATTGGACTTACAGATACACAACCTGCATCCGAAGAACTGCGTCACAACGGCATCATTCTGGAAAATCCTTCGGAAAGTGAAGCTAAAGCATCTACCAAGCCAGATCAGGAAAAAAAATAAGCTGGTTAATATTTATTTGATAAATGATGCCAAGATTAAAGCGCTAAAAAAGAAATTTTTTGGTGTTAGTTATGTTACAGATGTTATTTCATTCCCATTTTGGGAACAGGGAATTTTAGGCGAAATTGTTATTTCTTTGGATGCTGCGAAAAGGCAGGCTGGTCAGAGAAGGGTGGCTTTGCAGCACGAATTGCTGTTGCTGGGAGTGCATGGTTTAATGCATTTGCAAGGTTTGGAAGATGAAGATTTATCTTCCTGGAAAAAAATGCGGCAGGCTGAGTTTGAAACTTTAGTGAGGATCATTGGATAAATGAAAATTCATCAATATATTTTTGCAATGGTAACTGGTGTTTTGGTGTGTTTTTCCTTTCCAGCTATTTTCTTTGGCTGGCAAGTGCCTAATTTAGGCTGGTTGGGTTGGATAGCTTTGGTGCCTCTGCTAGTGGCTATTCATCAGGTAAATTGGCGCCAGGCTTTTATTTTAACTTTTATTTCAGCTTTGGTTTGGTATGCAGGATCGCTGTATTGGGTTTATAATGCCTTGCATAATTATGGAGGCTTATCTTCATTGACTAGTGTCCTGGTAACTATTCTGATGATTGTTGTGTTGGCTGCCTATATCGCTGTTGTGCCCTTGCTTGCTAAGTGGATTGATGCTTCATTTCATATTGAGCCAATTGTAATCTTGCCTGTGTTGTGGGTGGCTGTGGAATATTCACGTAATTATTTTCCCTTTAATGGTTTTCCCTGGGCTAATTTAGCCATGTCCCAATATCACTATTTAACTGTTCTGCAGATAGTGGATCTGGTTGGCATATCTGGACTCATCTTTGGTTTGGTTTTGGTAAATACTTTTTTAGCTGAATTGTTTTTGAAAATTAGGGGAGAAGATGTAAAAAAAATTATTCAAAAAACTGCGGTGGTTATTATTTTAATTGGTGTGATTTTTGGTTATGGTTGGTATCGATTGAAAACTTTACCTGCTCAGCTGCAGGCCAAAGATAATATTAAAGTTGGTTTGATCCAGGGCAATATTTCTCAAGCAGATAAATGGAAGGAAGCTAAAGCCGAGGATATATTAAATATTTATGGTCAGGGTGCTAGAGAACTAAATAAAGGCAATTTAGATTTGATTGTTTGGCCGGAAGCTGCTTTTCCTGGTATCTTGGAAGAAGATATTTATTATCTTCATCCCAGTCGTTTAGGCACACAAAATAAAACAGAATCTTTCCCCTATACCTTGCTAGGCGCAGTCAGTCAGACCAAGTCAGGGGCTAATGCGAACAGCGCTTTTTTGTTTGACGCTCAAGGTGTAAGTAATGGCTTGTATCATAAAACCCATCTGGTGCCTTTTGGTGAATATGTTCCTTTGGAAAAGATATTATTTTTTGCCGGAAAATTAACCGAACAAGTTGGAGATTTTATTGAAGGGCAATCTTTTAAGCCCTTAAGTTTTAATAATTGGAAAGTGGGGATCTTGATTTGCTATGAAGATATTTTCCCGGAAATCAGCAGAAAGACAGTGCAAGAAGGAGCCCAGTTTTTAGCTAATATTACCAATGATGCCTGGTATGATATTTCTTCAGCTGCTCATCAGCATTTAGCGCTTTCGGTTTTTCGCGCTGTAGAGACCAGAAGATATTTGCTGCGTTCTACCAACACAGGTGTAAGCGCGGTTATTGATCCATTAGGCAGGATCATGAACCAAACCAGTTTGTTTGTGCCCACCTTGGTGGTTAGCACAATACTGCCCCTTAACTATATTTCCACTTATGTTGATTTAGGAGATTGGTTTGCCTGGGGCTGTGTGGCTTATGGTTTGGTGATGATATTAATGGCTATTTTTTGGAGAGTTCGTAAGTATAGGCAGTCTTAATAGGTTGCTTCTCTTTTAAGTGGGCTAGAATATATTGTCCGCAATTACTGCCAATATTGTTTTCTTCTAATTCCCCTATACTTAAGATTACATCATAACCAAGCTTTTGTAAGGCTTGAGCTGGTTCATAACATTCTAGATGATGAGGATCTAAGCCATTGCTTAAGTTTTGTTTTGTTGAGCGATCTGTGGGATTGAGTGGGGTAATTTTTATTAAAAACTTTTCAGGGGAAAAATGTTGGGCAATTACTGCTGAATCAAAAGGAACATTTTTTATAGCTGCAAAATTCAAGGTTATTTTTTTATCACTTGGCCTGCAAAACACATTGCCAAAAGCTGCAATTTTTTTCAAGGGCCAATGGGGCAGGGGAATTAATCTATTGCGTGTAGCTTGACAAGTGGAATGAATTGAAAATTGGAGCTGGAATTTTCCTCTAAAATAGCGTTCCTTAATTAAAAGGAGTTGGTCAAAAAACTTGTCCTGGCCAGCAGGAGCAATTGTGGAAATTGCCGGAATTAGCGATTTTGCCTGATAGCGAGATGGTAGTTGTTCTAAAACATCAAGGACCGCTGGATTAAAGCTGGGTTCGCCAACTCTGGCAAACTGAATCTTAAATTTTTCAACTGGAACATTTTTGGGGCTATAACGCAGGCCAACCAGATAATCAATTTGGGCGAAAATATCAGCGCTACTCAAAGGGCCTTGGTATTCCAATGAGCCAGCATCGCACATTGGGCACTTGCTTGGGCAGCCGGCAAGAGTGGACAAAATTAAGACCCACTTTTTTTCTCTGGGTTGTCCTGGAATTTTGGATTCCACAAATTCAATTTGTCGGCCATTAGCTAGTTCAGCTAAATAAACTTGCGCCAAATCTTCATTTCCAGTTGTAGCAATTATTTTCATTTTTGTTTTTTAGTGTTAAAGTTGTCATTCCCGCGCAGGCGGGAATCCAGTGAGTTCTAATATGCTGGATCCCTGCCTATGCAGGGATGACAATCTGATATATTATCTCCATCGCTGCCCGCATTCCATCTCCAGCAGCAATTGTGGCTTGCCTTAATATCCCGTTTTTAAGATCGCCAACTAAGAATAATTTCTTTTTAGTCATCAGTTTGATGAGTGTTTGGTCTGCTAAAGGTTTTAAGTAGGCCAAATTAGGCTCTCGACCTATGGCAAACAAAACTTCATCAGCCTGAAAAGAGCTGGTTTCATGCCCTGATTTAAGCTTAAGTTCAAGACCTTTTTCTTGAGGTAAAATTTGTTCTAAGTTCACATTTTGTCTAATGGTTATGTTATTCTGCTTTTGGCAGCGATCAAAAAGAAGCGGCAAACAAGAAGGTTGGGTGCGACAAAAAATATCTACTTTATTATTTGTAGTCAAGTTTAAGGCATAATCAAAACTTGCATCACCTCCGCCTATAATGGCAATGGTTTTATTGGTTGCGCTTAATAATTGATAAATTTCCTGATGCACGCGCTTTTTTGCTTGTTCTGGAACAGCCAAAGGTAAAGATTTTGGTTTTGTGCCAGAAGCAGCAATTAAATATTTACTGCAAATTGTTTGAGCTGAAGTTTGCACCTCGAATTTTTGATCGCACCAGCTAACTTTTTGCACAGATTCATAAATCGGGTTAATCTCTAATCTAGCCAAATGTTGATTTAATAAACCACAAATTTGAGGGCCTGGAATTGGTTTTGGAAACCCCGACAAATTTTCCACCAAATTTGCAGCATGCAAAAGCCCGCCAACTTTATTTGCTTCAAACAAGGCAACTTTTAGATTGGCTCGCGCAAGTTGGACTGCCGCCATAACTCCTGCTGGCCCAGCTCCAATAATAATGATATCTACATACATAGTAAGTTGACTCATATGAAATATAGTTTATTATGTCATGCAAAATGAATAAAATGTTAGGAAAAATTGGTTTAGCTTTTGAACTAGCGCGTTGGAAATACTTTCCAGTAGGGGTGTTGCCAGTTTTTTTAGGTACAGCCCTGGCTTGGAATAGCTTTGTAGAGATTGTTTGGTGGCGTTTTGTGGTTTGTTTGCTGGGTATGTTTTTCGCCCATTTAGGGGCTAATACAGCAAATGATTATTTTGACCTAAAAAGTGGGGTAGATAAGTTTGCCTATCAAAATATTCCAGAAACAAGAGGCTCTGGTCTTGCTGGTTCAGATGTCTTAACTAGAGGACTTTTAACTTTGCAAGAAGCCAGGTTCGTAATGGCGTTTTTTTTTAGTATAGCTTTGGTTTGCGGCTTGCTTTTATTTTGGACAAGCGGCTGGTTTGTTTTGACTTTAGCGGTTGTTGGTTTTGTCATTGGCATGTTTTATTGCGCACCTCCAGTTGCTTTTGGTTATAAAGGATTCTTTTTAGGTGAATTAGGAATATTTTTGGCTTTTGGGCCTTTGCCAGTTATTGGTAGTTATTATGTGCAAACTGGTACTTGGTCTTGGGCTGTGGTGCTGGCTTCTTTACCTTTAGCGCTTTTAACTACGTCAGTTGTTTTTAACCAACATTTTGCTCATGCAGAAGCAGATCGCCAGGGCGGCAAACGCACACCAGTGGTGCTTTGGGGTGAAAAAAATATGCGTTTGGTGACTAAGTTGTTATTAGTGGGTGTTTATGTAAGTGTAATTTTAAATGTGGTTTTGGAAATTTATCCAATTTTGGCATTAGCAGCTTTGCTGATTGCGCCCATTATTTTGATTCCAGCCTTTAAACTTAAATCTAAATCAGATTTGCAAACAGCACATGGATTTTTATTTAAAGTTGTCCGCGCTAATTTGCTTACATCAATAATACTGGTCGCTTCACTGTTAGCTTAATGTTTGGGGACGTTTCCCCCCTAGCTAACTGCTTAAAATAATTAATAAATAAATGGCGACTTGGATTTTTTGATTTTTGAATCCCTGTAAAAACTGGATGTTTAAAAATTTTAACTCACCTTTTTTTCGTTAATTAATCTAACTAGTTAGCAAGGGGGGAAACGTCCCCTTATTAAAGGGTGTATTTAATCGTTGAAGTATTCTGACCAGGGTTTGCAGAGGAGTTCCTCAATATCCTTTTTGGCAAATGATTGCACAAAGCGTTTGGCAAGTTGCAGATTGGTGATTAATGGTACGCCATAGTCAGCTGCTGCGCGGCGGATGCGGTAACCATTGGTCAGTTCCTGGGCTTGAAAATTCTTGGGAATATTAATTACTAAATCAATTTTGCGATCCATAATTAGGCGATCAGCACTATCAGTTGCTTCTTCCAAAGGCCATTTTATAGATTGGGCAACAACCCCATGATCATTTAAAAATTTAGCAGTGCCTTCAGTGGCATAGATAGCGATGCTCATTTTATTTAACAAACGAGCAGTAGGTAAAAATTTTGCTTTGCTCTTAGTGGGGCCAGTAGATAAGAGCACGCTTTTAATAGGTAATTTAAAACCAACCGCCAGCATTGCTTTTAGAAATGCTTCTTCAAAATCTTCGCCAAGACAGCCCACCTCGCCAGTTGAAGCCATTTCCACAGATAGGGTAGGGTCAGCTCCTTTGAGGCGAGTAAAAGAAAACTGCGGGGCTTTAACCCCCACATATTCCAGATTAAATGGTTTGAGTTTAATTTCAGGTATGGGCCAATCCAACATGATTTTAGCAGCCACATCAATCAGATTTGTTCCACAAACTTTGGATACAAAAGGAAAACTGCGTGAAGAACGCAAGTTGCATTCAATCACGCTCACATCATTATCTTTGGCCAAAAATTGAATATTAAAAGGACCATTGATGTTTAGCGCTTGGGCAACCTTGGAAGCGATTTTTTTAATCTGTCGAATGGTTTCTAAATAAGTGCGTTGCGGTGGCACCACCATTGTTGCGTCGCCAGAATGCACGCCAGCATTTTCCACATGTTCGGAAATAACATACGCTGCAAGCTTACCCTGTTTGGCCACGCCATCTAATTCAATTTCTTTGGCATCTAAAATAAATTTACTAATCACCACTGGATGTTCAGGTGAAACATCAGCTGCCTTGCCTAAAAATTTAGTGAGCTGTTCATCATTCATGGCCGTGGCCATGGCAGCCCCAGAAAGCACATAGGAAGGCCGCACTAAAACTGGATATTCAACTTGGCGCGCAAATTCTAAAGCTTCTTGAATTGTTTTAAGCTCGCGCCACTGGGGTTGAGAAATGCTCAGTTCATCTAAAAGTTTGGAGAACTTATGACGATCCTCTGCTTGATCAATAGATTTAGCTTGGGTGCCTAAAATATTTACCCCGTTTTCCGCCAACCGAATAGCCAGATTGTTGGCTGTTTGGCCGCCCACCGCCAGAATGATACCCATGGGTTGTTCGCGTTCATAAATATCTAGCACGCGTTCCAAGGTAATTTCTTCAAAGTAGAGGCGGTCACATTCATCAAAATCTGTGGAAACAGTTTCTGGGTTGCAATTGACCATGATTGTGGAAAAACCAAGTCTGCGTAAAGCTTGCACAGTATTAACACAGCACCAATCAAATTCCACAGAGCTACCAATGCGGTAGGAGCCAGAACCCAGAACCATGACTGATCTCCTGGTGCCAGGCTGCACATCATTTTCAGAGGCATTGTAAGTGCTATACAAATAATTTGTTTTAGCAGGAAACTCAGCCGCCAAGGTATCGATTTGTTTGGTGATAGGCAAGATGCCATGTTTGAAGCGAAACTGACGCACTTGTTGTCCGGAGCAATTAGACAACTGAGCAATTTGTTGATCGGAAAAGCCGAGTTGTTTTGCCTCCCTGATTGTTTCTATGTCATCCCTGCACAGGCAGAGATCCAGTTTGTTGTGGTCAGCTGGATTCCCGCTTTCGCGGGAATGACAAATATTTTGCAACTTTTTCTCTATCTTTACAATGTTTTTTAATTTAGCCAGAAACCAGGGATCAATATTAGACAGTTCATGGATTTCTTCAATGCTCATGCCTTCTAGCATGGCGCGATGAATGGCAAAAATTCGTTCATAAGTTGGATTTTTAAGTTCGTCTTCCAGGTTTTCAAATTTAAACCCAGAATTGCTGCTTAAACCAGGCACTCCAATTTCTAACATGCGCAGGGCTTTTTGCAGGGCTTCTTCAAACTTGCGGCCAATGGACATGACTTCGCCCACAGATTTCATGCCTGAATCAATATGTTTAGATACTTGTCGAAACTTTTTTAAATCCCAACGCGGAATTTTGACTACAATGTAATCTAAGGCTGGTTCAAAACAAGCAGAAGTAACCCCAGTAACTGAGTTGGGGATATCTAAAAGAGAATAACCCAGAGCAATTTTGGCTGCCACAAAAGCTAGCGGATAGCCAGTGGCTTTGGAGGCTAGGGCAGAACTGCGTGAAAGCCTAGCATTAACTTCAATTACGCGGTATTGAGAAGAAGAAGGGTGCAAGGCAAATTGCACATTACATTCACCCACAATCCTCAAATGCCGCACAATCTTAATCGAAGCTTCGCGTAACTTGTGATATTCTTCATTGGTCAAGGTTTGAGAGGGTGCGACCACAATGCTTTCCCCAGTGTGAATGCCCAGGGGATCAAAGTTTTCCATATTGCAGACTGTGATGCAGTTGTCTTCTTTGTCGCGAACCACTTCATACTCAACTTCTTTCCACCCTTTTAAAAATTCTTCGATCAAAATTTGCGGGGCATGCACCAGGGCTGCCCTGGCTTTTTCCTCTAAAGCTTTTTCATCAGCGCAAACTCCAGAACCAAGTCCGCCCAAAGCATAAGCAATGCGCAGCATTATTGGATAGCCAATTTCTTTGGCTGCTTTTTTAGCTTGTTCTAAACTGGATACAGCAATACTTTTAGGAACTGCAATATCAATTTCTGCTAAACATTTACTAAAAAGCTCGCGGTCTTCTGTGTTTTCAATTACTGAAACAGGTGTGCCTAAAACTTTGATGTTATATTTTTCTAAAATGCCCTGGCGTTTTAATTCTACACCGCAATTCAAGGCGGTTTGTCCGCCAAAGGCTAGCAAAATACCATCTGGATGTTCTTTTTGAATTACTTTTTCTACAAAGTGCGGAGTTACTGGCAAAAAATAAACTTGGTCAGCCAAACCTTCAGACGTTTGAATGGTAGCGATGTTAGGATTAACCAAAATTGTTTGAATACCTTCTTCTTTTAAGGCCTTAATGGCTTGGCTGCCAGAATAGTCAAACTCTCCAGCTTCGCCAATTTTGAGCGCGCCAGAACCGAGGACTAATACTTTGTTTATTTTTTTATTCATAACATGCTGACAAATTCATCAAACAAAAACCCAGTATCCACTGGCCCGGGCATTGCTTCTGGATGAAATTGCACACTAATAATTGGTTTTGTCTTGTGTCTTAAGCCTTCATTAGTTCCATCATTGATATTAATAAACCACTCTTCCCATTCAACTGGCAAACTAGATGTATCAACTGCATACCCATGATTTTGAGAAGTAATATAGCAGCGCTTGCTGCCCGCAATTTTACAAGGTTGGTTTTGACCGCGATGACCATATTTTAATTTAAAAGTTTTAGCGCCAGTAGCCAGGGCCAAGATTTGATTACCTAAGCAGATGCCCATTGTTGGCAGGCCAGCAGCTATTACTTTACGCGCAGTTTCAATTGTGGCGGTGCAGGCTTGAGGATCACCAGGACCATTAGAAAATAACACACCATCAATATCTAAAGTAGTAGCATCAAAATTCCAAGGCACTTGGATCACACTTAAGTTGCGATTGAGCAAACTTCTAATGATAGTATTTTTACAACCACAATCTACCAGAGCAACACGTTTTTTACCTTGACCATGAGTTTTGGGTTCAGAAATTGAAACTTCGGAAACCACATGACGAGCAGGCACGTTGAAATTAATATTTTCTGGTTTAGAAGTAATGATACCATTCATTATTCCTTTTTCGCGCAGTTTTTTGGTTAATGCCCTGGTATCTACCCCTTGAATGCCCACAATATTTTGTTGAGCTAGTAAATCAGACAAACTGCGTACCGCAGACCAATGATGATGAAATTCAGAATATTCAGAAACCACTAGGCCTGCTAAATGCACCTGGGTTGATTCAAAATTATGGGAGAGTTCATCTTCAAAACAAGCAGGTACGCCGTAATTGCCAATTAAAGGGTAGGTGAGGGTAAGTATTTGGCCGCGATAAGAAGGGTCAGTAAAGGCTTCTGGATAACCAACCATGCCGGTGTTAAACACCACTTCTCCAGATTTTTCGCCTTGAGCGCCAAAAGAAAAACCGCCAAATACGCTGCCATCCTCTAAAACAAGGTAAATTTGCGTACTCTTCGGCGGTTTCTTTAAGTTCTGGTTGTCAGTCATCTTTTACGGTTTTGGCGCGTAATAGATGATTTTGCGGGCAGAGTCAAGGAAGATTTAAAAACTACCGTCTATTTTCCATTTCTCTTCTGATCTGTTTTTCAGCTTCCAGCCAATCTTTCATATCATTACCATGAGCAGAACCTCTTTGACAATATAACTCATAGGCGCGTTTTCTGATGGCTTCATACACATTTGGATCAGAAATATTCAAGCCAGTGCCGGTATTTTTTTTGCCGGAATTTCTTTTCTCTGCCATATATCCTCCTGCCCATTATTTTTAGTTGGGCTTTTTAGCGATTGATATTTAACCCCAATTTAAAAGCATTTCAAGTAAATACTTTGCTGAATATAATTTACTTTCCTGAATTCAACTGCTAAATTTTGCCCCAAATTCTTGTTTATAAAAAAGGGAGGGCATATGAGTATTACTTGTTCGAGGATCGTTATAATATTCTTGTTGTCATCAACCCTTGCTTTAAGTCTGGCCTTTGGTTGTGCAAAAACTACTGCTAGCACAACGGCAAATACCGCAGCCAACACCCCATTACAACTTAAGACCGAAGCTGATATTATGATAACGCTTGGCAATCATGCCAGCGGTCCAGATGTTCAAGGTTTTCCCCTTGTATTTCCATTGGAGGTGATCAATCTCAGGGTCTACAGAGATGTGGAAGAACCTCTAGCCAGCTTCAGGACCTTTGACTTTGACTATACCAACAAGACCAACCCTCTTTTGGAAAAAGAGCTCTTTAATCAATTGGAAAAGGTTCTTGTGGCGCGCGGGCTGACACGTGATAGAAAGAATCCTCAAATCACCATCAGCATGTATTTCTTCTCTGGTAAAAGGGAACAGTACACGCCTCCAACAACGGTTACCAGCACAGAGATAAAATATGTTTGGAGTTCCGGTTTTGTGGGCTGGAACGCAGCTGGATACAGTTCAGCAGTTCCGGTCACAAGCTCAACAACCACGCCTGGTTATACTACTACCAGTTTTTACAGCAATATTCGGCTTAATTTCTTGAACCACGATAAATTGGTTGCAAAGGGCAAAAAGCTGGAAACACCTCCAATGATTTGGATGGGTGAAGCTGATACCGAAGGACTTAATTCAGATATTCGCACTGTTGCCCCAGTCATGTTCAATGAGCTCATAGGGGAATTTCCAGATCAATCCACTAAGGCCCCAAAACGCTTTGTGCGCCTTTTCCGGTACGGTGGATTAGGCCTTGGTTTTGCGCCAGATAACTGGCGCGACATCCGTTTTGTAGAGCCTGGTTCTGTGGCAGCCGAGAATGGCATAAAGCCTGGAGATGAGTTGTTGGAGATTAATGGCAGGGGTGTTGAGACGTTTGTCCCCTACAGCCTTTGGTATGTGCCAAATTCAACTAACTACCGTGCTGATGACCCTTATTTCCAGCATGTTCTGTCTAACCATGGTGACCAGGATATTGATGTAGTGATAAAACAGGCTGGAACCAGAAAAAAAGTTACGCTCAAGATGAGGCCTCGCGCTGGTGATCGCTATATAAATGTTGATCAAACCGGCTATCCTCTTACTTTTCAATAAAACCCAAGACGGACTAAAATTATTCACTCTATTATTTCCTAATAATTTCCTAGGATTAAAAATATTTTTAAATAAAGTTGACAAGTGAACGGACGTTCACTTATTTTCGTAGTGCATCGATCGTACTTCGTACATCGCGAGCAATGAACTATGAAACCTAAATCCATAGCAGAAAACACTTTAGATACTCTCAGGCGGTTTTATCGCATGAATAAACGCCTGCCTACCTATTCAGAAATGGCCAGGGTTTTTGGTTATAATTCCAAAAACGCAGCCTTTCGTCTGGCTCAAAAATTAATTGATCAAGGTTATTTAGAAAAAGATGAAGCTGGTCGCCTTAAGCCAAAAGGAGAGCGGATGGGAATACCTTTAATGGGCTATGTCCAGGCTGGTTTCCCCTCGCCAGCTGAAGAGGAGTTGATAGATACGTTATCTTTGGATGAGTATCTTATCGAAAAACCCACCGCCTCTTTTATGCTTAGGGTATCTGGTGATTCTATGCGCGATGCTGGTATTCATGAAGGAGATTTGGTGATTGTAGAGAAGGGCAAAAACCCTAAAAATGGTGATGTAGTGCTAGCCTGCGTAGATCATGAATGGACCTTGAAATATTTCCAGCGCCAAGGTCAGAAGATATCTTTGGTTCCGGCAAACCCGGCTTATCCTGTTATTGAGCCCCGAGGAGAATTAACGCTTGGGGGGGTAATTAAGGCAGTTATTAGGAAATACTAATTTATGAAAATTCTAATATCTAAATCCTAAATTCTAAACAAATTCAAAATTCAAATGACCAAAATTCAAAACAGGTTGTTTGGAACATTTGAGTTTAGAACATTAGATATTATTTAGAGTTTAGATATTAGGATTTAGAGTTTAGAGGTTTTATGGATTTCCCGATAACAATTCGCAATTGGCCCCACGCCATTGCCCACATTGATGCTGATGCGTTTTTTGCCAGCGTGGAGCAGGCTTTGCATCCAGAATTCAAAGGAAAACCAGTTATCACTGGCGCAGAACGCGGTATTGTAGCTGCTGCTTCTTATGAAGCAAAAGCCAAAGGCATTAAACGCGGGGTTCCACTTTCTGAAGTCACTAGAATTTGTCCACAATGTATTTTGCTGCCTAGTGATTATGAATCCTATTCTTTGTTTTCCAAGCGCATGTTTGAAATTATGCGGCGCTTTACTCCGCAAGTAGAAGAATATTCTATTGATGAAGCTTTTTTAGATCTAACTGGCACCAGGCGTTTGCATCGCACTAATTATGAAGAAATTGGCCGCAAAATTCAAAATCAAATTCGCCAGGAATTAGATATTACAGTTTCAGTTGGTATTTCTTTATCAAAGAGCACTGCTAAACTTTGTTCTAAGTTTAGAAAACCTTTTGGTTTAACTGCAGTGCCAGGCAAACATTTACATTTGTTGTTAGCGCGCACTTCCTTAGAAAAAGTTTGGGGTTTTGGGCCAAACACCTGTGCTTTGCTTAAAAAACATGGTTTGCAAACTGCCTGGGATTTTGTGAGCAAGCCCCAAGATTTTGCCAAACGTTTGTTAGGAAAAGTAGGGGAAGAATTGTGGGCTGAGCTTAGAGGCGAATATGTTTATCAAATAAATCCTGTAAATAAGACCAAGCAAATGTCTATTTCCAAATTTAAAACCTTTACTCCTGCTTCTGCTCAAAAAGAAGTTGTTTTAGCCAGAGCTCTGAGAAATTTAGAAGCAGCTTGCATTAAAGCCAGGCGACATAATCAGGTGGCTAAAAAAATAATGCTGTTTTTAAGAAAACAAGATTTTAATACAAATGGATTGGAATTTTCTCTTTTTCGTGCTTCTGCTTGTCCCACAGAAATTAGCAAACATCTGCTGCAAATGTTTGAAACTCTTTTTCAGCCAGGTGCTAGATATCGCGCTACTGGCGTGGTTTTGGCAGATTTGGATGATGATACTCCTTTACAGTTTAATTTACTGGAAGATCCGCAGAAAATTTTGCAGCATAAAAATGTGTTTGCTGCTGTAGATGAAGTTGCAGCCCGCTTTGGCAAACACAAAGTTTTCCTAGCCAATGGAGTGCAAATCCCCAAACAGCATGAAGGATCCAGAGGTAAAGTTTCCTTCAGACGTCTAGAAAAACTGCCTGGCGAAACCGAGAGACAGCATGTTAACTTGCCCTTGTTGCATTAAGTTTTTTTCTATGCTAGTTCCCCATCTTTATGAATCCAACTTTAGTCAAAGAACTAAAACGTTTTGCGCTTTTTATCTTAGTGGTTGTTGTTTGGAGCGGGGTTTATTTTTCCATAAATGCCTTAACTGCTGGGCGTGAGCCAGCTGTTTTGAGCGGCGCGCTTGAAAGCCACATTCCTTATGTTTCTTGGTTTGTTTTCTTTTATTTTTCTACCTATTTGTTAGGTGTCATGCCTTACTTTCTGGTGCGTGATTTAGATCAATTTAAGAGGGTGGTTTTTGGTGCTCTGCTTATTATTTTTATTTCCGCAGTAATATTTTTGATCTATCCAGTTACTCATCCCAGGGATTTTTTAGTGGGCAATGGTTTTTTAAGTTCCTGGGTGCATTTGCTGCATAAAGTAGATCAGCCTTTTAACTGTTTCCCATCTATGCATATCTCAATGGCTAGTTTGGCAGCTTTATTTTGTGCGCAGCAGGGTGGCCTGGTTAGAAAACTGTTTTTTGCAACCTGGATAGTGCTCATTGCTTTATCTACATTATTTATCAAACAACATTATTTAGTAGATATCGTGAGTGGGGCTTTTTTGGCCGTGGTTGTTTATTATTTTGTGCGAAAATAAGGGGGGTAGTATGACAGATATTAGTGTTCTTAAAGCAATTGCTTTAGGAGTAATTCAAGGAGCTACTGAGTTTTTGCCAATTTCTAGTTCTGCGCATTTAGTAATTTTTCAACATTTGTTTGGTATTGATTTAGAGGCAGGGCCAATTGTGGCTTTTGACGTTTGTTTGCATATTGGCACTTTGTTTGCTGTGCTTTTGGCTTTAAGACAAGAAGTGGTTTTAATTCTCAGAAGTATTTTTTCCACCAGACTAACTGGGGCTGATTTAGAAGGTGGTTTTTCCACCAAAACCGGCAGGCGGGCTATTTGGCTAATTTTGTTGGGTACATTGCCAGCAGTGGTTATTGGTTTTTCTTTTAAGGATTTTTTTGAACATTTGTTTACCACAACGTTGCCAGTAGGTATTGCTTTAATTGCAACTGGTTGCATTCTTTTTGCCACTCGTTTTGTAAAACAAAACGATGTTAATCTAGGTCAAATGCGCTGGTGGCAGGCGATTCTGGTTGGTTTGGCCCAAGCTTTAGCGATAATTCCAGGTATTTCCAGGTCTGGTTCCACCATTGCCATGGGTATTTTTACCAAACTAGATTATCAGCTGGCTGCCAAATATTCTTTTTTGCTTTCTGTTATTGCCATTGGCGGAGCTGCAATATTGGAAGTAAAAAACTTAAGATTACTTTCTGAAATGAATTTATGGCCAGTTATTTTAGGTACCTTGGCTTCGTTTATTGTTGGCTACTTATGTGTACGCTGGATGCTGGTCATAATGCGCGGCCATAAATTTTCCTGGTTTGCTATTTATTGTTGGTTAGTGGGGGCGATTACATTATATATGTCTTTATAAATTTGTTTGGAGGAATTATGAAACTAAAACATCTGTTTTTTGCCTTGATTATTTTAGTTGTTGGTTGCCAGCAAAAAGTTGGTTCAGATTTAGCGCAAATTACCGATTATGAGCAAGCGCAGGAGCAGCTACAAGAACAAGACCAGCAACAAGGGGAAACTCCAGAAACAGAGGTTATAATTCCTGAAGAGCCAGGTGATGAGGAAGAAGGTATTGTTGGTCGAACCGAAAGTTCTGAAAATGGTGAAGAAGGGGATGATAGTAGTGATGCTAATGATACTGGATTTGCTGGAGATGAAGAAACGCCAGATGCCATGCCTTCATCTAGATTGCAGCCAGCTGATTTGGAGTATCTAGGCGCCTTTCGGGTGCCAGGTCCTGAAGATAGAGATTGGGGATGGGTGGCTCATGGTATGACCTATTACCCAAAAGGAGATCCCATTGGAACTAATGACGGTTATCCAGGTTCGTTGTATAGTTTTGGCCATGCCCAACAAGTATATGTTACGGAAATAAATATTCCCAGGCCGGTTATTTCGCCTACAAAAAATATAAATGATTTGCCAGTTGCGACTACCTTGCAAAGATTTAGAGATGTCGGCATTAGCAGATATCCTGATCTAATTTATGACGTGGTGCATGTTGGCATGTCCTATCTTCCGGCGCAAGGCAGACAAACCACAGATAAGCTGTATCTTTGCTATGGCTTTCATTCTGCCAGCCAGCCCCAATATTCTCATCTAGCCAGCGAGCTAAATTTAACAAACCCCAATCTAAGTGGCAGTTGGCAAATTGGCGATGTTGATCCATATTCCACAACTGATTACATGTTCGATATTCCCGGCTCTTGGGCTGACACTTATGTGAACGGCCGCAAGTTAGCCACAGGCAGATTTCGCGACGGTGGGCAAGGTGGACAGGGACCAACTATTATTGCTGTAGCGCCTTGGAAAGATGCTGCTGATGGTAATTTGCCGCCAGCTAATACAAAATTAAATGCTACGACTTTGCTGCTATATAGTTCTACATATTCAGAAGATCCCACAGATTATAAAATGAATAATTATTCTGCTGCTGACGACTGGCAAGGAGCTGCCTGGATTACTGCAGGAGATAAAGCTGCTGTAATTTTTGCCGGCACAAAAGGTCTTGGAAACTACTGGTACGGCACTTCCAGAAGACCTTGCCCGGAAGCTTGCGGACCAGAACAAGGTTTTTGGGCAGATAGATTTCAAGGACAGATTATTTTTTATGATCCAGCTGATTTGGCCAAAGTTGCTCAGGGTGCAATGCATGCTTATGAACCCCAACCATATGCTGCTCTGCCTGTTGATAATTATTTGTTTCGCAGTTTTGGCGTTCAGGAAAAAGAACATGTTGGCGCTATTGCCTTTGATCGGGAGCGGGGTTATCTTTATCTTGTAGAACCAAGGGCAGAGCTGGAATCAAAGCCGATTATTCATGTTTGGAAGATTACTTCTTAAGCTGGCGCCAATTTTTTAAACGTTCGGCAATAATTTTTTCATAACCATTGTCGCTGGGCTGATAATATTTTTTTCCTTTGAGTTTATCAGGCAGATAAACCTCTCCTGGAACAAAATGGTTCTCATAATCGTGCGCGTATTTATAGTTTGCGCCATAATTTAAATCTTTCATTAATTTAGTAGGCGCGTTGCGAATATGCAAAGGTGTGGACAGGGTGCCCAGCTTTTCCACATCAGCTTTAGCTAGTTTATAAGATCTATAAGAAGCATTGCTTTTAGGCGCGGTTGCTAAATAGGTTGCAGATTGGGCTAGAGGAATCCAGCCTTCAGGCATACCTACAAAATCAAAGGCTTGCATACAGGAAATTGCAACTTGCACTGCATGTGGATCTGCATTGCCAATATCTTCGCTGGCAAAAATCACCATGCGCCTGGCAACAAACAAAGGATCTTCCCCAGCTTCCAACATGCGCGCTAAATAATAAACTGCAGCATCAGGATCTGAGCCGCGCATGCTTTTAATAAAAGCGGAAATTACATTATAATGTTCTTCACCTTTTTTGTCATAAAGCAGACTTTTTTTCTGCACTGCTGCTTCTATGGTTTCCAATGTAATTGTCTTCTGACTCCTGTCTCCTGACTTCTGCCTTGCTAAATCAACAGCAATCTCCAAAGTATTCAACGCTCTTCTGGCATCTCCATCTGCAGTTGAAACAATAAAATCAAGCGCCTGATCATCAATTTGAACCTCTAAATTTCCCAATCCATTTTTTTTATCTTGAACCGCTCTGAACAAAACATCTTTAAGTTCGTTTTCAGTTAAAGGTTCCAAACAATAAACTTTGGTTCTGGAAAGTAGCGGGCCAATTACTTCAAAAGAGGGATTTTCGGTGGTAGAGCCAATAATGCTTATGGTTCCGTTTTCCACATGAGGAAGCAGGGCATCTTGTTGAGCTTTGTTCCAGCGATGAATTTCATCAATAAAGACAATATTAAGTTGATCGTGTATTTTATGCTGATACTGAGCTTGCTTAATAATTTCGCGCAGATCATTTACGCCAGAGAGAACTGCGGATAATTGATAAAACTTGGATTTAGTTTGGTTGGCAATAATTCTGGCCAGAGTTGTTTTGCCAGTTCCAGGCGGGCCCCAAAAGATAATCGAAGGAATTGTATCTGCCTTAATTAAAGTGGATAAAGGTTTGCCTTCACCTAAAAGATGAGTTTGCCCGGCAACTTCTGCCAAGGTTTGGGGGCGCATTTTTTCTGCTAAAGGAATACCCATAATTGGCTTGAAACATAGGCAAAATAGGCTAAAGAAGCAAGTCTAATGAAATAAATCTTTTTGCTTGAAGAAGGTTTATAGGCCATGGTACAGGTTCAGCTATGTTACAATCCTTACAAATTGAGAATTTTGCCATTATCAATAAGTTGAACGTTAATTTTGACTCTGGTCTAAATATCATCACTGGTGAAACTGGCGCAGGTAAAACTATTTTAGTTCAAGCCATTAATTTGATTCTAGGTGATCGCGCCTCCAATGATTTAATTCGCACAGGTGAAACCAAGGCTAGTGTTTCTGCTGTATTTACTGTTCCCGTGGCAGACAAGGCGCTTAAAGAATATTTAGAAGATTTTGGTTTGAATCTGGAAGATGAGGATTTAATTATTCATCGACAATTAAGTGCAGATGGCAAAAGTAGGGCAACGGTAAATGGCCTGCCTGTTACTCAGCAAGTTTTAAGACAGATAGCTGAACGCTTGGTTGATATTTCCTCCCAACATGAACACCAAACCTTATTAAATCCAGAAGCTCATTTGATTATTTTAGATGAATTTGGTGGTCTGCAATCTTTGTTAAAAGATTATCAGCAAGCTCATGAAGAATATCTAGTGGTGTATAATGATCTGGAGCGTTTGCAAAAAGCTGATGCTGATAAAAACGAGCGCCTGGATTTTATGAAATACCAGCTTCAGGAATTAAAGGCTGCTGGTTTAGTTCCTGAAGAAGATCAAGATTTGGAAGTTGAAAAAAGTCGGCTGAAACATGCTGTGCAGTTAGAAACTAAAATGCGGGAAGTTGAAAGCGCTCTATATGATTCTCAAGGATCAGCAGTAGAGCTGGTGGGCCAAGCTGATCAACAGTTATCAAGATGCGCTGAAATTGATCAAAGTATAAAGCCCTGGCTCGAAGCTTTGGGTCGGGCTGCTGCAGAATTAGATGAAGTTAGTCGAGAGGTGAAGAAATATATTAATGGTTTGCAAGCAGATCCAGCGCGATTAGAAGAAATTGACGATAGATTGCATCTGCTTAAGAATTTGAAAAAGAAACATGGAAATAGTCTTGAGGCTTGCTTAGAAAAACAGGCGCAACTTGAAAGTGAAATTTTAGAAATTGAAAACTGGGATGAAAAAATTAAAGAAAAAGAAATTTTATTAGAGCAGGTTTCTCAAGAACGCGCGAAGCTAGCAGCTAGTTTAAGTGCCAAGCGCCAGCAAGTTGCCAAAAATCTTGCAGTAGATATTGAAAAAGAAACAGCCAGCTTGGGTTTTAAAAAATTAAAGTTTGTGATTAATTTTGAAGCGTTAGCTGAGGAAAAGTGGGATAAAACAGGAGCAGAAAGAATAGAGTTTTTAATTGCCCCAAATGTTGGGGAAGCTGCCAAACCCTTGGCTAAAATTGCTTCTGGTGGAGAACTTTCGCGTTTAATGTTGGCAATTAAGCGTTGTTTAGCAGCTAAAACACAAGGATGTTTGGCTTCTATCTTTGATGAAGTAGATAGCGGGATTGGTGGCGCTACTGCTGAAATTGTGGGACAAAAGTTGATGGAGGTGGCAGCCAAGCGGCAAGTGATTTGTATCACCCATTTGCCGCAAATAGCTTCTTTTGGCCAAGCTCATTTCAGAGTTGAAAAGACAGTCAAAGATGGTAGGACCGAAACATTAATTAAACAACTTAATGAAGTTGAACGCGCAGATGAGGTGGCTCGTATGTTAGGTGGAACAAAAATTACAAAAACTACTCGCGCACATGCCGAGGAAATGTTAAAGAACTCAAAATGATATATTCAGAACAAATTATTGAATCCCTGACCAGTCGTTTGAACCACGAATCATTTGATGCCTATGAAATTTACCTGGCGAATAACGATTCTTTAGTGGTGGAAGCCAGAGATGGCCATGTGGAGAGTTTTTCCCGGGCCAATACTTGTGGTGTAGCGGTTAGAGTTTTGAAAAATGAGCGCATAGCTCTTTCCAGTTCCACAGATTTTTCTAAGGCAGCAATAGATTGCTTGGTTAAAAATTTAAGTGATTATATTAAACATGTTTCACCTTCTGCTGAAGCTGTCATTCCTCAGCCCCAGGGTGAATATACTGTTTTAGATGAAAAACAAACCAGGTCTTTACGCAAAATTCCAGATTTTGAAAAAATTGCTGTAGCTTTGGCTTTGGAACGAGAGGCCAAAGCAGTTGATTTTAGAATTAAAAGGGTGCGACAACCTTTGTATGAAGAGACTATCAGGCAGATTAGTATTGTTAATTCATTTGGCATAGCCCAAAGTTTTGAGCGCGGCATTGCGTTGTGCGAAGTAAGAGCAGTGGCTCAAGACAAAGAGACCTGTGAAACTGGTTGGGATTTTAGCTTTTCCCCTTGTTTTGAAAAATTAGATTATGTAGCTGTGGCCAAGAGAGCTACCCAAAGAGCTTTGGCCATGCTTGGCGCCAAGCCCTTGCCATCTGGCAGTTATGATGTGGTGTTTGATTGCCGGGCCACTGCCAATTTGTTGCAACTCTTAACCCCGTCTTTTTTTGCCACTAATATTCAGCGCAAAAAATCAGCTTTGATTGGCAAAAAAGGTCAGCTAGCTTATAGTCCATTAGTGACTATTATAGATGATGGTATTATGCCAGATGGTTATAGTACTTATCTTTTTGATGATGAAGGTTTGCCCAGACAAAAGAATTTCTTAGTCAAAAAAGGTCAAGTTGTAGATTGGCTATATGATGCTGCGCGCGCCAAAAGAGATAATCGCAAATCCACTGGTAATAGTTTTCGGGCATCTTTGCATTCTCCGCCAACTGTAGATGTTACTAATTGTTATTTGAAAAAAGGAGAGCTTGATTTAGAAGTTCTGTATCAAGCTGCGCAAAACGGATTTTTAATAACTGATATGATGGGTTTACATACCGCCAATGTTATTACCGGAGATTTTTCTTTGGCTGTCGAGGGTTTTGCAATTGCTCAAGGGAAAATTGGCCGGCCAGTTCGAGGCGTCATTATTAGCGGTAATGTGCACGATTTGTTTCAGCGCGTAGAAGGTGTTGCTAACAATCTTAAGTTTCAGGCCACTTTTGGAGCACCAGCTATTTTTGTGCCAAGAGTACAAGTAGGTGGAGGCTAAAACTAGTGTTTTTTCTTTTCAAAATCTTTTTTTTCAATTAAATATATTTTTTATGCGAATTGAGTCATTTGGAAAATCTGATGTAGGGAAGTGTCGCGAAAAAAATGAAGATTCTTTTTTAATTAATGAAGATTTTCATCTATATATAGTTGCTGATGGTATGGGCGGTCATTTGGGCGGCGAATATGCCAGCCGTTTGGCGGTAAATACCATTGAAGAAGTGGTTAAATCAGTGGAAAATGATCCTGAGGCAACTATGCCAGAATCAGATGAATTAAGGCCAGATGATTATGCCGGCATTTTAAGATATGCCATTGCCGTGGCAAGTAGGCGTATTTTTGAAAAAGCTCAGAACGATCCAGCTTTGCATGGTATGGGCACCACTTCAGTGGTGGTTTTGTTTCGCCATAATAAAGTTTATATTGCCAATGTAGGAGATTCCAGAGTTTATCATATTCGAAAAGATAAAATAAGCCAAGTTACCAAAGATCATTCTTTGGTTGAAGAACAGGTTAGGGCTGGCATTTTATCGGCCAAAGATTCCCGTAGTCATCGTTTCAAAAATATTATTACCCGCTCTGTTGGTTATCAAGAAGGAGTGGAATCAGATGTTGATATTCGAGTTCCCCATATTGGGGATCGCTATTTGCTTTGTAGCGATGGTTTAAGTAACTTAATTGAAGATGAAGATATTAAAGATATTGTGGCCAATAATGGTTTAAAAGAAGCAGCAGAAAGATTAATTGATGTGGCTAATGAACGTGGTGGAGAAGATAATATCACGGCAGTTTTGATAGAAGTTAAGGGATTAGACGAAGAAGATGAGGTAGATACCTTAAGCAGTGAGTCCACAATTGAAGCTTGAGGTTGGTTGACACGTACTAGTTGCTATGCTATCCAAATTAAATATGCTTAAAAAGCTTTCCAAAAGATATAGCATTTTAGTTGTTTCCAGAGATGACACTTCCATAAACAAATTAGAAATCAAGCGATCCCATCTTGGTTTGGGTTTAGCTGTTTGTTTGGCTATAATAGCCGGGTTGTTAGCTAGCCTTGGTGGGATGTTGCATTTTTGGAAAGCATTTGAGGCTACTGAAGATTTGCGGGTTAAGGCTGCTAATTTTCAGCAAGAAAGCTCCAGATTATTTGCCAAAATTCATGATTTAGATGATATCTTAGATCGAACTGCACGCCTGTCTGCTAGAGTAGAATCAGTTTTTGAGAAGAACCAAGGTTTGCAATCTGCTAAAGGTCCTATAGATGAAGAAGATTGGCGTGCAACACTAGAAGCCAGTCAGGAATACTATCGATTTGAGGAGAGCAAGTGGCGCTTAGGGGATTTGAATTTTGAATTGGATAACTTAAAAAAA
Source organism: Pseudomonadota bacterium (assembly GCA_043823065.1). Lineage (GTDB taxonomy): Bacteria > UBA10199 > UBA10199 > 2-02-FULL-44-16 > DYJF01 > JBDRBB01. The sequence continues at coordinate 46,337 of JBDRBB010000003.1, read as the reverse complement.
CAGATGATGGGCACAGAAAATGCTCTTAATGCAGTATTTGTGGCCCAAAAAGAGCGGCTATTCTTTTGGTCTTCCATTCCCTCTATTTGGCCGGTCAAAGGTTGGATCACCTCAAAATTTGGTATCAGGAGTTTGTATAGCCGACGCACTGGTGGTCGTTCTACTAGATGGCATGAAGGAATCGATATTGCTGCTCCTCGAGGCACCCCTATTCAGGTTTCCGCAGATGGTATTGTTACCTATGTTGGTTATAGATCAGGTTATGGTCAAACAATTAAAATAGATCATGGAAATGGTTTATCCACAATTTATGCCCATTGTTCCTCTATTTTTGTCAAAGAAGGATCTAGCGTAGAACGCGGCATGGTTATTGCTGCAGTTGGTAATACTGGTCGTAGCACTGGCCCCCATCTTCATTATGAAGTGCGTATAGATGATGTGCCAGTTGATCCTATGAACTATGTTGTGGGTGATATGTAAGAGCCGCACGTCGTCATTTCCGCCAGAGGCGGACCAGCCTTTGGCTGGCGTATCTCGTCTAGGCAGCTTTTTAGCTGCCTTTTTTTAATTCTAAATCTATTCTAATATATACATGTTATATATATAACTATATATTTTATATTGACTTTTGCTATTCTATAAATTATTCTAAATTATATGCCAAAAAAACAAAAATTAAATTATGAAGCGCTGCAAGATGAGCTTCTATCTCATTTACGAAAAGGACCTGAAAAAGCAAAGAAACTTTGTCAATTATTGCGAATCAGTCAGCCTGCATTTTCAAGACTTGTTAACAAAATGGAAGAAAAGGTATGCACTTTCGGAGCTGCTAGCCAGACTCTTTATGGACTGAAAAGGGAGATACCTAAAGTAGGTTTTACTATTAACATCTATGTAGTTGATGAAAAGGGCCAAAGTACACTATATGGTGAGCTATTTAGTATTTCTCCCAAAGGATTTTGCTTTGTTCTAAAAGAAGAAGGAATTTTTCAAGATAAGTTTTTTGAGGACCTTCCATTTTTTTTAGATGATCTAAGGCCAAATGGATTTCTGGGCAGACTCATTCCTCACACCCATTCAGAGTTAGATTTACCAAAGAATATTAACCAATGGACTTCAAACCACTGCTTACAGTATTTGACGGAATATGGAACAGATCTCATTGGCAACTTAATCTTAGGTGATAGGGCGTTTGAAAGATATTTAGCGAAAACACAAAAATCAAAACCAGGCATTCAATTGAGTGAGCGTATTCATGAATACCCGCAAATGGCAAATAACATTCTTCAATATGGAGATCCAGGTTCATCAGCTGGTGGTGAGCAACCTAAGTTTCCAGCAGTTCTTGAAAATGAAAAATCTGTTTTAGTCAAATTTTCTCCTAAATTGAACAATCCTTTAGCAATGAGGCGCGCAGATTTGTTGATATGTGAACATATAAGCCATAGGGTTTTAAAAGATCATGGCCACTTGTCATCAAAGTCAGAGCTTATTTTTGGGGAGAATCAATTGTTTTTAGAGGTCAAGCGATTTGATCGTATTGGCTTCTTTGGACGAAGGGGAGTGATATCGTTGAATGCGCTGAACAATGAGTATATAGGTATAACAGGTGATTGGAAAAAAGTTGCCCAAGCACTTTTAAAGCAAAAAATCATTACTCAAAAAATAGCAGAGGAAATTTACTGGCAACATATATATGGAAAACTAATTGCTAATAGTGATATGCACCTAGCTAATTTATCACTTTACTTTGATAAAGGTACTGTAACAGGAATTACACCTTCTTATGATATGCTTCCCATGCTTTATGCACCACAAAATGAAGAAGTTGTTTCTAGAGAATTTACCCCACCTTTGCCAACACCATCAGAGAGCATTATCTTTAAGAAAGTATTATCTGTAGCAATAGATTTTTGGGAAAGAGTGACCAATGATTTACACGTTTCTTCAAATTTTCGCGAGATTGCTAGCCAAAATATGATCAAAGTTAAATCACTTGAGAAAATCACCAAACTGCTACCAGAATAAGGAAAAAATATACCATGAAAATTCAAGTAGTAGACGAAAAAGTCAGACGGAGCAAGAATTTCTGAAAATTATAATGGATTCCGAAGCAGAGGAACGTAGAAATCCACGAGCATAATATAAATAATAAAAACAACATGTTAGGCAGCTTTTAGCTGCCTTTTTTTATTTAAAAACCCCGCAACATTTTGGGGTGACGTCCGATAATATATATATAGGATGTTGAGGACTGCTTATGACCAAGAAATTAGACAATATTTGCTCAATTTTGATTATACCCAAGGGTAATTTGCCACTTCAGGAAATTGAAGTAAGCTCTCGAAATATAATGATAATATTAGGAATTGCTCTTTCTGCGCTGATCATCTCTGGTTCAATGTTATTTTCCTTAATGCAAAGCCGACAGGCCTATTTTGATACTTATTACCAGAGGTTAGAATTGGCTAAGTATCAAAAGGAGCGCACTGTCTTGCTGGCTAAAGTGGCTGCTCTTGAGGAAAAAATTGATCGCACAGCAAGAATTTCTTCCAAAATCAATGGTTTAAAAGGGAATCTTAAAGCGGCAAAATCAAAAGGTTTAGTTGACTCTTTGATTAAAAAAATGGAGTGGAAAGCACCTCGCCAGATTCCTTTAGATAATCTAATGGCTAAGGCTGATCAAATTGAGGCTAAAATTAATCTTAATTTTCTTAATTCCCAGGATCAATTTCTAGCCTGGTCTAGCAAACCCTCTGTTTGGCCAGTTAAGGGTTGGATAACCTCAGATTTTGGTTGGCGCCAATCCTTTAGAACCAGAACTGGTGGTAGGGCTAGTATTTATCATGAAGGAATTGACCTAGCAGCTCCAATCGGCACTTTAATTAAAGCAACTGCAGATGGCGTAGTAACTTTCACTGGATATAACCATGGTTATGGCAAAACTGTTAAAGTTAAACATGGCCAAGGCTTGTTTACCTTATATGCTCATTGTTCAAAATTGTTGGTAAAAGAAGGTCAAAAAATAAAAAGAGGTGATTTTATAGCTACAGTAGGTAATACCGGCAACAGTACTGGCCCACATCTTCATTATGAAATACGCCAAGATGGGAAGGCAATTGATCCAATGCAATTCTTGGTAAATTAAATTCTAATAAATTTTAGCAATTTCTGCATTTGGATAATAAAATTTCAATATATCCTGATAGTTATATCCCTGTTCAGCCATGCCTTTGGCTCCCCATTGGCACATGCCAACTCCATGTCCATAACCACGCCCTTGAAAGGTAAGTTGGTTTCCTTCCAATTTCACTTCAAACCAGGTACTTTTAAATATGGAGTAGCCAAAAAGGCTTCTAAGCTCAGTGGCTTTAATTTCCAAAACATCATCAGTTGTTTCAATAAGCAGGGTATTCACTCTAGGAGAATCAAAAAAGGGAATAGTGGTGATTGAAACAATTTTGTTTAGCTGCTGCTTATTTGCAGATATTTTATGGAGAAAATCTTTTAGAGAAATTTTGAATTCCCAATCGTGCTTGGGAGACCTTTCGCAAAAACGATCCAGAATTGGGGCAGGGCCTTTGGCATGTTCCCAGACATTGCTGGCTTTCTGGGTTTGTCCGCCGCAACAACTATGATAATAAGCCGGAAAGATTTTGCCTTCACATTTAAGTACCTCTCCTTGAGTGGCTTTTACCAAACGTATGGATTTTAAATCCTCTCGATGAGCCCCGAAATAAACCTGATCTAAAGTAGTTGCTCCAATATCATAGAGATTGCTAGGATTTGCTCTTTTTCGTTGTTCAATCTGATTTAAGGCATAAGTGCGGGCAGCAATAGCTTGAGCTTTGATGGTTTCCTCTGGCCAAGAAGAGGAAATTTCACTATTGATTAGTCCAGCAATATATGTTTCCAATGGTAAATCATTGATTACCAGTAAACTGTTATTTTGCTTTATAACTCTTAGTTTCCCACGATAAATATTTGAGCCAACTTGAAAGAGGTTATTAGAAGCCTCAATAATAATATTACTAGTGTGAATATTGTTATTGTTTATTTGCAAACCTGTTTTGTGAGAAGCGATATTTGCAGAATTTCCATTCCAGATTTCTTGGTTAGTATTTTTATCAGATATTGTTAGGGAATGATCAGCCATGCTGACAATGGTTAAATTGGGAATATTTTTCTGTATTGCAACCCTAATTAGAGGTTCAGGAAGAGTTGCTAAGGAATTGAAAGAGAACAATAAAAAAAGCAGAATGAAGCTGAATTTATGGAATTTAACGCTTAACATTGGCCAGAATTTAACCTACTGAAGTTGTTCTGTAAACAAGACGTTATAACTTCATGATAAATAAATAAAAGAGGCATACTTTTTGGTTGCAAATAGCACGCAACTATTTTTAAAAATTGCCGATATAGGGACTAGAAAGGGAAATTAGTGAGAAAGTTGCGTAAAAAAGGATGGCGCTTGTCTATCCCGGTGAAAGTTATGCTCTTTGCTGGCTTGGCATATGTAATCACCTGGGCGGCTGGGGTGTATTTGCAGGGTGGGTTAAACCTTGATTTTTCTTTTCTTATATTTGGTATTCCATTTAAATATATTTATTGGGCTTTTCAAGTTGTTATGATCGCTATAGCAGCTAGTTTTGCTTCATATTATTTTTTAGATCGTCCCTTAAATCGCTTAATGAATGTAATGGGTCATGCTGAAGAAGGCGATTTTTTAATTCGCGCGCCAGTTCTTTCCAAAGACGAGATTGGAGATCTTTCTCGAAGTTTTAACCATATGCTTTCCAGGATTACAGATTTAGCAGCGCACAAAATTCAAACCGAACATGATTTAATTGTAGCTCAAGAAGAATTAAAGTACCGAAAGCAAATTGAAGAGAAAAGCAAGATTATTGCCCGCACCAATCGCACCCTAGAGCATCTTGTCAAAGATTTATCTTTAATTTACGAAATTGGCCAGGAAGTTAGCTCAGTTGTTGACTTGGATAAGTTGTATGAAAACATTACTGCAACTTTGAAAAAATATTTAAAGATAAGTGAATTTGCGATCTTGGTTTATGATGATGCTAAGGAAGTCTTGCACGTGCGCGTTGCCAATGGTTTCTCAGACAATGAACAGATCTTAAGAATGACCAGGCGCAAAGGAGAAGGTATTTCAGGAATGGTGGCTGAAACTGGTCGCAGAATATATGTAAAAGATACTTCAAAAGAAAATCGCTGTATTCATTACAAGGGTGAACATCGCTTGGATGGCTCTTCATTGCTTTGTGCGCCGCTGATTTATAAAGGTGAAATTTTAGGGGTGATTAACTTTGGTCGCCCAGGTATTAATAGTTTTTCTTTTTCAGATATTAAAATGCTTTCATTGGTTTCAGGTCATGTTGCTCTGGCTATTGCAAATGCAAGATTATATACTAAAACTCGCGAGCTTTCAGTTAAAGATGAGCTCACCCAAGTTTACAATCGGCGTCATTTTCAACAAATGCTGCAAATGGAATGGAAAAGGTCAGTGCGTTTTTCCAGAGATATTTCTGTGGTCATGATTGATGTTGATCACTTCAAGGCCTACAATGACACCTATGGTCATTTGCAAGGCGATGCGGTGCTAAAAGAAATCGGTAAAATTTTAAGAAATAATTTGCGGGAAGTGGATACTGTTGCTCGTTTTGGCGGAGAGGAATTTATTTTGCTTTTGCCAGATACTGATAAACACGGCGCCATTGCGGTGGCGGAAAAAATTAGACATTTGGTGGAAGAACATAAGTTTACCAATGATGATTGGAAAGAAACCAAGCAAATGTCGATCAGCGCTGGCGTTGCTTCTTATCCTGACGATGTGCAAGAAATGGAAGAGATTATTGATCATGCAGATATTGCTTTATATCGGGCCAAAGAAGAAGGTCGTAATCGCGTGATTTGTTATAGCCCGCCAGTCAAAACTAAAACCATTTCCAAATCTAAAAAACCAGCAGCTGAAACCGCAGACAACAGAGCGCCTAACAGCCAAGAAGCAGCAGATCCTTTACATCCCTCAGTAAAAACTTTACAATAAAGATTATTAGTTTCAAGTGGCAGCGGGGGATGCTTGAAAAAACTAATTTTTTTAGGTTTGGCTTTCTTGTTTGGTTGCGGAACATATTCTCCTACCACCGCATATTATCAGCAGCAACTACAGACAATATTATCCCTGAAATGGAATGAGTTTAAACAAGGCAAGCCTGAAGGCGGAGGCCTTGGGCTGCGTATTCTGTCGCCCAAAGGAAATTTTTTTGTATCTGTTGATTTAGGCCAAAATGTTACGGAAAATATCCATTTTAGATCAGCCAGTACTACCAAAACCTTTACCGCAGCTGCTATTATGCTCTTGCATCAGCAGGGGTTATTAAATATCGACGATAATATTACAGCTTATCTGCCAGATGATGCAAATTATGATATCCCCTACAAAGACCAAATTACCATCCGCTTGTTGTTAGAACACCGGGCAGGGGTGTTTGATATTTCTAATACTGATATTCCCACCACAGTTTCCGCGCCCTATGCTGGTTATAGTTATGCTGAATATGTCAGAGATGTGCTTGGTGAAGATGAACATACTTTTACCTTTGATGAATTGGTTGGAGTGCTGGCTGCCAATGATCTTTACTACACAGCGCCAGATGTGGAGTTTCATTATAGTGATACTGGTTACAGTATTTTGGGCAAGATTGTTGAACAAGTAAGTGGTTTGACGTATGCTGAATTTATTCGCGATAATTTTGTAATGCCCAACAACTTGGCTGATACTAGTTTTCCCTGGCAGGGGACTGATGAAACAATCCCAGCGCCTTATGCCACAGGCTATTTATGGAACCAAGGTTTTACCACAGATGTTACCTTAGACAATATGTCGCCGCATGTAGCAGAAGGTAATGCGATTACTACGCCAGAAAATTTAACCAGATGGATAAAGGCCTTGTTAACTGGCGCAGCTGGGGTTGAACAAACCTATGTGGATATGATGATGGACGTTCAAGCCACTAGTATACCGCAATACTATTATGGATTGGGCATTAACTATACGCCAGGTCTTGGTTATGGCCATGATGGCGCGCATATGGGTTATTTAACGGTCATGAGATATGATCCTGATTATGATGTGGCTTTTATTATCTTTTGTTCAACTTGGGATATGGCAGATATCTATACCCAATTGAATTTTCTTTATAAAACCGCCCGTGCGGCCAGGGAATTTCTAGGATATCCTTCTGAGGGATAAAAGAAAAAGCCACCCTAAAGGGTGACTTCTTTTTTTTGTGGAGCTAAGGAGGATCTCCCTTTTCTCGCTTACGCTTGTCAGGGACTTCAGCATTATAATTTTAAATAAAGGAAGATTGTAACCCGCGACAACCACGTTAGTAATCGCCTAATAGGGTTTTGTAACTAGTTGTAAATTAATAGCAAACACTGTGTCTGCTCTGAGGGAGAGCATTCTTGCATTACAACTACAGAATTCATTTTTTTAAGCAACTTTTTTGGAGAATTGACGATAATTTCGTATAAATTGAGAACATAGTAGTGTTGTAAATTGAATGAAACATTTGTTTCGAGTCAGATTTCTAACAATGTTATTGTCGTTAGTTATCTCTAGGTTGGATAAAAAAGGGAATGGAGAATTGAATGTTTAACTATATTATACTAATTGGAGTTGGGATATCTAGGGTTGTATCTGAATTTTGGCCATCAGATACACCGCCAGAGGAAGCTCAAAACGAAGCACAGCCCATTGAAAATAACTTTCCCAATGAATCAGAATATATCGAGGCTAGTCAGGATAACTCCCTCAACGCTAGCAGGGGGCTGCTATTAGGAAATGAAGGGCTTCTTGTAACATCTATCTTAGGAGGAGCTTTTGCTATAGCATCAATTATAGGCAGTAAGGGATCTGGTTCAGCTACTACCACTTCAGGAGAAACAGAGGTTGATCCAAATGCTGAAGCGATGGAAAGGATACTTCGAGATGTTAGGTCAAAACTGTTTGGACCTGCCGAAGGTACTTCAGAAATTACTCCGGTAATATCCCTTATCAGTAGAATCCTGCATGATAAATGTAGTGTTGCCGTACGCCTTGTTGCTAATGACACGCTAGCTCTTATGACAAGAAACTTTCGAACAGAATATGCTATTCTTCGTGTCGTAGGTGAGCCCATTCAAAGAGCAAACATGCGCCCGGTTATTGATGGATTAGCATTTGATACACATAATTTTTTTGCCACACCACGTCATATAGAGGTCTTTTTCAACGCTCTCCATGAGGGTCGCTTTGAAATACTACCTAGTACTACACCTATTTCAAGAAACCAGGTACATGCAGCAGGAATATTGGAGCTTCTTAATCAAGCTTTTGTTGAAAATTTGCGAAAGCAATATCATGAAACTGAAGAGATTAATCGTACAAGCGTAATACAATACGATAAAGCTAGAGCTAGTTTTGCTTATCAAAACCTTATGGCACAGATTGAGTTAAGCGATCGTAGCGCCGCAAATAGGCAAGTTAATCAGCTAAATGCAAATATCCGCTTCATGATGCGTTCTGTTTTACGCATTATACGGGGGCCATTAAGTGAGAATTCAGCTCGAACGCTCATCAATACAGGTCAAACAGCATACAGTCTTATTGAAAACTTCAGAAGTCGCAATATTAATGTCGATGGTATTTCCTCTGAATATGATCGCGTTCTCGCTTTGTTTAGTGAGACAATACAAAGAGAAATGAGGCAATTAGTTGAACTTCGTGATCCTAATGAAGTGTCACCGCAACAGGCTGAAGAGCAGGCCAGGCGAGCTGCGGTTATTGCGCAACAAGCGAATCTTTCTAGGTTGACGGAGAGTGTTGGGAATTCTGTCGCTGAATTAAATGAAATGCGAGTAGAGATTATCAGGAGAGGTGGTGGGCATGAATTTGTTGACTATCAAGAAGCCGTTAACGAGTTGAAAGGAACGCTGAGGCAATTAAGAGCAGCACTTCGAGAACCAATGCCTGCAGAAGCTAGAAGCGAGATACAAACTATTGTTGATAGAACTCAAGAGGTAATCGATTCCAGTAGAAGCGAGCGTGAGTTGCGCTCAAATTCAAGGCAGCTCTTCTCGACAATACAAAATATTACTGCCCGCCTATCTCGCGCACAAGGCTTATTTCGAAATATATGGGAACCTGTTTCAGGTACTGCTGAAGCTGAAACACCTAGGAGTGGTGGAAGGTCGGGTGGAGGTAGTAGATCTGAAATGCGCGTTGTAGATATTGAACATAATTTAAGAATTGGCTTAGATGGAACTGCTGCAATAGAAACTACAGAGAGAGTCGGCATTTCAGATAGGCCCTTTGGTCAAACCTCAAGATCATCCGTGCTCACACCAATGGGATTTTTAGGTGGTACAGCAATGAATGCAATTATAATAGGTTTATCAAACCTAGCTGGTTATGGGTATGATAGATTTGTAGATTATGCAGGTTGGGATAGATCATCAACATCAGTTGCAGTTGGACATCATGCGGCATGTTTTTCACCAATTGCAGGTGCAGTTGCTTTAGCATTTAGAGCAGGTCGTGCTCATGGTTGGTCAGCTGTAAGAGGTTTACCACAAGGTATGTTGTCATTTATGATAATTGATCAAGGTGTACGCTTTTCACAAGAATTGATAGGGCTAAATTCACAAAGCATTTTTAATAGAGTAAGTGGAGTATTGGCATCAAGTGGATTAGCTGTTTTAGCTACACATGCAACAGTAATGGTTGGTGGTGAGGCAGTATCAGCAGCAGGTCTTGGACTAACATTAGGAGGAGCAGCAATATCAATAGCTACAGCAACAGTAGCTGCAGTATCTTTGGTTGGAGGTGTTTTATTAGGACTAGGCCTTGATCCATTATCAGGTAGAGTATATAGATGGGCATCAAATGCAATCTCAGGTATGGGTGAAGATAACCGTGACTGGATGGGACTTGATGGTACATTTAGTGACTTTGCAGCTGCTGTTTCAACAAGGCTAATTAATGGTACAGGTGAATCAGTTTCAAATAGAAGTGCTAGAGATATAGATGATGATGACGCAGTTACTTATATTGCAAGTGAAAATAGATATGTAGATTCATGGGGTGTTACATGTGACTCGGAAGGTAGATGGTTACTGGGTCAATACTGGAATGAATATCAGAGAGTAAATAATATAATGCAAAGAAGTATAATAGGCTGGTTGGGATTATAGAGTGACCTTCCCCCGCTATCGCTCGTCAGGGGCTTCATCTGAACGACTGAGCTAAGGAGGATCTCCCAGCTGAGCTCCGCTCATCTGGGACTTCATTTATTAGAAAAAGCCCTTGAGGAAGGTCGGAACAAGACGCCCTTTGGGCGTCAGTTCGATCAATGCTAAACTGCATAAAAAAAAGCCACCCTAAAGGGTGACTTCTTTTTTTTGTGGAGCTAAGGAGGATCGAACTCCTGACCTCTTGACTGCCAGTCAAGCGCTCTCCCAGCTGAGCTATAGCCCCGAAAATTTGCTGATGCCTACCAAGATTCCTTACAAATATCAAACAAAAAATCCCTATAATTTAACTAATTTCACTTCTTTTATGGCTTTTTCTTGGGCAATCTGCTCCAAGGTTTTAGCTGGAATTTCTTCGTCAACGCCAATAATAGTTAAAGCCTCGGCTCCCTTGTGTTTGCGCACGTTCTGCATTTCCGCAATATTGACCTTGTTTTCACCTAAAATTGTGCAAACTTTACCGATTACGCCTGGGGTGTCTTCATTGTGGATAAATAAAATATAACCTTCTGGATCAATATCCACACGATAATCCCAACAGCGAATAATTTTTAAGGTTCCATCAGCCAACACTTTGCCCCAAACTTGAGTTTCACCTGCATTTGAAAAAACTTTTACGCCAATAGCGTCTCTTAAATCTTGATCTAGGGTAGAAACCTCAGAGCCAACGCTTGTTCCGCGTTCCTGGGCAAATTTTTCGGCATTGACCAAGGTGATATTAGCATCAGTAATGGTATTAAATGCACCTTTTAGGCTGGCCAAGGTCAGGAGTCTGGGCATTTCTTTAGAAGAACAAAAAATAATTTTCGAGAGTCCGCCTGCGCCTAATTGAGTGGCCAAAGCGCCCAAATGTTCAGCTAAAGATATGTGTGGTTTAAACTCCTGCCAGGTTTTTTGATCAGCGCCAACTAGGTTAACTGCATTATTACAGATGCCTTCACTAAAGAATTGCATCACAGCTTGAGCAGCTTCAATAGCCACAGCATCTTGGGCTTCGCCAGTTGAGGCGCCCAAATGAGGGGTTAGTACACAATTATCTAAGCCTTCAAAAAAATCTTCATTAAAAGGTTCAGTTGTAAAAACATCCAAAGCAGCGCCGGCAATCCTTTTTTCTTTCAGAGCAGCTGCCAGATCTTTTTCATTAACAATACCGCCGCGCGCACAATTAATAATTCTGGTGGTGGTTTTCATTAAAGCAATTTGCTTGGCAGTGATTAAGTTTTCTGTTTCAGCAGTCAAAGGGGGTATGCACTGTTATATAGTCTGCTTGCTGGCATATTTCTTCCACAGTGGCAGGTTTAACTTTTATTGATTCAAATTGTTCTTTTGTTAGATATGGATCATAGCCCATAACCTGCATTTCAAAAGCCTGGGCGCGGCGAGCAACTTCGCGGCCGATGCGGCCCATGCCAATAATTCCCAAAGTTTTATGATAGATTTCTTCGCCCTTAAATTTTTTCTTTTCCCATTTACCTGCAGCCATGGTGCAGGCAGCTTGAGGAATGTGCCTGGCCAAAGCCATGAGCATGGCAAAGGTTAATTCAGCAGTGGAAACTGTGTTACCAGCAGGGGCATTAGCCACCAAAATGCCCTGTTCAGTTGCTGCCTCTAAATCAATATTATCTGTGCCAACCCCAGCGCGCACAATAATTCTTAAATTAGAGCCATGTTCAATTACGTCTTTTGAAACTTGAGAAGCGCTACGTACGATCAGCGCATTATAGGAACCAATTTTTTTTAACAAATCCTCATGAGAAAGAGAGGCCTCATAAGTTACATCTAGATTAGGATATTTTTTAAGTTCGTTTAAGCCAGCATCACTAAAGCCATCAGTGCACAATACTTTGTACTTCATTTCCCCTCCCTAAATTTCCGCATAAACTTTGTTAATGCCTCTACAGCTTCCAGCGTTACCGCATTATAAATAGAAGCGCGAATGCCACCCACGCTGCGATGGCCCTTTAATCCGACAATATTATGTTCTTTGGCCTTAGCTATAAACTCCTCAGTTAATTCGGTAGAAGGTAGGGTAAAGGTCACATTCATAAATGAACGCGACTCCTTTTGAGCTGTGCCTTGATAAAAATCAGTTTCATCTATTACTGCATAAAGCATTTTGGCTTTTTGCTCGTTAATTTTAGCCATATTTTTTAGGCCGCCGTTTTTTTGCAGCCATTCCAAATTCAAGAGTATCAGATATATAGCTCCAACTGGTGGTGTGTTGTATAAAGATTCATTTTTTACATGATTGTCGTAGCGTAAATAACCAGGCAGATTGCGATAAGAGGTTTTTACCAAATCATCTCTAATAATAACTATGGTGGCTCCTGCTGGGCCAACATTTTTTTGGGCACCAGCATAGATTAAACCAAATTTGGAGACATCAATGGGTTTAGATAAAATATCTGAAGACATATCGGCAATTAGAGGCAAAGTCTGGGTTTCAGGAAAATGCTGATATTGCGTACCATAAATAGTGTTGTTGCTGGTTAAATGAACATAGCTGCTATCTAGACTAAGTTTGATTTGATCTGGAAAAGGAACATGATCAAAATTAGTTTTTTCTGAACTGAATGCTACATTAGGTTCACCTACAATGTTAGCATCTGCCAAGGCTTGTTTAGACCAGTTGCCGGTGACAATGTAATCAGCAGTCTTGTCCATAAGATTTAAGGGCACCATGCTAAATTGCAGGGCAGCGCCACCTTGTAGAAATAAAATATAATAATTGTCAGGAATATTTAAGAGATCTTTAAATAGTTTTCTGGTTTCATTTAAAATAGAGATAAATTTTTGCGAACGATGGCTGATTTCAAAAATGGACATGCCCTCAAAGTCCATGAAAGAATTTTTAAATTTTTCTAAAACTTCTAATGGCATAGCTGCAGGGCCTGGATGAAAATTATAAACGCGTTTAGTTGACATAAACAGGTATCTCCATTAAATTTTTGAATTGTCCGTAAAAATATAGGAGGTCGTAGATAATGTCAAAAATAATCCCTTTTCCAGCCTTGCTTCCTAACTTAAGTTTGGTGCATAAGATAATTTGTCCTCCTTATGATGTTATTGAATCAGAGCAGGCCAGGGAATTTGCCAAGGATAATCCATATTCATTGCTGCATATTACCAAATCCGAGATTGATTTTCCGCCCAATGTTTATCCCTATGATGACGCGATTTATGAAAAAGCTGCCAGAAATCTGCATAGATTTAAAGAACAGGATTATCTTTTCCAAGACCAACCCAATCTCTATATTTATCGTATGATTGCAGGGGAATGGATTCAAACTGGAGTGGTGGCTGGGGTATCAGCCAGTGAATATGAACAGGGTTTAATCAAGCAGCATGAAAAAACACGCGAGGAAAAAGTGATTGATAGAACCAAACATTCCTTAGCGCTTAAGGCTCATGCTGAGCCAGTAATTTTAGTACATAAATACAATGATGCCATTCGGGAGCAAGTAAAAGTAGAGGAAAGCGATGCTTTATTATATAAAGTTACTGATAAATTGGGCGTGCAGCATATTTTGTGGCGAGTAAGTCAGCCTGAAAGATTGATGGAATTATTTGCTGGTTTGGATGCGCTTTATATTGCAGATGGTCATCATCGTAGCGCAACTGGTTTCAGGGTCCAGCAAGAAATGAGCAAGACTAACCCAAATCACAATGGCACAGAGCCTTATAATTTTTTTCCCGCAGTAATCTTTCAGGAAACAGAGGTTAGGGTATTTGAATATAATTGGGTTGGCCCAGCTGATAAACGTCCGCTTTCCAAAATAACCATGGCAGATATTATCAAGCTTTCAGATGAAGGCGGAATTATGCCGCCTAAGTCCACCTGGTTTGCGCCCAAGCTTACTAGTGGCTTGTTTTTGTATCCTTTTTAAGGCTTCAACTTCGCAATCATTGTTTTTTCAATGGTTGTAGCTAACTCTTTGGCTTTTTTGGCCAAATTGTCTGCGTCTTTTTCAATTTTAGCTGTCCATTTTTTATCGCTAATACCAGATAGGTTGATTAGAACATTATAATAAGCGCCCATGGCTGCGCTGTAGCCCATAAGGCCAGCTACACCAGCATCTGATGCAGAATTGGCACTTCCTTTTTCAGCCAAAGTTTGGGCACATTTCAAAGCAGTAATTGATTTTTCCAACACACTAAAAGGAATCAATGTTGCTTGCTTAGTTGCTTCTTCAATAGCTTGAGTGCGAGATTTTTTTTCTGCTTCTGTTTTCTTGGGCAAGCTAAAACAATCCATTACTTTGTTGAAGGCTTGGGTGTCTGTATCAATTGCCGCAATTTGTTCGCGCAGATTAATCTGGGCTTTTTGGCCTATTTCATCCATTTCTGGATTAAGTTCTGTGTAACCTTTTTTATCATAAGTTAGAATGGCCACCATAGAAGATAAGGCAGCTGATAATCCACCAGCTAAAGCTGCCACAGAGCCGCCGCCAGGGGCAGGGGAGTTGGAAGAAAGCTCTTCAGCAAATGCTTTTAGACTCATCGAGGCCAACGGAGTTGGTTGTTTGAAATTGTTTTCCACAATTTTCCTTTCTGGGTCAAAAGTTGAAACATCATTTAAACCAAGAGAACGAATTGCAGTTTGGATTAGATGATCTTCAGTTACGCCCCGACTCTGTTTTTGTTTTTTAAGATAATGTAGCCCAGCATCTATCATAGCTTTTTTAGGAACCAGGCCTACAATTTCACTGCCAGTAACGCGCACGCCTTCTTTTTGGGCCAGCTCACAGCAAGCATCAAAAACTTCATGCATGGAAGAAACAGCAAAGTCAGTTAAGTTAATGGTGATTTGAGCACAATTATATTCTGGAATAAGCCAGCCAGTAGCCCGGCAATGTTTAAACAAACCAGGTGTGTAAACAGCATCACCGTTTTCATCTACCACCTTGTTGCCATCTTTATCGCGCTTTACCCGGCCCTTTTCGCGAATACTAAGAGCTATGTGCTTGGCCAGTTTGGTGCTGGTGGTGTTTAAATTAACATTATAGGCAATTAAAAATTGGCGGGCGCCAATTGCCGTAACACCGGTTTTGGGATTAAACTGGGCTGGACCAAAATCTGGTTTCCATTCGGGCTGTTTTAGTTTTTCAGGCAAGCCTTCATATTCGCCAGAGCGTACGTCAGCCAGACTTGCTCTCTGCGGAGTTTGGGCAGCTTGGTCATATAGATAAACTGGAATTTTTAGTTCTTCGCCAACGCGCTTGCCTAGGCGTTTTGCTAGTTTCACGCAATCTTCCATAGTCATTCCAGAAATAGGTACAAAAGGGCAGACATCTGTGGCGCCAAATCTGGGATGAGCGCCTTTATGCTTGCTCATGTCAATTAACTCTGCAGCTTTTTTGATGGCTAAAAATGCCGCTTCCACAACTTCATCAGGAGGGCCAGCCATAGTAAAAACAGTGCGATTGGTGGCTGCGCCTGGATCAATATCCAATAGTTTAACACCAGCTACAGATTTGATCTCATTAGCAATGGCGTCCAGAATTTTTTTATCTTTGCCTTCGCTAAAATTAGGCACGCACTCAACTAGTTTCATGTGGCCTCCAAATTATGGATGTTTTTTTACCTCTTCTCCTCTCCCTTGAGGGGAGGGGCCAGGGGGAGGGTGTTTCTTAAGTTTAAGCAAACTATTCAAAATTGAGACAGAAATCAAGGATTTGCTACAAAATTAAAGGTGTAGGGCGCCAATGATAGTTCTTTGAATATGACTATAATAGTGTTGGGCAGCGCGAATATAGTGCATCGGAGGAAGCAGACCTTCATCATCAACTTGCACTTCAAAAGGCAACCACCAGTATCTAGTGTAATATTGAGTTTCTCCCGCATCATTTACGCGAGCTGTTACACATTCATGATTACTTAATTCTCTAATATTTCTATTTGAAACAGAACTGGTTGCGCCATTGTAAAGAATGGTCCAGGAGGTTGCGAGTAAATCGCTGAACTGACCATCAAGACCCATCCAATGTCTGCCATCATTCAGGCCCGCCAATCTATTTGCAATACCTCTATATACTCTTCCTGAAACATGATCAGCAGCTATGCCCAGACCAACACCTGCCACAAATGAAACGCAGGCCACAATTGCTGGAATAGCTGCAGCTGCAATTAATTCGCCCAAAGTAGCAGTGGCTGCAGTGGCTGTGGCTGCGGTTATAGCTTGTCCACCAATGGTGATTGTAGTGTGAGAAGCTAGCACAGCCAAACCACTGGAGACCAGAACGCCGCCTGCTGTGCCGCCTGTGGAGTGAGGATCAATTCCTAGCATGCGTTCAGCCAGATTAACTCCCAGACTAATAATCCAAAAGGCAGCCAGGTTTGGCCCGATTGGGCGTAAACCAGCTCTTAAACCAGTGGACAGGCCGTACTGAGCAACAGGTTGTTGCAAAGATAAGGCAACTGCTCCTGCCATTGGCGTAAAAGCTGCGCCAAGCCTGCCGTACCAGGTTGGTTGTGTTTCCAAAGCTTGGCAGGATCGTTCATAACCATAAATTGCAGCATAGGAAAGACCTATAATGCTGGCATTTATTCCGGTACCAGCTAGAAAACCACCAAGGGTTAGTCTTGGGGGAACAATGGTTGCTGGTCTGGCCAAAGGTTGTTCTGGAATCGTTTCAGCCATCGTTGACTCAAGCGCTACTGAACCAGCTGCATTAACTTGCCAATTTTGTGGGTTCAGAGAACGAAAGGCATTTCTTAATGAATTGATATTAAATGACGGCTCAGTTGAAGAAGAACTAGCTGTTTTAGGAGGTATTAAGTTTTCAAACCAAGCGCGCAAGTTTTGAGGAAAATGTTCTCTTAATTGATATAAAGCCTGAAAATCAGGTCGGCTAAGATTAAAAACATCAGAACTTTGACCGCAAGCTCTTCTTAATCTTAGAGCCTCTTGTTCAAAAAAGCGATCAAAGAACGCTTCTGGATTATTATTTAGTTCAGGTTCAGTATGCAGCAGATTTAGAGCTTGAGCATAAACATTTTTGGCCCAAGCAGTTTCATATCTATTTAAATTCGCAAACTGATTGGCTTGGTCTGATTCAAGACTAAGCGCCTGACCTAACGCACCTTCGGTTCTGATTAATCTGATATAAGCAGGTCTGATTCGTTCTGAAACGCCACTATTTAGAGCTTGCATCAATAAAGAGCGGGCCAGTTGCAGACGAGTTGCCCAATTGGGACTAAACCTGTTTTGGCTAGCATTAAAACGCTGAAACATTTCTGAGTGAATAATCTGATCAAGCATAAATTCGCATTGCCTAACGCTGCTTCTGGCTGTTTGGGGAAGATGATCAAAAATGCTGATTAAATTTTGGGCAGAACGGCCATTTCCATTTCTAAAACCATTGTTCTCGGCCGGTTCTTCAAGGCATGACCACGGATGAAAATGATCAATAGCGCTTAGCACTTTTGGCAAATTATTTGCCGAAGATTGCATGGCCGCGTTTCTTGCCCTCTGAACATATTCGATTAAGGCTTCTGGAATTTGTTGGCCAAGAGGTATTTCAATTGATCGCAAAAAGCCTGGCCGCAATTCAGCTTCAGGTATTGTTGAATTTGCAGGAGTTTGATGCTCTGGGTAAAGCGTTGTTTGGCTAAACGATTCAAAAACAGGTAAGCGCAGATCACCATCTAGTGAAATTCTTAACAAACGAGACATGAGATAGGCCAGCCTTAGGCTGCGAACACCATATAATGCTGCGCGATCTACTTCAGCAACGCCTCTGGTTTCTGCTTCTAATAAAATATTCATGGCTTGGTTGAGAGTGGAAAACGATCTAGTTCGTTCATTGGCTTGCAGCCATTGGTTCACTTTATAATGAAAATCAACTCTAGCTTCTTGCACTGCCGCTCGATCTTGTCCATAAACATCAAAGGCATGTTCATTGCCAGTAGCTAAAAATAAACGGCAACGCGATATCCAGTAGTTTGCTGTTGAAAAAGCTGCATGACCCAATTGATGCAGATTTTGATGAACAGCATAAAAAGATCTGCGTACTAAAGCCATTTGTGTTGTTTCAGATGAAGAAGTAAACTGATCGTAATAAGGTGGTGATTTTGCTCTTTCTATGCGGCTTAGATCTTCAGCGATGGCAGGTAGCTCAGATGAATAACAGGGTTCAACATTGGGGTGGTCAATCTGAACTGAAAAAGCATCAAAAAATCTAGTAGCCAGAGGCTTATTTTCTAGTTCGCTGCCTGAAAACATAAATTACCTTTGTCATTCCCGCAAAGACGGGAATCTATTTTTTCATTATTGATCTAATTTTCGGC
Source organism: Pseudomonadota bacterium (assembly GCA_043823065.1). Taxonomy (GTDB): domain Bacteria; phylum UBA10199; class UBA10199; order 2-02-FULL-44-16; family DYJF01; genus JBDRBB01. The sequence goes on along the minus strand of JBDRBB010000003.1, from coordinate 27,737 downwards.
AGTTATAAGAAAAAGTTGTGTATTTTCTCGGGTTTTTGGCTTAAAATTGGTTAATTTTTAATTAAAAAGGAGGGGATATGTTAATTATTGAACGACCGCCGCTAGGTTATTCTGTGTTTGGTTCAATCACGGCAATTGTTTTAGGTATTATCATGCTTGTTTATCCAGGTGGAGTAATGACCTTGATGAATGCAGCGTTTTGGATTTTGCAGCTCATACTTTCTGTTTTTATTTTATCCTACACAATTTCTTCAGCGCTTCAATATTTTAAACTTAAGGCCAAAACTACAGGAGTTCTCTATTTATTAATTGGTGTGCTGGCCACGGTATTAGTATGGTTATTTAACGTTGAAGTAATCATCATGGTTATTGGTTTGTTTTTTATCTTAAGTGGTATCAGTGATATCATTGCTGGTTTTCATTTTATGGTTGGTAGGTATTTTCTGGCGTTTCTGGGCGTGATCAACATTGTCGTTGGCATTATTTTAATTAGGCAACCATTGGCGTTGGCCTGGTTGCTAGCCTGGTATGTACTTTTCTGGGGAGTATCACGCTTGTTCCTTGCCCTAGAAATGCGCCGCAAAGGGCAATCTTAAAACTTTATCTAAAATGTTTGGCAGTCCTGAGGATTAATAGTCCTCAAGCCCAGACAGCTGATGCTCAAATTTGCCGAGATATCGACGAGCATTGTACTGCCCATCCATAAGGAAAGTTTTGATATGATAAAGTCGGCCGAGAGCCTTGATCATAATAAGATGTAGCTCGGCTCAAGGATTAACCGTTAAGTTAACCGTGATATCTCTTTCATCATCTGTGGCATTTGGGAATTCGGATTCAACGTGGATGTTTCCTTGATAGGTGCCAGGTTCCAGGCCGGTAATGTTGACTGTTACTTCAACATTTTCTTGGCCGATTGTAGTTGTGGGATATACATCAATCCAGGTTTGCTCAGTAGTTAAATTGAGTTCGCAATTTTGAGGATCCAATAAAGAGGTTTCATTATAGGTGCAATCTACGGTTATTTGCTGGATTGCAGGGTCACCCCCATTAGCAGTGGCTGTAAAATTTAATTCAGTAACAGAAACAGTCACTGTGGGAAAAAAAGTGGCCAAAGTAGATCCACATCCAGCAAAGACTATACTTAAGACTATTAGCAATGTTATTTTTTTCATTTTATATCCTTTCTAATCTAATTAAAAACCACTGAGGTTATAGCATGTATTGGTTATGGCAAATTCCATAAGGTAATCTGCAATAGCATCTGTATGGTTAGTGTCAATAATTTCATCAGCAGCCTGGCAGGCGCCACTGCGGCAATTGCCCATGGCCACTCCCCAGCCCGCAGCTTCCAGAATATCCAGATCATTATGACTATCGCCAAAATAAAGAATCATGGAAATATCAAATCCTGCATCTGCAGCAGCCCTGGAAATAGCAGGGGATTTGTGTGTATTTGCGCCCACAAGTTCCACAGTTTCTCTGCGCATTAGAATTAAATTAGTATCATCATTAAGATTGTTAAGAACTTCCAGATTTTGCCTGCTTGCAGAACTGCTAAAGACTGCTACAACATTAAGAATAAAATCATCTTCAGGAAGAGTTAAATTATAATCTTCCTGAAAATTTGTTACGTTATTGTCAAATAAATAGGTTTGCAGTTCTTGCGCATCATCAACCACCGTATAGATTGCTCCATATACCACCAGGCCGATGACATCACTTAAATTTCTGGCTTCTTCAATAAATTGTCTGGCAGCTTCTTGGTCAAGCGGTTCTATATTCGTGATTGTTTGTTCCAGATAATTATAATTTTGGGTGAGTGCGCCGTTAAAAGTGATTAAAGGTAAGTCAGGTTGAATTTGATGGTTGCCTGGGCCGATAAAGGGTAGAGTTTGTTGTATTGTTCTCCCAGTTGCAATGCCTACTTGTCCGCCACAAGCTTGATAGTTTCTTATCTCCGCAATTGCTGACTCGCGAATAAAAAAATCGCCGTGCTCATTGGGTTCATCCAATAGCGTTCCATCCAGATCAAAATATATGGCTGGAATGTTTACTAATGAATTGTAAACTATTTCTCCACCTGACTTCATAATAATATCTTATCGATTCTCTTGGTAAAAAGTTGCCTATTTTATAATCGTGTTTCTGATTTTCTTGCTTTTTTTAGGATAATCAATGTTGTAATGCAGGCCACGGCTTTCTTTGCGCTTTAGGGCAGACTCGATAATTAAATCTGCAACCAGGGCGATGTTGCGCAGCTCAATTAAATTTCTGGTGATCGTAAAATTCCAATAGTATTCCTTAATTTCTGCGCGCAAAATCTTGATGCGTTTTTTAGCGCGCTCTAAACGCTTGTTGGACCTGACAATGCCCACGTAATTCCACATGAATCTTCTTACTTCATCCCAATTTTGAGTGATTACCACTTCTTCATCGCTGTCTCTGGCCCTAGCAGTATCCCAAAAAGGAATGGTTGGGGTTTTTCCCTTGGCCAACTGCCTGACTTGTTTTTTGGCTTTGTGAGCAGCCCTGGCTGAAAACACTACCGCTTCTAAAAGTGAGTTAGAAGCCAAACGATTTGCGCCGTGCAAGCCGGTAAAGGCCACTTCGCCTGTTGCATATAAGCCATTTAGATTGGTTTGACCAAATTCATTAGTCATCACGCCGCCGCAAAAATAATGGGCAGCAGGAACAACAGGGATTGGTTCTTTGGTAATATCAATTCCATATTGCAAGCAGGTTTGATAAATATTTGGAAAACGTTTTTTCAAAAAAGAAGCTGGTTTGTGTGTAATATCCAATAACACATGCGGTTCGCCGCTTTTTTTTAGCTCAAAGTCAATGGCTCGGGCTACAATATCGCGCGTGGCAAGTTCTGCGCGCGCATCATATTTTTTCATAAATGCTTCGCCGTTTAGCAAACGTAGAATTCCGCCTTCGCCGCGCACAGTTTCGGAGATTAAAAATGATTTTGCCTTTGGATGATAGAGGCAGGTTGGATGAAATTGCACAAACTCCATATTGGCAACTGGACAGCCAGCCCGATAAGCCATGGCAATGCCATCTCCAGAGGCAATATCTGGATTGCTGGTGTAGATATAAACTTTACCAGCGCCACCAGTTGCTAAAAGCGTAATTGGCGCAGCAAATGTTTTTACATGTTTGGTGTTGATGTCCAAAACATAGGCGCCTAAGCAGCGGTTTTGTTTTTTGTCTTTTGGATTTAGTTTTTTTTGCGTAATTAAATTAATGCCAATATGATCTTCATATATAGCAATGTTTGGATGTTGATCAACCGCAGCCAGTAAAGCTTCTTCAATCTCTTGTCCTGTAATATCGCCGGCATGAAGAACGCGGCGGTGGCTATGTCCCCCTTCTTTAGTGAGATCAAATGGCCATTTTTTGCCCCTGGTGAACTGTACTCCCCAATTGAGCAAGTTGGTAATTTGTTTTGGTCCTTCCTGCACGACTTCTTGCACAATTTTTTTATTACATAATCCATCACCAGCTAGTAAAGTGTCTTCAATGTGATTGGCAAAAGAATCTGCTTCTGAAACAACTGCGGCAATGCCACCTTGGGCATAATTTGTGGCTGATTCACTTTTATTGCGTTTGGTAACAATAGCTACTGTACCGCTGTCAGCAACGGACAGGGCAAAAGTTAGGCCTGCAATGCCACTGCCAATTACCAGATAATCAGTTTGAATTTTCATAAGCAATAAATCCTAGCAGGCACTGAGTTGAAATACAATCTCTTTGACAAAATAGTCTAAAGCTTCGTAAAGTAGGCCAACCTATGACACAAAATCCTAGTCAAAAATTTTGGAATTTGCCTAATTCTATTACGTTTGGGCGCTTACTTATAGCCCCGGTTTTAATTTTATTCTTGCTTATCATAGAACATTATCCAGAAAAACCCCATCTGGGTCGTTGGATGGCTTTGGTTTCTGGGCTTGTGTTTGCCGTGGCTATGGCTACAGATATGTTAGATGGATATTTAGCCAGGCGTGCCCAAACAACTAGCACGTTTGGCAAATTTTTAGATCCTTTGGCAGATAAACTCCTTTTTATAACAGCCATGATTATGATGGTCCCCTTGGGCTGGATTCCAGCTTGGTTGGTGGCCATCTTTTTTGTGCGAGAAGTGACTATTACAGCCTTGCGCGGGATTGCGGTGGAAGAGGGGATTGTTATAGATGCTTCACATTGGGGTAAATATAAGTCTGCATTTGTATCTTCAGCAACAACTTGTCTTTTGCTCCACTATCCATTTTTAGGCGTGCATTGGAACTTAATAGGGTGGGCTCTTATGGTGCCATCTTTCTTGCTATCCATTGGCTCAGGCCTTCATTATGTGATTAGATTTTTTATTGAGTTGCCGAAAAGGCGTCTAAGCTAGCTTGACATAATTGTTAAGTTGTTGCATATAACCAGCCCAGTTTTATGATGCGGGAGTAGCTCAGCGGTAGAGCTCCACGTTGCCAACGTGGTTGTCGAGGGTTCGAACCCCTTCTCCCGCTCAAGGAAATCAGGCACTTGCGAAATTCGTGAGTGCCGTTTTTCTTTCTGGGACCAATCTGGGACCACAATCTATGAATCACTCGTTCCTGTTTTACCAAAATTAACCTTAACTAAATTATCACTTGTTCCAAACTGAACTATGTTTGCATTCTCCTGTAGAAATGCCTTTGAAAAGTGAGAGTATTGCATAGTAGTTCGCATATCTGCGTGACCTAGAATTGCTTGCAGCTTAAACAAGTCTCCACCTTGCTGCATGAAATGAGATGCGTAAGTATGCCGCATATCGTGAATGCGAATTCTAGAAACTTCAGATCCTCTTATATCTTGATTCCAATGGCGGTTGGTAATGTTACAATGATCTAACATACAACCTTTTGTGTGCAAGACCCATTCAGAGCCTTGTGACCTAGCTTTTAAATCCTTTAGCTCCTCATAGAGCACATCATTCATTGGAGCATGTCGGATACGCCTGCCTTTGGTTGTCTCCCTTACTTCATGTGTATGATGGCACTTGGTTCTACAAACCATAATTAAGCGGCTCTCAAAATCAATAGCAGCGCATTTAAGCGCCAAAACCTCGCCAGCCCTCATGCCAGTATTAAGTGAGATCAAATAATAAAAATAAATAGCTTCTTTATTCGTTTCAAAATACTTTGACTTTGCATGTTCCAAGAATCTTCTAGCTTCTGCCAAACTCCAAAACTTCATAGCCTTTGGATCAACTTTCAAAAAATCAACTGCACTCATAGGGTTATAAGAAAGGGCCCTGCGTTTGATGTAATAGTTGAAAATTGCACGAATCAGCTCTAAATGATCATTGATACTGGCGTTGCTCATCTTGCCATTTAGGGATGTTATAAAACTATCAATGTGTCCTGATTGAATCTTGGCAATCTTCATCTCACCAAAGTATGGAATCAAATCTTTATTGATTATTCTCTCATTGTTCTTAACTGTACCAGGCGCCTTTCGTGGCCGGGCATGATTGTTCAGCCAATCCAAGGCAGCTTGCTTAAATGAGAGCTTGAAACCATCAACTATTGTTGGATCAACTTGAGCTTGCTGTTCAAACTTAATTGCATCAATTTTACGAGCAAAGCTCTTGGAAACACGCTTTCCATCAACAAGTATTCTAACACGATAAATAAAACCTCTGTGACGTTTTCTTTTATCAATGGCCATTATTATTCCTTTCTAAATAGCCATTTTTCAACGTCGGAGGGCATAAAACGGATATGACGTCCAATCTTTACAAAAGGAATCAAGCGCTTATAACACCAATCCCTAATTGTAGCTGTTGGCACGTCTAAATACTTAGAAAATCGGTCAACTGTCCATAGCTTATTGTCATAGAACGGTCCCTTTGATTTATTTTTGCTTACACAATTTAGCCCATCCCTGCAAGTTGACATATTTTGCTCCTTTCAATTTATTAACCTTTCTACTAGCTGATGCAGTAAATATGCCACTTGCAGACAAAGTCTTAATTTATAACTTGTTGAAGTATATGTGATTATTTTGTGTTCAAATTACAGAAAATTTTTTGTATCTGTTTTTATGATGCTATATGGCTGATAGTGACTAATTATCGCCATTTCCAGCGTGATCTGCACAAACAATCTTAAACAATTTGGTTCATCTTTTTCACAAACGGAAAGACCTGCCTAAAAATATCTGTTTGTCTTTCTTTTGCAATGGCTGGATCACCAGGGGCCATGAAAGTTGACGCCCAGAGCGGGCCAACCGATTTTTCCGTAGCGAATTTTTCACAGATACTTTTCATTCCCTCCTTAACAAGACCGTGTTTGCAGAAAGGCGATATTTCATCAAAGCAAGAGGTGACACCTTCTTTGTAGTGGGCAATAAGGGCGTAGATATCATAGGCGTCTTTTTCTTTGTAACGTTCTGCTATCGTGATTCCCTTCATAGAAAGGATGCTGACAAGATTCCCCATTTTCAGCTCGCATCTATTATGACCTCCACCGGGAAGATATCCATCTAGTTGCAATGTCATGTGGTGTTCTGGCAATAAATCAGCACCTCGCGCTTTTCTAGCAAGAAGTTCATCTTGTACCTGTTGATGCCTGTGTTTGTTTGTGGTTCCTCCATATTCACCAGCCAGAAAATCGATAGCCAGAGCCATTTCTTGAACAGTTCGTTCAAATGAGAACGGGATTGGTTTTCCCAGACGATCTTTTCTGGCTTGATAACCCCGTTTTTCAAGCAGTTCGACAATACCTGCATATTGGTTCTCTGAAATCTTTGTAAAATCAATAACAAGGTCAATATCGATGGAACCAACATGTTCAAAGAAATCATCTTTTTTCTGGAATTGTTGAAGTAAAAAATATGGAGCCCAGCCACCAACTAGATAAATTGAGTTGCGATACTGTCCTAAAATAGTCATTAATTCTAATAAAACTGACAGCGAAATATTTGCTTCGTTGTTTTCAAAATGTGTGATAAATCGTTCCATTATATTTTCAAAATCCTTTCGCGTAAGTGTTCAGCTTGTTCCCTACCTCTGGCAGGATATTTGTATAAATCCAAATAGAGTTGGATGTTGTTGACCACAGTCCATCCCTTAATCGCTTGTGTCTGAGTGAGGATTTTTGAATCCTGAGGAACCACAATATTCATATTGCCGCTCACCTCCACATCAAATAGTTTTAAGTAATCCTTCCAGTAGGTGATGTCCTCTGCCTTCGGAACATAAAAATCAACATATTCAAAACGAACAAAAGGAGCAATAAGCGACGCTCCGCACATCCTGGTCAAGGCATAAGGGTGTTTTTTGCCACCACGCTTTATTTTATTTAAGAGCTCATCTCTAGAATCTTCAAAGTAGTAAGAGGCAATACGATTGCCTTCAAAAAAATAGAGGTCGCGGACGATATTCAAAAGTTGTCCGGGTTCAGTAATTTGCAAACACTTACCTTGTTTGAGAAAACCGTTTTCTCGAAGAATATTTGAAAATTTGGAAATGAATCCCAAACTTAAACCTGAAATAGATGCAAATTCGCGGATGGTAAGTGCCTTCTCCCGATTGTGGATGAGGAGGATAGTCATCCAGAGGCGCTCAGGAGTGTTTAAAAGGCCTGTAAGTGAGCCAAATTGGGGTTTTTGAATATTTTTAGGTGTTTTTATCATGTTCACGATTATACCATTTTTTCACGATCGTGAACATTATGCCATATCGTGAACATGCGTGTCAAGAGCAACTCAAATACTAACTAACAGAAAAAATATTAAATAAAAAAAAGAGCTTACCAGGCACGTACCTCCAAAACCTAGCCATCCTATGGATGAAAACACGTCAGAAACCTAATAAGGTCTTACCTCTCATAAAAAGGGGTCAAGTATTTACTCTTCACTTTTGTTGTTTACTGTGTGCAACAAAGAAAATAGGTAACAATTTTTTAAAGGGTACATGGGTAACACTTTTATAAATAAGTGAGTCAAGCTTCTTTGTTTTTTGATCTACATAACCTAAATCTAAACTCATAAATGTTATAAGCCATCTTCCAGGTTCTACTTCCCGCAAACCAACATTTTCTCCAGAAAAAGCAGCTCCTATATGAAAATCACTGCCTCTGCCAAATGAAGTAATCATTCCATGTCTTGAAACTTTTCTAACTAAGTCATGAAGAGGATAATCCAATGGCAGCAGGGTTCGACGATGCAACCCCTCAGACGGAGAAAACTTGCTTCAACACTAACGCCTTGAAATGCTTATATAATATTTGCTCCATCTGACATTTTCCTATAAGATAATACCCAGCTGTTTAACGCTATCAAATGGAAAGGTGTTATATGAAAAAGGATCCTTATCTGCGCTTTGAACAATCTGAGTTAATTTTGCGTGACGAATTGGCAATTGATCGCACTTTGTTATCGAACGAACGGACGCTTTTGGCATATCTTCGATCAGCGGTGGCTCTCATGATTACTGGTGCAACGATTGCCCATTTTGCCAAAGGCTGGCTTCTCTTTGTTGGTTTGGTTTGCATTCCAGGATCTCTCTCGATTGCCTTGATAGGGTTGCGCCGATTCAGAAGGATGAATAAAAGAATCTCAATTGTGAGAAATCGGTTCGAGAAAATCAAGGATGGTCAAAAGAAAATTTAATTAATTGGCGACCCCTCTCTTTTTTTTTTGGCCTCATGTTGTGCCTTGTGACATATTATGCACATAGATAAGCCGCAATTTCTTGCCCACAAAATATCCTGGAGGCAATTGCCAGCGCACTTGTTAGGCTCTTTAATTCTTTTTCCCCTCTACTTGACTTGTCTGCTCAGCCTGCATATAGATTAAAATCTTAAAAAGGAACTTTTTATGCCATTTAATTTACAAAAATTCTTTACCGATATTTTTAATCCGCAAAAAGGCGAAGTGCTTACCATTATGCACGACATGCCTCATGGAGAAATCTCTGATAATCAGGCTTGGATCGAGCGGCGCCGCATGGCCAAGGAATGGCATGATAAATTAGTTAATGCCGCCTATGTTTGGGACATTAAAGTAAATGATTTAGTTTCCTATGAAGCAACAGGTTCAGCTAATGCTGATTTGCCTAAAAAGGGCAGGATGAGTGGTCGCGAAGTTGATTTGGAAAAATTAATTAAAGCATCTTCCATTATTTTAATTCTCTCAGAGTTTTCTGCAACCGCGCCATTAAAATCTATTGCCAAGAAATCCGGCAAGATCCGCGGGGCAACCATGCCAGATGCAGCGAAATTCATGGAACAGACCAGTCTTTCTGCCGATTATAAAGTAATTCAACAAAGATGCCGTCAAATGGCGCCCATGTTTGAACAAGCTATTGGCGCAGAAGCTGTTTTTTCAACCGGGCATAAATGTTATTTTGATATTTCCAAGAATAATCCTGTGCATAGAAGCGATGCTTTTTTGCATCCAGAAGTGGCTGGTACCATGGCTGCAATTTGCAACTTACCCACTGGTGAAGTCTATATTGTTCCTAACGAAGATAAGGATAGCAAAACCGAAGGAGAACTTCCGGAAAAGTTTGGCGATGAAGTTGTGGTTTATGTTGTTAAACACAATCAAATTGTGGATGTAAAAGGCAAGGGTCCTCGCGCCAAAGAAATGAAGCAGAAATTTCAAAACGACCCTGCTTGGCGCAATATTGCTGAGTTTGCTGTTGGTTGTAATGACAAGGCAAGAGTTTGTGGGGTTACTGTGGAGGATGAAAAAGCAGGTTTTCATTGGGCCTATGGCCGCAGCGATCATTTTGGCGGATTGGTTGGTGTAAAAGATTTTGTTTCTCCAAATAATGTAATCCATCAAGATGTGGTGTATGCAAAAGAATGCCCTATTATCTGCACAAGACTTGACATGATCTACCCAGATGATACCAGAAAGACTTTGATTAAAGACGGCGAGATTTTGATTTAAGAAAAAAGGAGATCGAAATGGAAATAAAACATGAGAAGACTAAGGAAGTACTAAAGTGGTTTGAAGAAATTGCCAAGATTCCTCGTTGTTCAAAAAAAGAAACTCAAATCTGCAATTGGCTTATGAATTGGGCTAAACAGAACAATTTTGAAGCAAAAAAAGATAAGCTGGGAAATATTGTTATTAAAGTTCCAGCAACTTCTGGTTATGAAAAGTCTAAGCCAGTTGTGTTGCAAGGTCATGTTGACATGGTTTGTGAAAAGACTCCTGATTCAAATCATGATTTTGATAAAGATCCTATTAAATTCATATACGAAGGAGAATGGTTGCGAGCAGATAAAACCACCCTTGGCGCAGATAATGGTATTGCCATTGCCATGGCTCAAGCTTTGGCCTTGTCTAAAGACGTTGCCCATCCGCCGCTAGAATTGCTTTTCACTGTTGATGAAGAAACTGGGTTAACTGGTGCAACAGGTTTGGAGCCTGGTTTTATCGACGGTAAAATACTTCTTAACTTGGATTCTGAAGACGAAGGTTATTTAACTGTTGGTTGCGCTGGTGGAGTGAACACAGCTATTTCACTCGGCTTAGATTTTGAAAATATTCCTGCAAATATGAATTTTTTCACCATTAAAGCATCTGGGATGAAGGGCGGCCATTCAGGAGTGGATATAAATAAACAAAAGGCCAATGCTATTGTTGTGTTGGCTAGATCTTTGCGTGAGTTAGCAAGTAAAGCTAATTTTCAATTAAGCGATTTTAAAGGCGGTACGGCGCATAATGCTATCCCCAGAGATGCCCAAGCTACAATTTGTATGTCAGGCGATGATTATGATAAGATTTGCACTGAGTTGAAAAACTTTGAAAAAATTCTAAAAGCAGAATTTAGAACAATCGATCCAGACTTAACTTTAATTATGACTGAAGAAAAAAAATCTACTGAACGAGTTTTGACTAAAAACGCTACGGCAAAAGTGATTAATTTATTATTAGCACTTCCTCATGGTGTTGCTGCTATGTCTACAGATATTGCCAACTTGGTGGAAACTTCAAGTAACTTGGCTAATGTTAAGATTGATAATGGCCATTTAAAAATCATATCAAGTCAACGCAGCTCACGCGCTTCGAGATTAAATGCCCATACAGCTAAGATTGAAGCAGTGGCTGGTTTATGTGGAGCAGAAGCTAAAACCGGAGATGGTTACCCAGCTTGGGCACCTAATATGAATTCACCATTGCTTAAAAAATGTGCTCAAACTTATGAGAACTTGTTTAAGAAAAAACCAGTGATTGATGTAATACATGCTGGTTTAGAATGTGGTATTATTGGTAGTAAATATAAAGGAATGGATATGATTTCCTTTGGCCCAACTATTAAATTTCCTCATTCACCTGATGAAAAAATACATTTAGGAACTGTGGGCCAGGTGTGGGACTTCTTGGTAGAGGTTTTGAAAGAGTTAAAATAAGTTAAATTAGCTTAGATTTTGATTTAAAAGGCCTTTTTTTGAAAAAAAAGGCCTTTTTTATATGTTTTTCTTGATTTTTTGCCTAATAAACACCATTGTCTTAATCCATAAATAATGGATTCCTGTTTTTATAGGAATGACTTAAAGCGAGGGTGGCGGAATTGGCAGACGCGCCAGACTTAGGATCTGGTGAGGCAACTCATAGGGGTTCAAGTCCCCTCTCTCGCACAAATCTAATTAAGGAAGGATGAAATCATGAAAACATCACTCGACAAATCTAAGTCAACCAGACACCGCCTTACAGTGGAAGTTTCTAAAGAAAGGGTGGTTAAGGCAGTTAAGCAAGCCTTAGGTAAGATACAAAAACAGACCCAAATTAAAGGGTTTAGAAAGGGAGAGGTCCCTTTTGATGTCTTGCGCAATTATCTTGGTCAAGATGCAGATAAGGAAATTATTAAGGAAATAATTGGAGATACCTATCCAGAAGCATTAAGAAAAGAAGCAGCAGCGCCAATTTCTGAGCCGCATTTAGAGTATGAACAATATGTAGAAGGAGAGCCTTTTACCTATCATGCAGTTTATGATGTTATGCCTGAAATTGAAGCTCCTGAATATGAAGATTTAAAGCTGGAAAAAGAAAAGATTGAAGTAGCTAAAGAAGAAGTAGAAAGCGGGCTGGAACGCCTGCGTCATTCTATGACTCAATTAGAACCATATGAAAAAGGTGAGTTTGGCCCAGGCACAATTGCGGTTCTTGATTTTAAAGGAACTGCTGATGGAAAACCTTTTAAGGGCAGCGAAGCCAAAGATTTTATGGCAGAGTTTGGCCATATGTTGCCAGATTTTGAAAATCAAATTAAAGGTATGAAAGCTGGAGAAGAAAAAGAGATTATCTTTTCCTATCCCAAAGATTATTTTAATAAAGACATTGCTGGCAAGGAAGCTAAATTTAAGGTTAAGGTAAATAAGATTCAGAAAAAGGTTGTACCAGAACTAGACGATGAATTTGCCAAATCCTTGGGTAAGTTTGAAAAAATAGATCAAGTGCGCGAAGAAATAAAAAAACAGATTACAGACTATAAAGAAAATTTTGCCAAACAACAATTAGCAGGTCAGGCCTTACAATTAATTGTAGATAAAAATCAAATCGAAGTGCCAGAAGTAATGGTCAATGATGAATTGCGGGCCATGTTAGATGACGTGGCCAGGCAGCTTAAGAGCCAGGGCCAAACTTTAAAAGATGCTGGTGTTGAGGCTAAGTCGTTTGTAGAAAAACATTACAATAATGCAGCTAATCGTGTTCGCGGTTATTTGCTAACTTTTGCCATTGCCAAAAAAGAAAATCTTTCAGTTTCTGACCAAGAAGTTGAGGCAAGAATAAATGGCATTTCCAAACAAACTGGCCAGCCCTTAAATAAAGTAAAAGAACATTTTGAAAAAAATAACTTACTTGATAAATTGAAAAGCCAGATTCTTTATGAAAAGACTTTGGAACTGATTATGTCTAAGGCTAAAGTAAAGGAAGTTAAGCCAAAGAAAGCAGAGCCGGCTAAGAAAGAAAAGGAAAAATAATATGGAACTCATTCCAATGATCGTGGAGCAGACCCATCGCGGTGAGCGGGCCTATGATATTTATTCCAGGTTATTAAAAGATAGAATTATTTTTATTGGTTCGCCAATTAACGATTCTTTGGCAAATTTAATTATCGCTCAAATCTTGTTTTTAGAATCAGAAGATCCAGATAAAGATATTCATCTTTATATAAATTGTCCTGGAGGTGTGGTTACATCTGGTTTGGCAATTTATGATACCATTCAATATGTAAAACCAGATGTTTCAACGCTTTGTATGGGCCAAGCAGCCAGTATGGGAGCTTTGCTCTTAGCTGCAGGCACTTCCGGCAAACGTTTTGCTTTGCCTCATTCCAGAATGATGATTCATCAGCCTTTGGGTGGTTTTCAAGGTCAAGCAGCTGATATTGAAATTCAAGCCAAGGAAATTTTAAAATTGCGCAGCAAGCTAGATTCAATTTTGGCAAAGCACACAGGTTCGAGCTTAAAGAAAATCCAAGAAGATACAGATCGTGATTATTTTATGTCCAGTGAAGAAGCAAAAACATATGGACTAATTGATGAAGTGGTTACTTATCGTCCTAAAAAGGAAGAAGAAGTTAAAGGAAAAGGAAAGAAAAAATGAGTAAAACCCCAAATGATTTTGAAAACACCTTAAATCTTTCTTGTTCTTTTTGCGGCAAGAATCAGCGTGAAGTACGTAAGCTGATTGCTGGGCCAACTGTTTATATTTGCGATGAATGCATAGAGCTTTGTAATGATATCATTGCTGAAGAAGGAGTTAGGACCAAGCAAAGTGCTGAACTTGCCACAGATCTAAAACCAACCGAAATTAAAAAGTTCATGGACGAATATGTTATTGGCCAGGATTATGCTAAAAAGGTGCTCTCAGTTGCTGTGCATAATCATTATAAAAGAGTGGCAACTGTGCATAAACCAGATGATGATGTTGAACTTCAAAAATCAAACATTCTTTTAATTGGTCCTACCGGAGTTGGTAAAACATTATTGGCCAGAACTTTAGCCAGAATTTTAAAAGTACCTTTTGCCATAGCTGATGCAACCTGTTTAACTGAAGCTGGCTATGTAGGCGAGGATGTAGAAAATATTATTTTGTCCTTATTGCAGGCTGCAGATTATGACAAAGCCAAGGCTGAACGCGGTATTGTTTATATTGACGAGATAGATAAAATCAGCCGCAAATCAGACAATCCTTCAATCACCAGGGATGTTTCTGGCGAAGGAGTTCAGCAGGCATTACTCAAGATTTTGGAAGGTACTATTGCGGCGATTCCTCCCAAGGGCGGACGCAAACATCCACAACAGGAATTTATTCAGGTTGATACCACTAATATTTTGTTTATTTGTGGCGGAACTTTTGTGGGTTTGGAAGATCTTATTGAAAGAAGAATTGGTGAAAAGAAAATGGGTTTTGGTGCTGAAGTTAAGGGCAAAACAGACAAAAAGCTGGGAGAGCTTTTGCGCGATGTTCAGAATGAAGATTTGTTGAAATTTGGTTTAATACCAGAATTTATTGGTCGTATTCCAGTTATAGCTACTTTGGAAGAGTTAGATGAAAATTCTCTGGTGCGTATTTTAACAGAACCAAAAAGTGCCTTAGCCAAGCAATATCAACGTTTATTTGAGTTTGAAAAAGTGAAGTTGAGTTTTGCCAAAGGCGCTTTAGAAGCAGTGGCTAAAGAAGCTATTCGGCGCAAGGCCGGGGCCAGAGGTTTGCGGGCTATCTTGGAAGATATTATGTTGGAAGTGATGTATGACATTCCTTCGCAGGAAAACGTGCAGGAAGTAGTTATTAATGCTGATGTAATTCAAAAAAAGAAACCGCCGGTTATAGTTTATGAACAAAAAAAAGTAGAAAGTGCTTAAATCAGGGGAGCAAACTTTATGAAAAAAGATAATGCAGAAACACAAACTGAAGCTCGAGTTGTAGTTCCACTTTTACCTTTGCGTGATATAGTGGTTTTCCCGCACATGGTTGTTCCGCTATTTGTGGGCAGAGAAAAATCCATTGCTGCCTTGGAAGAAGCGGTTAACAAGGATAAAGATATAATTTTAGCCGCTCAAGTGAATGCTAAAACCAATGATCCGAAACAAGAAGATATATATAACATGGGCACCCTGGCGTCTATTATTCAGCTTTTGCGTCTGCCAGATGGTACTGTTAAGGTATTAGTTGAAGGCAAATCAAGGGGAAGGGTAAAACAATTTATTCCCAATGCTAATTTCTTTATGGTGGAAGTAGAGCCGATTAAAGAAGAAGTAGAAGTTACTGTTGAAACTGAAGCAATTATGCGTGGAGTTAAAGCAGCTTTTGAACAATATGTTAAACTAAATAAACGTATTCCGCCAGAGATGCTGGCTTCAGTCTCTACCATTGACGATCCTTCTCGTCTGGCAGATACCATTGTGGCGCATCTCAGCTTAAAGCTTCCAGATAAACAAAATATTTTGGAGATAATTTCAGTTAATGAACGCTTGGAAAAATTATTAAATCTCATGCAATCTGAAATTGAAATTTTGCAGGTTGAGCGACGGATCCGTTCCAGAGTTCGCAAGCAAATGGAAAAAACTCAGCGAGAATATTATTTAAATGAGCAAATGCAAGCCATTCAGAAAGAACTTGGCGAACGGGATGAATTTAAAAATGAAATTTCTGAATTGGAAGAAAAAACAAAAAAGAAAAAATTATCTGCTGAAGCGCGTGACCGGGTAATGAAAGAGATAAAAAAATTGAAAATGATGTCGCCAATGTCTGCAGAAGCAACTGTGGTGCGTAATTATATAGACTGGGTTTTGGGCCTGCCGTGGGGAGAATTTACTAAAGATAAATTGGAGATTGAAGAGGCCGAGCGTATTTTAAATGAAGATCATTATGGTTTAGAGCAGCCAAAAGAGAGAATTATTGAATACTTGGCTGTGCGCACTTTGGTGGAAAAAATGAAAGGTCCCATTCTTTGTTTTGTCGGACCTCCTGGTGTTGGTAAAACCTCTTTGGGTAGGTCTATTGCCCGGGCTATGGGTAGAAAGTTTATTAGGCTTTCCTTGGGTGGTGTAAGAGATGAAGCAGAAATTAGAGGACATCGCCGAACTTATATTGGCGCCTTACCTGGTAAAATGATTCAGTCTTTGAAAAAAGCAGGGTCCAGCAATCCAGTTTTTTTACTAGATGAAGTGGATAAAATGAGTATGGATTTTAGAGGAGATCCTTCAGCAGCGTTGCTGGAAGTTTTAGATCCAGAACAAAACCATACTTTTACTGATCATTATCTAGATCTGGATTATGATCTTTCAGATGTTATGTTTATCACTACAGCTAATACTTTACCTGCTATTCCTGCGCCATTGCAGGATCGCATGGAAGTGATTCGCATCCCTGGCTACACAGAAGTTGAAAAAAGAGAAATTGCAGTTCGTTATTTAATTCGCAAGCAAAGAGAGGCAAATGGCTTAAAAAAGAAAAACATTTCTTTTACCGACGCTGCCATTAAATTTATTATCAGGCGCTATACCAAGGAAGCTGGAGTTAGAAACCTGGAAAGAGAAATTGCAGCTATTTGCCGTAAAGTTGCCAGAGAAGTGGCTAAATCCGGAAATAAAGAAAAAATAGTGCGCATTACACCAAGAAAGGTTACCCAATATTTGGGTGTGCCTAAGTTTCATTATGGTTTGGCTGAAGAACTTGATCATATTGGTTTGTGCACTGGTTTGGCTTGGACTGAATTTGGGGGAGAATTATTGGCCACAGAAGTTTCAGTTATGCCAGGCAAGGGTAAGTTAACCATAACTGGTAAGCTAGGCGATGTGATGCAAGAGTCAGCCCAGGCAGCCATGAGTTATGTGCGTTCTAGGGCAGAGTCTTTGGGTTTATCTCAAGATTTTTATCAAAAAATTGATATCCACATTCACGTGCCAGAAGGGGCCATTCCTAAAGATGGGCCTTCTGCTGGTATTACTATGGCTACTGCTATTACTTCTGCTTTAATAAAAGTGCCTATTAGTAAAGATGTGGCTATGACTGGTGAAATTACTTTGCGCGGACGTGTATTGCCCATTGGTGGTTTAAAAGAAAAAATCCTGGCTGCGCATCGCGGTAAAATTAAAAAGGTTTTGATTCCTAAAGAAAATGAAAAAGATCTAAAAGATATTCCCAAGAAAATTCTAAAGGATTTGGATCTGGTATTTGTGGAACATATGGATGAAGTGCTAAAACATGCTTTGGTCATGGATGATGAAACAAAATTGTTTCATAAAAATTTGCTGACTAAAACTAAAAACACAGCAGCAGCTGCCGAGCCTGTGCAATGCTGAAATTGGGTTTATGGCAAATAATGATTTTTTGACACCAATGATTAAGCAGTATTTGCAGATTAAGGAGCAATATCCTGATGCGATCTTGCTTTATCGTATTGGCGATTTTTATGAGATGTTTTTTGATGATGCCATTCAAGCAGCAAAACTTTTAGAAATTACCTTAACTTCCAGAAATAAAAATGACCCCAACCCAATTCCTTTGTGTGGAGTGCCGCATCATTCAATCGAACCCTATATCAATAAACTTATTTCCAAAGGAAAGAAAGTAGCTATTTGCGACCAAGTGGAAGATCCCAAAATGGCCAAAGTGGTGGTGAAGAGGGAAGTGACTAGGGTAATCACTCCAGGAATTGTCTTAGATGGAGAGGTAATTAATTCTGGAAATAATAATTTTTTGGCAGCGATAATGACAATGGATTTTGGTAAAGCTAGGCAATTTGGCGTGGCTTTGGCAGATGTTTCTACAGGTTATTTTACGGCAGCTCAATTTGAGACCTGGGAATTATTAAGAGAAGAAATTTGGCGTCGCAGTCCAAAAGAAATTCTCTTGCCAGCGCAAATAAATGATAAGCAAAATTTTATAAGCCAAATTGGTCAAAATAATTTCAATCCATTATATACCAATTTAGATAATGCTCAATTTTCTCATGATGCATTGGAGGGTTTAGCAGGAGGAACTGATTTAGTAAAAAAAGCGCCAGCAGCAGCCAAAGCAGCAGGGGCTATCCTTAATTATATAGCTCAAACCCAAAAAAATAAAGCCAGGCATCTAAAAAATATTAGCTTTGCATCTACTGCGCAATTTATGCGCATTGATGAGGCTACAAAACGTAATTTAGAGCTTTTTCAAACCATATTAGATGGTTCTAGAAAAGGTTCGCTTCTTGGTACTATTGATAAAACTTGCACTGCTTTTGGCGCTAGAAAATTAAAAGAATGGATGTTATACCCATTATTAGATGTTAGTCGGATAAATGAAAGGCTGAATGCAGTTGAGTTTATCATAAATTCAAATCTACTCAGAGACCTGCCAGAAAATTTAGCAAAAATTAGTGATATTGAGCGGATCAATTCCAGAGTGGCTATGGGCACCGCTTCAGCCAGAGATCTGATAGCGCTTAAATTATCACTTGAATTAATTCCATTAATTATTGGAATTATAAAGAAAAAATCGGTAGATTGTAGCACTGTTTTGATTTCTGATATTCTAGACAAAATAGATCCTCTGGCAAATATTAAAGCTGCAATTGAAAATATTATTATAGATGAACCACCTTTAACCTTAAAAGAAGGGGGTTTGATCAAACCTCAAATAAATCAAGAACTTGATGAATTAAAAGCAATTTCCGGTGGTGGTAAAGATGCAATAGCCCAAATTGAGGCTAGAGAAAAACAACGCACCGGTATTTCCTCCTTAAAAGTTAAATATAATAGAGTATTTGGTTATTATTTGGAAATAACTAATACCCATAAACATAAAGTTCCTCAAGATTATATACGCAAGCAAACTTTGGTGAATGCTGAGCGCTATATAACACCTGAACTTAAGGAATATGAAGATAAAGTTTTAGCTGCAGAAAATAAGATTAAGCTATTGGAATATAATATTTTTTGTGAGCTGAGAGAAAAAGTTGCCCAGCATTCTGAAACCCTGCAACAAACTGCCCAGGCCTTGGCTAATTTGGATGTGTTAACTTCATTTGCCAGAGTTGCTAGGGATTATAAATATTGTAAACCAAACCTGGTATCAGACGGAGCAATTTTAAAAATAGAAGATGGCCGGCATCCAATTATTGAACGCTTAAACCCAATTGAGCGTTTTGTACCAAATGATCTTTATTTAGATAATCAAGAAAACCGGTTAATGATTATTACTGGACCAAATATGGCTGGCAAATCTACAGTTATGCGCCAATCTGCTCTGATTGTTTTCATGGCCCAAATTGGCTGTTTTGTGCCAGCTAAAAAAGCGGAAATTGGTTTGGTTGACCGAATTTTTACCAGAATTGGAGCCTCAGATGCCTTAAGCTTAGGACAATCTACTTTTATGGTGGAGATGAGCGAGGCTTCTATAATTTTAAACCAGGCTACTAATCGAAGTTTAATAATCATAGATGAGATTGGGCGAGGGACTTCCACTTTTGATGGACTTTCCATTGCTTGGGCTGTGGCTGAATATCTGCATGACCAAGTAAAAGCTAGAACTCTTTTTGCCACTCATTATCATGAATTGACGGAGCTTGCCTTAACCAAACCTGGGATTAAAAATTTTAATATTGCAGTTAAAGAATGGAATGAGGAAATAATTTTCTTACGCAAATTAGTGCCAGGAGGAACTTCGCATAGCTATGGTATTCAAGTTGCCAAACTAGCTGGTCTGCCAGATCAAGTTATAAAGCGCTCTCAAGAAGTATTAAGAAATCTGGAAGCAGGAGAGTCTGATAAAATTAATACTTCGCAACTAGATTTATTCACCAGCGCTCGTTCCATAGAAATCTTGGAAAAACTTCAAGTCATAGACACTTCCACACTTACTCCTTTAGAGGCATTAAATCTTCTGCATGAATTAAAGAACAAAATTTAGATTGTTGTCGAAATTCTGTCGTTTTCTCAAAATGATAGGTCATTTTTACTGAAACGAGAGCATTTATACCTCCTGCTAAATATAACCCCTTAAATTTATTAATGATTTTTCTGAGTTAGTTCTGGCATCTTTTTTGCTCTAACTTAGTCCTGAACACTAATAAATTTAAAGGGAGGATTTATGAAGATTCGCGTAATTTTGATGGCAGCATTACTCAGTATTGTTTTAGTGGTAAGCAATTCATTGGCTCAAACCCTAAAGCAAAAAGAGCCAATTTTACAAAAAGAGCCAGTGTTAAAAGTTCTTGCTGAGCCTGTTACTAAACCTGCCGTAGAAACTGTTAAGCCTATTATTAAGGAACCTCTTTTGGTAAAGCCCCCAGAAGAAAAAGCTCCACTAACAATCTTAGAAAAAGAATCAACTCCCTTAAATGAGAAACTCATGGTCGCCGACAGCCTGGATGTCCAAAACATTAAGGATATTAAAGAAATTAAAAAAATATCTGAAAATCTTGTTATGAATAGTGACAATATGATTGAAAATATCGATATGTCGGACAAATTGATGAATAAATTGGTAAGTGATGAAATTGAAAAAGTGAAAATTGCTGAACAAAATGTAATTGAAGCCAAAGCAGAAGAGCTTACGGTCATCGAAAAAGTAATTAATGAACATTATCAAGCATTAGAAATAAAATCAGATTTAGCGGTTAAAACTAGTGAAGCTATAGTTGATGCCCAGGAGTTAAAAAGTAAGCTAGAAGAAACAAATAAAGCTGTATTAGCAACCAATAATTTAGAACAAGCCAAACAAGAACTAACAAACATGCTTAATACTAGCAAGGAGTTAAACACAATCAAAACCGATATTGTTAATGATGTAAAAATCATTGAAAACGATTTAAGAGCCAAGGATCCAGTTGGTGATGAAGATAAAGATAACATTATAAATCTAATGGATGCCAAACCTTTTGAACCACAGATTCTAGAAGAAGCAAAAGTATTAAAAGAAGAAATCATTATTCCTAAAACTGAGATTATTGAACCAACTGAAAAACCAAAATTGACCATACAAGTGCCTAGCTTTCCTGAAAAAGCTGAATTGACTATACAACCGCCAGTAGAAGAAGAAAAAGAAGTTAGCGTTGCAATAGTGCGCAATTTAGACGTGTTAAATCAAATGGTAGATCTGCGCATCAAGGAAGAAGAAAAAATTAAAGAAGAAATCGCTACTGAAAACAATAAAAATCCAGAAGATGTTAAAGATCCAGAAGTGGCTGTGGCCAGAGAAATTAATGCTGAATTAGTAAAGTTGACTATTAATCCAAGCCAAGATCTTGATCAAGATACTGTTCCTGACAGAAATGATGACTGCGGTTTGGTTTCAGCTCTTACGCCATCTTTAGTTCGTCCGCCAGAAAGAGGTTGCCCAGAAGAAGGACTGCCAGTACAAGAAATAAAAGATCTTATACATTGGCAGGACATGGAAATTGTCAGTTCTGCAGAAAGTGGGAAAGTTGAAGAAACTTTAGTGTTAACTACAGAAGGAGTTGCTGCTGTGGAAGAAGCACAAAAGGTAGCTAAGTCAGAAGAAGCTCCTGAATATCAAGCTTCAATTGATGGAGCAGTTATGCCAGCAGCAGGCGATGTAGAAGATGTTGAAGTAGGTGAAGGACCTTGGGCTATGCGGGGAGCCAGATGTGACTTGAATCCTCAAGCAACTATGGGTAATATTTCCTACTTGTGGACCTTAATTATGTTGTTGCCAATCATTCTCAAACGCCGCCGCCGCTAATTTTAGTAAACAACGCGGCGACTTTAAGCCCTGAAGCCTCCCTTCAGGGCTTTCTTTTTTTGCGAATAGCTGAACTTTAGAGCTAGGCTTTGTTTTGGGTGGATTGCTTCGCTAAATCCAAAATTTCTTCAACAAATCCTACGCCCAAAAACATCATTCATGCCAATTGCGCATGGATTACGCATTGGTTTTAGCAGTGATGTGGTACTAGTTTTGTTGCAGAACGTGTTACGTGGGTCTGAGGTGGTTGTCCGAAAAACAGACAGCTGAGTGCTATATTTGCGCACTTATCCCCGGTAGGGAATTGGATACGGAGATTAAGCCACCTCGTGGATGGGCTCCCAAATGCTGGACGAAATCTACGGCAAATTTGAGCATCAGCTGTCGGGCTTGAGGACTATTAATCACCTCAGACCCACGTAACACGTTTTTTAGAAAAATTGTCTACAACATTGCCAAGCATGTTCTCTCGTGCTAGTATGCCGGGCATGAAGAAAATCATAAAAATCTTAGTGTTGGCCGCAATATGTAGCATTTCTGCCCAGGCTTGGGCTGATCAGGCAGACTTGCAATATGAAAAGGCGCGGGCTTGTTATAGTCAGCTAAAATCTGAATCTGATATGGCAGACTCACCTGTTAATTGGAAAAAATGTATTAGCTCTTTCCAAAAAGTGGCTGAGCAATATCCTGAAAGTCCAAAGGCTCCACAGTCTCTGTATAGTGCAGGCAGGCTGAGCAAGGAAATGTATCTTAAAACAAATGATCTGGAAGATGCTAAACAAGCTGTTCATTTATATAATTTAGTTGTTAAAAATTATCCCAAAAACAATTTAGCAGACGATGCACTTTATCAAATTGGTGTATTGCGACAGAACCCTTTGCAGCAAAAGGATAAGGCGCATAATGCGTTTAAAGCTTTACTTAATCGTTATCCCAATAGTGATATGGCGCCAAAAGCCAGACAAGCCTTGGCTGATTTAGGTGAGGTCAAGGAAAGTGTTTCAACTCCCACCACCACAGCCCCAGAAGTTGAAGCAGAGAATGAAGTTGCTGAAACCCCACCAGATCCTAATGACCCGTTTGCTCTATCCAATCTATATCGTTATGATGTTGATGCCAATGATCAAGTGACAGTGGTTACTCTCTATATGAATCAACAAAAGCCATTTACCAGAAAATTTGAGGATTTTGGTTTGCGGACTAAATCTCCTGGGAAGCTTACCTTAACTTTTCCACGCACAAAACTGTCTAATAATGTAAATAAAGAGGAAAATGTTTCTTCAAGTCATTTGAATTCTATTAAACTTAAGCACGGATTTTTTAGTGGAGATTTAGTGGCGAGTTTTGAAACACCTCAAAACACCGATTATAATATTACGCAAAAAGGTGAAAAAACTGTAATTAAATTCTATCCCACAGGCACTAAACCTACAGAAGCCAGTGCGGTAAGTGTCAAGCCAACTCGCCAATTACGCATTGTTATAGATCCAGGCCATGGTGGAGAAGATGAAGGAGCAGTGGGGCCAAATGGTGTTAAAGAAAAAGATATTACCTTGTCTATTTCCAAAAAATTAGCCCATATCTTACGCAAAAAGATTGATGCGCAGGTATATTTAACGCGTAGCACAGATAGGACCTTGTCCTTAGAGGAACGTAATCAATTTGCCAATGAAAAACAGGCCGACATCTTTTTGTCCATTCACGCCAATGCTGTAAAAGATAGAAATATAGCTGGCATTGAAACTTTTTATTTAAATAATGCTTCTGATGAAGCTGCAAAACGTTTGGCTGAACGTGAAAACAAGGCTGCAGCCAAGCCTCAAGACGAAGTAGATCAAATTCTTTTAACTTTATTGCAAAATTATAATACAGAACAATCGCGAGCTTTGGCTGAAGCAGTTCATAGCAACACGTTAAACCAGTTAAAAAAGAATTATTCCAAGATTGAAGATCGTAAACTGCGTTCAGCGCTTTTTTATGTTTTGGTAGGAGCAAAATGTCCGGGAATTTTAATTGAAACCTCTTATATTTCTAATCCGTTGGAAGAAAAACGCCTTAATAATACTGTTTATCAAAGACAATTGGCTGAGGCAGTTGCTAATGGTGTAAAAACCTATGTTGAGCATAATGCGGATTTATTTGCTAACTTATAGAGGCTAGCCATGCATTGGTACATTTTATTCGGTGTTTTGTTAGTATTGGCCATAGCTCTAGTGGGTTATTTTTATGTTTCTGAAAGAAAATATTTGGCTAAAAAATCTTCTGAGGTTATGCGTCCAGAAATTAAACAGGATTTGGATTATGAAAGGGAACAAGCCTTAAGGCGCAAGGAAAAATTTCAGCAGGCTATTCATAAAGCCAAAGAACAAAAGTAGCTGGCTAAGTACTTGACTCAAGGGTAAGTGGCTGGTACTTTCAAATTATGCCGCGCATTAAGATCTGCAAACACAAAGATTGTCAGAATGCTGCAACTACTGCTGGTTATTGTCGCCTACATTACTTAAAAAACTGGAAAAAAATTAAGCGGGAAGAAGAAATCAAGGCAGCAAAAACGCTTAATTCATATATCGAGAGTGTTTGTCAAAAACACCCAGATCGATATATGGAAGTTATTAAGAGCGATATTCGCTCCAAAAACTTTGAAGATCGTCTTCAAGAAACTTTTGGCTATGAAGAGCCAGAGAATCTTTTTGATGATCCAGCTTGTGATGAAGAAATCACCTTTGTTTTAAAAAAACTTAAAATTTATAAAGATTATTAAGTTTTTTTCCTAAGTGGTATTCCAATCAAAGCCAAAGCTACTACACCAAAAATAATCAAGGATAACCAGCCGCCATGTGATTCCAGGATTGGTAGTTCACTTACTCCCAGAAAACGCTCTGACAATGAGGGAATACCAACCAAGACCAGGCCTGCTAAAATTACGCCGGTTAAGGCTTCGCCAGCAATAAATCCTGAGGCCAATAAGATGCCTTTACCTTCCATTCCTTCACCTTTAATACCGCGCTTTTTGGCCAGAAAATCAACAAACCATTTCATTACTCCGCCAATGAAAATAGCAAATGTGGTTTCAAAAGGAAGATACATACCTACGGCAATTAGCATAGGCGCAGGCGCCTTGACTAAAATTAAGCTTACGGCAAAGAACATGCCAGTGATAATTAATCCCCAAGGCATATTACCACCAACAATGCCAGTAGCTAATTGGGCCATGAGGCCAGCTTGAGGAGCAGGCAGTTTGGCATCGCCAATGCCAATACCACCAGCAGCAATATTTCCTTCATGCAAAATAATGATAGGAAAGACCAGGACAAAAGCAACTACAACTACACCAAGAATTTCAGATACCTGCATCTTCCAGGGGGTGCCACCGATTAGCTGACCAACTTTTAAATCTTGAATCATGTCGCCAGCCAGGCAAGCCACGCAGCAAACCACTGCTGCCACTCCTAAAACCGCGGCAATACCAGGCAAGCCCTTAACGCCAAACATTAGCATAACTAAAGCAGCAATGATTAGGGTAGATAAGGTAAGCCCTGATACAGGTTGATTGGAATTGCCCACCAAACCAACTAGCCAACCACCAACAGCAGCAAACAAAAAAGCAGTAATTAACATGACAATAGCTGCTACTATTGCGCCAGTTACATTATCGCAAAAATAATAATATAAAAAAGCCATGGGAATGATTAAGGTAATGGCAGCAATAAATACCCATCTTGGATTTAAGTCTTTTTCTAATCTATTTGGACCACCTTTAGCATGGGCATGTTTTGTGAAAATTCCTCGAAAAGCTCCAGCTAAAGAAGATTTAAGCCCCCACAAGGTATAAAGTGAAGCAACCAGCATTGCGCCAACTGCTATAGGGCGAATTAAATTATACCAGGCAGTGTAGGCCATTTCTTTATGAGTGACAGTAGCTCCTGCAGCAGTTAATTGATTCATAAAATCTGGATTTAAAAATAAAGCTAAAGGAATGAAAACTAACCAGGCTAAAACACCACCAGCAAAGTTGATACAGGCATATTTAGGGCCAATGATATAACCAACGCTCATCAAAGCAGGTGAGGCTAAGGGAGATTGAAAAGCTACACCGCCTTTGTGAGCAATATCTGCCAAAGGTTCTTTAGAACCATTAAAGTGATGAATTATGGATTTGGGAAAATGGATAAAATATTCTTTGCACTCTTGAAAAATAGCAAAACCACCGGAATTTTTAAGCATCTCAATTAAAACTCCCAAGCCCAAGGCGCCAAAAACATATTTAGCACCACTTTCTCCGCCCTGACCTGATTTAACAATTTCATAACAAGCATAACCTTCAGGAAAGGGTAAGTTAGCATCTACCACCAAAGTTTTTCGCAAAAGGATAACAAACAATACGCCAATTAAGCCTCCAACCAAAGTGATCATAGCTACATCCCAATAATGAAAATTGGTCCAGAGCCTTTGGCCGTCAACAGATACAATTACAAATGCTGGTATGGTAAAAATGGCGCCAGCCACCAAGGCTTCACCAACACTAGCTGTGGTGCGGGCAATGTTTTGTTCTAAAACAGTTCCTCGGAGGAAAGGTAGGCGAAAAGCTGCAATAGCAATAACTGCTGCAGGAAAAGCAGCAGAAATAGTCATGCCAGCTTTTAGTCCCAGATAGGCATTAGCTGCGCCTAAGATCACAGCTAAGAGTAAGCCTAGAAACACAGCTTTGAAGGTTAGCTCTTTCATTGTAGATTGAGCTGGTACATAGGGCTTAAAAGTATTTTCCATGTTTCCCCCTTGCTGGCTGAATAGCCAAAAATGATTTGTGCTTAAATAAAATTTAGCAGCCAAAATGTCAAAACTATTATGAATTGCATTTAAAATTCCCTCAGGGGATAAGGTCTTCAAAGCAGGCGCACGAAACCGGGCTATTCATCGTTAAAATAGCGCTGTTTTTAAAAACAGCGAGTTAAATGTCTTGCCGCTGTCAGCCTTTAACTCGCAAAAACAGTCGCTATTTTAACTCTTCATACGCCATTATTTCGTAAGCTCGCGCCTAAAAAAGCTTTGAAGACCTTTCCCCCTGCGGGAATTTTAAATGTATACGAGGCATGTCAAAATTTTGCTAGTTTTTGTTTTTTTCTCAAAAAGATACCTTGCATCGATCATAACCTATTAATATCTAAGCATAATTTACTTAGGCAACTTGGTATCAGGTTTGCATATTTATGAGTTCATAAGAAGGGGGGATTCTTATGAAAAAAATTCTTATTTTACTCTTTATTTTACTGCCTATAACAGCATTGGCCCAGTGGGATTGGAACGTCAAACCAACTTCCCAGGATGAATTTCTTGATATTTATGAGATGTCTGGCCCAACCACAGAGATGAAAATTAACTATGATGTGCTCAATATTAATCCATTATATCTGATTCCAATATTAGATTTAGCAGCACTAGAGTTTGAAAAAATCCCAGGGCAAGGCTTAGCTTTGCAAAGGGAAAATATTATAGAAACTATGCAGGAAAGCTATTTTTTGGCCCAAAAAATTGATCGCTTAATCAATCAAAAGGACTTTTTAAAATTCAGCGGCAAAGACCTAAGCCAGCCAAACTCCAGCACTAGTAATATCATAAATCAGCTAATTAAGGGTTCAAACAAAGGTTCAGATAATAATTTACTGGGTCAGTTAACAGAAGATGCTCTAAATCTGTCCTCATATTCCATATTAAACAAATTTATGAATTGCCACGGCATAGATGCCACCACATGCTATGATGTTTATGCTAAATTTGTAGCTTCAATACATGCTGGACTTAAGGGTTTGTATCTGACATCTCAGCAAGAAAATTTTCAACTAGAGGACAAAGACCAAGATACTCTTTATATTTCCACTTATGGACTAAACCGCGATCCAGAAACCTGGGCAGAGTTCTTTGATTACTTTAGCCAGTCCTTAAAAGATTTTATGCAAAGCAGTAGGGAGGCAATCTCTTATTTAGAAAACAGATAGCACTCTGCGCAGAGACACTTGCTTGACCAGACATAATGGTCTCAATATGGGGTCAAC
>JBDRBB010000002.1:0-41070 GCA_043823065.1 Pseudomonadota bacterium | reverse complement strand
TTGCGAAATTTGTGCCACGCTTGCGTGGGCGCAAATTTTGCTCCCTCGGAATTGCAGATTTAACTCTTGAAAAGTGAACGCATTCCATCCTAGGAATATTCAGATTGAAAATAAGTTCGAACTTTGTCCCACAGGGGCCGCCAAGTTTGCATGGGCGTCGCTCCTGCGTGAACTTTGGGACAGAAGGAAGTGTTTTTTTGGTTCTTCTGTTTCGGAGCAAACGCAGGCTGCGCCGCCAAATGCTGCCAGGGCATTTGAAAAGAAAAACAAAGCCTTTTGGCCGACAATGTGAAGTTCGAGCCGATCTTTTTCAAAAATTCCTTTTTGGATTCTAAATTTTCACCTGTCGCCACCTGATGGGCTTGGTAAGCCGCCTTCAGGAATTCCTCACACGGTTCGAGCCAACCAATTGCAAGTTTCTCTGCCTGCACTAATTCCTCTTCCTTTGAAACCTTGGCCTTTAACATAGCCTCTTTTTTAGACCTGTATTCCTCCTGATCAATTGCCTCATCCAAATGAGCATCTAATAGTCTGTCTAACCTGGCCTGAATATATTCTATTTCTTTGGATAACCGTGTGCGCCTTCTTGCAATTGATTGGCGAGCATTGGACTCCTCTTTGCCAACCTGTGCTAGCATCTTTTGATATACCTTTGACGGCAGAGCGACGCGTGAGATAGCCGCATTAATCTGATCAACTAATAATTCTTCTCTAATATAGGGTTCTTGGCAAACCCCATGTTTTTTAGTGCATCTGTAATAACTATGACCCTTTTGTCGCTCTGCCGTTATTGCACAACCACAACTAGGACAGGTTGCTAAACCTAAAAACGGAAAACTGTGTTTCCTATATTTATTAGGTTTACCTTTGCGAACGAGCATATCTTGTACCTTATCAAAGAGTGATTTTGTAATAATGGGTTCATGTGTGCCTTCATGATACTCTTTAGTGAATTTCATTAACCCATAATAAAATGAACGAGTGAGCGTTCGGTGTATCTCTGCTTTTACAAGTGCTTTACCTGTGCGGCTTACCAATCCCCATTTAAATGATTCATTCCTTAGATCCTGTAACGTATAGTTGCCTGTTGCATATGCTTCAAACAATTTTCTAACCAGAGAACCCTTTACAGGATCTATGACAACCTTTCTGAGATTTTTATCATTGATGTATCCGACAGGAGCCCAACCTGGCCATTCACCACGTCTTAACTTTTGGCGGATACCTCTTTTTACATTCTCAGAAAGGTTGTCTATGTAATACTTGGACTGCCCAAAGGCGATATTTAACATAAACTTCCCTTGAGGCGTATTTTCAAACCAGAATGTTGGAAACTTAAGATGAGCTATGTGATTTGTATCAAGTAGATATACAATCCTGCCACCATCCACGCTATTCCTTGCCAACCGATCTGGATGCCAGGCCACTATGCCATCAGCCTCACCCTTTTGAATACGAGATACCATCTTATCAAACACTGGGCGGCCTGGCACTTTGGCTGTCATGGCTTCTATGTATTCTTCCTTTATGCACAGCTTTTCCTTTGCTGCATATTCCCTTAGCTCTGCTAGCTGAGCTTCTATAGATAACACTTGTCTTTCTTCACTATCTGTAGATTTTCTTGCATAAAGGAAGAATTGGTTAGCCATGACAGCCTCCTTGGATTTGCAATAAGTTTGACAATGTTTTTTATTGGCAAACTTATTGCGTAAACCTTAAATATCGCCTTTGGGCAGCTTGACTTGAAAATTTAGAATCCACTTGAGTACCCTTGATCGGCTCGCTGCAACTTTAGTTGCAGCTAAAAACAATGAAGGGACCTTAAAAATCCCGTAATGTTTTTAGAACTTCACATTGTCGGCCAAAAACCTTTGTTTTTCTTTTCAAATGCCCTGGCAGCATTTGGCGGCGCAGCCTGCGTTTGCTCCGAAACAGAAGAACCAAAAAAACACTTCCTTCTGTCCCAAAGTTCACGCAGGAGCGACGCCCATGCAAACTTGGCGGAGAGGGAGGGATTCGAACCCTCGGTACCTGTTACAGTACAACTGCTTAGCAGGCAGCTGGAATCAGCCACTCTCCCACCTCTCCGATTCATACTTTTTTTCAAAAAACTGGTTATGCAATTGAGGGAGGGATTAGCTCGCTAAAGCTCGCTGGTTCGTAATAATGCGTTGCTAGAAACACATTGCAAATTTCTGGAATTACAGCTGGCAACGCTCATTATATAGTTACTCTCCGAACCCTCGGTACCTGTTACAGTACAACTGCTTGAGCCAGGCAGCTGGAATCAGCCACTCTCCCACCTCTCCAAAGTTTTGAGTCTAGAATACCTATAAAAACAACTTTCATTTGTCCAGAAGGAAAATCTAAGCATTCTTCCTGAAAAATAATAAAATCAGTGGTATTAAGATATACAGTCTGGTGCCCCAATGAGGCAAAAAGATGGAAAATACAATAGCTACAGCTGAAATTGCAGGAATGACTAAGTCTGTTTGTTTGCTAATTGCAATGATATGCTCTTCCAGATCCTTTTCCACTAGGCGATGATTTTTGGTGGCATAGCCCCATTGCCAATATGACAGCAGGCCGGCGATAAGCATATTTACTTCAAAGATCAGAGCTGCTGTCAGAGACAAGGGAAAATCGCCAACCAAAGAAGTTGAAAAAGGAATAAAACAAATAAACATCAATTTGAAAATATTCAAATAGATCAGATTGCGATCAACATGTTTGATAAAATGAAAATGATAGTGATGAGAGAGCCAAAAAGAAGACAGGATGATAAAGCTGATTACATAATGCAGGAAATGAGGCCACAAGTTAAGAAGCTCTGCGCTTAAAGAAAGAGTGCTTAGCCTTTCTGCAGGCTCTTGAATATCAAAATTCAAAACCAAAAGGGTCATGGCAATGGCAAACACGCCATCAGTTAAAGCTTCAATTCTAGAAGGTTTAAGCGCGATATCTATTTTTTTTAGTTTAGGAATAATCATAAAAGTTCTTCTCCTTCAGCCACCAGCGGCAGGCCGCGCCATGTTGCTTATTCATTTGGCAATCTTTTTTGCATAACAATTTTCTGGACCCGGGATTCGGTAGCCTGTGCCGGCAAATTAAGCGAAAAAAAGATGGTCACTTTTTCCCGTGACCAATTAGGCAGGGCATAGGCCACTGAGGAAGTTTTGCTCTGGTGAATGGTTTGCCAGCCAGTCCCGAATTCAGGAACAATATCTTGCTGAAAAGCAATTATTAGATCATCTTTCGGTATGATTTCCAAACGATATATGCTTTGCAGATCATCGTTTCTACAAGATATATAACCAAAAAAATCTTCCGCCACCAACTCTTTCCTCTCCATCATTTCTGAATATTTTTCAGAGCCGATTTCAATTTTTTTAGCAGATTTTAAATCTTTAACTTTAACCGGCAGGTATTTGGGGAGCTGATCTAGGCCAACTTCTTTTTCTGACATAGTTTGAGCCAAGCTTTTAAGGTTAGAGAAAAGGCTTTGCTCTACAGGTTTGGGGGTGCAGGAAAGAGGAATGTTTAATAATAAGATTAAAATAAAAGTTGTTTGTATGTATCTCATATGTTTTGAGGCGTCAGAGACATATTGGCAAATATATAAGAAAAGGGTATGCTTTGAAAGTGAATTTTCTAGAACTACAGTGCCAAATTATTCCATTCAGTGAAGAAATGGCAGATATTCTAACGGCAGCACTTAATGAGTTGAGTTTTGAGTCATTTCTTTTGGAAGAGGATGTTCTTAAGGCCTATCTTAAAGCTGAGGAATTTGATTTAGCTAAACTTGAAAATCATCCAGATTTGGTGCGCCTCCAAGAACAAGTTGAACTTAGATTTTCAATCCAGAAACTTGAACCTCACAACTGGAACAAAGAATGGGAAGACCATTTTGAGCCTATTGTTGTAGGCGAACAAATCTATGTGCGCGGTTCTTTTCATCCAAAAAATAAAAAATATAAATATGAAATTATTATTGATCCTAAAATGTCTTTTGGCACTGGCCATAGCCCGCCCACAGCGCTGATGCTTAAAGCCATGCTGGAAATAGATTTCAAAGCTAAAAGAGTTTTGGATATGGGCTGCGGAACTAGTATTTTAGGTATCTTAGCCTCGAAATTGAAAGCCAAAGAAGTGGTTGGTATTGATATTGATGAATGGGCAATTAATAATTCTCAGGAAAATATTGGGTTAAACAATATTCAAAACCTAAAAGTTATTTTAGGTGATGCCAGCTTGCTTAAAGAATTGGGAAAGTTTGATATTATTTTGGCCAATATTAATCTTAATATATTATTAAATGATCTTCCTGCTTATCAAAAAAGCTTAAATTCTCCTGGAAATATTATTCTGAGCGGTTTTTATGAGAATGATCTAGAAGAGATAAATGCCAAAGCCAAGCAACTTGGCTTTAGTAATCTAGCCTGCCAGATGGAAGAAAATTGGGTGGCTGCTACTTATCTAATCTAATGCAATAAATAATTTTTTACCCTGGCACATCCTCCCAAAGCTGGCTGTGTTGGTTCTTCTTCTTCTTGAACTTCTACTTCAGCTGGTTCAGCAGTCATATCTAATGGTTCTTCATTTTTTGTCTCTGGTTCGGGTTCGGGTTCGGGTGAAGTTTCAGGGGGTGGCGCAATTTGTGGTTCTTCAACAGGTGCAGCAGGTGTGGGGCCAGGTTCGGTTACAGCTGGAGTCTCTGGCTGGGCCTGATAGGTGCGGTCTGCTTCTGTATCTCCCCAAATAGTTGGTCCTTCAGCAATTGGCTCAGCATGGATTGTGGGTTGAGTAGGGGTTGGTTTAAATGGTGTAAAGATTGGCCCAATTACCGTGACTTCTGCTCCTGGCCTATCCTTTATATCTTCTGCCGGCGATCTAATTACTTCTAGATCTTCTAAGGGGGGTAAGCTGGTTCCTGTTATTATGTTAGCTATTTCATCAGGATTAATCTGAGCAGCAAGATAAATTACGTTTTTCCTAAAATCCCCAGTATTGATAATGGTTCGGCTATCTCCATAAAGCTGTATGTTTGAAGTCCAAAGTCCTTGATTATTTGGTGGGATATACTCAGATGCACTCCAGCCCCAGTAAACACGATTGTGGTCCCAATAATTGTCCTGATTGGCTATTGTTTTATTAAGATCTAAGCAGCTAAAAAAGCTGGTTATGTTTAAGTCATTCAGGCATTCATCCCTAATGGCATAATTATGAGCTCCTCCAGCTGAAATATTATCAACAACAAATGCTTCAGGACTTTGAAATTCTCCTGCTTGCTCGTCTATTGAATAATAATTATAACTTTGTGAGTCTGGGCTGCTGCATGTTTGCGTATAGGGGTTGCTAGTATAGTAGTAGTCGCAGGAATATAGAGGATCATTGGCTTGAATTGGCATGTTAGCAGAAGGATTCGTTCTTTGATTATAATTATCTAAGGCATAAAATCTAAAAAACTTCTTTTGTTGTCTATCAGTGATATCATCAGGTTTAATCTTTTTATGAATATAATAAATTGCGTTTTCTAGCATGAAGCGGACTTCGTTATTACGGCGGTGGAATTTTTCTTCCAAAGTTTTTTCCACATAAGCAATACTATCAATTAATTTAATGCTTTCTGGAATAGCCAGAGCAGGAGACTCCCAGGGTCTGGCTGGCGCGCATTTTTCGTCCAGCACATGATATTGCTGACACCAGGCTCTGTTTCCATTTTCCTTAAAAACCTTGACCAGCCAATTTAGTTGTTTTTCCAAATTTACCAATGCTTTGCTATTATGTGTTACATCATAGTAGCGCATGAGAAATAAAAGCAGTCTGCTCATCTCATGATCATTTAAGGTTTTGTGCAAAGGGTAGCCAGCAGTCAGGGCCCCATATTGTGTTCCGCCATATAAAAGCATATCTTTCATAGCTCTCATACCTTGAGGAAGCCCGCCATTAGCATAAGGCTGAAAATCTTCATTGCGGTTTAAAGGATGGTCTTCTGGCAAGCCTGCTAGATAAGCATTAAACGGGTGTAGTCCGTTTTTGCCTTCATAACCATTATCGATCCGAAGATTTTGGAAATTATCTTTTTCTAGTTTTAAAGTTGTAAAGTCGTTAACCATGTTAAAAAAATTCTCAGCACCTTGTTTAAATATATTTTTATCAATACTTCCCAAATCTAGATCATTTAGATATTTAATCGCAGCATACAGTTCAATCAAATATGTTGCGCCGTTTAGACTAATGCCATCATCAAAGGTGACATAAGGACGATCTTGAGATGGATAGGCAAGGTTGCCATGCTCGCGAGGCTTGCTCAAAGAGGCGCTGGTCCAATGGCCAGCATCGTCCCTGTCAAGATCTTGAGGAATAACTACCGCATGGCTGGACCAACCAGGATAAGGCCTATCCTTTTGGATGGAAATCAGGGTTTTGCCAACTTCCAGAGCATATTGCAGGTAGAGCTTGTTTTTGGTGACCTCATAGGCTTTTAAAAAAGCTATGCCAGCTCCACAAATGCCAGGTTCTAAAATTGAAACCACAGGTTTATTAGGTCTGTTTTTGTCGTCAATGCCCCAGCGTGGGTCATCTGGATTATCAATTGTCTTAAAATTAGCCCAGCCTACCAGCTCACCATCTTCTGCATGATGAAACACGCCACGCTCATTCCAAAAGGCCTTAATTGCTTTATCCAGGGTTTGAACTAATTCTTGCTGGGTGGGTCCATTTGAAGCTTGGCTAAGCTGCATAATGCTTAAGCCCAGGCCGATTAAAAGACAGAGAAAAATAAAAAATATTTTTTTAAAATTCATAATGAACCTCCGTAGATTGCCCAATCAAGTTGGGCAATGACATTTCTGTACTAGCCCATATTTATTCATATTTTATGCCAAAAGGTCATAATTATCATAATTACAACCTATTGAAACTAAACGCTAATTTTGCAAAATTGGGTGGCGTATAATGTTTCTGGGTGGATATAGGTAAAATGTATATAATAGATGTCAGAAAAGTGACACCTGATGGAAAGAAGATTTAGGCTATTTATAAATCAATAGCTTTTTCATCCTGAATAGCTTCAGGATGAGCTGTTAGATATTCTTCAACCTCAGCGCTGGTTTTAAAGATAAGTTTATAATATTCACCTTCACCATTAACAATGCATTCGTCAGGAGCGTGTTCAGAACAGATAAACGGGCGTTTATGGTAAATTGTGCATTCGCCATTTTCTTGAAGATGTTCGCAATCAGTAAAAAATTCCACGCACCAGTCATCTTCATTATCTTTAATCACCCAAACGTTTTTATGGGCAGCTTTCCAACGAATTTCTTCCCAATCCTGAAAACTAGTTGGGTCATCAATCTGAATAATCACGGATTTACAGCACTGTTGTCCACATTCTGAGCACGATTTCATATAGAATTTTCTCCTTTGCTGGTTGATTTCAGGTTGAATTATCGGCTATGTTTGCCAGATGCTGCTAGAAAAATGCAAGCCTCCAAAATTTGCTTATTATAGTAAGCTCTCTTCTGGCCAAAAGCGTATTTATGATAAAAGTGATGCTATTGATCAGGTGGAAGTGCCGCAAGCTGCGCGTTTTTATAAGGTAGTGGTGGATCTGCAAAAGGCCTTGGCTGCTGATAGTTTGCCTCATACCAAGGCAGCTACTGAGCGTTTGGTTAGCGGCTTGTGTGAAGTGTTTAAGGTGCAACAACTTGAAGTAAGAGTATTGGGCAAGCGGCCTTCTAGCAGTCGTTCAGAATTGCATGGTCTATATGAAATGAGCCAAGATAAGCCAACCACAATTACAGTTTGGATGAAAACAGCCAAAAAGAAGAATGTAGTTAAGTTCCGCACTTTCTTGCGCACCACAATTCATGAATTTTTGCATCATTTAGATTATTTATATTATCAACTGGGAAATTCATATCACACCCATGGTTTTTATCAGCGCGAATCAAGTATCATCAGGCAATTGGAAGTTTTTGCCAAAAAGGAGATTTGAAAATGAAAGCTTATGTTGATTGTATCCCTTGTTTTTTCAGACAAGCCCTGGAAGCAGCCAAGATTGCCGGAGCAAATGAAGCACAGCAAAAACAGGTTTTAGATGAGCTGGCCAAGCATTTGCCTGAGATTAATATGCATCTTCCTCCTCCGCAAACTGCAAAAATGTTTTATAATTTAATCAAAGAAATTAGCAAAAATCCTGATCCATATTTGGAGCAGAAAAAAAGAAGCAATGAGCTAGCTTTAGCAGCCTATCCGATGCTGCAAAAGCGTTTAGCAAAAACTGAAAATAAATTAAAGCTGGCAGTTGAATTGGCCATTGCCGGCAATCTCTTAGATTTTGGCGTTAAAAATAGTTTAAATGTTGATGCTGAGTTGGAAAAAATTTTAACAGAAGAAAATGAAGCTATTCAAAATGAACAGCCAGGTTTATTTGATTTTGAAGCTTTTAAACAAACTCTTAAGCAAGCCAAAACTATACTTTATTTGGGAGATAATGCTGGCGAAATAGTTTTTGATCGTATCTTGATTGAGCAAATTCTGAATTTATATCCAGATAAAAATATTATCTTTGCGGTTAAAGAAAAGCCCATTATTAATGATGCCTTAAAAGCAGATGCAATATTCTGTGGTCTTGATAAATTAACCAGCATAATTTCTAGTGGTTCAGATGTGCCTGGAACAGTATTGACTTTGTGTTTTCCTGAATTTAGAGATATTTTTTATCAAGCAGATTTGGTGATCAGCAAAGGTCAGGGCAATTTTGAAACTTTGTCTGAAACCCAACGAACAATTTTCTTTTTGTTCAAGGCTAAATGTCCTGTTGTGGCCAAACATATGAATTGCAAACTCGGAGATGTCATTTTATTTCATAAGGAGCTTTGATGATTAGATGCAGCGGTATGTTCCCGTGGTTTTGCTCACAAATAAATTTAAATAATGAAGGAGATGTTGATTTTGAAGGTAATTTAGGTGGTGATGTTGATTACTATGTCGCAACCAGTCCTCCAGAAGTAGATCTAGACGCTATTCAAGATGATTGGATCTTACACAGTATTTTTCTGTTAGGCTATTTTTTAACTACAGAGCAACAACAAATCACTGTTAACTATTTGATTAGGTCATTATTATTTTTTTTGAAGGATAATAAATTAGTCCAATTACCGCCAGGTTTCAATTTTGAATCTGCTCATATGTATCAGGGTTCAATTTTAAGGCCCCCAGTTTATCGTGCCTATTTTTCGCCAGCTGGTGGTCCTGGCTATTTTCACTACTCAGCATTAACCTCTCCGCATATTGAAGTTATTTTTAGTAATCACCTGGCTATATTAGAAACTGGTCAGTTATCGCCAGCATTGAGAGATATGATAAGAGTTTTGGTTAATGATGCTCGTTATGGCTCGCACTTTAGAGAAGTTTTGATGTCTAATATGGGCAATGGCTATGGTCAGGAGTTAAAATTGTTAATGCAAGCTTTGGAGCATAGCTCTGATGACGTGGTTAGATTTAGCCCAGAATTTTCTCAACGGCTGGTTTATATTTTAAGATTAACCGTGAGAAATGGGGACTATGTGCATGGAACGATAGGTGCAACCGGCCCTATGCATTTGTTGAACAGGTTGCTTCGTTGTGCCAGGGTGGTTGAACAGCGATCATTAGAGCAAGCTGCTTTCAGAGCCATAGAACAAGAACCTGCAGCAGCAAGAACCCTTCCTTCTATTCGAGCCTTAATGCCAGCAGGCGGACGGATTTTGATCATGGGTTTGACTGGAATTGCCACAGGCTTGATTGGCTCCATTTTAATGGAGCTTGGTATGCAAGAGTTGCGTCAAAGACAAATCTATGAAGCTGAATATAGATATAGAGCTTAGAGTTAATTTGTTCTAAGTGCACGGCTTTTTATTTGCGCATTAAAGCAGACTACTGTAAAAACAATCTCATGCAAAATATTACACAAGAGCAGTTAATGGAGTTGGCCAAAACTTTGCGTTATTATGCCTTGCGCATGCCATATCTGGCTGGCTCTGGTCACACAAGTTCAGCGCTTTCAGCAGCAGATTTAATGGCTGCTTTTTTTGCCACTACTTTTTGTTATGATTTTAAAAATCCAAATTATCCGAACAATGATCGCCTAATTTTTAGCAAGGGCCATGCTACTCCGCTTTTTTATGGGTTGTTTGCTGTGGCCGGAGCAATAAAGAAACAGGCTTTAGATACTTACCGCAAAAAAGGAAGCACTTTAGAAGGTCATCCTACACCAGGCTTTAAATATACAGAAGCAGCAACCGGCTCTTTGGGACAGGGGCTTTCAGTTGGAGTTGGTTTGGCTCTTAATGCTAAATATTTAGATAAGCTTAATTATCGAACCTTTGTTTTATTAGGCGACGGCGAAATGGCTGAAGGTTCAGTGTGGGAAGCAGCGCAGCTGGCAAGTTTCTATAAGTTAGACAACTTAATTGGTTTCTTAGATGTAAATCGTTTGGGTCAATCTGGGCCAACTATGTTGGGCCACAATGTGTGGGCCTATAAGGAGCGGCTAACAGCTTTTGGCTGGGAAGTTGTTACTATTGATGGTCATGATTTTGCAGAAATCTTAACTGCATTGCAAAGAATTGGGCAGGTGAAAGACAAACCATATATGATTATTGCTCAAACTTTTAAGGGCCAAGGGGTTTCTTTTATTAAAGACATGCCAGGTTGGCACGGCAAACCCTTAAAAGATGCAGATTATAAAAGGGCAGTTGCTGAGTTGGGTGAAGTGAATAAAAAATTAATAATTAAAGTAAAAAAAACCAAAAGGGCCAGACCCCAACAGAATAAGCCAATTAGGGCTGCTATGTTAAATTATAAAAAGGGGGAGCAGGTTGCCACGAGAATGGCTTTTGGTAAGGCCTTGGCGCGTTTGGGCGGACAGTATCCCCAAGTTGTTTCTTTAGATGGTGATGTAGAAAATTCCACTTATTCGGAATTTTTTAGACAAAAATTTTCAAGTCGTTCTTTTGAAATGTTTATTGCTGAACAAAATATGGTAGGCACAGCAGTTGGCTTGGCCAAACGCCAAAAAATTCCTTTTGTCTCAACCTTTGCCGCTTTTTTAACCAGGGCGTTTGATCAAATTCGCCTGGCAGCCATCAGCCAAGCTAATATCAAGTTTTGTGGTTCGCACGCCGGGGTTTCTATTGGCGAAGACGGACCTTCGCAAATGGGTTTAGAAGACTTGGCCATGTTTCGCTCAGTTCATGGCTGCCAAGTTTTATATCCAGCAGATGCAGTGGCTGCAGAAAAACTGGTGCAAAAAATGATTCAAACTAAAGGCCTGATCTATCTGCGCACTTCGAGGCCGGCCACACCCGTAATCTATGCTAATCAGGAAAAATTTGAAATAGGCGGTAGCAAGGTGCACAAGGCAAAAAGAACAAAAAATAAAAAAACAAAAGCAGTGGTAGTTGCTGCTGGTATAACTTTATATGAAGCTCTTCAGGCTCAGGAAGAGTTGGCCAAGAGAAAAATTTCAATAGATGTTGTGGATTGTTATTCTATAAAACCCATAGATGCCAAAACCTTAAGACATTTAGCAAAGCAGACTGAAAAAATAATTGTGGTTGAAGATCATTGGTTTGAAGGTGGCTTGGGTGATGCTGTGCTTAATGTATTTGCTGACCAGCCCAAAGTAGCCATTACTAAGCTGGCAGTTTCCCAAATGCCCAGATCTGGTAAGCCAAATGAATTGCTAGATGCAGCAGGTATTAGTTGCCGCCATATTGTCAAAGCAGTGCAAAATTAAATAAAGAGAAGTAAGCTTAGAGCCATGACCATCATTCCAGCAATCAAACCATAAATTGAAAGATGGTGTTCGCCATATTCTCTGGCCGCAGGCAAAAGTTCGTCCAAGGAAATAAACACCATAATTCCGCCGACCATGGCAAAGGTGATGCCAAAAACCAGACCGTTCATAAATGGTCTGATGATCAAGTAGCCAATTATAGCGCCCAATGGTTCAGCCAGTCCGGATAAGGATGAATACCAAAAAGCTTTCTTTTTATTGTTAGTGGCATAGTAGATGGGAATGGAAATAGACATGCCTTCAGGAATATTGTGAATAGCAATGGCTACCGCAATAGATACGCCTAGATATGGATTTTCTAGCGCTGCCATAAAAGTAGCCAGTCCTTCAGGAAAATTATGAATAGCAATGGCCAGAGCAACCATTAAGCCGACCCGATGCAGTTTTCTAAAGTGGGTTTTAGCGTGAGAGTCTTCAATTTCTTCAGCTTGATGAATTTCATGCGGGTTTTCATAAGAAGGAATAAGTTTATCGATTAAACCAATAAGAAATATTCCGCCAAAAAAAGAGGCAACTGTTAACCAAGTGCCAGAGGTTATTCCCAGGCTGGCTACCAAAGAATCTTTGGCTTTAAAAAATATTTCCACAAAGGAAACATAGATCATTACTCCAGCTGAAAAACCCAGGGCTAAAGACAAAAATTTGCGGTTAGTGGACTTAACAAAAAAAGCGAGAAAGCTGCCAATAGTTGTGGCTAGACCAGCCAAAAGCGTAAGTCCAAGGGCCAGGGCAACATTAGACATATTATTCCTTTGCTAAAATTCTTTTTTGACCTTGCAGATAGGGCTGCAATACTTCAGGAATAATAACGCTGCCATCTGCTTGCTGATAATTTTCCAAAATAGCAATTAAAGCCCGGCTGATGGCAATGGCAGTGCCGTTTAACATGTGCACAAACTGAGGTTTCTTTTCATTTTCAGAGCGAAATTTGATTTTTAAACGACGCGCTTGATAGTCGGTGCAATTAGAAGTAGAGGTGATTTCTCCCCAATCGCCGTTTTCGCCGCGGCCAGGCATCCAGGCTTCTAAATCGTATTTGCGATAAGCAGGCCCGCCTAAATCACCAGTGCAGATATCAACTACCCGATAAGGAATTCCCAAGTTTTGAAAAAGTTTTTCTTCATAGCCCAAAAAAGTTTCATGCATTTCATCTGATTTATCTGGCGTGGTAAAGGCAAACATTTCAATTTTAGAAAATTGATGAACTCTATAGAGGCCCTTGGATTCTTTGCCAGCAGCGCCAGCTTCAGTGCGAAAACAGTGAGAAACACCGATATATTTCAGGGGCAGTTTGCTCTCTTCTAAAATATTATTAGCCAACATTCCGCCTAAAGTAATTTCTGCTGTGGCAATTAAACATAAATCACTGTTTTCCACAGAATATATCTGGGTTTCCTGACCTCGTGGATTAAAACCAATGCCATCTAAAATTTCTGCCCTGGCTAAGTCCGGTGTGATAATTGGCGTAAAACCTTCTTTGGTTAACATTTGCAGGGCGAATTGCGTTAGGGCAAATTCCAAAAGTACTGCTTCATTTTTTAGGAAATAAAATTTTTGCCCAGTTACAGAAGCTGCAGTTTCAAAATCAATCAGGTCTAAATCTTTTCCCAATTCCAAGTGATCTTTGATCTTAAAATTAAATTTAGTTGGCTTGCCCCAGCGCCTGATTTCCTTATTGCCAGCTTCA
Source organism: Pseudomonadota bacterium (assembly GCA_043823065.1). Classification (GTDB taxonomy): domain Bacteria; phylum UBA10199; class UBA10199; order 2-02-FULL-44-16; family DYJF01; genus JBDRBB01. The sequence goes on along the minus strand of JBDRBB010000002.1, from coordinate 27,538 downwards.
GAATTGGCAATTGGCGCTTCAGGATGAGTCATGTTGGGGATTTGCCGGATTATAGTATCTAGTTGCTGACTGACTTCAGCCAGTTTCTTATTTTCTTCAGCTTCTTGTTCTTTAAGCTCACGGCCTTTGGTAATAAAGCCCTCGCGCTCTTCTGGGCTGAGCTTGGTCTTCATGGCCTTAGCATTTTCGTTTTGCTGGCGCCGAATTTCTTCAACTTGATTTAAAAGTGTACGGCGCTCTTCATCCAGCTGAACTAAGTTCTCTAGATCAACTTTTATATTGCGATTTATACAGTTTTGCTTAACTGCAGCTAAATTGGCTAAAATGAATTTTAAGTCTAACATATTATTTCTTCTTATTTCTTCAGTTCACTTTCTATAACATCCTTAAACGCCGTAATTGGTTGAGCGCCGGTTAGCTGGATGCCGTTAATAAAAAAAGCAGGTGTGCCGGTAACTCCAACTCTAATTCCTTCTTCCACACTGTCTTGGACTACTTGGGCATATTTGCCTGAATCTAGGCATTTATTAAATTTGTCCAGATTAAGATTGAGCTCTTTGGCATAATTTTTTAAGTCAGTTACAGCGATATTTCCTTGGTTATTAAAAATCTTTTTATTGTATTCAAAGTATTTATCCTGATCACCAGCGCATCTGGAAGCTTCATGGGCTTTTTGCGCTTGTTTGTGAAAAGAAAGTGGAAAATCTAGAAAATAATAGCGAACCTGGTCTTTGTATTCATCCATTAATTGCCAAATGGTTTCTCTAACGCGTTTGCAAAATGGGCACTGATAATCTGAAAATTCCACCAAGGTTATTTTAGCATCCTTTGGACCCATGCCTGGGGCATTATCCAAATTTATTTCCACTCGGGGTGGATCAAGCAGAATATCGATTTTTGTATCTGTGCTTAGTTTGGCTATTAAATCCTGGCGAGCTTTAGCTTTTTGGCTTTGTTCTAAATAGGTGCTAATTTGGTCTTTTACCTCGTCAAATTTAATGCCACTTTTTCCCTTTCGGGCTTCATAGATTGCTTTAATTTCTTCTTCAGAAGGTTTTTTAATTTGAGCAAAGGCTTCTTGCTGCAAGAATTCTTCTGGTTTTTGTCCTTTGCTTTTAGCAGCATTTTCAATTATTTTTTCTTCGATTAGCTCATCTAAACCTTGTTTGCGGACTTGATAGCGCTGGCTATCTAAACGTTGCAGTTGAGAGTTGATTGAGCTATCTAATTCTGTCATAAGAATTGGTTGACCATTAATTGTGGCCACAACTTCTTTGGTGGTATCTGTGCTGGTATTGCTCCCTGAAGGGCAAAAGCCCTTGGAACAGCCCCAAATAAAAGCAGGGGCTAAAATCAAAATAGCTATTTTACTGAGTTTCATAATGACTCCTTTGTTGATAATTTAAAAAAGCACGAATTTTAGGGTAGTTAGCATCAGCAGAAGGTAGATGCAATAAAAAATAGGGAAAAAATAATTTTTAGAGCAACTTTTATAGGGCTGGGACGATAATAATAGTAAAAAAGGGGCAGGAAAGTGCGAAAAAAGTTTTTGATAACAATCGGTTTGGTGTGGTTTTTTTTCTTAATTTCTTTTCAAGTTCAAGCAAATCCCAAAATAGATCCTTTTTTTCAAACCATTACTTCTTCACAACCTAGTTTAAGTTTTAAGGCGCAAAATCTTGAGCAACCCAAGGTGGAAGTCTTTATCAAAACCTCTGATTTGGAAACAACAGCTGGTTTTATTGCTGAATTAGGTGGCGAAGTTAAGCTTAAGCTTGGTCAGATTATTACGGCTACCATTCCCTTGGAAGCTATAGAAGAGATTAGCGCTCAGGAACAAGTTGTTTATATTGAAGCAGCCAAACCTGTGCAGCCAAAACTTGATTTAGCCCTGCAAGATGTGGATGGATATGCTGTACATGAAGGGTTGGAACTGCCTAGCGCTTATACTGGTGCCAACACCATTGTAGGTATTGTTGATACTGGCTTGGATTATGATCATGCAGATTTTTTAGATGAAGCTGGTAATTCGCGTGTTCTTTATATCTGGCATCAACGTTCAACATCTGGTCGGGGGCCAGCTGAAATTAGCAGCACCTATGGCATGGAATGCGATACAGATTCCATTTCAACTGGAACTTGTTTTGTTAATGATGTTAGCGGGCATGGCACTCATGTGACAGGAATTGCTGCTAGTAGCGATGCCACTTATACAGGTGTTGCGCCTGATGCTTCCATTATCTCTGTTATTTATAAATCTGAGCTGCAAATTGACGATAGCTACGCAATTCCGCTTTTTAGCACCACCATTTGTGAAGCTGCCTATTATATTTTTGCAAAAGCCAAGGCTCTGAACATGCCAGCAGTGGTAAATTTAAGCTTGGGAACTCATTTAGGCGCGCACGATGGCACTTCTTTGTTTGAAGAATGTTTAGACGAACTGGTGGAGGGAACTTCAGGCAGGGCTATTGTAGCTGCTGCTGGCAATGAAAATAGTGATAATAATTATTTTACTGGCTTGCATGCAGGTTATGCTGTTTCCAGCTTAAGTGCCACAAATTTTGAGATCAAAAATTTTGAATCTGGTCGGGTTTTTTACATTGATATTTGGGGCAGGGAAGACAGTGAATTGAATTTTGGTCTAGCTATAAAGCAAGGCAGAACCAATCAAGTTATGAGCCGTTCAAATATGGTGAGCCCTGGAGCAGCTACAGAAGGGACGTTTGCCAAAGGCCAGATTGCTTATCAAATAAATGCTTCACAAACCCAAAATCCTTTAAATAACAAGCCTCATGTGGGAATTACGCTGGTTTTTGATGAGGAGATGGATGATCCACAAGGATACAGTTTTGATCTTTTGGTCTCTGGCCAAGGTTATTTTGATGCTTGGTTATATCCAGATAAACCAGCGGATGTGGTTAACTTTACGTCTTATGCTGATGATGATGGCTTGGAGTGGAACTATATACCAGGGGATCGTCAGATGAGCGTGGCTATTCCTGCTACAGCCAAGAATGTGATTGGGGTTGGCGCTTATACTACCAAAAATATCTGGGAATGTTGTCGCATTGATTATGATCTGGGTGATATTTTGGAATTCAGCAGTGTAGGTCCTTCAGCCAATCCCAATTATACTGGTGTTAAGCCAGAAATTGTTGCACCTGGAGCCATGATTGCTTCCAGCAAATCCGCGCAAGCAAGCATTGATAAACAGTTGCTTACTTCAGACAAAGCTCATTTTTTAATGGCTGGCAGCAGCATGGCTGCACCTTTTGTTTCAGGCACCATTGCCTTAATGTTTTCAGCTAATCCAGCTTTGACCCATGAAGATGTAGAGCGTTATTTGGTTGAGAGCGCTTATGTTGATGAAAAAGTGGGACAAACGCCAAATTCAGTTTGGGGTTATGGCAAGCTAGATGTGCTCAAAGCAGTGCAAGCAGCAGTCAAGGGCGGTGCAAGCAGTGGCAGCCAAAATGGAAATGTTTCTTATGTTCCCAATTTGCCCAGCTCTTATACGAATACTGCAGGTGGATGTGAGTTTGTAGGACAAGGGAGATGTGGGAGTGTACTAATGATGATTTCTTTCTTGATTTGCTTGTTAACAATGTTGTCATTGCGAGGAGCCCTTCGACTTTGCTCAGGACGACGAAGCAATCCCGTGTGATTCATGTAATCCAATAAAATTCTAATAAAAGTTGGTCGGGGCGAGAGGATTTGAACCTCCGACTTCTTGCTCCCGAAGCAAGCGCTCTAAACCAGGCTGAGCTACGCCCCGCTAATTTTTCACTTCTTTGGCTTGCTACCATGCACCCCCACTCTTCGCAAGTACTACTTGGTAATTTTAATTACTCCTTTAAGTTGCGCGAAGGAAGTGTGTTTTGGCGGCCTCTGCGTAAGTCGCCATCTAAGCCTAAAGAGCGACGTCGCAGGGCAGGCGAATTTCTGGCGTGTGAAGAAATTCGCCGTAAGCCAAACCACACTTCCTGGGAGCAACTTAGATAGAATAACAATACCGAGCTTGTCTTTAATTATTTAAAATGTTATAGGTTATGCGTTTATGACTATGCGTAAAATTAGAATAAAACTTAAAGAAGATCTTTTGGAATATTTGCAGGAAAATTGGCCAGGTAAGCCCTCCAAAGAGATCAAAGATACTTTTCAAAAGCTAAAAGAGGTTTTGGAAGAAAAAGACGCCAAGATTGAGTCTTTGTCCAAAGAAACTGAACCCCTAATTTCCGGCGCAGCAGAGCCGTGCAATGCAGTTAATATTGTCCAACAAACTTGTGCCAGTTTAGATTTGTTATTTTTAGGTAAAAGAATCACTTATCACATAGCAGCTGATTCTGAACTTTCGCCTATTTTTGCGGCTGCAGATGAAGTGCAGGCAGTTTTAACCGAGCTTTTTAGGCGTATTGTTAAACGCATGCCTCATGGCGAACGAATTGATGTTTCCTTAAATGAAGTTTCCTTAAGGCAAGGTCGTGGAATTGAAATAATGCTGAAATGTTTGGAACGGGATGATGCAGCTAAAAATCTGGCTGGTTTGTTGCATGAATTGTTTGGTGAAGGCGAGCAAGGCCCAGACAGCTCTTTGTTTGCCTGCCGGAGCTCAATCATCAAGCAAGGCGGTCAATTAACAGTTGATCTACCTAAACCCAAGCAGCCGGTGTTTAGAGTTGTTTTGCCAACTGTGGGAACTTTAAGTTTAGCTTCTTCAGATCAATATACTTATAAATATATTATCACCATTAAAAATATTGCTAATATCAGAAAGCGGTTTGGAATTACAAAAAGCTATGGTTTTGTTTCCCAAATTGAAAACTATGTGCGTTCTTTGGTGAGACATCCCATAGATATTGTTATGTCTGATCCAGATAAAGGCATAATTACCGCAATTTATGATACCACCAAAGGTGCTGCGCAATCAGTATCAAGTAGAATTTCAGAGCGGATGGGTAAAGAAGAATTCAAGATTGGTAAAAAAGTAGTGGACGTGCAGTTTAAATATCGTCTCAGTTCTTTGTCTTCAGCAAAAATAAAACCCTCCAAATAAAATAAGGTAACCATGCATATTTCAATAGATGAACTGTTATTCAATTTATTTAAATTTGAATGGTGGAAGGTTATAGTAATTGGTTTTTTTTATCTTATACCTTTGCTGCGTTTGCTCACCTTTTATATTAAAACCCAAAGTCATTTTTTCCTGATTATTAATCGCAAACTTGGTTATTTTGAACATGCAGTTGCTTGGTTTAGAGATACAGTAGTTATTTTATATCTACTATGTTTTGGCAGTTGGTATGCCTATTATGGTTATATCTATGGTCGTCAAGAATGGGGTTTGCTGGCCTTGGCTAGTTTGGTCTTGGTTGGTTTGTCATATTTTAACTGGAAGCAGAAGCAGCAAGGAAGGCTGGCTTTAGTTGATTTTGTGCGCAGCTTTCCCAATATTCATCCTCAAGAATTTTTTGATCATTTGTTATGTATGGCTGGTATAGCCAACCATATTTTGCCTGAACAGCCTTTTCAAGTTGTTGATTTGCAAAACTTGGATTTTAAAAATCCTGGTAAAAAGAAAATATCGCTTTGGCGAAAATTAAAAGGTGTTTGGAGCACAATTTGGCTAAAAAGACTTTGTTTGCTTGCCCTAAAAGCAAAAGGCCAAGATTTTCTAAAACAGGTTTCAGCTGGTATTGCTGTGGTTTGGGGCACTAGGCTAAGTCAGCTGGTTTATGCAGAAGTAAAAATTGAGCAGACAAATTATCTGGAAGATTTAAAAGGTATAAATATTTATCTTTTTAATCATTTAAGCTTTTTGGATTTTGCCTTGGCGCCACTATTGTTAGAAGGAAGGTCTCTTCCTAAATTTTTAATGGCCAAGGATCATTTTTTGGATAATCCAATTTTTTATCGTATTTTGGGTCTTGGCCAGGTAGCCAAGGCTTTGGATATGATTTTTGTGGAACGCAAAGGTAAAAAAGATGCAGCTCAAAAATCCATAGCTGCAGGAGTGCGGCAGTTAGTGGAAGATAGCGCTGATTTAGCGGTTTTTCCCCAGGGTAGTAGGGCTTATGCCAGGCTTGGCAGGAATCAGGAAAGGCTGGATGGCGGGTATTATGCAGTTGGTAAATTAAAGAGATTAAAAAAAGATGGTAAACATTTGAAAAAAGGCACAGCTTATTTAGCTGTAGAAGCAGCTAAAGTTGCTGTGGAAAAAGGCGAGCATAATAAGATTAATTTAATTCCAGTGGCTGTTAAAGGCACTGGCATAATTGCCCCCAAGGGAAGCAGGCGCCTGAAGCCAAATGTTAAAGTTGTGCTAAAGATTGGCCAGCCTTTTGGTGTAACCTCTGCTGATGCCCTAGTTTTCGCAGATGGAGCAGAGCATGAAAAATATGTGGAACAGTTGCAGCAAAAGATTGATCAATCGCTTAAAGCAACCTTGCAGGTTCATATAGATTTAGAAAGGCGTTTCTTTGAAGATATGCGCAAGATTTTGCAGCCATTTGAGGCAGAAGAAGTTGCTTTGGCCATGAAGACCTGGCGAGGTGAAGATTATTTGGTGCACGCAATTTTAGATTGTATTTATACTTGTAAGCCAAAACTGTGGTGGGAGCTTTTAGGCAGGTTGATTTATCTGATTCGGAATGATGCGCCTCGTGAGGACTTGCTAAACTTTAAGGCAGAAGTAGCTAAGAAGTTTTCAGCTTAGAGCTTTAATGACTTTTTCATAATCATCAGTATTAAATATTGCCGAACCAGCTACGATAATCTCTGCGCCAGCTTTAATTATTTTTTTCACATTTTCTGGTTTAATGCCGCCGTCAACTTCAATTGGGATATTTAACCCTTTTTCAGTAATAAATTTTTTGAGGTCTCTTATCTTCTGAGTACATTCTTCAATATATTCCTGTCCGCCAAAGCCGGGATTGACGCTCATGATTAAGATATAATCAGCCAGCTCTACATAGTTATATATTTTTTCAATTGGAGTAGGCGGGTTAATAACTGCGCCTGCTTTGCAGCCCAATTTTTTAATAGCAGGAAGTAATTTGCCTAAATCGCAATTTTCCACATGCACAGAAATCCAGTCTGCTCCAGCCTTGGCAAAAGCTTCAATATATTTATCAGGATTTTCTATCATTAGATGACAGTCTAAAGGGAGTTTTGTTATAGGCCGAATAGAACGGACAACTGCTGGGCCAATAGTTATATTAGGCACAAAATGGCCGTCCATCACATCTACATGAATTACATCAGCTCCCGCTTTTTCCACTGCCTGAATTTCATCAGCCAAGTGGGAGAAGTCTGCAGATAAAATTGAAGGTGCTATTTTTATTTTTGAGTTCATATTAATTTTTCTCCAACTTGAATTTTATGTCCCTTTAAAAACTCTTCAATTCTCATTCTACGTTTTCCCTCAAGTTGCACTTCTAAAAGGTACAAGGTTCCAAAACCTGTGGCAACTCCTAGTTCATCATCAGTTCTAACTACTGTGCCAGGTTGCTCTTCAGGATTGTCATGAACAGCTTCAGCCTTAAAAATGCGCAGGGTTTTTCCTTGATAATGAGTAAAAGAAACTGGCCAAGGCAAGGTGCCTCGAATTTGATTTTTTAATTGAACCGCACCTTTTTGCCAATCAATAACCCCATCTTGTTTTTTTAATTTAGGCGCCAGGCTGGCTTGAGTATGATTTTGAAAGACTGGCTGCAGTTTTTGTTGTTCTATTAAAAGCACTGTTTCAAGCAGTAATTCTGCGCCGATTTTAGCTAAACGATCGTGGATATCCTGGGCGGTTTCTTCAGGTTCTATGTTGGTTTTTCTCTTCAAAAGCATATCGCCAGCATCCATTTCTTCATTGAGCAGCATGGTGGTAATGCCAGTTTCAGCTTCGCCATTGATAATTGCCCAGTTTATAGGAGCTGCGCCACGATATTTAGGCAGCAAGGAAGCATGCACATTAATGCAGCCATATTTGGGCAGCTGCAAAACTTCTGCTGGAAGATACTTGCCATAAGCAACAACTACAATCAAATCTGGATTAAGTTTTTTTAATTTGTTCTGAATTTCCGGGCTGCGTAAAGTTTTGGGTTGAAATAATTCTAAATCAGATTCCCTGGCAAAAGTAGCCACAGGGCAGGCCTGCAGCTTTAGGCCGCGGCCTGCTGGTTTATCAGGTTGGGTAAACACCGCTAAAATATCATGTTTTCTTTCTTTTAAAGCGCGGATACAGGGAAGGGCAAAGGCCGGACTACCCATGAAAACTATTTTCATCATAATTTAATCGCCTTGTTCGTTTTTATTTTTGCGCTTTTCTTTTTTTATGCGGTGCAAGTACATGGTTTGCTTGAGTCTGCTCACTTGATCAATAATTAACTTGCCGCTTAAGTGATCTAATTCTTGTTGGATAGCTACGGCAAGAAGTCCTTCAGCTTTTAAGGTTTGTTTCTTGCCCTGGCGGTCTAAATATTGCACGGTAATTTTGCGGCTGCGTTGCATATTTTGCCAGAAATTAGGTACAGAAAGACAGCCTTCTTCCCATTCAATTTCATCTTGGCGATCAGTAATTTGGGGATTGATTAATTCAAAATAACCTTCTTGAATATAACTGGGATCACTTGCTTCCCGGCCCTGCTCCACATCTACAATAGCCACTTGCAGGCTAACTGCAATTTGGGGTGCGGCTAAACCAACACCATTGTTGGCAACCATGGTTTCCTTCATATCAGCTAGAAGCTCACGAATTTCATCGTTTACCTCAGCCACTTGCTTGGCTTTTTGGTGCAAAACCGGATGTGGGTAGGTGACAATTTCTCTTATCATAATTAAAATTTTCTAACACATTGCTTAAAATGAAGCAAGATTAGCATAATTATTTAGAGCATATTTATTGGATCTACATCGACTATCATTTTGCAGCCAGCAGGAATATTATTTCTTACTTCAGGCAGGGTCGAGTTTAGTAAATTAGCTAAATGACTGGAGGTGCTGGCCTTGATCATTAAACGAAAACGATATTTGCCACGTACTTTTGGAATGGGAGCTGGGGCAGGTCCTAAAATTTCAATAACTTTATTTAAGTTCAAATTGTTAGATGTCTGAGAGAGTTTTTTAAGACACTGCTGAGCAGTTTTTTGAGTTAAATCTTTAGAATTGCCAGAAAACTTGAGCCCAGCAATGCGCACGAAAGGCGGATATTTCAAAGTTTCCCGATGCATCTTTTCTGTTTCATAAAAGTTCTCAAAATTATGCTCTTTAGCAAAGATAATGCTGGGATGATCTGGTTGATAGGTTTGAATAATTACTTCTCCTGGTTTCTGGGCTCGTCCAGAGCGGCCAGAAACTTGAGTTAAAATTTGAAAGGTGCGTTCAAAGGCCCGAAAATCAGGCAGATTAAGCGAAATATCGGCATCAATTACACCGACCAAAGTGACGTTGGGAAAGTCATGACCCTTGGTAATAATTTGGGTGCCTACTAAAATATCAATTTCCCCTTTTTGCATTTTGCTTAAAAAACTTTTGCGCATACCGACTTTGGCTGTGCTATCTTTATCTAGACGAGCAATTTTTGCTTCAGGAAAATGTTTGGCCAGTTCATCTTCTATTTTTTGGGTGCCATGCCCCAAAGCTTTAAGCTTAGCGCCCTGGCAGGCTGGACAAATTTCCGGCGGCTTAACCTGATATTCACAGTAATGGCAAATTAAACGAGCAGGGGACTGGTGATTGGTTAAGGTTATATCGCAATTTGGGCATTCAATAGTTTCACCGCATTTCTGGCAGATTAAAAAAGAAGCAAAACCGCGGCGATTAAGAAAGATCAAGGTTTGTTCTTTTTGAGCTAGACGTTTTTCAATAGCAGTTAACAAGGTTTGAGAAAGGGAAAAGTTTTCTTGGGCGCGCATGTCTACAATTTCAATGCCGGGTAAATTAGCGCCTGTAGCGCGTGAAGCTAAATAGAAGTAATCATATTTTTCTTTTTGAACATTGGTAAAAGATTCCATTGAAGGGGTAGCAGAACCTAACACAATAGTAGCTCCACTTAAGTTGGCGCGTACAATTGCACAATCTCTAGCATTATAAAGAAAACCATCTTCTTGCTTGTATGAACTGTCATGTTCTTCATCAATCACAATTAAATGCAGATTATCAAAAGGGGCAAAAAGGGCGGAGCGTGTACCAACAACTGCAAACACTGCTCCGGATTTAATTTTTTTCCACTGGGCAAATCTTTGGGCGTCGGTCAGGGCAGAATGATAAATGGCAATTTCTTCCCCAAATTTTTGGCGAAAACGCTGGATAAGCTGCGGGGTTAAAGAAATTTCCGGCACCAGAAGAATTCCATTTCCACCTTCTTTTTTTACTTGTTCAAAGGCGCGCAGATAAACTTCAGTTTTGCCGCTGCCCGTGATGCCATGCAAAAGCAACGGTTTGGGCTGGCTAGTCTTTAAGTTGTTTAAAATTATATCCAGAGCTGCAAGTTGATCTTTGGTTAAAGTAAACTTAGCTTCAGGTTCTGGAATTATTTCTAGCTCAGCTGGTAGTCCAGTGCGTCCAGATTTTGGCGTCTCAATTTTAGTCAACCTGTTAGGTAGCGCAGCTTTGCAAACTTCACCAATAGCTGCGTAATAATATTTAGTCATCCAGTTTAGGAGATTTAATAATTCTTGAGAAAAAACTGGTTCCAGATCTAATATTTCTTGGATTGGTTTAATTTTGGCTGGATCTAAATTAGCAGGAGCTTGGTTGGTTATGCCCAAAACAAAACCAACTTGAGTTCGATTTCTAAAAGGCACCAAAACCCTTTGCCCTGGTTGGATTGATTTTTCTAGCCCCTCAAGGACTCTGTAAGTTAAAGTATGGTGTAATGGTCTTGGGATGGCAATTTGCGCGTAGAGCATGAAATGAGCACTAGCTTATATCCTTACTCGAGGCAAGTAGATTCACTCAACCATCTGGCAATTGGCCATATGATATCGTCAGTAATATTGTAACAGTAGCTCTCAGCCAGTTTTTTTCGTTTCCCTATGAGCTTATAAATCTCATGCATATTTTACATCGTACCGGGAAAGCGAAAAAAACTGCCTTACGCTACTGCTACAATATAACTTGGTCCACTTTAGAATAAAAACAATCATAAAAACAATCAGACGCAAAAAACAATCAGACGGAGCAAATAAAAATCTCTTATAATTCATATTGTTATAGGTTATATGGTGGCTTTTTGGGCGACAATTGCTATTAGTATAAAAAGCTTGTAATTCTACAAAATACAAAATTAAATGTGGCTTGCGAAAAAAAGGGGGCAGTTATGACAAAACGTATTGGTGTTTTGCTTTGTGGATGTGGGCACAGGGATGGTTCAGAAGTTCATGAAGCTACACTTACTCTTTTAGCTATTAGCAAGCTTGGTCAGCAGACAGTGTGCATTGCTCCAGATGGTTTTCAGCTAAAAGTTTGTGATCATCAAACAGGCGAAGATAAAAATGAAAAACGAAATATGCTGGTGGAGGCGGCGCGCATTTCGCGCGGTAATATGCAGCGGGCAGCCAGGATAACCAGTGCTGATTTTGATGCCTTGATTATTCCAGGTGGTCAGGGCGCTGGCCTTAATCTTTCCACTTTTTTGCGAGATGGCCTAAATTGCCAAGTAGAGCCAGAGACCAAAAGATTAATTTTGGAAACAGTAAAAGCCAAAAAACCTCTGGGCGCGATTTGTATAGCTCCAGCCACTGTAGCTAAGGCATTGGAAGGAAGTGGTATTTCTGCTAAACTAACTATTGGTAATGACAGCCAAGTAGCTGCAGCTATAGAAAAAATGGGCAGCAAGCATGAAGAATGTTTAGTTACAGATTGTGTGGTTGATGGGACAAACAAAATTGTTTCTACTCCAGCTTATATGCTGGCTAAAAATATTGGAGAAGTTTGGAGCGGTGTGGAAAAGTTGGTGAAAACTGTAATTGAACTATGTTAAAAGTTAGACCATTGACCATGGACCATTGACCATAGACTCTTAAGGTCAATTGTCTATGGTCCATAGTCTATAGTCAAAATGTTAAAACTTCGTGTTGTTGCTGTTGGTAAAATAAAATCTGGTTCCATTCGCGAATTAGTTAATGATTATGCTGGGCGGATTGCTCATTATTTGCCCATTGAGTGCATAGCTGTAAAAGATGAGCAAAGTACTCTGAAAGCCCTTGGGCCAGATGACATTTTAATTGCTTGTGATGCAAACGGTGAACAAAAAACATCTGAACAATTTGCCAGCTTGCTTGAAGCATATCAAAAGCGTAATATAAAAAACCTGATTTTTTTTATTGGCGGGCCAGAGGGGATTGATTCTAAATTAAAACAAAAGGCAGACAAACTTTTGGCTCTTTCCAAAATGACTTTTCCCCATGAACTGGCCCAAGCAATTTTGTTAGAGCAGATTTATCGGGCGTGTACTATTTTGAGGGGAGAGAAATATCATAAGTAATTTTGGACTATAGACCTTTAAGGACAATAGTCATTTATTAAATGGATAAACATCACGTAGCAAATATCTTATATGAAATGTCCCAGGCCCTGGAAATTAAGGGCGATAATCCTTTCCGGGTGCGGGCCTATCAAAATGCTGCGCGGATTATCGAAAGCCTGCCTGGGGATTTAGAGCAAATGTTAAAAAGCGGAGAACTGGCTGAAATCAAGGGTATTGGTTCGCATTTGCTGGACCACATTCAGGAAATTCTTAAAACCGGGGAATTAAAAGAACACAAACATTTAATGAAATCCTTGCCGCCTGGAATTTTTGAAATGCTAAAAATTCAAGGTGTGGGTCCCAAAAAAGTGGCGGTGTTGTGGAAAGAGCTGGCCATTTCTAATGTGGGTGAGTTGGAATATGCCTGCAAAGAAAATCGTTTACTTGAGCTGCCTGGTTTTGGAGTTAAGATGCAAGAAAAGATATTGGCCGGCATTGCCTATCTTAAGCGTTTTGCAGATCAGCATCTTTATGAAACAGCGCTTTTTGCTGCTCAGAAAATTTTGGAAAAAATAAAAAAGCAAAAGGGCGTGATTAAGGCAGAGATAGCAGGTTCAATCAGGCGCCATAAAGAGATTGTCAAAGACATTGATATTTTAGTGGCCACAAAAAACCCAGAACCCATTATGCAGGCTTTTGTAAGTTTGCCAGAAGTCGAATCAATTACAGCCCATGGTCAAACCAAGAGCTCTGTGTTGTTAGCAAATGGTATTGCTGCAGATTTGCGCGCAGTTACTGAAGAACAATTTCCCTTTGCCTTGCACTATTTTACTGGCAGCAAAGAACACAATGTAGCCATGCGCGCTCTGGCTAAAGCAAAAGGTCTTAAGTTGAATGAATATGGTTTGTTTAAAAAAGATAAATTACTAGCTTGTAAAAATGAAGCAGAGCTTTTTAAAACCTTGGGTTTGGTTTACATTCCGCCAGAGTTAAGAGAGAATCAGGGAGAAATTCCAGCAGCAGCTAGGGCCAAGTTGCCAGATTTAGTAGAGCAAAAAGACTTAAAAGGAGTTTTTCATGTGCATAGTAATTGGAGCGATGGTCTAGCTACAATTTTGGAAATGGCCAAGGCATCCCAAAAAATTGGCTATAAATATCTTGGCCTGTCAGATCACAGTAGGTCAGCCCAATATGCTGGCGGATTAAAGCCAGAAGATATCAAAAAACAGCACCAGGAAATTGATGAGGTTAACAAAAAACTAAAAGGGTTTACAGTTCTGAAAGGAATTGAATGCGATATTTTAGCTGACGGTAGTCTAGATTATCCAGATTCTATCTTAAAGAGTTTTGATTTTGTGATTATTTCCATTCATTCCAGATTTAATATGCCAGAAGCGGAAATGACTAAACGCATAATTAAGGGCATGCAAAATCCCTATGCCAAGATTCTGGGCCATCCCACAGGGCGCTTGTTGCTGGCGCGTGAAGGTTATAAAATTGATATACCAAAAATTATCGAGGCAGCAGCAAAAAATAAAGTGGCGATTGAAATTAATGCTCATCCCCAGCGTCTGGATTTAGATTGGCGCTATGGTAAATTTGCTAAAGACAAAGGTGTAAAAATTGTAATATCACCAGATGCGCATGATGCAGAAGGATTGCAGCACATGGCCTATGGTTTAGGAATTGCGCGTAAAGGGTGGCTAGAAAAATCTGACATTTTGAATTGCCTGCCACTGGACGAAGTTAAAAAATATTTTAAATAAAATGAAAGATGGTGAGCGAGTAAAAAAGATTTTAGCTATTCTTAAAAAAACCTATCCCAAGGTTACGATCGCGCTTAATTATAAAACCGACCTTGAGCTATTAGTAGCCATAATTTTGTCTGCCCAATGCACAGATAAAAAAGTTAATGAAGTAACCCCAGCCCTTTTTCAAAAATGTCCTAATGCTTTGGCTTTTGCTAAAGCAGATTTAACAATGCTGGAAAAAATGATCAGGCCAACTGGATTTTTTAAGAACAAAGCCAAATCTATTAAGAATTGCTGCGCAATATTAGCAGAAAAATACCAAGGCAAAGTGCCTAAAGATTTTGCTAAATTGATAGAGTTGCCTGGCGTAGGACGAAAGTCAGCCAATGCTTTTTTAGGAAATTATTATGATGTTCCAGGGGTGGTGGTTGATACTCATGTGATTAGAATTGCCAATTTGCTGGGACTTACCAAAAACAAGGATGCAGTTAAGATCGAGTTAGATTTGCAGCCTCTAATTCCTAAAAAAGATTGGACTAAATTCAGTCTGCTCATTCAGGCGCATGGCAGAAATATTTGTATAGCCAGAAGACCAAGGTGCGAAGTTTGTCCAATTTTAAAGTTGTGTTCATTTGGAAATAGTATCTTGACAAAATTAGGCTAGAATGAGAATTCGCAATTCAGAAATAAATTTAACCAAGGAGGGAATTTATGGCAAATGTAGATGACAAAGTCCCAGAAAATGTACCAGGTCGCTATTATGTAGATTCTCAGTGCATTGATTGCAGTTTATGCATAAACACTGCTGAAGCAAATTTTGCTCAAAACGAAGATGCAGGTTATGTCTATGTTTCCAAACAGCCGGCAAGTGATGAAGAAGAAGCTCAATGCAAAGAAGCCATGGAAGCTTGTCCAGTTGAAGCTATTGGCGATGATGGCGAGTAATAGATAAACGGGGCTTTGCTTTTGGCTGTTGGCTTAAATGAATATTGTTTTGTTCTTTATCCAGAGCCCACTCCTTAAGCAAAGCCTGAAAGCGTGGATCTGCTTCAATAGCATAAAAATCATCTCCAACCGCAATCCAGTATAAAACTGTTTTTGAACGGCCAAGATAGGCTCTGCGCAAGGCTTTTATGGTTAACTCAATATTTTTTTGCGCTGCATAATAAGCAGCCAGACACTCCTGGATTTGATAATCAAACTTCATTTTTTTTAGGTTAATTTTCTTGATAATATTTTTTGCTTTAGTCAGTTCCTTTTCCTGATCTTGGGCAGCCAATAAAGCAGCAATTAAAATATCAATTTCTTGTTTATCTAATGGCCCAGCAAAACTGCGTGATCGTTTATAATATTTTAAAGCTTTTTTGGTAAATTCCTCCTGAAAAATACTCTTGGTTTTTAAAAATAAAAAAAGATTATGATAGGCTGTGCCCAGGCCCTTATAAAAACCGTAGGAATCGTGCCGATCAGGCTGATAGCCATGAGCATCATGCAACACAATATTGTTGATCTCGCGTAATAGGTAGATTGATTTGTCAGACGGTTGTTGATTGCGTAAAGCAGTGGCTGCCTTTTTCAATTCTTCCTTAGCCAAAAGATCGATGACTTTGGGATTAACAAATAATTCACTGTCTGCAAAGGTAATCTGGCTTGAACTAATAAATAAAATAAACAAACAAATAACAATTTTTGTTTTCATAATTAATGCCCGGTTTTGGAAATTACAAAATCAGCATAGTCACAGCCAGCTGGTTTTTGCACCGCATTGCCGTCAGTAAGGATAGCAATGCCAGAAGGATTTTTAGCAAGATCTTGGCCAAAATATTTTTTGTAATCATCTAATACATTTACAGAAACTTGTTGCCACTGGTTAATGGTTTTCGCGCCAGTTTCTTTAATCACAATTTTTAGTTTATCATCCCGACGAGTTACAACCTCTCCCTTTGGCAGGGTAGTGCTCCAGGCATATTTAAGCGCATGACCGCTAAATTGCCCAATAATTACATAGACCCCGCAAGCGCTGTCGTTAGTGGCGTCATTGCTTTCTTTGGCGCCCTTTGGCAGAAGCGTGGCCCGCCACTTCCAGGTTAAATAAGGATATTGATCTATCGGCCAATAAAACTTGCGCAGGGCTTGTACCGAATAATTTTTATCATCATAAGCTTGCATGAATTTAAAGTTGTCTTCTTGTTTTACTTTGTAAACCTGTTTGACTTTATCTTTTTGAAAAGGCCAGGTTCGCCACTTATTGGGAAATTCGCCAACTTTATAATTATTAAAATTATCGATTATCTTATAATAAGCAATATCTGGCAGATTTTCTGGAGCAGAAGCCAGGCTAACCGGCAAAAAAATAAACAAACTTAATAATAAAATAAAAATTTTCATATTTATCAAGCTGTCATTCCCGCGGAAGCGGGAATCCATCGGGCACCAAAGGCTAGATCCCCGCTTTTGCGGGGATGACAACTTACGGAGTTAACCTGTTCAACATTCTGGGAAATGGAATGGTTTCTCGGATGTGGCGCACGCCGCAGATCCAGCCAGTTAATCTTTCCAAACCATAACCAAAACCTGCATGAGGCACGCTACCGAATTTGCGCAAATCTAGATACCATTCAAAGGCTCTAACAGGCAGGTTGTGTTCTTTGATTCGTTTCAAGAGTAGGTCATAATCATCTTCACGCTGACTGCCACCTATGATTTCTCCAAATCCCTCTGGGGCCAATAGGTCGCTGCCTAGAACCAGGTTGTGGTCTTCAGGCGCGCGTTTCATGTAAAAGGCTTTTACCTCGCAAGGATAACGATCAATAAAAATTGGTTTTTCACTATCTTGGGTGAGCAGGGTTTCATCTTCAGCGCCTAAATCATCTTTTTCGCCAATATTGCTACCTAATTTATGTAATTTTTTTACTGCTTCAGCGTGGGACATTCTAACAAAAGGAGCGTGAACTTTTTCCAGTTTGGACATGTCGCGCTCCAACATTACTAATTCAGACTGATTTTTCTCCAAGCAACGTTTGACAATATGCGCGATTAACTGTTCTTGAATTTCCATGTTCTGTTCATGATCGCAAAATGCCATTTCAGCATCCATCATCCAGAACTCGGTTAAATGGCGTCTGGTCTTGCTTTTTTCCGCGCGAAAGGTTGGGCCAAAATCAAACACCCGGCCATGACTCATAATGGCAGCTTCCAGATAAAGCTGACCAGATTGCGACAAATAGGCTTTGCCTAAATCAAAATATTCAACTTCAAATAAAGTAGTGGTGCCTTCGCAAGCAGCAGGGGTTAAAATAGGCGAATCAATTTTGATGAAATTATTTTCCGCAAACCATTCGTAGGTGGCATTGATAATGCTATTACGCACTCTTTGTATAGCCCATTGTTTTTTGGAACGTAGCCACAAATGCCTTTGATCTAAAAGGAAATCAGGGCCATGTTCTTTTTTGCCAATAGGATATTCTTCTGAAATTTGAATCAGTTTAAGCTTATTTACTTGCAGCTCATAGGTTTCATGTTTGGGGTGTTTGGTAACTATACCGCTAACTATGACCGAAGATTCTAGAGTGATCTTTGTGCTATCTTCCCAAACTTTATCGCTCACTTCAGCTTTGGAGATAATAGCTTGCACAAAACCTGTGCCATCTCTGATCTGTAAAAAATGGATTTTGCCCGAAGAACGCTGGTTATAGACCCAGCCTTTGATAGTTACTTCTCTTTGCGGAAAACAGCTAATATCTTTAATAAAAATATCTGTCATAAAGTTTTCAGAAAATTACCTAATTCTTTTCCAAACTCCAAGTGTCCAAAGTATATGTTTGCCTTGAGAAAACCTAATTTATCGCCAGTGTCAAATTGAGTGCCTTCATATTCATAAGCATACATGCGCCCTGCTTTAGCTAAAGTGTTCATGGCATCAGCTAGCTGGATTTCGCCGTTATAGCCAGGTTTGGTATCCTCCAGAATAGGAAAGATGTCAGCAGGGAACAAATATCTGCCCACTACACATAAATCAGAGGGGGCCTGGCTTGCTTTTGGCTTTTCCACAACGCCTCTGGCTTTATGCAACTTGCCTTCAGAAGAGCTGATGTCGTAAATGCCGTAAAGGTGAAGTTTGTGTTGAGGTGTATGTTCAGTGGCATTAACAGCTTCCCCAATTTCTTCATAAGCCTGAATTAATTGTTTAGTGCAAGGAACTTTGCTTTCAATAATCACATCAGGCAAGCAGATGACAAAAGGTTCCAGACCCACAGCTCCTTTGGCGCATAAAATAGCATGACCCAAACCCCTGGGATTGTTTTGAAAAACCCATTTAATATCTACCTTGGCCCTTATTTGCAAAATATCATCTAAAACAGGTGTGTTAGCAGAATTATCTAAAATTTCATGATAAGAAGAGTTGATATCAAAATATTGTTGAAGCGCTTGTTTATGGGGAGAAGTAATTATGGTAATATCGAAAATGCCAGAGGCAATAAGCTCTTCAATAACTATTTGCAAAGTTGGTTTGCTGCCAATAGGGAGCAATTCTTTAGGTAGAGATTTGGTTATTGGTAAAAATCTGGTGCCTAAGCCGGCAGCTGGAATAACTGCTTTGCGTACGTTTAACATGGTCATTTCTTTCTTTAAACTACATTTTATGAGCATCTACGATACATGTTTTTTTTGTGCAAGTTCTTTTTAATGTGCTATAAATCTTTCAGGGGGGAGATATTAGAAAAAATCATATAAATGAACAGGTGCTTGCCAAGCGTTATGCCAAGGCATTGTTTGAACTGGCCAAACACCAGGGAATTATTGAGCAAATTTGGGCAGAAATCAGTGCCATAGAAAAATATCGACAAGAAATACCCCGTTTTCGCCTTTTATTGGATGATGTAAATATTCCTTTGGAGCGCAAAAAAAACCTAATTCAGACAATTATCACCTCTTTTGCTTTATCAGGTTTATTAAAGAACTTTTTATTACTCTTAGCTGACAAAGGACTCAATAATTTGTTTGGTTTGATTGTTGCCCAATATTTAAAAATTAAAGCAGGCTTTGAAAAAATTATTCATGTTAAAGTTGAAGTGGCAGCTGACAAATATGTTTTTCAAGCTAGATCTAAGGTCGAGGAAATTTTGTCGCGTCAATTTGCCCAAAAAGTAGTTTGTGAGGTAAAAGTTAATCCAGATTTGCTTGGCGGAATTGTCTTAAAAGTGGGAGACAAGGTGTTTGATAATTCGATATTAGGCAGGTTAGAAAGGATGCAGAAAGAAGTATAGGGCTAACGGTTGTCATTCCCGCGTAAGCGGGAATCCCAAACATAATTTCGGGGGGAGACATGGATATTCGGGCTGATGAAATTACCAGAATTATTAAACAGCAAATTAGCAATTACGAGCAGCCAGCCAAGTTAGAAGAAATTGGTCAGGTCTTGGCTGTTGGCGATGGCATTGCCACAGTTTATGGGCTGCAAAATGTCATGGCTGGTGAGCTGGTTTTATTTGCCGATTTAGTTCCAGGCATTGTGCTGAATTTGGAAAATGAGTCTGTGGGTATTGCTATTATGGGTGATGATACCCGCATTAAAGAAGGGGATGTTGTCAAAAGAACAGGTGAAATTGCCTCAGCGCCAGTGGGCCAGGCAGTTATGGGAAGAGTGGTAAATGCCATTGGCGAACCTTTGGATGGTTTGGGTCAGATTAAAACCAGTGAATTCAGAAAAATTGAAATTAAGGCCCCGGGTATTGTGGCCAGGCGCAGTGTAAATCAACCCTTAATGACCGGACTTAAAGCCATTGATGCCATGACCCCAATTGGACGAGGCCAGCGGGAGTTAATTATTGGCGATCGCCAGACTGGCAAGACCGCCATAGCCATTGATACAATTATTAATCAAAAAGATAGTGATGTGTATTGTATTTATGTCGCCATTGGTCAGAAGGTTTCCACTGTAGCCAGGGTGGTGGAAAAACTCAAAACCAGCGGGGCTATGGAATATACCACGGTAGTGGCAGCTTGTGCTTCAGATCCCGCTCCTTTGCAGTTTTTAGCGCCTTATAGTGGTGTAACCATGGGTGAATATTTTCGCGATTCAGGAAAACATGCCCTAATCATTTATGATGATTTGTCCAAACATGCGGTGGCTTATCGCCAGCTTTCTTTGCTTTTGCGCCGTCCACCAGGAAGACAGGCTTATCCAGGAGATATTTTTTATTTACATGCCAGGCTTTTGGAACGAGCAGCCAAGCTAAATGAAGAACATGGCAGTGGTTCATTAACTGCTTTGCCGATTATTGAAACTCAGGCAGGTGATATTTCCGCCTATATTCCTACTAATGTGATTTCCATTACTGATGGTCAAATTTATTTGGAGAGCGATTTATTTTACGCAGGTGTTAGGCCAGCTATTAATGTTGGGCTTTCAGTTTCCCGGGTTGGTGGCGCAGCGCAAACCAAAGCCATGAAGCAAGTAGCAGGTTCCTTGCGTTTGGATTTAGCTCAGTATCGGGAGCTGGAAGCTTTTACCCAATTTGGAACCGAATTGGACCAAGCAACGCAAAGACAAATTCGACGCGGAGAGCGTTTAGTAGAACTCTTAAAGCAGCGTCAATATCAACCACTGACTATGGAAAAACAGGTAATTGAACTGCACGCAGGAGTTAAAGGTTTTTTAGATGACTTGCCTTTGCAAAAAGTAAAACAGTTTTTAGATTCTCTGGTTAATGTTATTGAACTTAAACACGCGGATATTTTAAAAGACATTAAAGATAAAGGCGTATTAACAGATGAAACCAAGGCCAAGTTAGAAAAAATTATTAAAGAGGTTGTAGCTCAAATAAAATAAGCTATAGAATATTTTTCGAGCGAGCGTAAGCGAGTCGAGAAGTAAAATTTAGTTTCTCGACAAGCTCGAAAGCTAAATTTAAATTATGCAAACCTTAAAAGGCATTCGTTGCCACATTCAAAGTGTTAAACGCACTCAAAAAGTAACCAGGGCTATGAAGCAGGTTGCTGCTGCCAAGCTTAGGCCCGCACAAACCAAGGCTTTGCAGGCTAGAAAATATACGCAAAACCTTTATGAAGTGATTAAAAAAATATCCAGCAGAAGCGGTGTGCTGGCTCCGCAGTTAATGAGGAGAGCCAGTGATATTAAAGATATAGATGTTTTAGTAATTACTTCAGATCGTGGTTTATGCGGCGGTTTTAATGAAAATCTTTTGTGGGCTGTGGAAGACACAGTTGAGGAGCATAACAGCCACGGCATTGAAGTGACCTTGGTTGTTTCAGGTAAAAAAGGTTATGATTATCTTAAGAAAAGATATGATAATATCTTGAACATAGATGACACCAGATGTGCGGGTGAGGAAGAACCTGCCAGATGTGTTTCTGCTTTTTTGGTGGATCGTTTTTTACGCGAAAAATCTTCTGGGGCAGTGCTGATGTTTAATCGCTTTCAATCTACCCTGATGCAAAAAGTTACTTATTGGAATTTGCTGCCGCTATATTGGCATGGTTTAGATGTGAAATATGTGCCAGATTATATTTATGAGCCTAGCAAAGAAGCAACTTTAGATGTATTGATTAAAAATATGCTGGTTCGATCCGTGGAACAGGCATTTTGGGAATCTAGGGCAGCAGAGCTGGCTGCACGCATGACAGCCATGGACAATGCCACAAAAAACGCAGACGACATGATTGCTCACTTAACTTTGGAATATCATAAAGCCAGACAAAGCTCTATTACCATGGAGTTGTTGGATATTGTAGGAGGAGCAGAAGCCTTGAAATGAATAACCAAGACACAAGAAACAATAACCAAACAAATCACAATTTTTCAAATTACAAACATTTTTTGGAATTTTGGATATTGTAATTTGTTTGTATCTTGTTTCTTGGTTATTGGATATTAAGGAGGAACGATGTCTGAACAAGATTCAAACAAGATGGGGCGGGTGGTCCAGGTGATCGGTCCGGCAGTTGACGTGCAATTTGAAGATAGCAATCTGCCTGAAATTAATACAGCACTTTTGGCTTCAAATTCTGGAATTAGCGATCAAGAGTGGAACTTAACTTTAGAAGTAGCCCAGCATATTGGCGAAAACACAGTGCGCTGTGTGGCTATGGATATAACTGAAGGCTTGGTGCGCGGCACACCAGTTAAAAATACAGGAGGACCAATTAAGGTGCCAGTTGGCCGGGATGTGCTAGGTAGAATTTTAAACGTGATTGGCCAACCAGTTGATGAAGGCCCGCCGCCAGCTTGCGAAAAGTTTGAATCTATTCATAAAGATCCGCCTTCATTTTTAGATCAATCCACGGAAATTGAAATGTTTGAAACAGGCATCAAGGTAATTGATCTTTTAGCTCCTTATCCCAAGGGCGGTAAAATCGGCTTGTTTGGTGGCGCAGGCGTGGGAAAGACCGTGATCGTTATGGAACTAATTCATAACGTAGCCCTGCAACACGGCGGAATTTCCGTGTTTGCTGGAGTGGGAGAGCGAACCAGGGAGGGAAATGATTTATGGATGGAAATGAAGGAGTCTGGTGTGTTGCCGCGAACTGCTTTAATTTACGGACAAATGAATGAACCGCCTGGAGCCAGGGCCAGAGTGGCTTTAACTGCTTTGACTGTTGCGGAATATTTTCGCGATCAAGAAAAACAAGATGTTCTGCTTTTTATTGATAATATCTTTCGTTTTGCCCAGGCAGGTTCAGAAGTGAGCGCGCTTTTAGGCCGCATGCCTTCAGCAGTTGGTTATCAGCCAACCCTGGCCACGGAAATTGGTGATTTAGAAGAACGCATTACTTCCACCAAACACGGTTCTATTACTTCTGTGCAAGCAGTCTATGTGCCAGCAGATGATTTAACAGATCCAGCGCCAGCAACAGTGTTTGCCCATTTAGATGCCACAACTGTGCTTTCCAGGCATATTGTGGAATTGGGAATTTATCCAGCAGTTGATCCTTTAGATTCAACTTCGCGTATTTTAGCGCCAGAAGTGATTGGCGAGGAACATTATCAAGTTGCCCGCCAAGTGCAGCAGATTTTGCAACGTTACAAAGATCTGCAAGATATCATTGCCATCTTGGGCATGGATGAACTTTCAGAAGAAGACAAACTTGCCGTGGCTAGGGCCAGAAAGTTGCAGCGTTTTCTTTCTCAGCCCTTTCATGTTGCTGAAAATTTTACAGGCACTAGTGGGAAATTTGTTAAATTGGCTGATACAGTGCAGGGGTTTAAGGAAATTTGTGCAGGCAAACATGATGATATTCCAGAACAGGCTTTTTATATGGTAGGAACCATTGCTGAAGCCAGGGCCAAAGCAGAACAAATGGCTGGTAGTTAGATAAGTTGTTGTCATCGCGAATTCGCTTTAGGTGGACGAAGAAATCCGAAGTTAATTGATTTGTCATTCCCGCGAAAGCGGGAATCCAGTATTTGGGAAAAAATTATGTCCTCCGATGATTCTAAAAAATTATTTTTAACTCTAGTTTATCCTGAAGGCCAGGCTTTTGAAGGAGAGGTGCATTCAGTAACTTTGCCAACTGTGGAAGGACAAATCACTGTATTGCCTGGTCACACCAGTTTGCTAACCACTTTGGTTAAAGGAAAAGGTTATTATAAGTGGATTGATGATGAAGGCAAAGAAATGAAAGATCATTATGAAATGGGCGATGGTTTTGTCGAAGTTTCTGATAATAAGGTAGTAGTGTTGGCCGAGTTTATAGCCAAAAGCGTGCTTGTGCGATCTTAGTTTGCATTCCCGGCACAGCTTGTCATTCCCGCGGAACAGCTTGTCATTCCCGCGGAACAGCTTGTCATTCCCGCGGGACAGCTTGTCATTCCCGCGGAAGCGGGAATCTAATTTATTAAAAATGAAAAAATACTACGTTTATATTCTTACCAATAAAAACAAGACAACACTATATATAGGAATCACTTCAGATCTGATTAAACGAATCTCAGAACATAAAAATAAGCTTCTAGAAGGTTTTACCGAAAAATATAATGTTGATCGTTTAGTTTATTATGAATGCTATGATGATCCTGAAAATGCGATACTTCGTGAAAAACGCTTAAAGAAATGGAATCGACAATGGAAAATTGAATTAATTGAGAAGATGAATAAGGGATGGAAAGATTTATATGATGAATTGTTTTAGCTGGGATTCCCGCTTTCGCGGGAATGACAAAGGTGCGGGAATGACAAGTGATTCGGGAATGACAGCTCTTAAACTAAATCAATAGTGATTACTCTGCTCTTTTCTTGCTTCTCTTTGCTTTCTGAGCTTTCATGGTTTTGAAGCGTATTTTCTGGAAGATATAAAGGGATTTGGGCTGCACAAGGTTTTTCTTTTTCCTTGTTTTTTATTTTCTCAATAATTTCAGGTTTCATTTTTTTCATAAATTAAACCCTTCTACCTATATTATCGGCAGAAAACCCAAAAAGTTGCCTAGAAAGTGTTTTTTACCTTATTTTTTCTCTCTCCCTTTGTGGGAGAGGAAAGGCCACGTAAGCGGCTGGGGTGAGGTGGGCAGGTTTATTTATTTTTGGCCCGGAATTCAGTAGGCGTTTTTTTAGTGATTTTTTTAAAAATCCGGCAGAAATAGCCAGGATCATTATATCCGCAGGCAGCTGCTATTTCAGCCAAGGTCATTTCATATTTTTTAAGCAAAAACTTGGCCCGGTCAATGCGCACAAAATTTAAATAATCACAAAATTTCATCAGTCCTCTTTTTCTAAATAATCGGGAGAGATGATTTGGATTTAAGTGAAAATGTGCAGCAACTAGGTCGCGGTTAATTGGCTTGCTGAAATTTTCTTGAACGTAAGCGCAGATGCTATCAAAGGTTATCCTGGCCTTGCTGTATTTTAACCTAATAGGTTGTTTAAGCGCCTGGGTTAGAAGCAGTAAAATGGCTTGGATTAGTAGTTTGGCTGGGGGTAGGGGGGATGGATTTTCACAGGTAGCTGAAAGCGCAGCCAAGATCTTCCAGATTGGATTGTCCATTTCCAGTTTCAAGGAAGCTTTAACTACCTTTATCCTATTTTCATTTCTACTATTGTGCCTGCTTCTATTGCTATTCCTACCCCGGTTGTCATTCCCGCGAAAGCGGGAATCCATTTCTCTCTCATATGTCACCAAACTGAACCCGGTTTGTTTCTTGCCAAATAAAATGGATAATACCTGGCTAGCATGGCCTGTTAAAGGTTTGTTCCAAGAATTTGGAGGGATAAAAACCACATCTCCGCGTTTGAGTATAATTTTTCTGGACACACCATTGGTTTCAATTTGTAGTTCAAGCGAACCAGACAGGAGAATATCTAAGCGTGGAAAATTAACAAAAAAACTAAGTTCAGGTGGGGGCAGGTTTCCTTCAGCAATATAGATTGTCCTTAATTTTATTTGCTGCAAAAAATTATTTAAGGTTTGGACAATGACCAGCTCAGCCCTGGGGCCTTTTTTTTTCTTCATCAGGAATTTCGCTAACAAAAAATGTTACAATTGTCCAATAAATGTTTGATTTTTACTATATCTTTAATCTCAAAATGTTAGTTATAAGCTAGGGTGTAATTGTGAGTCTTTCCTAAGCAAAGGAGAAAAAATATGAAACTCGTTGCTGTCACTGCATGCACCACTGGCATTGCCCACACCTATATGGCTGCTGAAAAACTAGAAGAAGCAGCTAAGCAGCTAAAAATCGAGATCAAAGTAGAAACCCAAGGAGCTATGGGTATTGAAAATGAGCTAACCAGCAAAGATATCCAAGCTGCCAGCTTGGTCTTGTTAGCCACAGATGTGGAGATCGAAGGTAAAAATCGTTTCACCAATATTAAAGTTGTTACAGTTCCTATAGGAGAAGTGATTTTGGATCCCAAGGCAGTTTTGCAAAAGTTAAGCAAACAAAAATAAAAGGAGGAGATGTGGATTACCAAAGGTTAAGTGAGAGTTTGGGGAGATTTTATCAATTAGATTGCGAGTTGCAGGAAAGAACTGTTTTTTATTCAGATGATTGTTGTGGACCTGGTGAAGCGGTGCCAGAACCTCAAGTGCAGCAGTATCTTTCCTGTACTACCCAGGAAGATTCGGGATTAGGTGATATCTATGTGCACATTGCCAGAGAAGGAGAGTACCAAAGAGGTGGTGAGGCTAACAGTTACGATATAATTTGCCATTCCACGATTAATGGAGGCTCTTGTTATATTGGCGGCCGCACTGCTGAAAATTTTTATGGACCTATTCAATTCTCATTAATTTCTGATGGCCAAAATTATAACCAGCAAGGTGCTCTTTTTACCCAAGAGTGGACTAATATTAATGCGCGAATAAGGGCAATTTACACGTATCTAGATCAACATGTTTCTTTTGCGCCAATTATCCCCTCAACTTGGTAATTTTATATGAAAGCATCATTAATGCAGATCAAGCAGTATTTATTAACCGGTGTATCCTATGTTATTCCATTTATAGCTTGTGGCGGAATTTTAATAGCATCCAGCATTGCCTTAGCACCTTTGAGCCAAGCTGGTCCTGATTTTTCCAATTCACCATACTTAAAATTAATTTTTGATATTGGTTCAGCAGCGTTTGTCTTGGCCTTGCCTGCCTTGGCTGGTTATATTGCTTATGCTATGGCCAACCGGCCAGGTTTGGTCCCTGGGTTTGTGGGAGGATATCTGGCTGTGCAGATCAATGCTGGTTTTTTAGGTGCCATGGTAGCTGGTCTCTTAGCTGGCTTTGTCGTCAATCAGATCAAAAAAATTCCAGTACCCAAATATATCCGGCCAATCATGCCAATTTTAATCATCCCAATTATTTCTTCTGCAGTAATTGGTTTGTTAATGTTAAAGGTAATAGGTTTGCCTATTGCTGAATTAATGCTGTTTCTTTCAACTTGGCTGAAAACTCTTAGCACAGGAAATGCTGTAGTGTTGGCAGCTATCTTGGGAGCAATGATTGCCTTTGATATGGGTGGGCCAGTAAACAAAGTAGCTTTTTTCTTTGGCGCAGCCATGATTAAGGAGGAAAATTTTCAGATTATGGGCTGTGTAGCTGCTGCTATCTGCACGCCGCCTTTGGGTTTGGGGCTGGCTACGTTAATTGGTAGGAAAAGGTGGAGTCAGGAACAAAAAGAAGCAGGAGTGGCAGCATTTTTTATGGGACTAGTTGGTATTACGGAAGGCGCAATTCCTTTTGCTGCTGCTGATCCGATACGCGTTATTCCCGCTATCATGATTGGCTCAAGTATAGCAGCTGTAATTGCCATGCTGGGCGGGGTTGGCGGCCACGCCCCCCATGGTGGTCCAATTGTTTTGCCAGTAATAGATCAGCGAATAAT
>JBDRBB010000001.1:0-187044 GCA_043823065.1 Pseudomonadota bacterium | reverse complement strand
AAATTGAAGGAGATAGGAGAAGAGTTTAAAGTGAGCTATTCAGCGGTGAGCAAAGCAGCACGGCGTTATAATATTGGTAAAAAGGAGATGGCTGAACTCGATCAAATATTGTCAAATGTCAAGCGTTGACCCTTTTTAGACCCTTCTAAAAAATACTTGACCCCTTTCTATTATAAAAACAGGGAAATCGGGAGCTATAAATATAAACCTAATAAAAACAAGATGTTATACAAGGGGGAGGACATTCTTGTGTTGCAATAGGGAGGACATTCTAACGTTGCGGTAACAGATCAAAAAATAATGCTCAACTTTTTTTTCAATAGGACGATAAAGTTAAAGAGATAATAGAAATTTAATATAAATGATGTTATAGATTCTTTATTTAAGAAATATTAAGGAAACATTTAAAAAAGGATTATTATGGTTTCTATAGGTGAAATAAGCAGGATGGGTATGGCGCTAGGGATAGATCCAGCAAGAGTTAGAGGATCAGTTACCCCACAAGAAGAATCAAATAATATACGTAGTCATGCAGTAGATTTTCTAACTAACACCCTAAACATACCTGGAGATAATCGACAGGATATAAATACTATTCTCAGAAGGGCACATCAGACAGATACAAGGATCGAATTATCTTGTGAGCTACGAAGAATTTTAGGATATGATGAATCTAGACGCCTTATTAGTGAGGCACGAAGAAGCGGATATTTTAGTCCAGACCAAGGAATAGATATAGTAGAGGCTATTTTATATAACCAGATGAATGAAACTGATTTACAAGATGCCATGGATATATGGTTAGAAGGAGAACCAAGAGGAGCAATAGCAGGATATAATGACTGGGAATATTTAAGAGCTGGGGCATTTGATAGACTCTTTGATTTTAGCGATACTCCAAGTGCAGTTGGCTTGATGCTAACAATAGCAGGATTATTAGTATTAAGAAGGGTATCATCTCCATTAACAATTATGAGAATATGTTCATTTATGGGATGGGTTGGATTGTTCCTTGGATTGGGAGAAGCAGGCTTTGGTATAATGGGATTAAATAATACCTCAAATGGAGCAGATAGATCTGAACGATTAAGGAGCATAGGTGGGGGAATAGCAATGGCAGTAGCATCAGGCCTACCAATATTAACTAGATGGGGACAAAGAGGAGAGGCAATACAAAATATAAGAGAGTCAGAATTAACAAGGTCAATATATAGATTATTTGGAGAGATAAGAGGAGAGTTGTCTTTAATGAGAGAAGCAGGAGACAGGGTAATAAGAGAGGAATCAGCTAGAAGGATAATCCCATTAGCAGATGATCTATTAGTGCTATTAGGAAGGGTTGGAATAGAGGGTTCAAGAAGGGGAAATGAGATGTATCTCTTTTTTCAAAATCTATTAACTGAAGCGCGAGGGATATTATCTTTACAAAACACAAGAGCAACACCATCAACTACAACCATAACAAGTCCAGAAAGATCAATACTAGGATTAGCATTAGAGAACAGCTCTAGATGGTCTCAAATGATCTCTGCTGGTCTTTCTAATTTTGGCCGTCAAACAGCATTAACATCAGCATGCTTATTTACTGGTGGTACCCTAGGCACAAGTTCTGGATCAAAGATATTATCACCTTTCGACGCTGTGCAAATGCTTGAATCAGGAATTCATCGTATTAAACAAAGCGAAGGATTAATTGCTACTATTAACAGCACATTAGAAAGCTATAATAGAGAGGAAGGGTTAGCATATTTAAGACAGCTAATCGACATATTGGAATTAGCATGGAATAATGGAGGAATAAAGATACGTGAAAGAGATATGCTAAGAGTTGCCCTTTATTTAGGCCGTCAAATTGAAGAAAGGGTTGGAGATGTCAGGGTTTTTAGGGAGTCTGGCATAACAGGAGATCTTTGGAATCTAATAAGACCATTAACAAATATTGTTGCACAGATTGAAACTCAATTATTAAGAGGGCAAACTTTAGCACAAGAAGCCTCTCTTTTTAATCAAAGAACCTTAGCTCCAGAAGATACATCAATTCACGCACTGGCTTATATTTATGAGCTAATGGGAAGGATAGGAAGCTTTCACTATATGAGTGGTCAAAATCCTGTGTTATCAGCAATTGATAGCCTTATCATAAATTTATCTGGAGCAATTAAAATGTATGAGGCAATTGGGGAACAAGAGGCTGTAGAAAGAATAATGGTTTTTTTGCGAACATTTATTGCAAATGATATCGATCCAATTCTTTCAAGACGTCAAAATGATAATCATGTTGAGATATTCAGAGCTTTACAAGCATTAGATGAAAATTTTCCCATACAAAGATTAGATGAAAATATTATATCACGGAATCGTCATGATATAATAAAAAGTGTACAAGGCATTATTGAGTTAGGAGATAAAGCATCTTTTATGTTACCTGCGCTAGAAGCAAACTTAGATCGATCACTTCTATTAAGAGGAATAATGACTAGGGATTTTTCTGATGCATTATCAGCTAGAGCAGGTCAAGTAAGTAGCGAGCTTTTATCTCGATCTGAAAGGCTTGCTACTGAAGCTGAGGAATATGTAGAAAGATTTATGCAGGTGTTAGGACTTTACACTCGAGATTGATAGAGTCAATCTGACTAACAGCTTTTGACCTTCCCCCCGAAAAGTAGGCCATTTACAAGTTCCGTAAATCCAGCATATAGCAAAAAACAAGGAGTGGGAAGCGGGCTTAAGTGTTGGCGAAGTAAGCCGCAAATATGGAGTTACTGACAAGAGTCTTTACAGATGGCGGCTTAAATACAGCGTATGAGCATACCAGATGCCAAGCGATTAAAGGCTTTAGAAGAAGAAAACCGCAAATTAAAGCGCATTGTGGCAGATCAAGCGTTAGAGATAACAGCAATCAAGGATGTGTTGTCAAAAAACTGGTAAGGCCCACGAAGATTATAATTTTAATCGACCTCACAGCTCACTGAACAATGAAACACCAATATGTGCTTGATGAATTACGGAACTTAAATCTGGCCCAATTATTGGGGGAAGGTCAATATGATAATAATATGATAGTCAGTTTTGCTAACAAAGAACTGGAGTCTTGTCAGTTTGAGGATTTACTTTAAACAAACTTCACCAGACATAATACATACCTGCCAGCGAGCCCATATTTTATGGGCATCTTAGCACCATTCTGAATAGCAATCAAATTATAAATGTGATTTGGGTGACAAAAGAGTTATCAGCCCAGTCTCACAATCAACAACAAATTTGATTGATTTTTGTTGTAGTTCATAAATTCTTGGCTAAGGAGAATATCATGAAGCACGAACAAATTCTTTCAGATTTAGTATTGGCTATTGCATTTATGGATTCTTGGGAAGAGGGGACTTTGGACAGTAAAGTTCATCGAACTTGGAAAGGCTATCCATTTGAGGTTATTGATTGTTTGCAAGAAGCAGATTTGATCTTTCAAAAAAGAGGAAGCAAGTCATTTTATATCACAGATATGGGTTTAAAAAGAGCAAAAGAAATTTTGAAAAAACTGTTTCCAGATCTAAAGGCTGATTAATGATGAGCTAGATGTAGTTATTATTATTACAATTCAGAAGCATTTTAATAATGCACATGATTTCAGTATGTTATCTGAACTTATATATTTTAAAGTTCTATTTTTTATAGCTTTGACATTTCACATATAGTATTATAATATACTATATATGAAACGAAAAAAAACCATATTAGATGGATTTATTGAGTATCCTTTCTTTAATAAAGAACAGCTAAAAACTAATATGGATCGCTTTGGTTTATCAGATCATTCGGTTAATGCTTATATAAAGGATAGCTCTATAGTAAGGTTAAAAAGAGATTTTTATATTCATAAAGAGAAATTCAAGAAAGATAAGTCAAATATTTCCTACCTATTCAATATTGCCAATCATTTAAGAGCTCCCTCATACATCAGCCTTGAAAGTGCCATGCAGTTTTATGGGCTGATGACAGAAACGATAGCTCATACAGTTACATCAGTAACAAATAAGGTTACCAGAAGTTATAATACAAAATTGGGGATATATATATATCGTTCTATTAAAGATGATTTATTTGATTTCTATGAGACTCAAACAGAAGGAAGTTACAAATTTCTAATTGCCACAAATTTTAAGTGTATTTTTGACTATTTATATTTTGCTACAGATAGGTTTAGAAATAAAATTGATAATACAATTTTTGATATCTTACGCATTGATGTACAGGAATTATCTAAAAAGGATAGGGCAAATTTTAATAAATTGATAAAGCAATATACAAATTCGGAGATAGAAATATGAAAAGCATTTTAGAGGAGATATTAATAAATAAAATTAAGGAACTAAAAAAAGATTCAATTCATGGACAGAAAATCTTAAACCTAATCAAAGGTGATCCGCTTCACCTTATTATTCTAGATTTTTTATTTTCCCATAAAATATATAAAAACTGTGTAATGTATGGAGGATCTGCTTTAAAAATAATATATAATTTACCAAGAATGTCTGTTGATTTAGATTTCCAAATAGATTTTCCATTTGATTATCAAAGTTTTGAAAAAGAAATAATTCATTACTTCAAAAATAAATATGGCTATAACCAGTTAGGTGTTAATGCCAGTTCGAGCCAAGAAAAAGACACTAGTGTAATATGGATAACTTTTTCAGGATTAGACAAATTTGAAATACCAGATGTAAGATTCACAAAACTAAAAGTAAGGCTAGATTTTAATAAATTTGATACAACTAGTTTCCAGCAGATACTTATTTCTAAAAGAAGCGAGTATTATAATTTTAACCTAAGGACATATCCAATATCTACTTTGATGGCGAGCAAGATTGCGGCTGTACTAAATAGAGTTAATTATTGTGTTTCTGATGATAGTGGCAAAGCTCTATCTGCAAATTATAAAGGTAGAGATATATTTGATGTTATTTGGTATCTAAAAAAAGGGATAATTCCTAATCTTAAGTATCTTGAAAAAAAAGGTCATGAATATAGAAGCTACCCAAGCTTATTTAAAAAACTTAAAGAAAGACTGCAGGATATAGGTGATGGAGGAAAAGCTTTGAAAGCAGATTTATCTCATCTATATTATAGAGTCGAAGAATTGAATGACTGGATGGATAACTGGAATAAGTTGTTTTTAGATAGTCTAAATAATTATTTTTCAATAAAAATAGAAAAAGTAATTGAAGTAAAAGTGTTTCAAAATTTTGATACAGATAATTATACTTTCAAATATTATTTTAATACAGACCAAGATAAGAGGGCTGTATTTAGAATAGATATTTCTGAGGCTTATATTGAAGATTTTCCAATCAGCGGGTATAAGCGAAATGATATACTGCTTCATATTGGTTCTGAAATTGATTCTACAAAAGAGTCAACCGTTATAGAGTATGCAGGGCTATTTTATTCAAAAATCGAAGATTTCTTGAACCAAATTGATAGGATATCTCCCAGATTAAAGATTAGGACAAAGCTCATAGTTTATAGTCATGGTGAATATGATAATGATATGATAGTCAGCTTTGCTAACAAAGAACTGGAAACATGTCAGTTTGAGGATTTACTTTAAAACAAACTTCACCAGACATAATATACCGTATGAAAGTGCTCCAATAACACGGTTATTGTCTCAGTGACATAATTCACACCTGCCAGCGAGCCCATATTTTATGGGTATCTTAGCACCATTCTGAATAGCAAGTAAATTATAAATGTGATTTGGGTAACAAAAGAGTTATCAGCATAATCAGCTTTGGATTTTTGAGTGTCCAAAAATAATGCATCGCTGCTGTATTTTCAGACAGTTGCAAAGCCGTTAGTTTCTAGTTTCTCCTTATTTTCTGCGCAGTTTTTAATTTGCACATTTCTTGCTTGTCCCAAGAGGTGTGCAACTCCAATACAAACCACGCCGCTTTGATCAAAGCCCGTTGTTTCAGGTCGTCTATCATTATTTTGATGAGCTTCAGTATAGCTACTATCGCGAGTATTCTGAGAAGTATGGACAACTGCGCCCCATTATCACGCACACAGTAAATCGTTATCTTCTTTGCGGTGATCCTAGAGAAGGCGTTGCTCGCTACGAATGCCCCAATTGTACTCAAAGTCTGACTGTGCCATTTTCCTGTAAAACACGCCTGTTTTGTCCTTCCTGTCATGAAAAGAAGATCATTTTGTGGGTGGATGAAATACATAATGATTTGCTCTTGCCTGTAGAGCATCGATTTTGGACATTTTCAATACCCAAGCGACTAAGACCTTATTTCTTGAGGGACAGAAAACTGCTGGCCTTGCTGGTTAAAGCAGCCAATCACACTATTTGTAAGGCTGTTGGAAAAGGGCGGCTACAAAAAGGAGCTCGTCCTGGTATCATCTCTCTGATCCAAACCCACTCAGATTCACTTGATTGGAACGCTCATTTGCATCTGATTGTTACTAACGGAGCTGTTGATTATTCTGATCCCCTTAAGCCTAAATTCAAGCCTTGTCGATATTGGAATACAGAAGTTATGACGGAGATATTTAGGTTGGAGCTAATCTCCATGCTGGTAAAGAAGAAAGCACTATTACCTGATATTGCCGATAATCTCCTAAGCTGGAAAAATTCTGGTTTCCATGTCTATGCCAGTTGGCCGTTTCATCCAGAAGAAGGTGATACGCTTAAAAATAGGCTGGCTTATGCCTTCAGACCGGCAGTTGTCTTGAAGCGGCTTAAGTTTGATGGTGAGGAAGTTGCTTACAGATCAAAGAAGAATGTTGCTCTTACTTTTACGCCAACTGAATTCCTAGCTAAGCTGACATTGCATATTCCTGACCGCTACCAAAACATTCGTAGATATGCTGGTTTCTACGCATCGAATATTCAGCGTAAGGTTAGGGCAGCGAGAAAAGCAGATGACAGCAGCTTGGCTATCCAGGAAACAAAACCAATTAAACCAAAATGGGCTGTGCTTATCGCCAAGATATTCGGCAAGTTGCCAACTGAATGTCCCAAGTGTGGCGCTGTGATGGAGCTCAAGCAATTTATTCTAGAAAATGAAGTAATTCAAAAACTGGTTCCTGAATTATCTCGAGCTCCCCCTAAACTTCAATTTGAGCATTACAGACCTTCTGAAACGGAAAGGGTGTATGGGCTGGAAGAGGGAGAGGCATTAGAGCTTTATAAGGTCTTAAACCCTTATCAAATTTTAGACTTAAATTGCATAAACCAAGCAAAAACTTACATAATAGACATCCAATCCATTGACAGAGCGCCATTTTACCTAT
The DNA here is from genome assembly GCA_043823065.1 of Pseudomonadota bacterium. GTDB lineage: Bacteria > UBA10199 > UBA10199 > 2-02-FULL-44-16 > DYJF01 > JBDRBB01. The sequence continues at coordinate 179,745 of JBDRBB010000001.1, read as the reverse complement.
TATATAACTTTATCATTTTTAGAAAGTTCCTATTAGAAAGAAATAACAATGATTGACAAGTGAACGCAGGTTAAGTTATTCAAAAAAAATCATGAACAAAAAGAAAACAACTAAAGAAAGAAATCAAAACGGAACTGCGGAGCACTACAATGCGGTTTTGCTAGAGGATATACGCTCAAATATGCAAATGCTAGCTGAAGGTATGCAGACTATGAAAGCTGAATTAAAAGCGGATATACAAGGCGTTGACCAGCGATTAACTCAGGAAATTCGTTTAACCCAGCACGCTCTAGAAAAGACAAATGATAAAATAGACAATGTAAGGACTGAGCTTAAATCAGATATCGAAAATATCCGATCAGATATGCAAGCCATGGAAGAGAGGCTATCAGTCAAGCTAGATCGCAATAATGATCGTTTGGAAGATCATGAAACCAGAATAACTGCTTTAGAATCCAATCCTTAATTTAATATAACATATAACATGTTATATTTTTCAACGCGTTAGAATTATTTATTATCGCAACGGTTACAAAGTTTTTATTATGTCCCGAGGCCATAACGTATCTTATGGAACAAATGTTTTTGTATGAATTAAGTGTAATAGGGTAAGCAAGGGTTTATTTTATATCTGGAGGAATTTAGCTTCTCGACAAGCTCGAAGACTAAATCTTATTGAACACGCAGAAATCAACTCCACAACAAACTTCACCAGACATAATATACCTTATGCGACATAAGCTATATATCTGATTAAATACCAAACAGCGAACCAAACCAAATTAAGCCTCGATCGATTGTGCTTACAACTGAACTACGGCCACTATTTGCGTCATTAGCTAATTCTTCTGCAGTCCAGGTAACAAGCTCATCCTCTGGAACATCTCGCACAGATCTATGAGCTACATCTTCTCGCGCACCAACTAATCTTGAGGCTCCAGCTGCATATAAATCAGATAAAGTTCCGTCGTTGCCCATCCAATTTTCTTCTCGATCACTGACAAGATTATTTACTCCATTAATTGTTGCGCCGCTTAAATAATTCCATCCAGTGCCTAATAAAACTCCGCCAGCTAAAGCGAATCCAACACCTGCACCTTCGGCAAGTCCCACACCAACACCAAGTGCAGTTAATCCAGCGCCAGCAGCGCTATATGTTGTGCCGCCAATAGTAATGGTAGCATGTGCAGCTAAATAACCAAGACCTGCAGTTGTTGCCCACCCGGTAATAAGCCCACCAACTGATTCTTGATCAATGTCTAGAATCTCTTGAGATTGCGCAACCGCATATGAAATTGGAATCATTGGCGCCATGCTTGCTACTGCACCACCCAAACCAGTTCCCAGAGGAACGCCCATATATCTTTGTATGCCAATTAGAGCTCCAATTGGAGAAAACCCTGTTACAAAACTTTCAAGCCCAGAAATTTCAGATCTGCCAAAATATTGATTTATAGCTTCATAGCCACGAGTGACTCCATACCCAGCAGCCATAAGTACTGTGCCTAATAAGGTAGCACCGGCAAATCCTCTGGGTGTAACTCTTGGAAACCTGGCTGCCGCTATTACATTCCTCAGCTCTGTATCTAATAAGATGCAACGTGCATCTAATGGATCAACAAACGTTCTAGATGAAGCTCCTTGTCTTACGCCTGTTCTTGCTGATCTTGCATTTCTAAGCCATTCGCGGGCTTGAGGCGAATCTGGATTATCAAATACATAATGTGGAACAGTATCTGGTTCAGGCATAGTTACAGGCCTGAACAATGGATTGCCTCTTTCACTTGATGGTCTCCATGGTTCTAGCTCTCCATTTTCATTTACATGAAGAAGCATGCAATCTTGACGACCAAAGGGATCAAGACGCGGCGGGACTACTGATCTTAGAGCTTCAGGAGCTGGGGGCTGCCCTTCTGGTAGAGGTTTTAATAAGATACAATTATCATTTAAGTGATCTGGTGGTAACGGTCCCAATAATTCGCAATTTGCCTTTAAAATAGGACTGGAATTTTCACCACATGCAAACATAATAAACTCCTTTAAATAGGCACCCTTTTTTGTCCTACAGATATATTATCGTCACTTTTATAGGCTCAAGTTGCGTAAAAAATAATTAACTTTACAATTAGATAATATTCAATTAAATCAAGGGATTAGATATTAAGGCCCTTATGGAAATTAGAGAAATCCCATTAATTGATCTAACTAAGCAATATTCCAAGCAAAAAATTGCCCTGCAAACTGAGCAAGAAAAATTACGCAATAGTTTAGCTACTACAGCAAATAAATTATTATCCCTGCAACATGAAGATGGCTATTGGTGGTTTACTCTTCAAGCTAATGAAGCTATTGGCGCTCAATATATTTTTCTGCAGAATTTTGTTGAAGATATTGATGTGAGCGTTCAAGAAGGAATTTGCCAGCGGCTTTTGGATGTTCAACGTGCTGATGGCTCCTGGTCTTTGTATCAAGACGGCCCAGTTCATCTTTCCTCAACAATTGAGTGCTATCTTGCCTTAAAAATAGCTGGTTATAATATAGATAGCCCGCCTATGCGCAAGGCTCGCGAAATTATTTTAGAGCATGGGGGCTTGATCAAGGCTACGATTTTCACCCGCATTCATTTAGCGATGTTTGGCCTAATTCCTTGGAAAGCTTGCCCAGAAATGCCACCTGAATTGATTTTGCTACCTAATTGGTTTCCAATAAATATCTATGAATTTTCCTCTTGGGCTAGATCATGCATTGTTCCCTTGCTTATCTTCATATCCTTAAAGCCAGTGCACAAACTTTCTTTTAATCTTGATGAGTTATATGTTGAACCTGAAGGTAATCGCGATTTTAGCTTTAAAAGGAAAAAAAGTCTTATTTCTAAAGATACTTTCTTTATTTACTTAGACAAATTTCTTAAGGTTTATGAATATCTTCCCTTAAAACCTTTGCGTAACTCAGCGATAAATAATTGTTCTGAGTGGACCTGGAAACATATTCAGCATGCTGTAGATATTTATCCGGCTTTGGCTTATGCAGCTTTAGCTTTTAAAGCCATGGGTTTTTCCAAAAGTTCAGCTCAAATTTCCACAGCTATGCGAGGTTTGAAATCTTTTCATCAAAATTATCCGACACGCGATATTCCTGCTGTTTGCTATCCAATTAAAAATAACAATACTAATGGCCTGGATTTGCAAGATATCATTACTAAACGAGTTAATGGTCAAAATCCTGTACATCAGCAATGCTGTATTTCACCGGTTTGGGATACTCCTTGGAGTATTATGTCTCTGTTAGATGCTGGCATTCCAGCTAATGATCCTGCCCTGCTTAAGGCTGGGCGCTGGTTAATCTCCAAACAAATTACAGATTTTAAGGGTGATTGGGCTATCAAAAATCCGCATACCCAGCCAGGTGGCTGGTCTTTTGAATTCAAAAACGATTGTTTTCCTGATGTTGATGACACCATTGAAGTAGTGGCTATTTTGCAACGTTTGGCTTTGCCTGAAGTTGAAAAACAAGAACCAATTCGCAAAGCTGTGGCTTGGATGCTTTCCATGCAAAATGACGATGGCGGTTGGGGAGCTTTTGATAAAAATCAAACTTTGAATCTAGTTAATGAAATTCCTTTTTCTGATCACAAAGCTTGTTTAGACCCTTCCACTCCGGATATCACTGGCCGTATGATTGAAGTTTTGGCTGATATGGGCATGACTACCAATGATGAGCCCATAGCCAAGGCCTTAAAGTTTTTGGAAAATACTTGCGAACCTTTTGGCGGTTGGTTTGGTAGATGGGGAGTGAATTATATTTACGGAACTTGGTGCGTTTTAGCTGGCTTGTCTGAATTAGGCTGGAATCCTTTGGGTAAATTATTTTTCAGAGCAACCAACTGGCTTAAATCAATTCAAAATTTGGATGGCGGGTTTGGCGAATCGCCAGAAAGTTATAGCAAACATACTTATATTAAATGGAAAGAAAGCACTGCTTCGCAAACTGCTTGGGCTTTAATGGGTTTGGTCGCTGGTGGACAAGCAAAATCTAGCGCTGCTAAAAGAGCTGCCCGTTATTTAACAAACACTATTAATGAAAATAATACCTGGGATGAAACCGCCTATACTGGCACTGGCTTCCCAGGCCACTTCTATATCCGTTATCATGGCTATCGCCATTATTTTCCGATATTGGCGTTGGCAAGATACTATAATGCAATTAAAACATAATTTGTCATCGCGAGGAGCCCTTCGGCTCACACCGTTCATCCTGAGCTTGTCGAAGGATGAATGACTCGCTCAGGTAGTACTTACTGGATTGCTTCGGAACTCAAGTTCCTCGCAATGACGACATGAAGCTACTTACGTTCACACCTTTTCTTTAAATTCTTCAGCATACTGGGCGTATTTTTTTCGATTAAACCTTCGATCACACTGGAAGGCACAAACATGGAAGGTTTTATGGTTAAATTATAAGTTACTTCTGTAGAACTTTTTGTTTTTTCTTTTAACTCCCAATAGCCAAAATTTTCTTGCATAAAATCGCCGCGCTTCATTTTCCAGGAAATTTTCGTGGGACTTAAAGTAAAACTTAACGTGCAATTTATCTTGGTAATTACTTCAAATACAAAATCTACTTCAACTGTTTTCTTACCTTTTTTGATAATTTTTGCAGCCTTGGTTTCTGCAAAAATTTTAGGATAATTTTCAAAATCTATAACCGTGGCATATACATTCTTAATCGGCTGTTTGATTAGTATTGATTGACTCGTCTGCGGCATATCATTTTTTACCCAAATGAAACTACGTTAGCAACTTATAAAATTTTTTCTGCCATATAGGAACTACGTACCAAGGGACCACAAAACATGTGTTCCACTCCGATGTTTCTGCCATAGGCTGCATATTCCTCAAATTCCTGGGGATGAATATATTCTTTAACTGGAATAGCTGCTTTTGAAGGCATTAAATATTGGCCAATGGTGATAATGTCGCAGCCAGCGTCTTTTAAATCCTTTATTGTGGCTTTAACTTCCTGTTTTGTTTCACCAAGACCGAGCATGAAGCCAGATTTGATTTTCGTACAGCGTAATTTAGAGACCATTTTTAGTACATTAATTGATAATTGGTAGCTAGCTTTAGGATCTCTAATTTGAGGAGTTAGGCGCACCACAGTTTCCACATTGTGATTTAAAATATATGGTCCAGCTTGGATAACAGTTTCCAAATCTTTTATTCTGCCTCCAAAATCAGGAGTCAAAACTTCAATTGTAGTCTGGGGTGCACCTTTTTTTATTTCTTCAATAGTTAATGCAAAACATGAAGCTCCGCCATCTTTTAAATCATCTCTGGTTACTGATGTTATAACAACATGTTTAAGTTTTAGCTTAAGTACTTGCTCAGCAATTTTATAAGGTTCTGATTGATCTAATGGAGCTGGTACACCTGAATTTACCGCACAAAATTTACAAGATCTAGTGCAAACATTACCCATGATCATAAATGTTGCTGTGCCCTTTTTAAAACATTCACCTAAATTTGGGCACCTGGCCTCTTCGCAAACTGTATGCAGCCCCATGGCCCGTAAATCTTTCTTTAGATTATGCGACGCATCACTTGCCTTATTTATATTTTTTAACCAATCAGGTAAACGCATATTAAATTATGCCCTTCGACAAGCTCAGGGTGAACGGAAACTAAAAATACCATTCATCCTGAGCCTGTCGAAGGATGACCACATTAACTCACAAGAGCCAAATCTAACTTTCCAGCCCATCTAACTTCCAAAGTTTCTTTTAATTTATAATGCTCCGGCTTTTCTAATCTTGGATCTTCTTCCACAATTTTAAAGGCTGCTTCCCTGGCTTTGGACAAAATCCGCACATCTTGCGCTAAATTGGCAATTCTAAATGGAGGCAAGCCAGATTGCTTGGTGCCAATAAACTCGCCCGGGCCCCTTAAAGCCAAATCTTCTTCAGCTATTCTAAAACCATCTGTAGTTTCAACCATGACAGCCAGGCGCCTTCTAGCTTCTTCAGACTGTTTATAATCTGCCATAAGAATGCAATAGGATTGATAAGAACTTCGGCCAACCCGCCCTCTTAGCTGATGAAGCTGGGATAGACCAAAACGCTCAGCATGCTCAATCACCATAACTGAAGCATTGGGCACGTCCACCCCAACTTCCACCACTGAAGTAGTAACCAAAACCTTAATTGTTCCAGCCTTAAACTGATGCATGATGTTTTCTTTTTGTTCGCCAGACATGCGGCCATGCAGCAATTCCACCCTAAATTCCGGCTCAAACACCTTAGCTATCTCCTCTTTCATTTGCGTGGCATTTTTAAGATCCAATTTTTCGCTTTCTTCAATTAAAGGATAAACCACATAAACCTGTTTGCCTGCTTTTAACTCGTGACGCATACCCTGATATAATTTTTCGCGCTGCACTTCTTGGTATAAACGAGTTATTATTGGTTGCCGGCCTTTAGGCATTTCGTCAATTACCGAAACATCCAAATCACCGTATAAAGTTAGGGCCAAAGTCCTGGGAATGGGCGTGGCAGTCATAATTAACACATCTGGCTTTTGGCCATTTGTTGCCTTGCCCACAATTGCGGCTCGCTGCATCACGCCAAAACGATGCTGTTCATCTACTACCACAAAACCCAAATTTTTAAAATTAACTGAATCCTGGATTAAAGCATGAGTGCCGACCAAAATATTAATTTCTCCAGATTCAACTTGCTGATAGATGGTCTCCCTTGCTGGGCCTTTGATGTTGCTGGTTAGGAGGGCATGTTTGATTTTGTCATCGCGAGGAGCGAAGCGACGTGGCGATCCAGACTGGATTGCTTCGTCACTTGCGTTCCTCGCAATGACAGAATGTTCACCTAACAATTTATTTATAGTTTCATAATGCTGCTCAGCCAAAATTTCTGTAGGAGCCATAATGGCCACTTGGAAACCTGCCTCAATTGGCGCTAGAGCAGCTGCCAAAGCCACCACAGTTTTTCCGCTGCCCACATCACCTTGCAGCAAACGATTCATAGGTCTGGGTGCGGCTTGATCTGCTTTGATTTCCTGAATAACTCTTTGCTGGGCAGCAGTTAGTTGAAACGGCAAACTGGCGAAAAATCTTTCTTCTAAATGTTGACTAGCAGGAAAACTAATCCCATCTTCTGTAATATATTTTTTTCTTCTTAAAGCCATGCCTAGTTCCAAAAAGAACAATTCATCAAATTTCAAAACTTCATGAGCGCGGGAAGTATGTTCATTTAAAAGACATAAGTCAGCATCAGGCGCTGGAAAATGCAGCTCTTGCAAGCAGGTCCACGGATCTTCTAATTCAAACCGCTCAATTAACTGCTCGGAAAAAACCGGCTCAACTGCAGTGTTGAATTTATCCCAGGCATTGCGCACAATTTTGCGCATGGTTTTTTGATGCAACCCTTCTGTTAATGGATAAACTGGAATTATTTGGGCCTTTATTTCTTCAGATTCATTGGTAATGTGTTCTACTTCTGGATGAATAAATTGGATCTGCCCCTGAAAATCCAAAGCTTCGCCAGAGATAAACAGTTTTTGCCCAACCTGAAATCTCTGATCATAATAGCGCTCATAAAAATGAAACCATTTTAGGGAAACTGTTCCAGTTTCATCTTTTACAATTACTTCATAAATCCTTTTGCGCTTGCGTCCTAAAAAAGCAATGCCGCTGGTGACAATCTCGCCAACAATGGTTTTATCATTGCCTGCGCTTAATTGATTTATTTTGAAAATCTGGCGTCGATCAAGATAACGATGCGGAATTACAGAAAGCAACTCGCCAACTGTAAATATACCCATGCGCTCAAGCTTGGCTGCTAATGCTGGACCAACGCCCTTAACGTATTGGACAGGGGTTGCTAGGGGATGTCTATTATTCATAAAAAAAACCCAGGGAAACTATTGTTCCCCTGGGTTTAACTTGTATTTACCTAGGTTTCAAGGATAATTGTTGTTTATGGTTCGACTAGCTCACCATGAACGGTAAATTATCTCCGCTCATCCTGAGCCCTTCGATTCGATACCGTTCGCCCTGAGCTTGTCGAAGGGTAAATATCTCGCTCAGGACAGGCTGGTCGAAGGATGCTTCCTTTCTATTCCAGCACCGTAAACTCAGTGCGGCGGTTTCTGGCCCGGCCTTTGGTGGTGTTATTATCCGCAATTGGCCTCATTTCGCCATAACCAACAGCTATCAAGCGATCTGGCGCTATGCCCTTTTGGATTAGATAATCCCGCACAGCTTGGGCTCTGCGTTCAGATAATTGTTGATTATAGGCATCTGAACCTATCCAGTCTGTATGCCCTTCCACCCTAACTTTTTTGATCTGCGGATTGATTTCTAGCAAATGAGCAACATCATCCAAGATTGGATAAGATACTGGCCTAATGCTTGCTTGATTAAATTCAAAATGAACCTTTTGAGTAATAACAATTTTTTCCTCAGCCACAACTTCCACTTCTACAGGCGGTGGTAGTTCCACAACTTTTGGTTTGGTGTAATTAACACCAGCTAATATCCTAAAGTCTGGTGAACCTACACCTGTGGTCATGCCCCGGCCACCAGCTACAGTAACTCCCAAGCCTTTGGCGGTTTTTTGCGGAGTAAACCTGCCACCAACCAAAAATTCTGCTGGGTTTTGCAATTGGTTTTTGAACAAACCGGAGATAACACTTTCTGAATATACTTCACCCAATACTGCCCAAGAATCAGTGATGCGCACGTTGATACCGCCGCCTAATTCCAAAGTATCATTAATAACCGCGTTTGGCGTGTTAGCATCATAAACAGTGCGTTTATAATTACGATAGCCCGCATTTAAGGCTAGAAATACGCGGTTTTTAATATCTGCATCAAAAACCAATTTTCCACCAGGTGACCACATGCCATTGCCTAAGAAATATGTGCTAGACCCTGAGGGAAAATACATAAAAGGAACTACAGCCAAACCAACATGATATCTTTCAATATCTAAAATTCTGAATTTCATTTCCAAGCGCGCATCACCCAGCTTCATCTTAATGTTTTGTTTACGCACTGCTGCTGCCCGCACTGATGGATCGTAATAGGATTCAAACCAAACTACAGGCAAATTTACGCCTGCTGAAAACCAATCTGTAAAACCAACTGCAGCCTGAAAATCTGAAGAAAGCACAGCATCCACTATACCACGACGTCTAGCTCCAGTTGGATCTGCATATTCCAAGGGCTGGTAGGCATAGTTTGTGTACATACCAGCGTTAAAATGCCATTGATAAAGGGTTTTAGATTGATGAATGGTCATGTACTTGCCGCCGTCAGTAGTTGGATTAAAATTCATGACGTCAACATTTTTGGGTTTGGCAAATGCTGGCACGGTCCATAACAGCACCAGAGCCAAAACTAAGAGTTTTTTCATATTTTACCCCTCCAGGTGGTTGGAATAATTATCTTTTTTCGATTGTAATGATATATTCCAGAAAGTCAAATGTTTTGAGGTAGTTGGGGATAAAAAAAGTCATCCTTCGACAAGCTCAGGATGAGCGGACAAGAAAAAGGCTCAGGATGAGCGGACTCCAATCATTCCGTTCGTCCTGAGCCTAGTCGAAGGACTAATATTGATTACTTCCTCTTATTCCTCACTCTTACCAATAAATATCCGCCACCAAGCATACCAACCATCAGCAGCATAGCAATCATAGACACCTGGCTTACTTTTTCACCAGAAATCAAGCAACCGCAACCACCACCGCCTTTGCCTTTGAAAGTTATGCCTGCAATGCCGGCAAAAGGAACAGCTTGCACACCAGTGGTTTTGGATTGAACCAAAGCAAAGTTGAGTCTTAGATATGGCGGCCATTGTTCAAAAAACTCAGGCGCGCAAACACCCTTCTGACACAACCGGCCATGATCTCGCATATAATCCAGGACTTTTTCAAAATCTAAATCTGCCAAGGAATTTTCCGGCAAGGTTGCTTCTGTGTCTGGACAACTTGCGGTCCAGGAACACAATGTGGGTGGTGTATCAATCTCAACCAGATGCACTGCTGAACCAATAGTGCTATCTGCAGCCTTACCTTGAGTTGGCGCTGCCTCTCGTTCCCAACGCAAGACATTATTAAAAGACATCACACCAGTATCATATAGATCAACACTGGTAACCAAATCTGCAGGCACTGGAACAGCTGCAGCCAGATTTGAGCTTAAAGAAGTATCAACTGAGCCAAGAGAAACTTCCGCAGCCTGAGTAGCTAGGGAAAGATCCAGCTCAGGAGTGATAAAAGTAGCCATGGCCGCAAAATCAGCAGGCACTAGTGGCGGCAAAATAATCATTGGCTGGGAAATAATATTAGTCTTGGAAGGTAATTTGTCTTGTTTTTTATAATCAACCAAAACATTGCCGCCTCTTTGGACCAATAAACTGTTAGCTACTTGGCCAGTAAAATCACCAGTGGATGCAGCTTTGGTGATGTTTGCTGCTTCAGGCACAGTGATCCAAACCTTCCAGGTTGCTTCTGATTCGCAGAAGAAATCATTATCCAAAGGCTCTCCGCCGCCTTCGCGAATTGCATCACGGATTTGCTTGTTCATATCCATGCCAAGCGCTTTGGTTGCTGGCGAGGACCAACCTGTGCAACGACTAACCACTTCCACTGCATCTGACACAGAACATGGTGAACCTTCACCAGGCATGCAAGCACAAGGACAAGGGCAACCTTCTGGCGGACAGCTTGGGCAAGTTCCAGTTGGATCAACAGGCGGTGGCACAGTTGGCTCATCTGGAGTTGGAAAATCTCCTTTGAGCACAACAGTCATTTCCCTTAAACCTGGCATGGCTTTGCCACGGGAAAAACGGGTATTGGTTTCCAAACCTGGAACTTCAAAACCATAAGCATCATTAACCAACAGGCCAGTTAATTTATCCAACCAGCTAGTCTTTTGTTTTAGCTTGAGTTCAGGTTCTTGTTTTGCAGCTGGTTGTTTTGCTGACTGTTCTTCAGTTTGAGTATTAACAAATAGTTTTAAGAATGGTTGAATTAACATTACTGGTAAGGTGTTTTCATTTTCTAACATCACCTGTCTTAATGATTTAATAATCTCATTAGCTTTTTGTTCAGTCATTTCTTTTGAGCTCATCAGAGATTTTTTGATTTCTTGCTCCAAGATTATCGGTATTGGTGTAATCTTATTCAATTGCTCAACTTTGGTTGCGGCAACGCCAGGTTTAGCGCGCAAATCACCAATGCTTGGTGCTGTTTCTTTAACTTGCAGAGCAGCAGGTATTAAATTTTTTAGCTCTGCAATAAAAGCTGCTTTGGAATCATAGATGCGATCAGTATTGCAAGCATAGTGCTGAGATCTTTCATTGGGCAGACCTAAGCTGGCACCATCACCAGCACATGGACGCATTAAATCACAGAAGGTTTGATAGGTTTCGTACTCGCTGTAGCAGTAATCATTATAAACTTCTAAACAATTATCTAACATAGTTGGAGGATCATCATCAAAAATATTTAGATCTGAACAATCTCTCGCAACTCTCGCATCATCTAATACACCACAACAATTAAATTCTCCTGTACCTCTCAAAGGATCCAAACAATCACCACTTCCATCTCCCAAACAGGGTTCTAAACCTGCGCACATATTCTGAAACATTCTGCATCTTGCTCTAAGAACTGGATCACCAGCATATTCAGGAGCACATAATAGACGCATTGGATATTCATTAGGATCGCAATAATTCCAACATTCATAAAAATCACCAGACCTCATTACATCAGAACAATCTTGACAACATTCATGCAATACCCACCACTCGCCATCAAGAGGAATAGCCGGACAATCATAAACCACAGGCTCGGTAACTCCGCAGCGCATAGGCATAATATTACCAGCACTATCTCTGGCTGCATTCATGCCCCCGCCTGCTGGATCAATATTTGTTCGATTATAATGAATTGCTAAATAAGATTCTATAGGACTTTGTACTTCTGCATTGTTTGGATTTGTCCAATCTGGGCAACCCATTTTGGGCATCATCAAGGGCAAACCACTAATAGCACCGATATTGCCATTTTCATCTACAGACAATTTGGCCACGCCAGCCCTTCTAGTGACATCACTTCCATTCCTAGCTATGGCCAGCAAATATTCTGACCCTGAGCCTGCAGGTGCTTCTGTTGTTGTTTTATAACCAATTCGCACAAAATCATCAGCAGTATCTGGAGAAAAGAAACCAGGGCTGCTTTCTGGAACAATACTTATATCGTTAAAAAGAAATCCATAAGCAGCGTATTCGTTGTTCCCCGGAACCTGCATAGGTATCAGATTGCCGGCTACGACATCCAGCAGATCATTGCCATTAAAGTTACCAATGGTAATAGATGCTATTTGAGCTCGCGGTCTGCTAGCTGGACTACCATCACCTAAATAAGAATCGCAATAATGTTGTATGTACCGTGAACTAGGCTGAAAAACGCAACTTCCGCCTGGAGCTTTTATAGCCAGATGAGCCGTAAAACAATTAGAAAACATTTCATCATTAGCTGCTTCAGCGGTTGAAGCTGAACTATTTTTAAAATGAACTGCTTGCTCATAATCATTTTCAAATCTTTCATCTGTTTTGGCAGGCAGAATATCAGCTCCCCTCCAAGTAAGAAACATATCATCACAACCATCTCTATTTATATCAGCTGTCTTTAATTCGTAAGGAGCAAAACCAGGATAAGGCGGCATTACCCTAAAAGGTTGACCAACAATACCTGGCAGTTTCTGCCCTACATTTGGTTCAGCAGATTCACCTGGTGCTGGATCAAAATACAGAAGGTTTTCATTGGTTCCCAATACCTTGGGAGCTATCTTGTAAACATAATAACTGTTATCAGGAGCTACTTCACTAGAAGCAACTAGCAAAAATCTATCTGTTTGTTTTTCACGATCAGCTTCAGACATTGTTTCATCAGGCGAAGGTTGCTCAACTAGAATCGCAGAGCTATAAGCACCTGGACCAATAAGCGAAAAAGCTACAGGATTCCACCTCTTATTAATATTGGCTGATACCCTGCTTGTTTCCTGATCAATTTCCCAGAAAGTTACATATGAAACTACATCATGAGGCAGATAGTATGCAGCAGTTTCACCACTACTGGAAGCTAGTGGTCTAAAACCATCTATGGTGTTCCCGGGATTTGTCCCTAGCGCTTCCCGCCAGCTTGCTGTTCCATCAACAAACTCAAGGCAGACCCCCCTATTACCTCGCACACATTGATCCAGACTACCAAGAGTTGCTTGGTTAATAACTGCCAGGCGGGCCGGCCCACTGGCTGTAGCTGGAAAAGATTGTACATCGATAGGATTGATATTCATACCCATCAAGAATTTCCAGATAAAACCAGGGTCATCAGGCGGATCGCCTATTAAACTTCTTCTTAGAGAACGCGGTAAATTAGTAAGATCCAGATCGCCAAACTGCCAAGAAGTGTAGCCAGCTAATTTCACCGCACCTGCTTGAGGAAAATAAGCTATTAAAGGTGAAATATGGGAAGATAAGAAAAGAGAGACTCTCGGGAAATGCAATAAATCAATATTAGTTTGATCATAAGTGGCCCAAGTTGAAATATCAGCTGGATTACCTTCTACAATTACAGTTGAACGCGCATTAGCATAATTTAGAAACACGGGATCATAGGCGGCAGAAACCAGCGCATTATCAAAATAAGATAAACCATATGATAAAACAGCAGAATATGGTCTGGTTAAACGATTAAGACCCCAAATCCAGGTAAAGGGAAAATTATGGCTACTAACAGTTGCTGGATTAGCGCCTGGATATTTTGATTGCTCGGCACTGCCAACCACACCTGGCACTAATGCTGTGCCACCGATTCGGTCATATTCAGCATTATCAGCAACATTTTTAATATCAGCTAATTCTAGCTGAACATTGGAGCGGTTATAATTACTTAAGGCATTGCATTCAAATTCCAGTTCTTCATGAAAGGGAAAAGAAGTTACAAAATCCACTTCAGGAGAATCAGGACAAAAAGCTTGGGCTGGATTCATCGCTGGCGTAACTGCCCCGCTTGATGGATCACGCCCCAAATATCCGGCCCTTACCGGAACATTCAAAATCATCTCTGCCAAAGTTTCACCTTCACCAGGAGGAAGCATACCAGGAGTGGCCACAATATCTTGAATCTTAATCGGTTCTTCCACTCCTTCTACATTTACTTCTATGGTATGAAAATTTTGGTCGACTCCAGGAGCAGGAGGATGAGCGCCAAACATTAAATTTGTAGCTTCTGTTTGCGTGCCATAGACAGTTGCCTCTGCCCCATGTCTGGAGTGTTGGCCTTGATCAACAACCACAGGAATTGGACCAGAAAAAGCTGCCAACTTGGCTGAAATACCAACCAGACCAATAATCAACAAACTATAAATTAGTTTCTTCATATTACCTCCTCCTAAAATATATCAATCTAATTCCAATTGGCAAACCTGCAAATAATAGCATCACAATCAAGCTTAACAGATTTGGCATTGGAGCATTGATAGAACAACCGCAACCACTGCCGGCAGCTGTCTCAAAAGGCATTCCGCCCACATAGCCAATTGGTATATTGGTCATATTGGCACTGGCTTCAGACAGGACAGTTTTATCCTGAACCCAGATATAGCCATAGCGCTGATAGGCTGGCCAACCTTTTTCAAAAACTTTATGCGGACAATAGCCGTTCTTACACTCTCTGGCATTCTCTTTTACCGCTGCCAAGAATTCTTTAAAGTTCAGCTCGGCAAATGAATTCTCTGGTAAAGTTGCTTCTGTATCTGGACAACTAGCTGTCCAGGAACACAGATAGGGACGAATATTATCTTGCATATAGATTACAGCAGAGCCGATATCACTATTAACTGCCAGCCCTTGCGTTGGAGCAGCATTAATATCAATTTGCAGCACATTATTTAAGTTATAAGTTCCAGTATCCAAAACACCAATGCTGGTCACCAAATCTGCTTCTAACGGCGCTGCTTGAGAAAGTGCAGCGTTAATGGCGCTGTCAAAAACACCTTCTGCAGCTAAAGAAAGATTGGGCATGGTAAAAGTTGCTTTACCTGCGCCTGCACTTGAAGCTAGCGGAAATAGAATTTTGGGCGAATCAACAGTATGGGTTTTGGTAGGCAGCTTATCGCTTAAAGTATAATCATCTGGATAGGTGCCACTAACCTGGATTAAGGCATTGGGCGCCACCACAGCACTAAATTGCTGGGTTGTGCTGGCTTTAGAAATTGATGCAGCCTGGGGTATGTTCAGCCAAACCTGCATCTTTGCTTCTGATTCACAGAAGAAATCATTGTCCTTAGGTTCACCGCCGCCTTCGCGAATTGCATCTCTGATTAAACGATTAATCTCTTGGCCTTGTTTTTTAGCTACTGGCGTGGACCAGCCTGTACATCTAGTTACAATTTCTATGGCATCAGCCATAGCGCAAGGCCGGCCATCTTCTGTTGGGCAGCAAGCACAGGGACAAGCGCAATCTGCGCAAGTTGGGCATGTGGTGCTGGGATCATCTTCTGCTGCTTCTTCATCAAAGATAGGTTCTTCTGGTTCTAAGCCAGCTGTGCTTTTTAGCACAACCGTCATTTCTTTTGGTCCACGCATAACTTGACCACGTGGCAAGCGGAAGTGGCTGCTAAACGGCGCATCCACAAACTCTGCTGCCTGGGCTTCGTTAACAAACAGGCTGGTGAGATAGTTTAATACTTTTGATATTCCCCGTTCATCCTGAGCATTGTCGAAGGATGACTTAGATACATTTTCGTCCTTCGACAAGCTCAGGACGAACGGTTGACAAGTCGAAGGGCTCACCACGAACGGCTTCACTTCCAACATATTTTTAGCATTAGGTTTGGTTTCTGGATTTACAGGTGCTAGCTTCATATCATAAATAAGCTGGAATAGAATCGGCCTAATTAATACATCTGCCAGCGATTGCGGAGGACCTGCAAAATAATTCTGCAAGGCCTGGCTAATCTTCTGAGCTTGTTCTTCAGGGACATTCAGCTGCTTTAAGTATTGATCAACCACTAAACCAAGTTTTGTTTTCTTAGGAGCTGCTTGGTTAGCACCAGCTTTTGAATCATCTTTGGTTTGAGCTGCTGCTAATTTTAATTCATCTATAAAAGCCAAATAACTGGCTTGAGAATCATAAACTCTATCGCACTTTCTGGCAAAGTCAGATTCATTGCTGTCCGCGCTATCACTGTCGCTACCTTCAGAATCTTTGGCCAGGAATTTGGTGCGATTTGTTTTGTCTAAAGAGCTTTCTGGTTCTCCGATTGGACATGGTTCATGACTATTAACGCAACACTGAATCATCTCGCAAAGCACATTATATTCTGGTAATCTACCTAAGAAACTCGGCACACAGTGAAAACGTAAACATTCCTCTAGACTTGTTCGACCTGTTTCAAATTGGCTAGAATCACAGGTGGTGGCAACAGCACAACAATCCAAATATTCATGGTTGTCCTCACACACTCGTGGTAATTGAAGTCTAGGCCCAGCAATTTCTCCAATAGTTGGGCTGGTTTCTGCTGGTATGTCAGCTGGCGAATATACAGGACCAGGCCGCAAAGTAGGATCTTCACCTGGCTTGACACCTGGCACTTGGGCAGTACCTGGAACTCCCGGACCACTACCTGCTGGAGGAATTTCTGGTCGCCCAAATCTATCCCTTGGTACATCTAACCCATCAGCATCACCTGGAGTTAATCTGCCACTAAAGTCTGGGTCCATTCTATATCGACCAAGAGAGTCATCACCATCATCGCATTCTTCCATTATATGCTCACACATTACTTCAAAATCAGCATCAAGTTCTCCTGGGCCATCACAATAATCCCTGCATAGCGCTAATTGAGGGCTGGATATATCTTCACATCTGCTACAGCAAGGTAATGTCTCACTCTCTCCAGAACGATATATATACTCAGGATTTAGACATATTCTTTCTCTATAATCTGGTCCTATTAGCCTTCCATCATCACCTGGAGTTAATCTGCCACTAAAGTCTGGGACCCAATACTCCCCAGTAGTTTCATCTAATGGACCGCTTCCTCCTCCATCATCTAATAATGGATCTGGTCCTGTCTCAGGTCTGGGAATTGGCTCACGTCTGGGGAAAGATGGAGGTGATGGCATATCCCCAGGAATTATACATCTAGCTGGCATGATATTGGAATAACCTTCAACAGTTAATCTGCTGGAATTTGGCACAGCGCGTTCACGCAAAAGCGCCATCCACATTTCCGGCCAGCTAGCTACAGTTGTATCTTCACGAACATCATATTGAGGACAACCCATTGAAGGCAACATCACTGGCAAACCAAGCACAGCAGCTAAGTTGCCGTTGGCATCTACGGTGAGTTTTCCCACGCCAACAACACCTTTATCAGAACCTTCAGCAAGCTCTGCTAAATAATCTGCCGGCGTTCCTGAAGCTTCACTAAATGGTGAATAAGTAGTGGTTTCATAACCAAAACGGATATAATCATCTGCCTCGCCACGGGTCTTTACTGAACCGCCAGATGCGGTCGGAATAATTGGGCCTTCATAAACATGAGCATAGCCAGTATAGGTTCCAGTGCCTGGAACTTCATAAGGCACTAGATCACCAGCAACTATATCTAAATGGCCGTCATTGTTGGTGTCTGTAATAGCAACTGAAGCAATTTGGCGGGAAGATTCCAAAGCGCCGCAAAAATCGCGGCGACTGGTTCCAAACACGCACTTATCTCCAGAAACTTGGCCAAAATAAACAGTAAAGCAATCAGAAAACATTCTGTGATCATCTGGCACGCTGCTTTGGAACCGAACATTTTCACCAGGCCTGTTACTAAAGGTTTCATCTGCTAGAGGAGGAACCCAAGCTGTATCAGCTCCACGATGAGTTAAGATAATTTCCGAACAGCCATTGCCATCCAGGTCTGCTGCTTGCACTTCATAAGGAGCAAAACCGTATGGTGACTTCACCAAATAAGGCTCAGCAACAATACCTGGTGTGGGCCAAATATTGGCATTATCCCGTGCTGGTTGAGGATCAAAATACAAGGCATTTTCTTCTGTAGGTTCAGTGGTAAATTTATAGATATAATAATTTGGTGGAACAATTGCGTCAGTAATTGTGGTTATATCACCAGAAGCTACTACAAAATATTGTCTGGTTGTGTCGCCAATTACATCTGTGAGATTGGTTGAGGAATATGCGCCAGGGCCAATCAAACCAAAAGCAACTGGCTGAAAAGCTTCATTAGGATTAATTGAGTCATTTTCCTGCTGCCAAAAAGTAACATAAGAAACTGCACTATGCGGAAAATATATTTCACCTGGTTCTCCAGCATGGCGCAAAGGAACAAAACCAGTGCCAGCGCCTGTGCCCAACAGAGCGCGCCAGTTGTAAGAGCTACCATCACTAAAAGGCACTCGCCTTAGGGCCAAATCAACAACTGGATAATCGATGCTACCAAGAGTGGCTTGGTTAACCACAGCCAGAAAATGCTGGCCATCACTTTGCCGGGCAATGTGTTGAACATCAATAGTATTAAAATTTAAACTCATCAACATCTGCCATAAAAAATTACCCATTGTGCCTGGAAGATGCTCTATATCTATATCTGCAAACTGCAAGGTAGAATAACCTGATAAGCGCAATCTGTGTTGGCTCTGATCTTTGCGGAAAAAGATTAATGGAGAAACATGAGTTAAAAGTGCTTCATACAATCCTTCAAAACCTGGCATGCTTGGATCAATTGTAGCTTGGCCTAAAAAACAACCTTCAGAACCTCTGCAACTTGCTGGAACACCAGCAAGATCAGCGCTGAAAAAATTTCCCGCTAAAGCCACCAGCTTTTCAACCAAAACCGGATCATAAGCTGCAGTTACAACACTTTGTTCCAAATCTGCCAAGCCATAGGTAAACATATTTACATAAGGGGCTACCAGATTTTCAATGTGTCTAATCCTAGCCATACCAGGTCTTTCCTCAATCAACTTACCCTGATAGGCAAAATGTTGGTCACTGCCGATTGTAGTTGGATAGGTTTGCGCTGAATATGGTGCTAAACTTTGCTGGGCATCGCCAAGTGCAGTTGGCACCAAAGCATCGCCATCAATTAAAGTTGCAAACTCACCTGCACCTGTGGTGTTGCGAATATCAGCAACTTCAAGTTGATAATCGCTTTGATTATAAAAATTAGGTCGACTACGAGTTGATCTTTGCACATCGCACATGAAATTAATGGTTATAGCTGCATTTCTACCAGCTACATTCCAAACAGAATTTTCAATTACCAAAGGTTCTGGGCAAAAACCCTGCATAGGTTCTACAAATTCACTGCTACTTCTGCCTGAACCTAAAGCTACTGCTATCATTTCATCCAACATTTGGCTTAAGTCTGTAGCCCGGACTCGTGGTTCAGCCATTAAACCTGGCA
Organism: Pseudomonadota bacterium; assembly: GCA_043823065.1. Lineage (GTDB taxonomy): Bacteria > UBA10199 > UBA10199 > 2-02-FULL-44-16 > DYJF01 > JBDRBB01. Next base: position 160,242 of record JBDRBB010000001.1, on the reverse strand, counting down.
CAGCCACTAGATCTTGAACTGGCATATTATAGGTTATTCCTTCTAAAGTAACATCAAGACTAGTTGTACTAAAGTTTGCAGTGCCGCTAGCAGTAGCAGGATGATTGAAAAATTTCAGATTAGTAGCATTGCTGCTTCTGCTGCTGCGAAGTGCTGCTGGTATATTAGCTACTTGGGCATCATCTGAGCCAACAGGCACAGGTGCGGAAAAAGTTTGGGCCCAAACTTGGCTGCTTGCCAAAAGCAAAAAACTAAACAAACAAATTCCAAGTAAACGTAAATTTCTCATCACAATACCTCCTGGTATTTGCTGCACATCTTACCCCACCCTATTATTTGCAAAGGAAATGCCATATAAAAGCCGTCAGTCGTACTTCGTACGTCGAATATCGTAAAGAGCGATGATATGATGTGAAAAATTGGAAAAGGCATAATAATTAAGCGGAGTTTGCCAGATTTGAAAACATCTCGCAAACCCTAATTTATTTTTTTCCAAAAATCAGACGGACTAAATTTTGCCAGATTTTATTCTCAAAATGAGAAAACCCGCAAATCGTCAATTTTCCTTCATCAGACAAAGGATGGCTCTTGAGATAAGCTTGTTTAAGTTGCTCCCAGGAAGTGTGGATTGGCTTACGGCAAATTTTCTCAGACGCCGAAAATTTGCCTGCCCTGCGACGTCGCTCTTTAGGCTTAGATGGCGACTTACGCAGAGGCCGCCAAACCACACTTCCTTCGCGCAACTAAACCGAACATTCACTACTCCAACAACATGTCAACCTTATACGCCATCCTTCGCCCGAGTTCCGGAGTGCTCTTACAACCGGGGTATCGGTTCTAACAGACCCCAAAGTTGCGTATGTTGCTTAAAAAGTTGTCATTGCGAGGACCCTGAGCGAACGTATGGTTCAATTATTTTTAATTTTCGCTCACCTATACCCTTTACTTGAATTAATTGTTCAAGATCTTTAAAGGGGCCATGAGCCTGGCGATACTCAATTATCCGACGCGCAAGAGATGGTCCAATTTGAGGAATAGCATCTAAATCTTCTGCAGTAGCTTGGTTAAGATCAAGTGGACCATGGATCAAGATTTTTTGTTCAGGAAAGGTTATTTTTGGATCAAAATCACTTGTTCCTGAATTAGTATTAAATGAAATTGCATGAAAAAATAGTGCAACCATAACTAAAACTAATAATGTTAATGAACCCTTAATATACATTGTTTGTCATCCCTGCACTGTTTGTCATCCCCGCGAAAGCGGGGATCTCATACATTGGATTCCCGCTTTCGCGGGAATGACAACCTTAATCCATCTTCGAGGTGGCACAAAGTGACTCCTCAAAGGTGGATTAGCTTCCTCCCAAACTAAATGCCTCATGCAACACACGCACTGCCAGTTCTGCATATTTTATATCAACCACTACGGAAACCTTAATCTCAGAAGTAGAAATCATTTGAATGCCAATTCCTTGATTGGCCAAAGTTTCAAATATCGTGTGCGCAACGCCAGCATGCGAACGCATGCCCACACCCACTATAGAAATCTTGGCAATATTTCCTGCTGCTTCTACCCGGCCTGCTTCAACTTTTTTAGCCACTACTTCAGTTAAGGCAATGGCTTTTTTTAAATCTTCTTTTGGCACAGTAAAAGTTAAATCTGTAAACCCTGCTTCAGAAACATTTTGCAAAATCATATCTACGTTAATATTTGATTTAGCAATTGGCTCAAAAATATGGGCGGTCACGCCCACCTTGTCTGGTACTTGCCTGATGGCAACTTTGGCTTCGTTAATATTGCAAGTAATGCCAGACACTAACGCATCTTCCATAACTTCCTCCTCTGGAACAATCCAAGTACCGCTATCTTCGCTAAACGAAGATCGCACCTGAACTTTTACTCCATATTTGGCAGCAATTTCTACGGAACGAGTGTGCAAAACTTTTGCTCCGCAATCAGCTAGTTCCAACATTTCTTCATAAGAGATTTGATTTAATTTTCTGGCGTTTTCGCATAAACGCGGATCTGCAGTAAACACGCCTTCTACATCAGTAAATATTTCACAGGAACTTGCTTTAAGCGCTGCAGCCAAAGCTACAGCTGTAACGTCGCTGCCGCCGCGACCAATAGTGGTGATGGCACCTTCAACTGTAACACCTTGGAAACCAGCAACCACAGCTACTTTGCCTTGGTTTAGCGCTTTCTGTAAACGCTCGATATTGATTTCTCGAATACGGGCCCGGCCGTGGTTCTCATCAGTAATTAAAGCAATTTGATGTGCTAAAAAAGGTTCTGCTTGAATTTGCAAGTTTTCCAAAGCCATGGCCATGAGCGCAATAGACACCTGCTCGCCTGTGGCAGCCAGCATATCAGTAAACTTAGGATTAGCTTCTGGATTTATTTCTTTAGCCAGCCCCAACAAACGATTGGTTTCCTTGGCCATAGCTGAAAGCACCACTACTACCTGCTTTCCAGCACTATGCGCTTTGGCAATCCTTTGGGCCACTAGTTGAATTTTTTCTAGGGATTCAACTGAAGTACCACCATACTTTTGGATAATAATAGACATAAAAAAATCCGTTCATCCTGAGCCATTCAACTCATTCCGTTCATCCTGAGCTTGTCGAAGGATGAAAAATAGTACTCACATTATGTGGTTCGACAAGCTCACCACGAACGGAGTACGCCAAATATCTCACCATGAACGGTCAAGTACCGTTCATCCTGAGCCATTCAACTCATTCCGTTCATCCTGAGCTTGTCGAAGGACGTCCTATTCACCTTTTGCCAGCTGTTTTAATTTATCCCAATTACCTTCAATTAAAGCTTCTTTCTTCTTTCGACTCCAACCTTTTATTTGTCTTTCCCTACCCAGAGCTTCTTCTCTTGTAGCAAATTCATCTGAAAATACTAATTCTATAGGTAATCTCTTTACAGTATATTCGCAATATCCTTCCCCATGCTCAGCTAATCGTTTTTCTAAATCATCGGTATGACCTGTATAATACGAACCATCGGAGCATTTAAGAATATATAAATAAAATGTTTTCATTTGCTCAATAGCCATGGTTCGACAAGCTCACCATGAACGGAAAAAATTTTGATTAACTTATTAAAACACATATTAATTTATTCTTCGACGAGCCTGTCCTGAGCCTGTCGAAGGGCTCAGGATGAACGGGTTCCCCCCTTATGTATCGCTTCACCCACTGCATCCAAGCAAGCTTCAGCAAATATTTCGGATAAAGTTGGGTGAGCATGAATTGTAGAGCCAACATCATGGGCAGTTAAACCATGTTCAATAGCCAGCGCAGCTTCAGCAATCAGTAAAGTTGCATCTTTGCCCAAAATATGCGCGCCCAAAATTTTACCTTTATCATCAACATGCACTAAAGCCATTCCTTCTGTTTCATTGTCGCACCAGGCCTTGCCAGAAGCAGCATAAGCAAATCTACCAGTTTTAAAATTTATACCTTGCTGTTTAAGTTGCTCTGAAGTTAGACCAACCGCCCCAATTTCAGGAATGGTAAAAATCGGCGAAGGAATTGCTTGATATTTTAGAGGTTGGCCTTTGCCAAAAATTTGTTCTACACAAGAAATAGCTTCAGCAGACGCAACATGAGCCAGCATCCAATTGCCGATAACATCACCAATAGCATAAACCCCAGCCACATTGGTTTCAAATTTTTCATTAACTTTGATAGCGCCTTTTTCAGTTAATTCAATTCCGATTTTTTCCAGATCCAATCCAGTTGTATTTGGTCTTCTGCCCACACACACCAATACTTTATCAACATTTTTTTCTTCATTGTTACTAAGCAGAACGGAGATTCCCGCTTTCGCGGGAATGACATCCTCGCCCTCGCCATGACATACTGAAACTACAGTTGTGCCTGTTAAAACATTAATCCCCTTTTGCTTAAATGAATTAGCCAGCAATCTGGTTAAAGAGCCTTCCACCATGGGCAAGAGAGAGTTCATAGCTTCCACAATGCTTACTTGCACACCAAAGTTATTTAAAATCGAGGCAAATTCACAACCAACCACTCCTCCACCAACAATCAAGATTGATTTTGGCAAATCTTTCCAGTTCAATAAATCATCACTAGTAATGACAAATTTATGATCTAGAGTAAGACCAGGTGGTGTCCACCACGCTGAACCTGTGGCAATTAAGATTTTTTTGGTATCAATATTTTTTCCATTTACAGCAATCTGGTTAGAATCAGTAAATTTTGCTTCGCCTTTGATAATTTCAATTTTATTTCCTTTAAGCAGTTTTTCAATTCCTTGTCTTAAAGTCTCAACTACTTTTTGTTTGTGTTCGCAAGCTTCAGCAAAATGTGGATTCAATTTATGGGCAAAAGCAGCCAAAGCCTTGGTGGGAATACAACCTTGGTTCAAACACACGCCGCCGATTTCACTTTTCTCGACAAGAGCTACTTTGGCGCCCAATTTGGCTGCGCAAAGCGCGGCAACATAGCCACCCGGGCCAGAACCGATTATTGTAAGGTCATAACTCATCTTCTACTCCATTAAATATCTAAATTCGAAATCCTAAATCCTAAACAATATCTAAATTCAAATTACCAAAATTCTAAACATTTTGTTTTGAACATTTGAAATTTGAAAATTTGGATTTGTTTAGAATTTAGATCTTAGATATTCGAATTTCATAAACTAATCCCGTTATTAAAAGATATTTTTCTTTCATTTTCTGAAATAATTTCAAATCTAATATGCACGGTTCTCTCCGGCAATGTGCCGGGAAATTTATTGGCCCATTCCACCACAGTAATTCCCTGGCCGTCAAAATATTCTTCAATACCTAAATCAGCCACTTCAGCAGGATTATTTAAGCGATAAAAATCAAAATGATATAAAGGAATCTTGCCTTGATATTCATTGATCAAAGTAAATGAAGGGGAACGCACATAACGATTATTAGGAATACCCAAGGCTTGGGCCAAACCTTGCACAAAACAAGTCTTGCCGCTACCCAACTCGCCTTCCAAAGCCAAAACATGGCCTGGCTTTAACTTGAGAGCAAGTTTAGCGGCCAATTCTTTAGTTTCTTCTGGTGATGTTGTTATTTTATTCATTTTTCGTCATTGCCTCTGGCAAGGCCTTGATTAAATCTGAAGCCACCAGGCCTCTTTCGCCAACTTGTTTGACTGCTATGTCACCAGCCAGACCGTGAAAATAAACTCCAGCCAGCACCGCCTCAGTAGTTGGCAATCCTTGGGCAAGCAAGCTTGCTATAATACCAGTTAAAACATCGCCCATGCCAGCGGTGGCCATGCCTGGATTTCCGGTTTGATTAATAAATATTTCTTCTTCTGGAGTGGCAATTACTGTGTTATGCCCTTTTAGCACCACATAGCATTTATGTTTAGCAGCTAAATTTAAGGCCAATGGCACGCGGTTTTCTTCTTTAACCTTTTCACTACCAACCAACCTGGCCATCTCACCTGGATGGGGAGTTAAAACAGTTGGCTCTAAACGATGATCAATCACAGCAAGATTTTCTGCTAAAATATTTAAGCCATCAGCGTCAATTACCAAAGGTTTACGCACCCTTTTAATAAAATCCAAAATAAAAGACTTTGTTTCTGGGTGCGTACCAAGTGCTGGACCTAAAGCTATGACAGTTTTATCCTGACTTATTTCTAGGGCTTTTTCCAAACCACCTGGATGTAAATGACCACGATCTCGATCTGGCAAGCCTACTGGCATAATTTCGGGGAACCGTGCATCAAATTTATTAAAACTGTTTTCCGGCAAAGCATAAGTTACTAAACCGCAACCAGACCGCAAACTTGCCATACTTGCCAAATAGCCAGCACCTAATTTATTTTCAGCGCCAGCTAGCACCAAAACATGGCCAAAGTTTCCTTTATGACTATTGATGTCGCGCTCTTTAAAAAAGACAGGGAAATTTTCACAATCAAGTAAATGAAATTTTGTATCCAAACTATCTATAACTTGTTTGGGAAAACCAATATCTATTATTTCAACTTTACCCGCATAAAAAGAACCCTGCCCCAAATATAAACCAATTTTTGGCAAACCAAAAGTAACCGTCCACTTGGCTTTAATTGCACTGCCCAAAGGCAAACCAGTGTCTGCAGACAAACCCGAAGGAAGATCACACGCAATAATCGGCCGACCCAAGCTATTGACAAATTCAATAACCTCTCGAAAAGGAGTTTTAATTTCTTTGGAAAGACCTGTGCCAAAAATAGCATCAACTAAGCAGGCGCAGCCAGCTAGATGGGGATAGTAATTATTTAAATCTGCCACACTTTCAATTTCATAGAAATTTGGTTTTAAGACAAATAATTGTTCCCAATTAGCTTGGGCATCTGGTGAAAGATCATGAACAGGCGCCAGCAAAAAAACAGCTACATCATAATTCTTGGCTAAAAGATGTCTGGCTGCAACCAAACCATCTCCGCCATTATTTCCGCGGCCAACTAATATGCCAATTGATCCGCGATTCGGAGAAAACTTTTCCGCTATAAAATCAGCCAATCCTTGGCCAGCCCTCTCCATGAGGGTTAAAGAAGGAATATTATATTCCTGTATAGTTTTATGATCAGCTTCTCGAATTTGTTGGGAACTCACTAGCTTCATGATTCAAGCACTACATTTGCCACACCGTAATTTCCGTCATGGGAAAGCATCAGGTGTATATTTTTGATCTCTGCTGCTGCTGCATGAGTCTTAGCAGCGCCAAAAAGGTTAACCACTGGGCGACGATTTTTCTCGCCAATTTCAATGTCTGTGTAGGAAAAATTTGTCTCCCCTTTGGGATAAAGCGCTTTGATAAAAGCTTTTTTAGCTGCAAAACGCGTGGCAAAACGCTGCGCAGGATTTTTCTTGTTATTACAATGCCTGATTTCATCATCAGTAAACACGCGTCTTAAAAAAGCATCTTGCCAACGCACAATAATATCTTCAATTCTTCTAACATCTACAATGTCTATGCCGATTCCTAAAATCATAATAATTCCTTCATTTCCCTTACAGCACCTTCTAAACCTATAAAGACGGCTCTGGCCACAATGGCATGGCCAATATTTAGTTCTTCAATTTCTGGCACAGTTTGGATAAGTTCGGTAGTATTTTCATAATGCAAACCATGACCAGCCGCAACTTTAAGCCTGGCTTGTTTAGCCAGACATGCAGCTTTTTTGATTTTTTCTAGCTCTTTCTTTTTAAGAGCAGCGTCAATGGCTAAAGCATAAGGACCGGTGTGAAATTCCACTATTTCTGCTTTTAATTCCTTGGCTGCTCTAACATCTTCTAAATTAGGCTCTATAAATAAACTTACTTGAATTTTAGCTGCTTGTATTGTTTTCAACGCTGATTGCAGGAGATTAAAATCTTTAATCAGATTTAAACCACTTTCCGTGGTTTGCTCCTGTCTTTTTTCTGGAACAAGTGTGCAAATTTGAGGCTTAAGATTTAAGGCAATTTTCACAATTTCATCCACAGCCGCCATTTCCAAATTCAAGGGAATTTTCTTAAGGGCAGACTTAAGTTCATACACATCTGCATCTTGAATATGGCGCCGATCCTCACGCAAATGTACGGTGATTTGATCTGCACCACCAAGACAGGCTAATTTGGCTGCTTCCAAGATGTTGGGATATGATGTACCACGAGCCTGACGAATTGTTGCTACATGATCTATGTTTACACCTAATCTGAGCATTGTTTCTATCCTAAATGCGTACTAATCAGACCAGCTAGTTGATTAGCCATCTCATTAATCCGATCTTGATATTTACCTTCCACCATAATCCGGGCGATGTTTTCCGTTCCTGAATAACGAATAACCAAACGGCCATCGCTTCCTAATTCACGCTCGCATCTTGAAATGGTTTTGTTAATTTCTGGAATCACGGAAAAATCTCTCTTTTCTCTAACTTTTAAATTAACCAATACCTGAGGAAAAGGTTCCAATATCTGCTTTAGCTCAGAAAGTTTTTTACCTTCCTGCATCATAATAGATAAAATCTGCAAAGCACCCAAGATCCCATCTCCTGTGGTATTGTGGTTTAAGAAAATTAAATGGCCGGATTGCTCGCCACCTATATTATATTCATTATCGCGCATAGCCTGAATTACATAGCGATCGCCAACTGCAGTGCGAACCACATTAATACCAGCTTTTTGCATGGCATGATCAAGGGCCAAATTGCTCATAACTGTAGCCACCAAGGTATTCTTGGACAATGTCTGATTTTTGCGCATGCGATCTGCGCAGATAGCCATTAAAGCATCTCCATCAACAACTTCCCCTTTTTCATCGCACATAATTATCCGATCTGCATCGCCGTCCAGGGCAATTCCGCAGTCTGCTCCGGTTTGACGCACTACTTCTTGCATACGTACCGTATCTGTGGAACCGCAACCCTTATTAATATTGGAACCATCAGGAGTGGTGCCAATTTTAATTACCCTGGCGCCAAGCTCCTCAAACACAGCTGGCGCAACTTTATAACCAGCTCCATTTGCGCAATCCACAACCAAGGTAAAATCTTCCAAGAGTGAGTGCTGGGGAAAAGTAGTTTTCAAAAATTGAATATAGCGTCCACCTGCATCATCAATACGCACAGCCTTACCTACTCTTTCTCCTGTAGGCCGGTCATCAGTCATATTTCCCCGTAAAATAAAATTTTCCATTTTTAATTCAACTTCATCTGGAAGCTTAAAGCCATAACTATCAAAAAACTTTATGCCATTGTCATCGTAACTATTATGCGATGCTGAAATTACTACTCCAGCATCAGCACGCATACTGCGCGTGATAAAAGCAATTCCTGGCGTAGGCAATGGACCAACCAGACAAACATCAGCACCCATGGAACAAATTCCAGAAGCTAAAGCTGTTTCAATCATATATCCTGATAATCTGGTATCTTTACCTATAACAATGCGACAACGCCTGCCATTTTTACGAAAAACTTTGGCAGCAGCACGTCCCAAGTTTAGGGCCATTTCTGAATCCATGGGCGAAAGATTAGCCTTACCTCTTACTCCATCTGTACCAAAAATTTTACGTTTGTTTTGGCTCATAAAAACCTCTTTTTATATCATTCTTGGGTCATTATTGCGTAAACTAAGCTGAAATTGATCTTCGAAATTGAACTAAGTGTATACATTTTATATAGCAAAAGATCAAACCATAATATAAAGGAAAACTTGTTAGATGTTCAACAGTTGAACCATATCTAGAAATCTTTTGCTTGGCCCTACATCATGTACACGAAAAACTGTTGCACCATTTTGAAACGCTAAAAAAAGAGTAGCTAACGATGCCTCAAGTCTTTGTTTAACTTCAAGACCTAACATCTTACCAATAAAAGATTTTCTTGATATTCCAATAACAATTTTTTTATCTAGCAAAGACAATTTATGCAGATTTTTTAAGATCACCAAATTATCTTGTGCTGTTTTGCCAAAACCAATTCCAGGATCAATTAAAATTTTATCCGACGATATTCCAGCTTGTTCTGCTCTATTAATAGCTTCTTGTAAGAATTTTTTAATTTCCTTGATTACATTATTATAAGACGGAGAAATCTGCATATTTTGGGGTGTACCCTGCATATGCATTAAACAAATTGGAACATTAGCCCTTTTAACCACCTCTAACATTTTTGAATCAAATCTGGCAGCGCTAATATCATTAATCATATTAGCACCCTGGTCCAAGGCTTGTCTGGCCACCTCAGCTTTAGTGGTATCTATAGAAATCTTGATTTTTGATTGTTTACGAATAGCTTGGACTACTGGAATAACTCTTTTTAATTCTTCTTCTAAGTGAACAGGTGTTGAACCAGGACGAGAGGATTCTCCACCTATATCAATTATATCTGCGCCCTCATCTTCCATTTTCAAGGCTTGTTCCACAGCCTGATCTAAATCAAGATATTTTCCTCCGTCTGAAAAAGAATCTGGAGTGATATTTAAGATACCCATTAACATAACTTAGGCACTTGATAATTTAACCCCAGGTATTTTGGTTTTCTTTGTCTCTTCTTTTTCTAGATTACCTTCTGTTTGTTCAGATTTAGCTGGCTTAACTGTCTCAACTTTAGCTTTAACCGGTTTTATCTTCTCACCTCTCATAATTGTTTCAATTTGTTCATCCACTAAAGTTTCATATTCCAACAAAGCTTCAGCCAAATTTTTTAAGACTTCAATATGTTCTGATAATAAGTTTGTGGCATAATTATAATTATCTATAACAATGCGTCTAACTTCAGAATCAATTTCCCTAGCTGTTGATTCACTATAATCAGCATGTTGCGAAATTTCACGTCCCAAAAAGATTTGTTCCTCTTTTTTACCAAAAGCTAATGGTCCCATTTTTTTGCTCATACCCCATTCACAAACCATTTTGCGAGCCAACTCAGTTGCTCTTTCAATATCATTTCCTGCCCCAGTTGTTTGATGCTTAAAAATTAATTCTTCAGCAACCCTGCCACCCATCAGAATGGCAATACTTTTTTCACAAAATTCACTACTTTGGGTATAGCGATCATCGATTGGTAATTGCTGCGTTAAACCTAAAGCTGCGCCTCTGGGAATAATTGTGACTTTATGAATTGGATCTGTGCCTGGAATAAGCTTGGCAACTAACGTATGCCCAGCTTCATGAAAAGCAGTATTGCGCTTTTCTTCATCACTTATAATCATGCTCTTGCGTTCAGAACCCATCAGCACTTTATCTTTGGCTAACTCAAAATCATGCATGTTAATCTGATCTTGATCGGTTCTAGCTGCAATTAAAGCTGCTTCATTCACCACATTTTCCAAATCTGCTCCGGAAAAACCCGGCGTTCCTCTGGCAATTACTGCCAAATTTACATTTTTGGATAAGGGTTTATTTTCAGTATGAACTCTTAAAATAGCTTCTCTGCCCTTAACATCTGGTCTGGGCACAACCACCCGGCGATCAAAACGCCCTGGCCTTAGCAAGGCTGGGTCTAACACGTCTGGACGATTGGTGGCAGCCATAATAATTACACCGTCATTAGATTCAAAACCATCCATTTCAACCAAAAGCTGATTTAAAGTTTGTTCTCTTTCATCATGACCGCCCCCCAAACCTGCGCCACGGTGTCTGCCAACCGCATCAATTTCATCAATAAAGACAATACAGGGCGCATTTTTCTTGCCTTGCTCAAATAGATCACGAACTCTGGCTGCGCCAACACCTACAAACATCTCCACAAAATCAGAACCACTGATAGAAAAGAAAGGCACACCAGCTTCGCCAGCAACTGCTCTGGCCAGCAAGGTTTTGCCCGTACCTGGAGCGCCCATTAAAAGCACACCTTTGGGAATTCTGCCCCCCAAAGTGGTAAATTTTTTTGGCTCCAATAAGAAGGCAATGATTTCTTGCAACTCTTCTTTGGCTTCGTCACAACCTGCTACATTTTTAAACGTTACCTTTTTTTGGCTTTCAGTCAGCAAACGCGCCTTGCTGCGACCAAAAGACATAGCCTTGCCGCCACCAACTTGAATTTGACGCATTGAGAAAAAGAAAAAACCAAATAAAAGCAACATAGGCAGCCAAGAAATCAACATATGCTGCCAAAAAGGAGTTTCTTTTTTCCTTTTATAATCAACATTAACTTTGCTTTTGGCCAAAACCTCAAAAGCCTTTTCACTGTTTACCGGACCAATGGTTGTAAAAAAATCTCCGTTTCCATAACCAGGCTTATATTGACCAGTGTATTCATCATCCTGAATGCTGACGCTTTTGATTTCATTATTTTCTACAGCTGTGAGAAAATCTGTGAAACTTAGCTGCTGAGTCGCTGAAGGCGGCTGGCTCATAAAATGCAATACTCCTAACACCAACAAAATAATCAAAAACCAAAGCGCCACTGTTTTATGGGCTTGGCGAAGCTTGTTATTATTTTTCCTCGGTTTCTTGGGAGGCATTGGTCTCTCCTTATTTAGTCATTTACGCTTGCGCGAGAATGACAAGTTTTTTATTATATTTTAAGTAGGGTAAATATTCAAGCAATTAACATTCAATTCCCAGTAAATCTTTGTTACGAAAAAATTTAATCTGTTTAGGCAGCATATACTGGCTAGTTGTTTTTTGAATAAGCGATAGATCATCCATATGTCGAATCTGATCAGCATTTAGATTATTCAAATCACCCCTTAATCTGCGAAAAGCTTCCATTAAAACTTGCCTTCTAATAGCATTTGGCAATTCCACAAAATTTTTACGTTCCCAGGAAATTCTCTTTCTGGTTTGTAAAAAATAATCATTGGCATAAGTTCTGGCAATAAGATCAAGAGCCTCATGGCTATGCCTAATGGCTGAAGCAGCTTGGGCAACTGCTTGCTTTACACTGGGATTAATATCCTCCAGCAAAGGTATAAGTTCATGCCGCACCCTATTGCGAGTATAATATTTTTTTTGATTAGAAGAATCTTCAACATAGGCCACCTTAAATCTTCTGGCATATTTTTCAATGTCTTGGCGGCTAAATTCCAAACATGGTCTGATTATTAAACAATTTTTCGAAATTTCCGAAATATCGGTCATGCCGCATAAACCTTTAATTCCGCTGCCTCGAATTAACTGCAACAAAACCGTTTCTGCCTGATCATCTTGATGATGAGCAGTTAGAATGTATCTTATTTTTAATTTCTGTGCCTGCTCATATAAAAATTTATAACGAAAATTTCTGGCTGCTTCCTGAATATTTCCACGCTTCGGCGGATTCCACTTAACTGTATGAAATTTCATTTTGGCTTGGCGACAAACTTTTCTCACAAAAGCCTGATCAGCATTAGCTTCTTTACCGCGTAAATTGTGATTCACATGCGCCACATGCAAGTCTAACTTCCAAGTTTTTTTTAGGCGATCTAAAAGATGCAGCAAAACCATGGAATCAACTCCACCTGAAATTGCCACTAATACGCTCTCGCCTTTTTCCAGCAAGTGATTGTTAATCAGATTTTTTTCAAATGCCTTTAACATAACACTCCGCATAATCAATATAATGACTTGCTGCCAGCTTAATATATTCCAGTTCCTCGGTAGTTAATTTTCTCTTCACTTTACCAGGGACGCCCATAATCAAGGAACCGTCTGGAACCTTAGTGCCTTCAGTAACTACAGCTCCAGCAGCAACAATACAATCTTCACCAATTTCTGCTCCATTCATAATAATTGAACCCATACCAACCAAGACTCTGTCTTTAATTCTGCACCCATGCACAAGGGCGCGATGGCCAACTGTAACATCATTACCAATGATTACAGAATATTTTTTTGAGGTATGGATTAGGCAAAGATCTTGAATATTAGTGCGTTGACCAATTTCAATTTTATCAAAATCTCCCCTGATTACAGCACCAAACCAAACACTAGATTGCAAACCTATATTCACGTTGCCAATAATTGTAGCATTAGGAGCCACAAAAACACTTTGGTGAACATCAGGGATATAGTCATTAAACTTCATTTTCATAGTTAACATCCTTCTTATGGCTCTTAGCAATTTGCTTCAGCAAGACAAGTTTGGTTGCCACAAAAATTCCCAATGCTGCGCCAATGCCATCTGCATATAAATCTATCACGCTAAATTCCCTACCTGGCACAAATAGTTGATGAATCTCGTCACTTAAGCCATAAGAAAAAGTAAGCAAGAAAGCTAAATAAGTGATATATGGTTTTTCACGCAAGCGCGTAATACGTAAAGCCCACAACATGAATCCGCCAAAACCAAAATATAATATGATATGCGCAAGCTTGTCTAAATAAGGTATTTCTGGTCCACCCGACCAAGTGCGGGAAGAAAGATAAAAAATCATTAGGGCGTAAGCAATTGTGACTATGTAACGAATGGACTTCATCAGTTTTGGGTCTCTTCCTACATTTTATATTTTCCAAAATCTTCAGGAGAAAGATTTTCCAAAATCTCTGTCCATTTCTTTTTGCTTTCTTCAGCAGTTGAGGTGTCCGTAACTAAGTCAATTCTACGAGACTTTTCCACAACTTTCCTAGCCACAAAAATAGGAGCTTTGGTTCTCAAGGCCAAGGCAATTGCATCTGAGGGTCGCGAATCCAAAGTTGTTTTAGTGCCGTGATTATCTAGATCAATGCTGGCATAAAAAGTATTGTCTGCTAAATCATGCACTGTTACTCGTTCAACCTTGATATTAACAGAATGCAATAAATTCTTTAGCAAATCATGGGTCATAGGCCTGGAAAGATGGATGTTTTCCAGTTCTGTGGCAATAGCTGAAGCTTCAATTAAACCAATCCAAATTGGCAGAGCAGCTTTTTCTTCCATATCTTTCAAAATAATAATGGGCATACTGGTAAAAGGATCTATAGTAAGACCTGTTACCTTCATTTGAATCATTGGTTCGTCTTTAGGACTCATATTTCCCTTCTAAAGAATTGGCCAAAGCTCTTTTAATATGAACTGTGATTATACTCCCAACCAAGTCTGGTTTTCCAGTAAAATTTATAATTTTATTGTTTGGCAATCTGCCAGTTAATTTACCTGTATTCTGACGATCAAAACCAGTAACCAGAGCTGAAAAAGTTTGGCCAACCAATCTTTCATTAGACTGTCTAGTTATTTCGCGCTGCAGATCTAAAACTTGAGCTAAACGTTTGTCTTTAATTTGATCTGGCACATCATCTGCAAATTTTTCCGCAGCAAATGTTCCTGGGCGGACTGAATATTTAAAAGCAAAAATCGAATCGAATTCAATTTCTTTTAATAAGTTGATTGTATCTTGAAAATCAGCTTCAGTTTCACTACAAAAACCAACAATAAAATCTGAAGTGATGGAAATATCTGGCCTGACCCTTCTAAGGGTTTCCACAATTTCCAAATATTTTTCTCTGGTATATCCCCTTATCATTTTTTTCAGCATGGCATTGCTGGCTGATTGAATTGGCAGATGCAGATGCGGACACAATTTTTCATTTCTTCCATATTCAGCGATTAAATCTGGTTTCACATCTTTTGGATGCGGACTAGTAAACCTTATTCTTTTGATCTCTGTTTGCTGGCTAATTTCAGCAATTAAACCTGCTAAACTTAAACCAGATTGTTGGTAAGCAGTAACGTTCTGACCTAATAAAGTTATTTCTTTGGTTCCACTTTTTACTAGATTTTGAACTTCTTTGATAACTTCTTCTGGTTGCCGACTAACTTCTTTTCCCCTTACTTTCGGCACAATGCAATAACTACAAGCACAGTTACAGCCCTTCATTATAGTTACAAAAGCATGGCCAGATTCAACTTGGCTAGGAGTTTCCAGAGGAAAGTCATAATCCTCAAGACTATTGATCAAATCAAGGGCTGCCACTGGTCTTGCTTTAGAAATTTGAGCTAATAGTTCTGGCAATTTAGCAATTTGATCTGGGCCAAAAATTAAATCAAGTTCGGGAAAACGCCTGGCTAACTGCAAGCCATCTTGTTGAGCCACACAACCACAAATTCCAATAATAGTATTTGGATTTTGCCCTTTATAAAACTTGGCCCGTCCTAATTCACTTACTGCTTTTTGATGGGCTTTTTCGCGAATAGTGCAGGTATTGTATAAAATTAAATCTGCACCTTCTGGTTGGTCTGCAAAATTGTAGCCGAGATCAGTCAACATCAGACGCATTTTGGCTGAATCATGCTCATTCATCTGGCAGCCAAATGTGCGCAAATAGCAGGTTTTACGGGTATTTTTCATGCAGACAGGGCTCTAACAGAGCTAAAGTTTGCCGTCAATGCTATTAATTAGGGCTTAAACATCTCCACAAAATTGCTTTTATAGAGGGTGGTGAGGAATTGTTGCAAGCGATCTTCAGCTGGTTCAATTTTTTCGCCAAACTCTTGGCGCATTCTATCTAAAAGACAAGCATAATTGGTCTGACCATCGCATTTGCGCCAAACAAAGGTGCCCACATCATCTAATTTCACACGCATATGTGGCCTTTTAAGCCTTGGTTGCAGCCATTTGGCCAAAAAACCTTTGCGAAATCTGGGAACGAGCAAGACGGCCCTATTTTCAGGGCCGTCTTCCCATTCCAAAACACGTTTTACAATAACCTCTTTAGGCCATAGCGCTTGGCGGTGCTGGGTCATTTTTTCTCCCGGCATTGGCTAAAGGAATTTTAACCAATAAATAACCTATAATGAATAATATAACATAGCCAACCCAAGCTTTTGGCTCAGCAAAAATACTGGGCAGACCAACATTAAAAAATGCTAAGGAAGCAATCAATAAACCCATTAAAGCTTCACCAGCAATTAAACCTGAAGACAACAACACACCATTGTTTTCCACCCTGATTCTTTGAGCTTCATTGAAGCCCTTACGAATTACCAACTGATCAATTACGTAACGAAAAACACCACCAACAAAAATGGCAAAAGTGGTTTCTAATGGCAAATACATACCTACAGCAATTAGCATGGGACTTGGAGCTTTTAATAAAATAAAAGCCAAGGACATAAACATACCAGAAACAACCAAGGGCCAAGCCATCTGACCAGTAACAATACCTTTGGAAAGCATGGCCATTAAACCTGCTTGCGGAGCTGGTAAATCTTTTCCACCAAAACCTACGCCACCAATATTAATGTCGCCCTGGTGTAATATTAAAAGTGGAATAAAAAGCACAGCACCAGCAACAACAACTCCGATAATCTCGCCCAATTCCATTTTCCAAGGCGTTCCACCTAAAATATGCCCGACCTTCATATCCTGCATCATATCTCCAGCAACACCGCAAACACAGCAAACAACGGCAGCAACACCTAAAACTGCTGCTATACCTGCTTGACCAGTAACCCCAATGGCAACCATTAATAGAGCAGCAATAATTAAAGTTGATAGAGTTAAACCTGAAATTGGGTTACAAGACGAACCAATTAAACCAACCAAATAACCAGCTACTGCGGCAAAAAAGAAACCTGCAATTAAAAGCACAACTGCGGAAACGACAGCTCCTGTGAAACTACCGCAGAAGTAGTAATAAATTGCTGCCATGAAAACTAGAAATAAGCCAACCAAAGGAAAAATTACCTTAAAGCTAATATCTTTTTGTAAACGAGGTTGAGCCTCACCACTTTCCGCAGCTTTTTTAACATCTGTTATGGAACGAACAATACCACCAAACAACTGTTTCCTCATATTATAAAGAGTATTGACAGCGCCCACAATCATGCCGCCAACTGCCACTGGACGAACCATATACTTCCAGGCAGCAAAAGCCAAAGTAGTCCAGGTTACTGGAGAAGAGCCATCCCCATCTGGCATGGTTTGCAACACAGATTCCAATTCAGGCGCATTAAAATATAGAAGAAGTGGAATAAACAAACCCCAACCTAATACACCACCAGCAAAGTTAATGGCCGCTAGTCTTGGGCCAATAATATAACCTACACCAAAATAAGCAGGACTTACTGCTGGGGTGGAAACAATCATGCCTCCGCCACCAGGAACTTGGGTAATCATATTATTGCGGCTGGTTACAAAATTGACTGCGCTCTTGGAAAATGGAATAAATTTTTCCCAAACAGGAAGGAAAAAATTAAGTTTGGCCAAGAACTGAACCAAAGCGCCAAAGACCATGGCTCCAAACAGATAGACAGCACCAGTTCCGCCTGTGCGTCCAGCTTTATGAATTTCTGCTGCTGCCACAGATTCTGGAAATGGCAAGCTGGCTTCTTCCACCATGGTTCTTCTAAGTAATGTAACAAAAAGCACACCAATAGTACCACCCACAATCATAATTGCGGTAGCTTCAAGGTAATGAACCATTGTGCCAAACTCTAGCCAAATTTTGGCAATAACAAAAGCTGGGATAGTAAATATTGCACCTGCCACCAAAGCTTCGCCAACACTTGCCGTAGTACGAGCAATATTTTCTTCCAATATTGTTCCTTTAAAAATGCGTAAAACAGCCATGGCTACAATAGCTGCGGGAAAAGTTGCAGCTACAGTCATACCTGCTTTCAAACCTAAGTAGGCATTGGCCGCGCCCAAAATTACGGCCATTACTACACCAAGAAAAAGCGCTCGAAAGGTGAATTCTCTCATCTTGGATTTTTCTGGTACATAGGGTGTGTGTTGACTCATATTTTTTTCCTCCCCGAAAAATGATTAATTAATCAAACCTAACGCCATGGGTTTCCAAATATGGCACTGCAAATCCTTTAACTGGCATGGAACGATGAAACTGGACAATTACCCATTTATTATCTCTTTTTTCCAAAACACCAGTAAACCTCAAATGACAGGTAGTTTTATTTCCTTGAACCCAAAAATCACCACTTAACTCTTCGGCAAACCAAGCCACTTTACCACATTGAGCAAAGCTGATCTCAGTGTGACCGCGATTCAGGGTTGTCTCAGTAATGGCTGCTAATTGTTTCTCTTTAGCTGATTTAATTTCGGTCCAGCCTTTCCAAAATTCTCCTTCATCAGTACCAATACCTAAAACTGCTTTATCGTGTGCAATTGTAGCTTCCACAGCGTCAAGATTTCTTTCTTCATAAGCGCTAAGGTATCGGTCAATTACCCTTTTTACTCCATCAAAATCATTTTGTGTCATAACGCCCCCTTTATTTTTAAAATAATAAAAACCTACCCTAAACAGGCTATTCAAAAATGGCAAGAATTTTTAACAGAATTTTTATTCAATACCAGGTGTTGGTTCCAAAAAAACTATAAAGTCATTTGCATTATTATCTGTGTCAACACCTGATATGCGCGAAATACTTTGGCCAGCGCTGGCATCTTCTGTTGGCAAGGTTTCAAAACAAGCTAGATCATTTTCTGCTGTTTCTGATAATGGAGTTCCATAGCCAACACTATCTAACAAAACATGGTTGTGATCTAATAGCTGCACACAATCAGGACCATTTTGCGGATCAAAATTATCTAATAAATCAGCTTCAGCAACATTAGTTTGGTCAGGGGCGCCTGTTCTAGTATCAGCAATTAAAAAAATTCCGTCCTCTGGAATTATGCTATCCTCGGGAATATTTATATTTTCAGTTTCTGCACCATTTGCTCCATTTATAAAAACAATGCTAAAGTTGCTAATGTCTGTGCCTGGTTCACCCAAAAGCTCCACAAAAAGGTGACCATCTGTTTCATCCCCTGCAGCATCGTATAAAATTTCATTCAAGATTAAAAATGAAGGCCGAATTCTAACTACATCTTGTGCTTCAGACTGTTCAGCTTCTTCATTTTCTAAACTTGCCTCCCCTTCGGCATTTTGCGCTATTGCAGATTCCGCGTTAACCTGAAAACTTCCCCAATATGCAGTTGGCGCTTCACCAGGCTGCTGATTTAAGGGTATTGCGGCCAAGGTAGTAATTTCAGGAGTAATTACAATTAAATATTCGCCAGATTCCAAAAGATCTGCTGGCTTAAATATTACCTGTTTGTGATCTTCTGCAAAATCATATGCACCATCAAGCCCTGCAATATCCCTATCTTCCAAGTCATCGACAATATCATTAATATCTAATTCCTGATCTGGCATTTTAAGCACAGCAAAATTCTGCTGACTAACTGAAGCTGGATCAATTGCCTGGGAAAACAAGGCGATTATTTTTGTATTAGGCGCCACTACCTGGTTATTTGTTGGTTGGGTAAGCAAAACCTGCGGCTGTTTAGTTAGCAAGGAATCTAATCTTGAACTGGTAAGTGCTGGTCCACATGCTACTAAGTGAAACATTACAACAAGAATTAATAAATTCCTCATAACTCCTCCCTTAGGTTAGAAACTGATAGCTCTCGGTCGACTTTTCTCACTTAGCAAAGGACGTGCCATGATACGTTTGTTGTTTTTTAAATGTTTTAAGCAGAAAGATTCAATTTTAGTGTAGTATTTTTGGACAAAGGTGACGAAAATGCTGCAGTTGTAAATTTTCTCGCGCCCTATTTCAGCGTAATAATAGCAAAAAAGTTTTGGCATGGATTTGGCATAAGCAATTCAGCATGAGATATTTTTTAGGCATCAGCTTAATAATCCTACTTAGTGCGTGCGCCAACCTGGGACAATATAAAGGAAGAACGGAACAATCTGGTTCAAGCAGATCAAATCAGCCCAATTTATCCACTGAAACCAATTTAAAATTTGCTTTTCTTAATGTTGGCCAAGGCGATGCCACGCTTATCACCTCTGCAGGTGAAACCATGCTCATTGACGCAGGCTTGCCTGGCAAGGGCCAGAGCGTTGTTCTGCCATATATGCAAGAGCACAATATCGATAAATTAGAATACATTGTGGCCACCCACTATCATGAAGATCACATTGGCGGCATTGCTGAAGTAATCAAAGGCCCGGATCAAATTTTAGGAACTTCAGATGATATCATTCCATTCAATGGCATTTTAGATCATGGAGGTAGTTATGCAGGACCTATTTATGATGAATATTTGGAAGTCACAGCCAATTTGCGCCGCCCTACCTATGCGGGCGAGCGCTTTAATCTTGGGCAGGCTACAGTGGCTGTGCTGGCAGCAGGCGGTGAACTTAGCAATGGAACACAAATGTCCGCTCACGAAAATTTTGACGAAAATAGCGCCAGTATTGTTTTACTCTTAGAACAAGATGATTTTAATTATTTACACGAAGCTGATATTACCGGCGGTGGCGGCGATCCACCTTATGAAACTGTAGATTTGGAAACTGAAATTGGCTATTTGGCTGGAGATGTTGATTTGCTTCGCGTGGCTCATCATGGCAGCAAAACCAGCACTAATCAGGAATTCATTAATACTGTAACTCCAGAAATTGCCATTCTTTCAGTGGGAGATGATAATGACTATGGCCATCCTCATGACGAAGTCATTGAAAGATTAATCGAAGCTGGGGTTGACACTTATTTAACTGAAAGTGGCTGGCTGGATAATGATTATGCTCTTGAGGAATTAATTCACGTTCAAAACGATACAATTGAAATCAACTTGGCAGATGACAATTAAAAATAAATAACATCTTTGCCATCAAAAAGAGACAAAAATAAAAGCATATATTCTTTCAGATGCCTGGTTAACAAGAAATTCTGGCGCACATGCTCTTTGCCGTTTTTACCCAAATTTCCGGCATAATCCGGGTTTAACAACATTTGTTTTACAGCATAAGCTGCTCCTTCAATGCTGTGACACAACATACCATGATATTTATGTTTGATCTGCAAAGGAATACCACCCACAGCTGAAGCTACAACAGGTTTACCCTTCCAAAGAGCTTCAGTAACGGTAAGACCAAAACCTTCACGAAGTGATTTTTGCAAAATTACAGTAGAGGCGCGCTGCAAAGCATTTACATGGATATCGTTTTGAGACATAGCCAAGATATGAATATCTGGATCATCTGCTGCTTTTTCCCGCACTTTAAGTAATACAGTTTCTGCTTCAGGATCATCAGTAGCTCCGCCGCCAGCCAATATTAATTGGCAATCAATGTAGCGTTTTACCAAACGATAAACATCAATCACACCTATTGGATCTTTTAAATAATCAAAACGCGAAATTTGAGAAACAATAGGTTTATCGCTTTTAATATTGTAGTGAAGCAAAACTTTTTCCACTTCTCCTTCAGGCAGGTCTTTGTTTTTATCACTTAAAGGATCAATAGATGGTGAAATTAAAAATTGCCGAATAGGAAGCTGCTTGGAAAATTGCGGCGCGGAAAAAATCGCAGAATCGTATCTAACTATATATTTTTTTAAAATATCCCAAATTTTCTCCTGGGCATGCGAAACATCTACATGACAGCGCCAAATCCACTTATTGCCACGTGTTTCTTTTTGCTGAATTAAAGTAATTGGCTGGGGGTCATGCACAAAAACAATATCAGCGTCACAAGCTAAATCAGCAGAATTTTGTTCGCCGGTTTGACGAAACACATCCCACATATCTCCAGTTATTTTTTCTCTAGATCCATGCAAAGCATTATGAATTTTTTTGGTAACACCAAAAAATTGTTCACCCCCTTTAATTACATCCCATCTGGCATTTACCTTTAATTCCTTTAGCAAAGGGATCATGCGATTTAAAATTTCAGCAACACCTCCACCTACTGCAGTGGAATTAATATTTTGAATACTTTTACCCTGTAAATAAGCAGCCAAAAGTTTTAGTTCTTCAATTATCGAAAAACCAACTATTGGCTCATATTCATTCAAATTAGCCATATCATCCATTATCCCTAGCTATTTTAGCATCTACTAATTTTAAAATATGTTTGCGAATTCCTTCGCCTGTTTGCGTATATGGGTCTAATTGAGCAACCTTTGCCGCAATTTCATTTTCTTGCAAAGCATTTACAAACCAATTGGAAAAATCATTGGTTTGCTTTTTTAAACGCAATCTAGCTTCAAATAAATGGTAATAAATTGAACTGATACTGACTTTAGACAAACTATCAGAAAATTCCTGAAGGTTTTTGGCCTCATATTCAGTGGGGAATACAAAACTAATTGACCTTAAAAAATTAAATTCCTCTCCTTCAGGAGCTGTGCTCTCTCTTAACCTGGCACTTTTTTTAATCGCTTTTTCCAATGTCTTTATTATAGCCTTTCTTATGGCTTTCAAATTGCTATAACCCATAATATCAATGCTGGCTAATTCTTCTCCCAACATTCTAGCTCCAATAGCTTCTGAAACCCAATAGGAAAAATCGTTTGGTGGCTCTGGTGACAAATATTGATGTCTTTGAATAAAATGATGAGTGTGCTGAAAAATACATGCGTCATCAATTGTTTTAATGTGCTCCAAAAGTTCGGGTATGGTTCTAGCATTTATCCCGGTGAGTTCTAATAAATTTAAACGAAAAAAAAACCTAAAAGCAGTTTTTGCGATTTTCACGTTAGATTACTCCTTAGCAAACCCAATATATGGTAAAGAGCGATAAAGACCTTCGTCATCTAAACCATAGCCAAGCACAAACTTATTAGGGGTTTCAAAACCAATATAATTTACAAATTCTTTATTGCCCAAACCAAGTTCTTTATAAAGCAAGCTGGCCACTTTAACACTCTTGGGCTGTTTGGCCTGCATGTGTTTTAAAAGATGACGCAAAGTGTTTCCTGAATCCACAATATCTTCCACCAACAAAACATCTTGGCCATTCACAGGTTGAGTCATATCAAAATCCATACGAATAGTGTTGGTCCTTTTATTTTTTTCATAACTGGAAACACGCAAAAAATCGCAGCGCAAAGGCAGGTTTATATGACGCACCAAATCTGACATAAAAATAAACGACCCTTTAAGCACTCCAACCACCACTAAATCTTTACCCGCATAATCTTTGGTAATTTGAGCGCCCAATTCTTTAACCCGCTGTTTAATTTGGTCTTCTGTATAAAGGATTTCTATTTTTTTCATTTATTGCCTTTGTTTTGTCATCCTCGCAAAGTTTCTCATCCCCGCGAAGTTTGTCATCCCCGCGAAGTTTGTCATCCCCGCGAAGTTTGTCATCCCCGCGAAAGCGGGGATCCAGCATTTAGATTCCCGCCTTCACGGGAATAACTAACATTTTACTTAATCAACCTAGCCAAATCTGAGGCAGCTTTTTGCATATCATCAGCTTCATAGATTGCTCGACCAATGATGGCGTGCCATCTGGAACCAGCAGCTGCCAAGGCTTCGCTAATGTTGCCTTTTTGAGTAACTAATCCAGGAGAATAAAAAGTTGGTTCAACACCAATATTTTCCAAAGTCACGCGAATTTTATGAATAGCTTCTGGCTTGGTGCCTGGCACTACAAAATCATTTACGCCAAATTTCACTGCTGCCAAATACATATCCAGTACAGCTTCGTCTGCTAAGAATCCGCCCTCAGCTCTGGTATAACCTTTGTGAGTCATCAAACCACCCACAATAACTCCTAAATTATGTTCCTTGGCTGCAGCAATCCAGGTTCTTTCAGTTTCAATTCCTGCTTGCGGAAATAGGATCACTGCGTTAATTCCAGCTTTTTTGCAAATTTCCATAAACGGCCAACCTGTGTCTGGAATGTCTGTGCCTGCTTTTTGATGATCATAAATTAAAGGTTTGTCCGTGTATTTGCGCGCTATTTCGCAAGTCTTGGGCAAGCCAATAGTCAGGCCTAGCATAAAACCAATTTTATAAGCGCCAATTTCTGGAATAGCTGCAGTTTCTTTAACCAATATTTCAAAACGTTTTGGAGTTACATCACAAGCTGGAATTAAAGTTTTTTCTTTTTCAATTATCATAATTTACCTCAATTTGAGGGGTTCAACGCCAAAATCAATAAACTCCTTTTCAATAGCATCAATTATTTCCAAACTTGGTTTGGCTCGGGTGCACAACTTTGGCAACAAACTGGCAGCCTCACTCATGGCATAGTAATCTGCACCTGCTTCTTTAACCAACTTGGCCACACTTATTTTTTGATCATCTACTTCCAGGCGATTAAAAATTCCAATAGCAGCTACAACCTGCACCCCAATTTCTTTTAATTGATTAATAGTTTTTATTAAAGATCCGCCGGTGGTGGTTACATCTTCCACAACAATCACCTGGCCTTTGGGCAAACCCAGAAAATATTTATCCTGAGCTGCGCCATGTTCTTTGGGCTTTCCCCTGCCCATAGCTAACCAATGACTATGTTTTGCATAACCAGGTTGAGTTCTAGCCCACTTAAAATTGCTAATAAGCGCAACTTTGGTGGCACCTTCAGGCACGCCAAAAAAACCAGCAAATTTTAAATCTAAATCAGCGACAAAATTTAACAAAAAATCTGAGAGTTGATCTGTGAGAAAAGTGTCTGAAGTAACTGTACGCCAATTAGCGTACCAATGCGATTTTCGGCCAGACTTCAAAATGACTGGCTTATCAAATAAACCAATTACTTTGTTTTCTAGAACAAATTTGTTGAAATCTTCTTGATTAAATTGGGGCATCTTTGTGCCCGGGACCGGAATTGAACCGGTACGAGGTTATACACCTCGAGGGATTTTAAGTCCCTTGCGTCTGCCTGTTCCGCCACCCGGGCTAATTTAACATTTCTGAGGCGGCGACCGGGGTCGAACCGGTGTATAACGGTTTTGCAGACCGTCGCCTTACCACTTGGCTACGCCGCCTTATCCTCAATTTTGACCCGTTTGTGTACACTACCCATATCATTACGTCAAGTTTTTGAACAACGGTTTTTGAACAACAATCAAAGATTTACCTTGAAGATCTAACCTAACACGTGCTAGGAGCATAATCTATGTCAAATGTACGATTAAGCATATTATTAGCAACCATTGCTCTTAATGGTTTGTTTTTGCTTCAAGCTTGCTCTTCGCATAAACCATCAATTACTAGCGCAGCTCCTTTTACAAGCACTGAAGAATTTATTAATGTCAGCAAACAATCTTCCCAGCAAGCACAGGCAGCTGAAACGCGCCAAGAAAAAATAAACTGGTCTGAACATGGTATTTCCGTAGCTGAACAATGTTTAATGCGTTATCCAGAAGAGCCAGGCTGCTATTATTACCGAGCTATTAATACCGGTTTATATTATGAAGCGCGTGTAATTGGTTATCAAAAAGGCATCAAACAGATAATTGCTGATTGCGAAGATGTGATCAAGTTTGATCCTAAATACGACCATGGCGGGGCCTATCGTATTTTAGGACAAGTTTATACCAAACTTCCCCAAACCGTAGGTAGGCCTGATAGTGTTAGCCGCGATTTAGATAAAGCTGAAAACTATCTCAAACGCGCAGTACGCATAGATCCTGATTATCCAGAAAATCAAATCTTTATGGCTGAAACTTTACTTGCTAAAGATAAGAATAAGGAAGCTTTGGAAGCTTTATTAACCGCCAAAGAACAAACCCCAAGCTGGCGCCATGATTATTCATATACTTTTTGGCAAACCAGCCTGGAAGGTTTAGAAAAAAAATTAAAAATTGCTAACAAATAAAACGAAGGGAGTTATTATGGCTAGCTTAAACAGAGTAACTTTGATCGGTAATTTAGGACAAGATCCAGAAAAAAGGTTCACACCCAGTGGCCAAGCTGTAGCTACTTTTAGT
Organism: Pseudomonadota bacterium; assembly: GCA_043823065.1. Classification (GTDB taxonomy): domain Bacteria; phylum UBA10199; class UBA10199; order 2-02-FULL-44-16; family DYJF01; genus JBDRBB01. Next base: position 134,160 of record JBDRBB010000001.1, on the reverse strand, counting down.
ATTGCCACTAGCGAGCGCTGGAAAGATAAAACCACTGGTCAAAACCAGGAGCGCACTGAATGGCACCGCATCGTAGTTTGGGGAGCCCAGGCTGAAAACTGCGCCCAATATTTAAGCAAAGGTCGCCAAGTATGCGTGGAAGGTCGCTTGCAAACCCGCCAATGGGAAGACAAAGACGGCGTTAAGAAAACCACAACTGAAATCGTGGCCCAAAGAGTTTTATTTATCGGCGGTTCAGGCGGCAGCACTGGCGCCAGAACTACCACAACTTCTACTACTGATGCTGGCCCAGCTGATGATGTGCCAACTTTTGATGCTGGCGGCACAGATGACGTGCCATTTTGAGAATTTATTTAAGATTTCTTAAATTTTGATAAGACTGAGCCAATTTTTCAATATCAGTTATTGTCTGGCAAACTGGAATTGAATTCAGAAAATACTTGCCATAATTTCTGGTTTTAACTCTAGGATCTAAAATACTCACAATTCCCAAATCCTGGCGATGGCGAATTAATCTGCCAACGCCTTGGCGAAAAAGCAAAACAGCTTGCGGGATTTGATAAGCAAGAAAAGCATTGCCACCCTTTTCTGTTATACTAGCAATTCTAGCTTCAACCAAAGGATGATTGGGCACAGCAAATGGCAGACGCGTAATAATTACTGATTCCAAAGCCTCTCCAGGTACATCAACCCCTTGCCAAAAAGAGGCTGTGCCAAAAAGCACGGCCCGCTGGGCCTTCTTGAACTGCTCCAACATCTGCCAACGAGAAATATCACCCTGTTTTAACAAATTAAAATCACCGAGCTTATCCCGCAAATTTTCATAGACCATATTCAACATTTTATAACTGGTAAAAAGCACAAAGCTACGGCCTTGAGTAACGTGAGTTAAGCCCTCTATCTGATTACTAATGGCTTCTACATAATCAATTTCATTATAGGCCGGGTCGGGCAAACCATCGGGTGTATAAAGCAAAGTTTGTTTGGCAAAATCAAATGGCGAAGAAATAATCAACCCGTAAGCGTGATCAATTCCTAATCTTTGTTTTAAATAATCAAAAGAATTGTTCACTGTAATGGTTGCGGAAGTTAAAACCAAAGGATGGCTTTCCTTAAAAAGTAATTCTTTTAAATAAGGCGCAACATCAATTGGCGAAGCACAGAGCAGATATTTTAAATTGCGCGCTCTAGCCTGAGCCTCCAACCAATAAACATGATCCCCTCTTTTTTGCTGGCAAAACTCAGTGCATGTTTCAGCCCAAGTTTGCAAGCGCAACAAACGCAAAGACAATTCTTCCTGATCTTCTCCATCTTCAATATCTTGAGTATGATCATTAACTGCTTCCACGAATTGTTCAATTGTAGCTGCCAAGGTGTCAGCCAGTTGACCGGAACTTTGCAGCCTTAGGGTGGCTGTATTTCCCAAAATTTCCTGCACAGAATTAAAAAAAACATCTGCTGCTTGACGACTAGCATTTAACAATACAGCCAGCTCTGGATTTTCTCGTAGTTCCTTAATAGTGTGCAAAAAACCGGTCTTATAGCGTTGATTGGCAAATTCATCTAACAAATATTTAAGTTGATTATTGGTTAATTCAAAACCCAAATGGGCGGCTGCCACCTCCTCTAAATTATGCGCTTCATCAAAAACCACTCCTTCAAAACTGGGCAAAACTTGCTTACCAGAAGCTAAATTGGCAAAAAACAAATGATGATTAGCAATGAGCAGGTTAGCTTCTTGTTGCTGTTTGCGAGCTTTAGTATAAAAACATTCTTCAAAATTTTTGCAATGCCTGCCCCGGCAAAGATCCCGCTCCCTACAAAGCTTTAACCAGGTGGAAAGATGGGGCTCAAAATAGAGCTCGGTTTTTAAACCAGTCTTGGTTTGATCGGCCCATTCCATGAGTTTTTCAAATTCTGTGGCTTCCAAGGAAGATTCAAACAATCCTCTTTGCCAAGATCTTTGCGCGCGCCTTAAACAAAGATAGTTTTCAGCGCCAAAACAAAGTGCATATTTAAAATCCAAATCTAAAACTTTTTGTAAAAATGGAAGATCTTTTTTGGCTAACTGCTCTTGCAAGGCCTTGGTATGAGTTGTAACCACCACCCTATTCCCTTGTTTAACGCTCCATTCCAAAAGAGGAATAAGATAGGCAAAACTCTTGCCAACACCTGTGCCGCCTTCAACCATAATCTGACCGTTCACATCTATAATCTGGGCTATAGCTTCAGCCATTTCCATTTGGCCTGGTCTATATTCATAACTAGCAAGCTTTTTGGCTAACCTACCTTGCTGCCCTAATATTTCTGCATATTTTTTTTGCATAATACGATATTGACCCCTGCCTTATGAACCATTAATACATCTATATTGGATTCCCGCTTTCGCGGGAATGACAATGGGGATTATATGCCGCTAAAATTAGTTACTAATTCCATTAAATTCCAAGAGGAAAGCCTATGGATTTTAGCTGACCAAGCAAGCTGTTTGGCCAAACGCCGACAATTTTTAGAAGAAAATCATCTTTTAATCGGCGATAAATTTATTACATTCCCCGAGCTTATTCAAAGAATAGCCAATACAACATTACCGGTTATTTCCAATCAAGCCCAAGTTCTGTTCATCTATCAACTCCTGCCCTCATGCCAATTAGCTTATTTTAAGTCAACTCATTTGGGATTAGCCAAACAAGCAGCTCAAACCATTACTTTGCTAAAACATAACTTATTATTTGTAGAACAAATCAAAAAGACAATTGGCCAGCGACACTTTTCCCGCGAACTGGATTTTGTAAAAATTTATGAACAATATGAACGCAAAAAGAAATCTCGCGGTTTTTTAGATGAAGGAGATCTTTTTCAACTTTCTTTAAACAAAATAAAAACAAAGCAGGCGACATATTTACAAAGCGTAAAACAAATAATTTTTGATAAGTTTCACTATTTTTCTGCTGGCCAGATTGAATTTTTAAATGCACTGAGCCAAGACCCAAATCAAAATATAATTGTTAGCTTTCCCAATCCTGATAACTTTAACCTTAACTGCAAACCATATTTAGAAAAAACCTGGCTAAATTTAAAAACAGTTGCTCAGGAAATATCAGAGACAGGTCATAAAGTTTCCCCACCTGAGCCAAAAGTTTTTTTGCTAAGATCACCTGCTCAGGAAACGCAATTTATTATCGAGCAAATCAATGCGCTCTTAAAAGAAAAGGTGTCTCCAGCCAGCATTGGACTTTGTTTTCGGAAAACTTCTCACCAAGCTATAGATCTACTTGAAAGGCTCGCTAAAACCGGTCTGGCTAAATCTTCATTTCGCTTAAATCGTCCTTTAGCTGCGCCATTTGCGCATCAGCTATTTTCTGAAGAGATTTACAACGCACTTCCTGAATCAGCCAAACCAAGTGAATTCTGCGCCCAATTTTTAATTATCTTAAAGAAAATGTATCAAAAAGATATCAGCAAATACACAACAGAAGACAGATATTGGACCAGAAGCATAATCAACTTGAACAAAACTGAAACTATCTTGCATAACTTAGGGGCACAGGCTGACTATCTTAATGTACCCAATATTTCGAAAAATATTTTTCTGCGACTTTTAGAAGATGAATTAAATAATCCGCCAAGTTTCAGCCAGGAACTTTCTAAAATTACGTCATTGAATTTGTTCTTTTTTGAAAATACTGCCCCGCAGAACATTGACGTTTTAATCATCCCCCAGATGCAGGAAAAACAATATCCCAGGCAATCTAATGACAACGTCTTTTTTAACTATGAATATCTGGCTGTCTATCCAAAAATTCAATCAGCATTTCTTTCGTCTGTTGAAAAATTAGGACAAGAACATTTTCTATTCCAAAGACTATTGCAAAACACAAAAACCAAGATTATTTTATCGTATTGCCAAGAATCTATGCCTTCTTTTTTTCTGGAGCAGTTTCAAAAACCAGAACCTGTCATCATAAAAACCAGCAATAATTTGCTGCAAAATAATCCTGAGCTTGAAAATAATCTTGATCATATCAGCAAAGTAGAGTTGGAACGTGATTTTGGCCTGATGGAGCATCCTCAATATCATGGCTTAATTGTTGATGCAAAACTGCGCCAAATGATTAAACAACGCTTTATTTCTGAACCCTTGAGCCCTTCCCAAATTGAAAAATATGCCCAGTGCCCTTTTAGATTTTATCTGGAAAAAGTTTTAAAATTAAAACCCGATCAAGAGATAACTCCAGAAATTCAAGCCAAAGATTTAGGCAGCATTATTCACGCTGCTTTAGAACGCTTCTACAGTAATAATTTAGATTTATTTAAAACTATAATTGCGGATTCTGGAAAACTTAATCTTTTAAAACCTACCCTAGCTAAAATAGTTGATGATTTATTTCACAAATACCAAGATTTAATTGCCTATTCTGCTGCAGGATTGCGAGATTTGGAAAAAAAGAAAGTTTATTTACTTGCTGAGCAAGTTATAAAAATGGAAATTGAATTATGCAGACTGTTAGCAAGCCCGGTCTTACCCCTAAAATCTGAATGGAATTTTGATCTAAAACTAGATATTACTCAACAAGAGCCAGCTTTAATTCAGGGACGCATTGACCGCATTGATACAACTGCTGACAATAAATGTTTTTTGGTTCTTGATTATAAGAGCGGAAAGACCAGCAGTGTTTTAAATAGCATTAAACAAGGCCTACACTTTCAATTACCCATGTACGTTCAGGCAGTGCGCAGCTTGCTTTTACCAGACAGTGTTCCTTTAGGTGCAATGCTGGTTAGCGTTAAAACTGCGGAAAAAAAACATGGTTTTTTAAAAAAACAATTTCAACACATTCACTATGACGTAGGCAGAGCCAGAAGTCTTTTAGATGATGAACAATGGGAAGATTTAATAGAAAATTCGCTTAAAGCAGCTGCAACTTTAATTGAAAAAATTCGGGATGCAGACTTTAGGGTTAAACCAAATAATTGCCCAACTTATTGTGATTATGAAAACATCTGTCGCTACAACGCAAAAAACACTGACACCAGCTCAGAAGAAAGCAATTGAAGCCACCCAGGAATGGGTGGGAATTATAGCTGGGGCAGGTTCTGGAAAGACAACGGTCTTGATCCAGCGTTGTTTAAACATAATAAAAAATAATCCGGACCTGCTTAACAATTTTCTAATTATAACTTTTACGGAAAAAGCTGCTGGCGAACTCCTGGAAAGATTGAGAAAACATCTTCCGCCAAACAGCCAACATGTACTGGTTAATGCCTGGATTGGAACTTTTCACAGTTTTTGCGCTAAAATACTTAGACAAAACGCTGCCCTCTTAGACCTTGATCCTAATTTTAGAATTCTTGATGAAAATCAAATGCATCTGCTTGGGCAACAAGTCTGCACTTCTACTTTGCTGGGTCTGCTGGATGAAAAAGATGAACAAGCACTATTATTAATTGAAGAAATGGATTTCAAACATGCCCTTGGCTTGTTTACCGACCTTTGTGCTTTTCGTTGGCATACGCGGCAAATTTTGAATTTACCTGCCAAAGGATCAAAACATGAAATAAAAATCAAGCAGGCCATTAAACATTGTTATTTGCGCATTGAGCAAAACATTCTTGCAAGTTTGAGGGCAAAAGAAGCGCTTGATTTTCAACAACTGGAAATTAACGCTCTCCATTTATTAACAAGCTTTCCCAAGATCCGAGCTTTTTATCAAAAAAAGTTTGCCCATATTTTGGTAGATGAATTTCAAGATACCAATGATCTGCAATCTGAGCTGATATTTACTCTGGCTTCTCCAACACAAAATTTTTTGGCTATTGTGGGGGACCCGCATCAATCCATTTATCGCTTTCGCGGAGCCAATGTTAATTGTTTTGAGCAAGCTCTTAAAAAAATTCAGGAAAATAATGGCCAAATAATTTCTCTAACCGATAATTTTCGTTCTGAACCTGAAATAGTTTATTTTGCTAATTCGCTTTTTAACTTTCACCAACTAAATCCCGCGCGCCCAGATGCAAAAAATGCCAAAGCTGTGCAAACTATGTTGTTCACTAATCCGGAAAAATCACTTGGAGCAGCCAGACAAAAGGAGGCCCTTGCTCTGGTTGAACAAATTAACAATCTAGTAAATAAACAGGGATACAAATATTCTGACATTGCCTGTTTATTTCAAGCTATGACCAATCTTCATGAATATGAAACAAGTTTTAAAAAACATAACATTCCTTATCGATTTTTGGGAGGCAAAGGATTGCTGGAAAAACGTGAGACCAATGATTTAATTAACCTCTTAACCTATGTGGTTAACCCACAAAGTAAACCAGCTCTTTTAGGTTTGCTGCGTTCCCCTTTTATTGGCTTTTCTGACGAAGAGTGTTTGCATTTTTGTCAAAATCAGCAGTCAGATCAAAGACTGAGAATTTTAGATTTTTTAAAACAAGCATCCTTGCATCTTAGACCTTCTGAAATTCTGGAGCAAGCCATTCAAAAAACCGGCTATGACCTTATTTGTGATAAGCTTGACGCTTCTGGCAGCATGACTGCTAATTTAGAGCGCATAATAGGTTTAGCCAAGAGCTTTGAACAGTCAGGTCCTATTACTTTGGAAACATTTGTCAGTTTTTTAAATGAAATGAAGGCCAAAAATGCCCATCTAGGTGACCCGACAGTTAGCGCTTTTGGTACTGATGTGATATCTTGCCTTACTGTTCACGCAGCCAAAGGCTTAGAATTTCCAATAGTCATTCTGCCTGATCTTTTGCGCAAGAAATCAGCTAACGCAAATCCGTGGCGCTTTGTGCGCAACAAAGGTCTGGAAGTTAAACTTAAGAACCCTGTCCAGCCATTTGCGGAACGTCAAGAAACTACAGCTTTTAGGGAACTCAAAGAAGTGGACTTGGCTGAAGAAGAACAAGAATTGCAAAGATTGCTTTATGTAGCAATTACCAGGGCCAAAGATCGTCTAATTATCCCAATTCACCATGGCCAAAAACCTTCTGGAAAGTGGCAAGAATGGCTGGCTTTGCCAACAGAGAAAAGCTCCATAACTATTCTAAATCCTGGTCAGGACTTATCTAAACAAGATAAGTCATTGCAACTTAAGTTGAATAATATTTCTATGGCCGCAACTGAACCAGTGACTTCATTTACGCCCAGTTTTTTTACTGTTTCAGAGTTAGAATGCTATGAGCGCTGTCCTCATGAATATTTTCTCAAATATCATTTGGGACTACCTGCGGAAGATTTTTTTTCACGCAAGCCTGATCTTCTTCCAGCAAATATAAAAGGATCGATTATTCATAGTATTATTCAAAAGTATGAGCCCAGTTTAAAAACCCATCTTCAAGATTTAATCAAAGCTGAATGCATCAACTCTAATATAAATCCTGTTTCAAAAATAATTAAAGTCATTGAAAAACCAGTACTAACTTTTTTGAAAAATCCTTTAGCTAAGAACATAAACAGCGGTCAAAGAGAATTGCATTTTGATTGGAAGTTTAATGATTCTATTATTACCGGAACAATTGATTGGCTAAAACCTGGCAAGAGTGGTTTTGAAATAATTGATTTCAAAACAGACCATATCACAGATAAAGAAGTAGAAAAAAGCTCTCAAGAATATGAACTGCAGCTGGCAACCTATGCTTTGGCCTTAAACATTAGCGAGACAAAATTATATTTTTTAGAACCAGATATTATTTGGCCATTAACTATAGATGACGTGTGGGCTAAAAAATATAAATCTAAACTTGAAAAAATAATTAATAATATTAAGCAAGAAAAATTTGAGGTCGTTGTTAAGCAACCGCCCTGTTTTAAATGCCCTTATCATCGAAACAAAATTTGCAAAAAAGGCAGGGATTAATTCTATTCTGCGTAGCCCTTTTCCAATTTTTCCATTTGTTCTTTACATTTAATACAGAGCTCGGCAACTGGCCTGGCTTCTAATCTTTTCTTAGTAATTTCCTCTTCACAATTTTCGCAAACTCCATAGCTTCCATCTTCAATCTTTTCTAAAGCCTTGTTTATCTTTTTCCACAAAACCAATTCACGATCACGCAATCTAAGGTTTAGGGATTGTCCCCATTCGGTAGTTGCCAAATCCACTTCATCTGGCATATCTGCTTGGTCAAAACCCAAACCTTCTTCCTTAGTATTTAAGGCTGTTTCCATAAGATCTCGTTGGCGCTGCAAAAGAATTTTTCTAAAATGTTCTAAATCTTTTTTATTCATAACCACCACCCCTTTCCCCCATTTTATTAATAATTAATTATTGCAGACACGCGGTATACTTGTCAACGCTCATACTTGTCAATTGTTATATTATATCTATAGCTTGCAATATTTCCAGTAATTACAAGCATCAGCAAGCTAAAAAAAACATTTATAATTCTTAATTTTTCTGGTATAATAGTAATTGCCGATAAGGGCAAACCCTGAGAAATCAGGGGACGCAAAGCCAACAGGCCTAAGTCGCTTTGACTTAATGTTCATGTGAGTTCCTGGATTCAGGACCAGATGGACGGTGAAAAGCCGATATGGTGGCTGGGTTGCCGAAGTAGCAACACGCTAGCTCTTATCGGCTTTTTTTATTTAAAGTTGTGGGGCTAAAAATCTTGATATTAACCAGTATTGTGTTAAAGCACGCATATCATGCGTCCCTCTCCCAAAAGAAAAAAGAATAAAAATTTCTGCACCTTTAGCACCGCTCTAGGTGATGCCCTAAAAAATATGGGCTTAACCAAAAAAATGCGTCAATATCAAGTATGTGAAATATGGGAAGATATTGTTGGACCGCAAATAGCCCAAAATTCTCAACCTGCTAAATGGCAAGGGAATACTTTAGTGATTAAAGTCAAGCATGCATCCTGGATGCAAGAACTTAGTTTTCTCCAATCCACTCTTTTGGAAAAAATAAAATTAGCAGTGCCTGGAATTAATATTAAGGACATCAGATTTCAAGTAGGAGAGATTAGGCATCTTGAAAACACTTAATCACTTCATCTGCTGGGATACTTCCTTCACGAATAATACGCATAGTATCTTCACCAACATCAACTACTGTTGAACCTTTTGAAGGATCGCACTCACCAGCATCAATAATACAAGGTATTTTTTCGCCAAAATATTTTTGAATATGCTTAACTGATAAAGCCGGTGGATATCCTGAAAGATTAGCGCTGGTAGTGGTTATGGCTTTACCAAAAACTTTTACCAAAGCAGCAGCCACAGGATGTGAGGAAAGCCTAACTCCAACCCTACCCGTATTCGTGACTAACCCTTTAGGAATTTCTTCACTAGCTGGAAAACAAATGGTTAATGGTCCTGGCCAAAATTTGCGCATTAATCTTAAAGCATGATCTGGAACTTCTTTAACATATTGACGGAGCATGGGAATATCAGCAATTAAAATGGAGATGGGTAAACCATAATCCCTGGATTTTAAATCATAAATTTTTTTAATAGCTTTCTTATTAAATACATCTGCACCTAAACCAAAAATAGTTTCAGTTGGATAAGCAACAACCTCACCGGTTTGCAAAAATTCTACTGCTTTGGCAATTTCTGCTGCTTCCGGTTCTTTAGGATTGATGCGTAATATTAAAGACATTCACTATCCTCCACCTTAGCTTTCATTTTCTCACGAAACTTCATCAATTTATCTGCCAAATCATCATCTGATGTTGCTAATATCTGCACCGCTAAAATTGCCGCGTTCTTGGCGCCAGGTTTGCCGATGGCCATTGTTGCCACTGGCATTCCTGACGGCATTTGCACTGTCGAAAGCAAGGCATCTAAACCATTTAAAGCTGATCCTGCCAAAGGAACTCCAATAACTGGCAAGGTAGTGTGCGCAGCCACAGCGCCAGCCAGATGTGCAGCCATGCCTGCGCCAGCAATAATAACCTTTATACCATTTTTTTGAGCCTTGCCTACCAAATCTGCCACTTTTTCTGGAGAACGATGAGCTGAAGCAATATGCATTTTGCAAGCAACTTCAAATTCAGCTAGAGTCTTTTTTGTTTCCTCCATTACAGCCAGATCTGAATCTGAACCCATTAAAATCATGACATTTGCTTTTTCAGCCATTTTTCCCCCCTAGGGCGCGTTTTCCAATGTCTTTTCTGTAATGCACACCTTCCCAAGATATCTTTTCCACAGCAGCATAAGCATTTCTAACAGCAATATTTATATCTTCACCCAAAGCTGTCACTCCTAATACACGGCCACCATTGGTAACTATTTGATTATTCTCCTGCAGAGTTCCTGCATGAAAGACTTTAACTCCAGGCAAATTCTCCACCTCATTTAAACCATTAATCTTTCTTCCTTTTTCATATCTACCAGGATAACCCTCTGCTGCCATAACCACACAAACAGCTGAATCAGGCTTCCAATCTAATTTCCAGCTAGCCAAATATCCGCTTACTGCACTTTCTATGATATCCAACAAATCGGTATTTAAACGCATTAAAATTGGTTGAGTTTCAGGATCACCAAATCGACAATTAAATTCCAGTACATAAGGGACATTATTTTTAATCATTATACCAGCATATAAAATACCTATAAAAGGAGTTCCTTGGGCCGCCATACCTTTTATAACTGGTTGCATAATGTCATGCATAATCTGATCGTGCAGATCTTGAGTTAAAATAGATGCTGGTGAATAAGCGCCCATACCTCCGGTATTTAATCCAAGATCATTATCTAACGCGCGCTTATGATCTTGAGAACTAGCCAAAGGTAAAATTGTTTCACCATCGGAAATAGCAATAAAAGAAAGTTCCTCTCCTTCAATAAATTCCTCAATTACAACTTTATTACCAGCATCACCAAAAGACCTGGCTACCATAATATTTTTTAGAGCATCCAAACCTTCATTTTTATCCTGACAAATCAACACCCCCTTGCCTGCAGCCAAACCATCAGCTTTAATAACCATAGGCTTGTTTTGTGTCTCTACATAAGCAACAGCTTGCTTAATATCATCAAAAAAAACAGCTTTAGGTGTTGGTATTTTATGTTTTAAACAAAACTCTTTGGCAAAAACTTTTGAAGATTCCAAACAAGCAGCCTTTACAGAAGGGCCAAAAATATTCAGATGTTCATCTTGAAAAGTATCAACAATGCCTAAAGACAAGGGCAATTCCGGACCAACAATAGTTAAATCAATCTCTTCCGTTAAGGCAAAGGCTAGCAAACCCTGAATGTCATCAGCATTAATAGGAACACATTCTGCTTCTTGAGCTATTCCTGCGTTCCCAGGAGCACAAAATATCTTTTTGACTCTTGGTGATTGAGCCAATTTCCACACTAGCGCATGTTCTCTGCCACCACTGCCTATCACTAGGATTTTCATTACCAGCCCCCTATATTTGTGCGTCTCTATACTGCCTAACCTATTGTGAAAGCAAGTTTTTTTTGAGATTTAGAAATATATCGATTTGGGGATTAGTTGATAATCAATTGTTCTAAAATACGTTCGCGAGGCAAGCGGCTGGATTTTATTTGGCGATCACGAAAACAAAGATCGCTAAATTTAGCTTTTAATTCTGTAATAGAATATTTCTGAGCCTGATTAAGATAGTTTCTGACAAAGAAGGAATTTACACCCAAATACGAGGCAAGCTCACGCTCCGAACCTTTACCAATAACTTCTTTAGCTTTTATTAAAATTCTAAAATGACGAGCAATCATATTTAAAATTAGTACAGGCGAAGCACCATATTCCATTAAATTATGCAGCACTGACAACGCCCTGGCCTTGTCTTTATTGCCAATTGCGTCAGTTAATTCAAATACAGATCTTTGCGTAGTTTCTGCAATAGCCTCTTCCACATCTGCCAGTTCAACTAATTTTTTTAGTCCCACAAAAAGCGAAATTCGCTCCATGGCCTGCATTAATTGACCTAAATCAGAACCAACAATATCTGCCAAAAAACCTGCTGCGTCTTGCGCAATTTGTTTTTGAAAATGACGCATTTCCATATTGATCCATGAAGCAACCTGATTGGCGTAAAGCGGTTTACACTCAATAATCGCCGTTTGTATATTTTTGGCACAAACTTGCATAAATCGACTGCGGCCATCTAATTTTGCGGCCATAAAAATTGCTGTTGTTGCGCTAGAAATTTTCTCAAGATGGGGCAATAGGTTTTCCAACTTTTCTTTGGATATTTTATCTGCATCACGCACAATTACCAAGGTTTTGTTACCAAACATGGGCATGGATTGCAGGGCCTGTAAAAATGCTGCCTGAGAAAAACCTTGACCATCCAATACTGTGCGAGCTAATTCATTAGACTCATTACCAAATATTGATTTTTCGATTCTTTTAAGCGAACTGTGAGCTAAATAATTTTCTTCACCAACAATTATATAAAGTGGCCTGATATTATTTTCCCGAAGCTCCTGATCTAGTTTTACAATATCCAGTTTCATTATTTACCCCAACGCTCCAACCACATTTCAAACATCATCAGTGTCCACAGCTTCTTACGGTTGTCAACTTTGTTGCTTAAATGGTCAGTTAATAATCTAGCGACCTCGTTTGGATCAAAAAAACCCTCAGCTTTAATCTTTGCTGGATGCAACAAATCTTGAGCCATTTGTTTTAAGGGACCCTTGAGCCATTTGGCAACCGGAATACCAAAACCTTTTTTGGGCCTATTGGCAACCCCTGGAGGCAAAATATGGCCAAACGTTTTTTTCAACAAATACTTCATAGTGGAACCATGAAGCTTCATGGAATATGGCAATCTACTAACAAAGTCCACTACATGATAATCTAAAAAAGGAGCGCGCACTTCCAAAGAACAACCCATAGAAGCCCGATCTACTTTTACTAAAATATCTTCGTTTAAATATAACTTATTATATAAATATAATAATTGATTACCAGGACTGGCTGTATGGGCAATTTTTAAATGATGTTTAACATTATCAAACACATCAATCATTTGTTTCACGCCAAATAGTTTTTCCAATTCTTTTGGAGAAAAAGAACCTATCCAGATAAAATGACGTTCTGCTTCTTTTAAACCAGCTCCTTTGACAAATTGTTTAACTTTGAAATCAAAACTAATATTATCATCATTAACCGGCAATTTAGCAACCAAGGGTCTCACAATATTATTACGAATTAGCCCTGGCACAAACCGATAGTATTTAGCATAGTTATCCGCGATAAAAGTTGGATAACCGGCAAATAGCTCATCGCCTCCATCTCCGCCCAAAGCAACGGTCACATGCTGTCTGGTAAATTTTGACAGCGCATATGTTGGAATAATTGAAGAATCGCCTAAAGGTTCATCTAAAAAGTTTTGAACTTCTGGTAATAAACTTAACAAGTCCTGAGCAGAGCATTCTTGTTCATGATGATCTGTGCCAAAATGACTGGCAACCAGACGGGCATAAGAAGATTCATCAAAAGATTTTTCGCTAAAGCCAATGGAAAAAGTTTTAATTTGTTCTGGAGGCAATATTGTGCTCATCAAATAAGTGATAATTGAAGAATCAATCCCTCCGCTTAAAAAAACACCTAAAGGCACATCACTCATTAATCTACGCTTGACTGAACAATATAACAGATCTTTGAGCGAATCTTGGGCATCAGTTAACTTGATACGCTCAAATTCACGTACTGGAATGTTCCAATATTGTTTCTTGGTGGTTTTGCCATCTTCCCAAATTAATATATGTCCTTCTTCTAATTTAAAAATATTTCTAAAGATTGTGCGTGGAGCAGGCACATATTCATAAGCAAGATATTTGGACAAAGAAATTGCATCAATTTCTCTTTTAATTTCAGGATGGGCACAAATCGCCTTTAATTCTGAAGCAAATAACAAGAGAGTATTTTGCATCGTATAATACAAAGGTTTTTTGCCAATCCGATCACGCGCTAAAATTAGCTTGCGCTTTTTCTCGTCCCAAATAGCCAAACCAAACATACCGTTTAATTTATCAATACAATCTTCTCCCAGCTCTTCATATAAATGCGGCAACACCTCAGTATCTGAATTGGTTTTAAAATGATGCCCGTGGGCTTCCAGCTCTTCTCTTAACTCTTTATAATTATAAATTTCTCCGTTTAAGATAGCTTGAATTGAGCCGTCTTCATTGGCCAATGGTTGATGACCTCCAGCAACATCAATTATAGAAAGACGCCGCATAGCCAGACCAGTACTGCCCTTAACATAAACACCAGCGTCATCAGGCCCGCGATGTCGCATAGTTTCATTCATGGCTTCCAAAACGCTAGCCTGAACGTTATACGCTGAATGAGCATGTAAAATTCCACAAATACCACACATATCTGCCTCTATAAATTTACCATTTTCTTGATTAAATATATCTTTTTATCTTGAGATTCATGATAGGTACGAACCATAAGTTCGGCAATTAAACCAATCATAATGATTTGCACGCCTAAGAAGAAAAGAAATACGGCCAACAAAAGCATGGGGTTTTTATGAGCAAAAGTTCCAACTGCATATCTTTCAATAATCACTTCTGCAGCAGACATTAGCCCACCTAAACATAACAATAAGCCAACACCACCGAATAGATAGCCTGGCTTGGTAGCATAACTGGAAAGAAATTTGACAGTTAGCAAATCCATTAAAACCTTAAAAATACGATTCAAGCTATATTTGGTGCGACCACGCAGGCGAGGGCGATGTTTCACAGAAATTTCAGTAACACACGCACCAACCATAGAAGCAAAAGCTGGAATAAAACGATGCATTTCTCCGTAAAGCTCTATTTTGTCGATAAATTCCGCGCGATAAGCTTTCAAGGTGCAACCATAATCTTGCAGATGAACGCCTGTAATTTTGGAAATTAACCAGTTAGCCACAATTGAAGGCAAGCGTCTGGTAATAAATTTATCTTGGCGATTTTTACGCCAGCCAGAAACAACATCAAAACCCTGTTCAATTTTTTCCAAAAGTTCTGGGATGTCTGCTGGCACATTTTGATTATCAGCATCAATGGTTATATAAATCCGCCCATTGGCCTGAGCAAAACCAGCTGCCAGAGCTGCTGTTTGACCAAAATTTCTGGCAAATTGAATCAGCTTAACTCGATGATCTTTTTTTATAAACTCTAAGATCAGTTGATCACTACCATCCTTGCTGCCATCATCTACAAATATCAATTCATAAGTAGCAGTGAGCTTGGTCATTGTCTCAGTTAATTCCGTATATAATTGACCTAAATTCTCTTTTTCATCTAAGAAAGGAATAATAATGGAAACATCATATGGCCGACTTTTGGTATCTTCTATCTTCATGAGTCTCATTTTAAATTTTTTTAGTGGTAGCATAGGCAAGTAAAACTGTCAAAACTACAAATTCAACTTGAGCAATGCCAAATAACTGTGTTAAAAAAGCAATCATATCTGGTTAACACAGGGAGGAATAATGAAAGTTTTGGTCACCGGAGGAGCTGGCTTTATTGGTTCGCATATTGTTGATGCCTATCTTCAAAAAGGTTTAGAAGTTATAATATTTGATAATCTTTCCAATGGAAAAAAAGAAAACATTAATCCAAAAGCCAAATTTTTTGAAATAGATGTTTGCCACCCTGAATGCGCAGAAATCATTAAAAAGGAAAAACCGCAAATCATTAATCATCATGCTGCTCAAGTTGATCTACGTCAATCAGTAACAGATCCAATTAACGACATAAAAAATAATCTTACAGGCTTAATTCATATTATTGAAAAGGGACTAAAAAATGGGTTGCAAAAAGTGATTTTTGCTTCATCAGGCGGAGCAATCTACGGAGAAGCTGATCAAATTCCAACACCGGAAAATTATTATAACGCTCCCCTTTCCCCTTATGGCATTAATAAACTTACCTGCGAAAATTATCTATATTACTATCACCATAAATACGGTTTACCATATGTTAGCTTGCGCTATGCCAATGTTTTTGGGCCGCGTCAAAAAAATACTGGCGAGGGCGGAGTTGTAGCCGTTTTTTTAGGCAAAATACTGCGCAACCAACAACCAGTAATCAACGGCGACGGCAAACAAACCAGAGATTTTGTCTATGTTGCAGATATTGTAGAAGCAAATCTGTTGGCTTTGAAGCCAGAAGCATTAGGCGCCTACAATATAGGCACTGGAATAGAAACAAATATAAACGAATTATTTATTCTGTTAAAAAAAATTACCAAGAGCAATTTTGAAGAAAAACATGGTCCATCTGTAGCTGGCGAACAATTACGATCTTCTCTCTCTTCTTTAAAAATTGAAAAGCAATTGGGCTGGAAATCTGGCACTCCCTTAAAGCTGGGCCTGCAATTAACAACAGAATGGTATGCTAAACATGGAAACTAAAACTTTGAATAGCAAATGGGTGCTAGCAATAATTATTTTTTTAATCACCTTGATCTTGCGCGCACCTGCTTTTTGGACTCCAATCCTAGATGTTGATGAAGCACAATTTGCTGGCTATGCCGATGCATTGTTATCAGGAGGGTTGCCTTATGTCAGTTCTGTAGATACCAAACCTTTGGGCATCTATTATTTCTTTGCTGCCATCTTTGCCCTATTTGGACGCAACAACATGTTGGCCGTGCATCTGGCAACCGCAGTAGTTGTAGCCATTACTGCACTCTATTGTTATTACATCGCCAAAAAGCTATTTTCTGAACGTGCTGGAATTTTTGCCGCTTTTTTCTATGCAGTTTTTTCAACCACCTATATTCCAAAATTTATCTCCACCTCTATTGTCGTGGTAATGATGCTACCGCTAACCATGGCGGTTTATTATCTAATTTCCTGGAATAGAGACAAGGCATGGTGGCGACCTTTGCTTGCTGGTGCATTACTTGCTTTGTCTTTTTTATTTAAATATCAAGCTGGAATCACTTATGCTTTGGCAGGTTTTTATCTCCTGTTTTTTTCAAAAATTTATGACAGAAAAACATTTTATCTAGCCAATATTAAATGCTTTATAATTTTTCTAGCTGGTTCATTTTTAATCGGATTACTTTTTATTCTACACCTATATCATCTAGGAGTTTTAAATGAGTTTTATTTTTGGAGCTTGCGCGGTTCATTTTCCTATATTGAAGCTGGCCGCAGCACTGTGGATTTTTTAAAAACTTTTTTGATCAGAGGCGGCTCCTTTGTTGCCTCTACATTTTTAATTTGGTTTTTTGGCCTAAGATATATGAGCAAATTAATCTGGTCAAAACATCCTGTTGAACAATACTGGGTCTTATTTTGGTTTCTTTTTAATTTAATTCCAGTTTGCATGGGCGGTCGTTTTTTTGGCCATTATTTTATCCAACTTCTTCCCCCTTTGGTTATTTTGGCTGCAGCAGATGCAGACCTCTTTGTGATTTGGCTGCAAAATAACGAAATCAAATTTAGGCAAAAACTTGCTTATACTTTATTTGTAATTGGCATTTTTTTGCCAGCAGTAGGTTTTTTTGGAGCCAGATTGGCTGCTGACCAAATTTATGCAGCTATTGGAGAAGAAAACCCAAAGCACTACCAACAGATTGCCCAATATATTAAAGACAATACTAAGCCTGATGACACCATTTTTGTTTGGGGTTTTGCCACACCAATTTATTTCTATTCAGATCGTTATGCAGCTTCGCGCTTTCTCTGGTGCGATTGGCTAACTGGCCGCGTTTCTGGCTCACCAACTGCTAAAGACGTTAATTTTGACACTTCACAATTTGTGACGCCTGGCAGCTGGCAGAAATTTTTTGAAGATCTTGAAAAAAATAAGCCTGCGTATTTCATAGACACTTCACCTGGCAATTACCATGACTACATCAAATATCCAGTTGCTAAATATCCACAATTAAAAGATTACCTTACAGATAATTATTATATTGAACGTGAAGATTTGGGCATTGCCTTTTATAAGAGAAAAAATAACTCTTAAGAATTAAGAATAATGAAAAAAGCTTCATTTATATTTATTTTTTTTGTAATTATAGTTGCTGCCAAATCTGGCTTGGCCAATAGCAAAGTCCTGTTTTGGTATCCTGGTGAAGCTGGAAGTTCAACTGAAGCTCAACCCATCTTAGATGAGTTTATAAATTATCTAGCCAATAAAATCCCCCAGCTTAAATTACAAGCCACTTATTTTAATACAACTAAAGAGGGTTTAAATTTTATTAAGCAGCAAAAACCACTTTTAGGCATTATTAGTTTTTCTGCCTGGATAGAAAACAAAGGCAAGATCTCTGCAGCTCAACCCTGGTTAGCAACCAGGCCCTTTCCTAGCGGCAAAACAGAGGAAAAATATATTTTAGTGAAAAAAATGAAAAGCGAATTTAAGCCAGCGCTGATTTTATCTAGTGAACCTTTAAGTTCAGATTTTATCTTAAATCATTTGCAGTTTGAAACTGCAAAAAATATTCCTGCTAAAGCAACCAATCAAATTTTATTTGAACTTAAAAAAATAGCTGAAGGAAAATTAAATGCCTATGCAATTTTAACACCCACTGAAGCTTATACCTTTAAAAAAATGGATTTACCTTGGACTAAAGAAATAAAAATTTTAGAGGAATCTAAGCCTGTACCAACAGCCAGGGTGATTTTATTTGGCACTACGTCAAAGCATATAGATGAGCTAAAACAAACTTTGCTGCAGATAGGTGCTGACCCAGCAGCCCTGGAAATTTTAGATGAAATGCGGCTTAAAGGTTTTGCACCAATTAACGCCCAGCCAGAAACGCTGCAAACAAGCCCCCAGCAATAGTTGCTCCAAACAAAAAAACTGCACTGCAACAAAAAATTACAGGTAAAAACACAGCTAGAATAGCTCGGCCATAAGATGTTTCATGCACAATTTTAGTACCAATTATGGTTAAACAAAAAACCCAGGCTGCGCCAACTAAACTACCAACAAATGGCACAACAGTTATTATGTGCGGACCCATGCAGTAACAAATCATTCGAAATGTGGCTTTAAAATCTCTTTTAGCTGAACGAATAATTAGCAAACACAGATGTAAAAGAGCTGCTTCAACTAGTAATCCTAAAGTTGTAAGCGCAGGCATACCAACTAAAACAGCAAAAATAGCTGAAGCAACAAATAGATAACCTGCGAAAAAACCTGCAGGCAATTGATTGATCGTACTGGCCCAAGGCACATTCAGACCAGCAAAACCCAGGTTAAATCCAATTTGATAAGCCAGATTAACGATAAAGACCACTACTCCAATAATTATCGCGTAGATCAAGGGCCAAAAAAAACTTTCACCTTGAGCTACTTCTGCAAAAAACTCCATAGGTTTAAGCAAAGAGTTCTTCAATGT
Source organism: Pseudomonadota bacterium (assembly GCA_043823065.1). Taxonomy (GTDB): domain Bacteria; phylum UBA10199; class UBA10199; order 2-02-FULL-44-16; family DYJF01; genus JBDRBB01. Next base: position 114,859 of record JBDRBB010000001.1, on the reverse strand, counting down.
ATGGAAAAAAGCTTTTATCCAATCAGTTTTCTGTTCGGCATCCCAAGGAACATATTGCACATTATTCATACTTCCTCCTTTTGCTTACTTGCTCTAAACATTAACACATGATAAAAAGATAGGCAATCTATGCCTCAATTTTTTATTCAACAACCTTTAATTCTGAATGAAACAGTTGAAATAAAAGGGCCAGAAGCTCATCATATCGCAGATGTTTTGCGTCTAAAAAAAGGTGATTGGCTAATCTTGGCAGATGGCCAAGGAAGGTCTTATAAATCAGAAATAACTGAAATCAAGGGCCGCCAAGTTAAACTTAAAATTTTGGCTGAAATTAGCTACAAGTTTAACAACCCTTGCCCTGCTCTGGCCTTTGCTATTATCAAACATGACCGCACTGAATATATTATCCAAAAAGCAGTGGAACTTGGTTGCCATCATTTATATCCATTCTTTTCAGAGCGCACCATTCCTAAATTCACAACCAGCCTGGGACCAAAAAAATTGGAGCGTTGGCAAAAAATTGCTGTGGAAGCTGCCAAACAGTCTGGCTTGCCGTTTATTCCCAAAGTCAATGCTTCCCTAAATTTTGAAAAGCTTTGCGCTTCTTTTTCTAAATATGAAAAAACATTATTATTCTGGGAGGGAGAAACAAAGAATAGCCTTGAGTCTCAACTCTCAGGCCTCAAGTCTCAAGTCTTATTAATCATCGGCCCTGAAGGCGGATTTACCAAGTCAGAAGTTGAATTAGCCAGAAAGAACGGAGCAAGTTCAGTTAGCTTGGGTTCACAAATTTTACGTGTAGAAACCGCCGCTATAGCAAGTTTAGCAATTGTACAATATGAATTAGGGAACTTTGATAGGAGTTAGAATGATCAAACCTAAGTTAATTGCCCATAGAGGAGCAAAGCGGGAAGCGCCGGAAAATACTATTCCTGCTTTTAGACGCGCCTTAGAACTAGGCTGCGATGGCATTGAATTTGACGTGGTCTTAACCAAAGATCGCGTACCAATAGTAACTCACGATAATGATCTCTCTATTCTTACTCCTAATGAAGGATTTGTGCATAAAACCACTTTTTCCATAATAAAAAGTTTGGATTTTGGCAGTCATTTTCGTTTGTCTTTTTCTCATATCACTGTACCTACCTTAACTGAGGTCTTTGAACTACTCCAGCCGCATGATATTTCCATTATTTGTGAAATAAAACCTCAGCCAGGTTTGGCTTTTCATGTTGCTCAACTTGTCGGAGGCATTGTTTCTGATTTTAGATTTCGGCAACCAATCACTATTTCCAGTAGAAGTCCTAAAATCCTCTATCACCTAAAAAAATTAACACCTAATTTAAGACGAGCAATTATTGTACGCAATAAACCTTTTTCCTTTTTAAGATCCAATATTTATGATAAATATCTAGATGTGGCAGAATATCATGTATATTATCCATTGCTAAAAAAATCACGTGTAAAAAAATTGCAGGAACAAGGCAAAAAAGTTTCAGCTTGGACTGTAAATAAAGAAGAGGATTTCAAACGTTGCATTGAGTTGGAAGTAGATAGCATCATAACTGATGATATTGGTTTTGCAAAAAAATATTTGAATTCATAATATTCTTCGAGCTCAGTCGAGAAGAATATTAATAGCTTCTCGACTCGCTTCACTCGCTCGAAGCATAAGGAGTGGCCATGGTAGACAATGTAAACCAAGTCAAAGAAAACACAGATTTAATTGATGTTTCTGATGTTGATCCAGATTTGGAACCTGAAGAAAATACCCCAGCAGAGGAAGTTTCTGCTGAAACCAGTTTAGAAATGATAAGCAAAGAAGAGGAAAAATCTGCAGGTGGATTTTTATTAGCTCCTTTGAAAGACCGCCTGGCAGCCTTTATCATCGATGCAATAGTTCTGTTTGTTTTATATTGGCCGCTTTTACTGGCTTATCGCTTTATTGTTTTTGGCGCTCCTTTGGGCCCCATCCCAACCTTGGGCATGCATGCCTTAATCTTTCACGGAATTTTTCTCTTACTCGCTTTTGTCTATTTCTTTCTTTTAGAAGGAGTCTTGTTTGCTTCTGTGGGCAAGCTCATCTGCCATCTGGCTGTGCGCGATGCTAGTGGTAATCAGGCCACTATTTCAGGTGTTTTTTGGCGCAACTTGCTAAGAATTATTGATTTAATTTTATGCGCCTTGGCCCTTGGTTTTGTGATCATGGAAAAAACCGGTTGGCATCAACGCTTGGGCGATTTTGCCGGTCAGACAGTGGTGATCAAAAAACTCGGCAAACCCAGTCGCCAATATGCTTTAACCATGGATATGCTGGCTTCTGCTTCTGGGCGTTTAGGCGCAATGATTATTGATTTAATATTATTTGGCGCGTTTCTGGCAAGCTATGCCCTTCTTTTGAACCCAGATGAACCTTTGGCCAGCATGATATTGGTAGTCCTTCTGCCTGTGTTCATGATTCTGTTTTTTGCCTTACAAGAAGGTCTAACCGGAACCACTGTAGGCAAGCTTTTGTTTGGTTATACTATTTGTCTGGAGCAAGGCCCTGGTGTTGACTTTAGCAGCGCTCTTATGCGCACTATTGCCCGCGTCCTTGATACTAACTTTTTTGGTTTTCTAAGCATTCTAATTTCTGTGCGCAAGCAACGTTTAGGCGATTTACTGGCCGGCACTTTGGTGATTAAAATACCAAGACAGCTTAAGGGTCTAATTGGAGCAGTGATAACCCTAGTGGTGATTGCCATGCTATTTTTTGCTGGCCAGGAAAACCGCAACAATTATTTAAGCAGTTCTTTTCGGATTAATTTTCTCCCTGCCTTAAGTTATCACACTGGCGGAGTTTCCAAATTAGGCGGCACTACAACCAAAAGTTTAAGCATAAGTAATTTTGAATTTGCAGTTAATGATCCAAACCAAATTCGTAAACCTGCAGTGTTCAAGCAAGGCGAAGAAGTTTATTTAGTATTTGATGTTATTGGCTATGAAATTGAAGGTGGTAAGGCCTGGGTTCAAGAAGATCTACAAGTACGCTATCCAGACAATAGCATTGGTTTGAAATTAGAAAATGTGATTGATTATTATGATCTAGCAAATGAAGGCAAGCCTGTGCAGTTAACTAACAACATTATTTTACCCAAAAATGCCTTGCTTGGTCGTTATACAGTTACTGTTACCTTGCGCGATAAACATTCTGATCGGCAATTAAAAGAACAGCGGTTCTTCTATGTAAATGATGGCAAAAGCACAATTGCACCAATTAAACCAGAGCCAGCTCCAGCCGAACAACCTATTGAAAAACCAGAAGAAAAGCCTGAAGAAAAACCAGCTGGACCAAGAACTATAGTGAATCCATAGAATTATGCATTTTTTTAGCAACTTCTACCCCCTTCTGAACCGATAATACTATTGGAACCCTAATTAGGGGTGTATTTTATGCAAAACACAAAAGTTGATTCAAAACAGTTAGTTCAGCACTTTAATAAATACCTAACATATCGAAATCAGGTAAAAAATAGTGGTGAATTTGCTCAGAAAGTTGAGCAAGCAAGCTCAAAAGAACAGCATTCTTCCAGACAAGAATTTCGTAAAACAGGGCAAAGATTTAGGCCACCGGTTGTTTCCAATAGACCTAAAAATATCACTGCCACTCAAGCCAACCGTTTAGCAAAATATGCTCCAATTATTCAAGATATGGCTGCAAAACATAATGTACCAGTTGAACTAATTTGCGGGGTAATTTTGCAAGAATCTGGGGGCAAAGCCAAGGCAGTTTCCCATGCTGGAGCCAAAGGTTTAATGCAGCTCATGCCAGCAACTGCCAAGCGTTTTGGTGTAAAAGATGTATTTGACCCTGCCCAGAATATTGAGGGCGGCACCAAATACCTGCGCTGGCTATTAGACAGGTTTGACGGCAAAATGGACTTAGCCTTGGCCGGTTACAATGCTGGTGAAGGCAATGTAGAAAAATATGGCAATAAAATCCCACCTTTTAAGGAAACCCAAGCCTATGTACCAAATGTCTTGGGTTATACCCAATCTATGATTAATATCTTTGCTTCTGCAAGTACCTCGGAATTGCCTTCCCATGCCCGTAGGGCTTAAAAAACGTAGGTTGTACAACCTGCTTTGTATGCTTGAATATTTAGTCCGTCTGACTTTTAAACATACATTGACATTAACGTTAAGGTTGGAATATAATAATAGTTATGGAAGAACAGCTCAATTATTATATTGGGGAAATTGCCAAAAATTTAGGTATATCCCAGAGGACTATTCGCTATTATGAGGAACTTGGGTTTATTAAACCCAGCCGAAGCGAAGGTAAATTTAGGGTATATGATGATACTCAAGTAAATCGTCTAAAAATTGTTTTATTATTAAAAGAACTAGGCATGTCCCTAGATGAAATCAAAGACCTCCTGAAGATTTGTCAGCAAGGTTCGCCCCATGATATATCGCCCAGGCTTCATGCTGCCCTGCTCAATCGCAAAAACGAATTAGAAACCAAAGTAAAAAAGCTGCGTGCTGGAATAAAACAACTGGAAGATTCCATTTTAGCTATTAAACGCTGCGAAAAATGCCATCAACCAGTTGATGATTATAAATGCCATAAATGTTTGGATGAACGCCAAGATGAATTGACCGAGCTTATTAAAGCTATTTTGTAGTGTCGTATTTTGCTGATGACGTAGGGCGGCTTTTCGAGCGCACTGGCTTGCAACCAAATATCGTATATTCGTAATGTTTGGAAGTAAGCGAGAAAAGTCGGCCGAGAGTCTTCAGTAAAATACGCAATTTAAAGGAGATTTAATTATGTGGAAATATACAGATAAGGTTATTGACCATTTCCTGCACCCCAGAAACGTGGGTGAGATAGAAAATCCAGACGGCACAGGCGAGGTTGGCTCTTTGGCTTGCGGTGATATGCTACGGCTTACATTTAAATTAGATAATGAAAAAAAACACATCAAAGATGCCAAGTTCAAGACTTTTGGTTGTGCTTCAGCAATTGCTTCCAGCTCTGCTTTAACTGAAATGATCAAAGGCCTGACCCTTGATCAAGCAGAAAAACTCACCAACAGGGATATTGCCAATTTTTTAGGCGGCCTTCCTGAAGAAAAAATGCATTGTTCAGTTATGGGACGGGAAGCTTTAGAAGCGGCAATTAAAAACTATCGCGGCGAAGCACCTGTCAAACATGAGTTAGAAGGCAAAGTAATTTGTAAATGTTTTGGCGTAACCGACAAAGAAATTGAGCGCGTGGCCAAGGAAAATAATCTCACCACCATTGAACAAGTTACTGATTACACCAAGGCTGGCGGCGGCTGCCAGCTTTGCCATGAGGAAATTCAGCATATTTTGGATAAAGTTCAAGGCAAACAAACTGTCCAGCCAACAACAACAGAAAAACACGAATGGACAAATTTGCAAATCATGCATCGCGTGGAAGAGCTGATGAATAAGCGCATCCGCCCTGCCCTAAAATATGATAGCGGTGATTTGGAACTTGTAGATGTAGATCATTACACTGTTTTTATTCGCCTAAAAGGTGCTTGCGCTTCTTGCCCTCATTCAGATATGACCATTAGCAGTTTTATTGAAAAAGAGCTGCAAAAAGAAATTTCCCCAGATATTAAAGTTAAGGAGGTTAAATAGTGAAGACTATTTATGTTGATAACAATGCGACCACAGAAGTTCTCCCAGAAGTCATTGAAGCCATGCTGCCTTTTTTTGGAAAACTGTACGGCAATCCTAACAGCATGCATAGTTTTGGCGGTCAGGTAGGCAAGCACGTTGACGATGCCAGAGAAAATATTGCCAATTTTTTAGGAGCCTCCAGGCCTAGTGAAATTGTGTTTACTGGCTGCGGTACTGAAAGTGATAACACAGCTATTCGCGCAGCCTTAATCACTCAACCTGATAAAAAACATATTGTAACCACTGCTGTTGAACACCCTGCTGTTTTAGAACTTTGTAAATATCTGCAAGACAAAGAAGGATATAATGTAACTTTTCTAGGAGTTGATGAAAAAGGAAATTTGGACTTGGAAGAATTTAAGGCCAGCCTAAGAAATGATACAGCTATTGTCTCAATTATGTGGGCCAATAATGAAACAGGGGTAATTTTTCCCATGCAGGAAATTGCTGAAATTTGTGCAGAAAAAAGTATCCCCTTTCATACTGATGCAGTGCAATCTGCTGGCAAAATTCCAATTGATTTACAAAAAACACCTATTACATATTTAGCCATTTCTGGCCATAAAGTTAATGCTCCAAAGGGCATTGGAGCTTTATATATTAAACGCGGCACAAAGTTTGCGCCGTGGTTGATTGGCGGACATCACGAGCAAAGCCGCAGGGCTGGCACCTTAAATGTGCCCTCTATCATTGGCTTAAGCAAGGCCTGTGAATTAGCTCAAAAATACATGAAAGAGGAATCTGGCAAAGTAAAAAATCTTCGAGATCAGCTTGAAAATGGACTTTTAGAAAGCATCCCCAAATCATTCTTAAATGGCGATAAACAAAACCGCCTGCCCAATACAGCCAATATTAGCTTTGAAAGCATTGAAGGTGAGGCAATTTTGCTCATGCTAAATGAATTTGGGATTTGTGCTTCCTCTGGTTCAGCCTGCTCTTCCGGCTCTTTAGAGCCCTCTCACGTGCTCAGGGCCATGAAAGTACCTTTTACCAGGGCCCATGGTTCTATCCGCTTCAGCCTGAGCCGTTTTAATACAAAAGAGGAAATGTCCTTTATTATCGAAAAGATGCAAGGAATAGTAAAGCGTCTAAGGGAGTTATCCCCAGTCTCGTAACCATACGATTTTTATTTGACATCTGGGCCAAACTCCTATAGAAGCTGGCAGCTCTAATGAGGTAAAACTATGCAAAAAACATTTTTCGCCACCCCCCAAGAAACTGAAAGAAATTGGGTTATTGTTGACCTAGAAAACAAAGTTTTGGGTCGAGCAGCTTCTAAAATTGCCAATCTCTTGAGAGGAAAAGATAAAGCTACCTTTACTCCTCACATAGATACAGGTTGTTTTGTCATAGCCATTAATGCCAGCAAAGTCCATCTAACTGGTCGTAAATGGGATGCTAAAATGTACTATGATCATTCTGGCTATCCAGGCGGTTTAAAAGAAAAGACAGCTCAAGAAGTTTTAGACAGAGAACCAGAACGTTTAATTCGCGACGCAGTTTGGGGAATGTTACCAAAAAACACCCTTTCCAAACATCAGTTAGCAAAACTAAAAATATATTCTGGAGCTGATCATCCACATGTGGCCCAATCTCCAAAATCTATTGAATTGTAAATAAGGAGTTTTTAATGCAGGCAACAGATACTACCATCGCAACACCGACAACAAGAAAACCAAAAGAAAAGAAACGTACTCAGTTTCATGCTATTGGGAAACGCAAAACCTCAATTGCCAGAATTTATCTACGCCCAGGCGATGGTAAAATTAATGTTAACGAGCACGCTGCTGAAGAATATTTTGGTCGCAAAAATTTACAGCTTGTTATTAATCAGGCTTTTGATGTGACTGGCACAGTAGGTAAATTTGATATCTATGCCAATGTTTGCGGTGGCGGACTTTCTGGTCAAGCAGATGCTATCCGTCATGGAATTGCCAGAGCTTTAATTGAGATGAATCCAGATTTGCGCAAGCCCTTAAAAAATGCTGGTTACTTAACCAGAGATGCTAGAGAAAAAGAAAGACGTAAAGTTGGTTGCAGAAAAGCAAGAAGAAAACCACAATATTCAAAACGCTAAGTTTATCTCCTTGGATTGCCCGATCAAGTCTGGCAATGACAAAAAAAAACAACGCCCCACTATTAAGTGGGGCTTTTTTGTAAGATTTTTAGACATAGTTTCTTGACAGCAAACTAACTCATCTTTATAGTGCGTCCATGCCAAAGAAGAAAACAAAGTTTATTTTTGTTACCGGCGGCGTTGTTTCAGGATTGGGAAAAGGAATTGCTGCTGCTTCTATCGGCACATTGTTAGAAAGTCGTGGTCTTAAAATAACCATCCAAAAATTAGATCCCTATATAAATGTTGATCCTGGCACCATGAGCCCTTTGCAACATGGTGAAGTTTTTGTCACAGATGATGGGGCAGAAACTGATTTAGATCTTGGTCATTATGAACGTTTTACTTCAGCCAAAATGACCAAATTAAATAATTTCACTACTGGCAAAATTTACAATTCAGTTATTGAAAAAGAAAGACGCGGCGATTATCTGGGCCGCACCGTGCAAGTTATTCCTCATATCACAGATGAAATCAAAGCCAGTATTATGAAAGTGGCTAATGACACAGATTTGGTGTTAGTGGAAATTGGCGGCACAGTGGGCGACATTGAAAGCCTGCCTTTTTTAGAAGCCATTCGCCAATTCCGTTTAGATGTTGGCTCAGAAAACGTCATCTACATCCATCTTACCTTAATTCCCTATATTGCAGCTTCAAATGAAATCAAAACCAAACCCACGCAGCATAGTGTGCAAAAATTGCGGGAAATCGGTATTCAACCAGATATTTTATTGTGTCGTACTGCAATACCTTTGCCTCAAAAAACTAAAGCAAAAATTTCTCTTTACTGTAATGTCCCTCCAACCTGTGTTATTTCAGCTTTAGACGTTACGTCTGTATATGATGTTCCGCTTGAACTTCATAAAGAAGGTTTAGATGAAAAAATTATCGAACTTTTGAATATCTGGACCAGAGCCCCAAATTTGAAGATCTGGAAGCAATTAGCAGAAGATGTAAAAAATCCTATTGGTGAAGTTTCCATCGGCATTGTGGGTAAATATGTTCACCTCACAGATTCTTATAAAAGTTTAAATGAAGCGCTTTATCATGGTGGCATTGCTAACAAGGTTAAAGTAAATCTTAAATTTATTGATGCTGAAGAATTAGAAGCAGATAAGAAAAATTCTTTGCTCAAAAATCTTGATGGCATCCTGGTTCCAGGCGGATTTGGCGAAAGAGGAATGGAAGGCAAAATCAAGGCTGTGCGCTATGCCCGGGAAAATAAACTACCCTTCTATGGCATTTGCTTGGGTATGCAAATGGCTGTAGTGGAATTTGCGCGTAATGTCTGCGGTTTAAAAGATGCCTCTAGTCTAGAATTTGATGAAAAAACGCCAGATCCAGTTATAAGTCTTATGGAAGAGCAAAAAGCAGTACACAATAAAGGCGCTACCATGAGACTGGGCGCTTATATTTGCCATTTGGAAAAAGATTCCAAAAGTTTTGAAGCTTATGGTGAAAAAGAAATTTCCGAGCGTCATCGCCATCGTTATGAGCTAAACAACCAATACCTTGATTTATTTAAGGAAAAAGGTTTGCAAATTGTGGGCATTTCCTCAAAAACAGGATTAGTGGAAATAATTGAATTAAAAGATCACCCCTGGTTTGTGGGTTGTCAATTTCATCCAGAATTTCAGTCCCAACCCATGAATCCCCATCATTTATTTGTTCATTTTATCAAAGCAGCTGTAGCTCAAGCTAAATTGACTAGCTGGAAACAACAAAAAGACACTCATGCTGATAAACATGTGGAACCCAAAACAAATGATGCTTCTGAATCAGATTCAAAAACTGCTAAGTCTTCATAAAATCACGCTATTTAGTGTCAAGATTGACTTTCAAACAACCTAGACTTAATATTAACCTATGGCTATAGAAATCAAACAAAGAGCTCGTTTAGAACAATCCCTAGTAATCACCCCCCAATTGCAACAAGCTATAAAATTACTGCAATTATCAAGACTTGAACTCTCTAACCTGGTTCAAACAGAACTATTGGAAAATCCAGTTCTGGAAAATGCCGAAGAAGGAGAAGAGCAGGCCAAGGAAGAGGAAAAAAAAGCTGAGGGTGAAAAACACGAAGAAGCAAAATTAGAAGATCATGGCCACGATCATACTAGTGATGAAATTGGGCAAAAAGACGGTGAACTCAAGGAGCCTGCTAATTTTGATTGGGAAAACTACATTGGCACCTATAATGCTCCGGATTTTGATGGTGAATATGAAGCAGTTGAGGAAGGTCAAACTTTTGAAAACGTCATCTCTCAGAGTGAATCCCTGCAAGACCATTTAATGTGGCAACTTCATTTAAGTTTAATGCCTGAGGCTGAGAAAAATATCGGTACTGAAATAATTGGCAACATAAATGATGATGGCTACCTGCATGTTGAATTAGAAGATCTTGCTAAAAAAACACAGTCAGATATTACACAAGTCAAAACTGTTTTGCAAAAAATTCAGGATTTTGATCCACCAGGAGTAGCTGCCAGAGATCTTGTTGAATGTTTACTATTGCAAGCAAAACAATTAGGTAAAGACTCGCCCCTTTTCATTTCCGTTATTAAAGATCATCTTCATGATTTAGAGCATCATAAATATAATGTAATTGCCAAAAAACTGGAAACAACAGAAGAAGAAATAAAAAGCATAGAACAAATTATTTCTGGGTTAGATCCCAAGCCTGGTAGGCCCTATCTTCAAGAATCGCCTCAATATATTGTTCCAGATGTGTATGTTCAAAAACAAGGTGATGATTATGAAATTTTTCTTAATGAAGATGGCTTGCCCAAGCTACGCATCAGCAACTTTTATCGCCGCACATTAATGAAGGGTTCTGAAGCTAATGCCCAAACCAAGAGCTATGTCCAAGACCGCCTGCGTTCTGCTCTCTGGTTGATCAAAAGCATTCATCAACGACAACGCACCTTATATCGAGTATCCAAAAGCATTGTAAAATATCAAAAGAAATTCTTTGATAAAGGCATAGCCAGCTTAAAGCCTTTAGTTTTAAGAGATGTGGCTGAAGACATTGGCATGCACGAATCAACAGTTAGCCGTGTAACCACTAATAAATATATGCATACCCCCCGGGGTATTTTTGAACTAAAATTCTTTTTTAATACAGGCTTGCAACAACTTGAAGGTGGAGGCATAGCATCAGAGGCAGTTAAGGCCAGAATAAACCGCTTAATTGCTGGAGAAGATCCTAAAAGCCCGCTTTCCGATCAAGCTATAGCTGAAAACTTAAAGCAGCATAATATTGATATTGCACGTCGTACTGTTGCCAAGTATAGAGAAGTGCTTAAGATCCCCTCGTCTTCCAGACGAAGATACAAATAAGTGGAGGAATTATGGATGCAACATTTACCTTCAGAAATACTGAAGGCACAGAGGCCCTAAAAGGTAGAACTTCTACCAAATTGGCTAAGCTGCAAAAGTATTTAAACAAACCTGTAAGTCCGCATGTTATTTTTAAAATTGACGGTGTGTATCATACTGTTGAAATAACTTTTCAACATAATGGTGTTTCCTATTTCAGCAAAGGTGAAAGTAGTGATATGTATACTTCCCTGGATGATGCAGTTTCCAAAATGGAACACCAACTTCGTAAAACTAAAGATCGCATCAAAGGGCATAAGGGAGAATAACAACTAATTATGTTTCTTGGGGAATTTATTCAACCAGGCCTGGTCTGGTCTGACTTAAAAGCAAATAACAAATTAGATCTGATTAGCGAATTATCTGAAAAAATTTCTAAAAGTCAGCCTCTGATCTCAAAAGAAAATGTGGCTCGAGCCTTGACTAAAAGAGAAGAGCTTGGTTCTACTGGGATTGAAGATGGAGTTGCTATTCCACATGCAAAAATTACTGGATTAGATAGGACAATTGTCGCTTTTGCTCGTAAAATTGAGGGTATAGATTTTCAAGCGCACGATGGCAAACCAAGTCATTTATTTTTTGTGCTTTTAGCTCCGGAAGGATCTACCACACTCCACTTAAAAGTGTTGGCCCGCCTCTCCCGTTTATTGAAACGAGCTGATTTTCGCAATCAACTCTTGAAGGCAGCCAACTCTTCAGCTATATACGAAGCCATAATCAGGGAGGACAAAAGCCAATAATGTTTTCTATTCCTGTCATCAATCTACTTAAAGACACCAAGCATAATCTGAAGCTGGAAATCTTGGCTGGGGAAAAGGGTTTGGGTAAAAAAATTTCTATTCCCCGCATTCAAAAACCTGGCTTAGCTTTAACCGGAGATGTTTCTAATTTACACCCAGCTCGCATTGAAGTTCTGGGCAAATCAGAAATTCGCTATTTAAGATCTCTAACAGATGATAAGCTAAAAGATATTACCAGCAAAATTTGCGAAGTTGATATTGCCTGTTTTGTAATTACTAACAACGCTAAGGCTCCCAAACATTTAATCGCCATGTGCGAAAAAAAACGCGTGCCTATTTTTCGCACTAAGCTCTTGACTTCTACTTTTGTTAATCGCGTAACTAAATTCTTGGAAGAAGCCCTTTCTGCTTCTACCTGTATTCATGGCGTTTTACTAGATGTTTTTGGCGTGGGCATTTTAATTATTGGCAAAAGCGGCATTGGCAAAAGCGAATGTGCACTAGATCTTATTTTGCGTGGACACAGGCTGGTCGCAGACGACATTGTAAACATCAAGAAGCAACCTCCTTCTGCATTGTTTGGCACAGGTTCGGAAATCATCAGATATCACATGGAAATTCGGGGACTGGGCATCATCAATATTCGTGACCTATTTGGTATTTCCACAGTCCGGGATAAAAAGTTGATTGAAATGGTTATAGAATTAACAGAGTGGGATCCTAAAATTGAGTATGATCGTCTGGGCATTGATGATCAGCAATATAATATGCTTGATGTTAATTTACCTCTAGTACAGATTCCAGTTCGACCTGGCCGCAACTTATCTGCCATTATTGAGGTTGCCGCCAGAAACTATTTGCTAAAACTTGGTGGACATCATTCAGCTAGAGAATTTCAGGAAAAGCTCAATAAAGAATTATTAGCTGCAGGAGATGTTAAGGATAAATTACGAGGATTACTAGAATAACGAGGTGAGCTATGATCGGTGTGGTAGTTGTTGCCCATTTAGATATTGGGCTAGAAATGGTAAAAGCCACGCAAAATATTATTCCAGAAGCTGTAAATTTTAAAGGGATTAGCGTTCAGCAAAATGAACCACCTGCTTCTATCAGAGAAAAAATTGAAGGCGTGCTAAAAGAATTTAATAGATATGACGGTGTTTTGATCTTAACTGATATGTTTGGTGGAACACCTTCCAATGTGTGTTTATCTTTTCTTTCCCAACCCAAATTGGAAGTGGTATCTGGAGTTAATCTGCCCATGCTAATTAAGCTAGCTAGTTACAGCAAAGATCATAGCATAGATAATGTCATTAAATTTATTCAAGAATATGGCCAAAAAAATATTGTCATTGCCAGCCATATTTTAGATGGACATACTAGTCATGAATAAAACAAAAGGTGAATTTACCATAAAAAATCAATTGGGTCTGCATGCCAGAGCTGCAGCTTCTTTTGTAAAGATTGCCAACCGCTTTAGCGCTGAAATTATTGTCTCTAAAGACACCACAAAAGTGAATGGCAAAAGTATTATGGGCGTACTGATGTTGGCAGCTGCCAAAGGTATGGTAATTAACATTGAAATCATTGGCGATGATGCTGAAGAAGCCTTAGAAGCCCTAGCCAATTTAATTGAAAATAAATTTGGAGAAGAATGAAAACAAGACGTTTTCAATCACACGCCACCTCTCCTGGTATAGCAATTGGTAAAGCTTTGCACCTGCGTCACCACGGCAATATTTTTATTAAAACCTGGATTCGCGATCAGGATGTTGATCCAGAAATCAATCGTTTTAAGAAAGCGGTTTTTATTTCCAAGGAACAAATCTCCCGTATTCAAGCCAAGCTTTGCCGATATGAAGGCCATGATCAAATTGATATTTTGGAATCTCAACGCGCTTTTCTCCAGGATGATATGTTGGTTAATGCCACTGTTTTGCATATCCAAAATCTTAAGATTAATGCTGAATGGGCCCTGGATAAAACTCTAGGCGATTTGCGCTTATCATTTGTCAATGTTCATGAAGATTACTTTAAAGATCGCAAGCAGGATATTGATTACGCCGGACGACGCGTAATGAACAATCTTTTGGGGCATGAAGAAATCACTATTGAAGATATCCCTTTGGAAGACACAATTATTATTAGCTATGATCTTTCACCTGCAGAAGTAGCCACTCTGCACAGGGACCGAGTTAAAGGATTTGTCATGGAAACCGGGGGTGTAACTTCCCATACTGCTATTATTGCTCGCTCTCTGGAAATTCCGGCAATCTTTGGCATTAAGGAAATTACTGACCAAATCCAAGAAAATGAAATTCTAGTTTTAGATGGCATTAAAGGTCTAATTATTGCCTCCCCTTCAGGCAAAGAATTAGGTCAATACAAAGCTATTCAAAATAAATATGCTGCTTTGGAAAAGATATTACTTCAAGATATTCATCTACCCACAGTTACTAAAGATGGTTTTCATATGCGCCTGGAAGCTAACATGGAAATTGTGGAAGAGCTGCCTTCTATTGTTCAGCATGGAGCTGAAGGAATTGGTTTGTATCGCACAGAATACCTTTTCTTAAATCGCTATGATGAACCAACAGAAGAAGAACAATATCAAAACTATGTTAGAATTCTCAAAGAACTTTACCCGAAAACTGTGACCATTCGCACCATTGATTTAGGCGGAGACAAATTGCCAGTTGGTCAAAACTATGAAGATCAAATAAATCCTGCTTTGGGCCTAAGGGCTATTCGGCTTTGTCTGCGAGAAATACCTCTTTTTAAGACACAGTTGCGCGCTTTATATCGAGCAAGCATACATGGTTCATTGCGCATTTTATTGCCAATGATTGCCAGTATTGATGAAATTCTTAAGGCAAAAAAAATCATTGAATCTGTTAAAAAAGAACTGGCGCAGAAAAAAATTGAATTTAAAGATGATGTGCCTATTGGCATTATGATTGAAGTGCCAGCAGCTGCCACTTTAGCTAAATTCATGGCTAAGGAAGTTGATTTCTTTTCAATTGGTACTAATGACCTGACTCAATACTCTTTGGCCGTAGATCGAGGTAATGAATTAGTATCTGATATGTATGATACACTTCACCCTGCTGTCTTGCATATGGTCAAACAAACAGTGGAAGCAGCAAAGGCGGCAAAAATACCTGTTTCCATTTGTGGCGAAATGGCTGGAGATCCTCTAATTATTGTACTCTTGATTGGTATGGAATTAGAATCATTATCCATGAATCCCATATCTATCCCAAAGGTTAAACGCATGATGCGCTCTATAACCAGAGAACAAGCTAAAAAAATTCTGAATAAAGTCTTAAAAATGTCAACTGGGGCTGAAATTCGCAATTTTCTGATGAAAGAAATTGGGCATCTGCTCCCTTCTCCTTCCCGAAGTTTAGATATGTAATAAGGAGTTATAATGAGTTCCAAAAAAACATATTATGTTCTGGTTATAGAAGATAATCATGCCCATGCTGAGCTATTAACCGATATCTTAGATCGTCATTTTTCACCCATTATAGTGCACATTGTAGATAATATTAATGCTGCTGATGATTTTTTAAAAAATAACAAATATCACATCATCTTGACCACCAGCGACCTAAATGGTCAATCTGTGGTAAATAATATCAAAAAAATTAAGCAAAAATATGATCATATCCCAGTAATTGTGATTACTGGTAGTGGCAATGAAGCTTTGGCTGCTAAAATTATAAAAAGTGGTATTAACGAATACCTGGTTAAGACCAGAGAGACCATGGAAGACCTGCCCCGTATTTTGGGAAAATATCTAAAGTAAGCCATAGCACTAAGCTGAAGACTCTCGACCGACTTTTCTCGCTTACTTCCATACATTACGAATCTATGTTATTTAGTAGCAAGCCAGTGCGCTCGAAAAGCCGCTCTACGTCTCCAGCTCAGTGTTGTGGTTTATAGACCTCAGTATTTAGTTAAGATACAGTTTCGGTTATAATAAAGTTAAACTTTATATAATTTATATAATACATCGTTTTATCTAAGTTTTTACAGACTAACGCTCTTATCGTGTTTTTCTGGCAACAATATTGCATATATTCTTAGTGAAACGAGGTGTTGTTATGCAAATTTCTCAAGAAAATCGAGTTAATAAAATAGAGCAAAATCAAGAGCAAATTGAGCTACAAGCTCAAAAACCTGAACAAAAACAGGATATTGACTTGATTCAGCTCAAGGCCTCTTTAGAGGAAAAAAGGCAACTAATGAACCTTTTGGAACAAGGTGGATATCATAATTTTGGTACAGTTATGGAAGACGTAAACCAAGCCATCCAAGATTTGGATGCTATCATAAATGAGTTAGAACTATGTCCAGAACAGAGCTAAACATTAAGACCAACTCCGCCACCCAAAGTCAGACGGAGCAAAAAATAAATCAGACGGAGCAAAATTCCACTGTTAAAGCAAGCAGTGTAACTGATTATAATAACTCGGGTTTTATCATAGCAACAAAAAATGAATGGCAAGCCATGACCTCAGAATCTACTCCAATTGGAGAAATGATGGATGCTATTAATGGCGTGGAACAGACCAGTTCTTTTAAGGGTCCAAGAGATGCCCTACTTGCTAGTTTTAGTGGGCCAGCTAGCACCATTAGTCAGCAAGATGCTCAGGCCAGTTATGACCTTCCCCCTGTTCCCAAACTCCAGGATTTATTTGAACAATCTCCTCATATTCAAGACAACATGGAAAGCACGGTTAATAAATATGAATTAATTCAAGAGACTTTAGAAAATCTGCTACAAAATGCTTATAGTGCCTTACAACAAGAATTAAACGCTCATGAAGCCAGAGCTACTCAGGACCGAATTAGGGCTATAGAGAGTCGCTTAGAAGAAAATTCCCGGGAACTGACTTTAGCTAATTATTATTACGAGTTACAGCAAGACCGTGAAGAAATTGCCAGAGAACTAGTTGATGCTGAAACTGAAGATATCTAATCTGGGGACAATTAACCCCGGATCAGGAACAATCCCCTCAATAAATCAAAGCTTGGGATTTTTATTCAAAAACTTATTTTTCAGCAACCTCCCAACTACTTGAAATCATTAATAAATAATCAGCTTAAAACTAGTTCTCAAAAAGACCTTTTGGCAAAGAACTTGCATTATATCTTATCGAAATTTCATTGTTCAAAGGTATAAACTATGCAAATTAACAATACTTCAAAAACTTTTAAGGTTGAAACAGTTGATCTTATTGAAAATACTCCTCAAGCTCAAACCACTACTGAGCCCATGAGTCTTGATGAGTTAAACTCTTTAGGACAATCTGAATCAACCTCTTTACCAGTTGATGCAGCAAATTCAGACCCATTAGCAAGTTACGGCATCAACTATAACGGTACAACTCCAGAACAGGAGCAAGCTGTTTTAGAACGTTTAGCCAATTTTCCACCTCCAGTAACTGATATCTTGGCTCAAAAGGAAAATGGCATAAATGGAATTCATATTCTAAGAAAACTATATGAAAATTCAGAAAATGATTTAAGAGCCCTGCTTGCCAACTATCAAGTCTTAATTGATTCCAGAGCTTTGGGCGCAGATCAGGTTTCTCTACTTCAACAAAAAGTTGCTTTAATCCAAAATGATCGTCTACCATTTATTGCCCAGCAGATTAATGAATGCGACCGTTTGGCTGCTCACAATGAATATATTGGCGAAATGGAATTAAAATCTCTAACTGACTTAAATGGCGATGGCTATCTTGGTTTGGAAAGTGATCCGCGCCGCTTAGGCATTAGCGAAACTACTGATGGCAAAAAAGTATTTTTAAATCCAACCACTGGTGAAGTTGTACCACCACCATTTTATTTGGAAAGTGATTCAATCTTTACCCGTAATGATACTTTAAAAGTTTTAGGTGCTGATGAGACTGTTTTTAATGAAGAAGATTATCCTCAATTAGAAGCAGATGTTCATTTTGGCTTGGATTTAAGCAAACTAGGTCAAGGTAGCGGCAAATTTGGCACTGATATTGAGATTATGGTTCCCCAATATTGGTGGGTGAAAAACGGAGAAAGCATTTCTGCTGAGATTAGAACTGATACTCTTGATAGAAGATATTATCAAGCAGATGAACTCTTGACCATTGATGAAAACGGCATTCGCCAAGATGTCAGCCTAATTGATGATATGAGTAAATATCGCCAGATCAGAATTGCTGGCGTACGCATTGTCTCTCATGCTGACCCAATAGATTCTTTAGACGGCATTGGCGGCGCAATCCATAAAATCGAATTCCTAGATAAAGATGATAATGTTTTGTTTAGTGCCACTATTGAAGGTGCCAACACTTCTGAAGCCAACAGTGTTTCTGCAGAACTAGCTTCTGGCGAGAATAGAGTTTATGCTTCTTCAGTTGGTTTTTCCTTAAACGGCGATCAAACCACCTATCCCATGGAAGTGGATGTCAGCCAGTTTACCTCTCATGCCAGACAAATTTTAGACGATTTTTACGGCACATTAGGCATTCCAGCAGATAAACAAGAAGAATACAGAAACAATCCAAGATATATGGCAGCTGAAGATAACCGCCGCTTTTTTGAAAATCCAGACTATGTTTCTAAATTCTGGCAGGTAACTGATTTTGGTTCACCAGAAGATGGCGCTGCTGGCCAATGGTTTGAACTCGCTCATAATGACAATTTTCAAGGCAACATGGTCTGCCGCAGCACAGATCCAACCACTGATGTGGATACCCGCTCCAGCTTGCAAAGTGGTATATTTATGCAGGGTTTTAGAGGCGATATTCGTGGCACACGATATAA
The DNA here is from genome assembly GCA_043823065.1 of Pseudomonadota bacterium. GTDB lineage: Bacteria > UBA10199 > UBA10199 > 2-02-FULL-44-16 > DYJF01 > JBDRBB01. The sequence goes on along the minus strand of JBDRBB010000001.1, from coordinate 96,112 downwards.
TGATTTAATTCTGGTTAGAGGGGCTAATGAATATTCTGAAGAATTTGTGCCAGAAGATGCTTTAGATGGCATTGAACCTATCACTTATTTGGACGATACTCCTTATACTACTTCTTATGATGGCCTGGGTGGAGCAGTTGTGGTGCAAATTGGCGCAGGAAATCTTAATGCCACAGGCGTTAACTTTGCCTATTTTGAAGGTAATAAAACAGACACTGCGCGTTTTAAAGTTCGTTCTGAAAATAAAAACAGCAATTCAAATAGCAGTAACGATGGACTTGATGCAGATATTTTGGATAGAATTATCGGTGACGTACCAGATTGTGTTCGTGAACCTAATTCAGGCGATATTCAAGACAGCCGTCGTCAACCTCAAAACCATATCTATGCCTCAGCTGGCTCAATATATTTAGTTGACCAAGAAATTGAACGCGATTCAGATCGTTCAGATAATGAAGCCTATTCCTGGGGATTAGACGGTGATGATTATTATGAGTTGGATGGCATAATTTATACTACAGATTATGGCAACAAAGATATTCAAGGACAGGCAAATTTAACTGATGCTAATGTCTGCGGTGCTGAAGCTGTTGAAGAATGCATTAATGATTGGCGCGCAGAATTTGAAACCTATAACCAAGAAATTAACAGTATTGAAGATTTAGAAGCCACTCAAACCGAATGGTTGGCAGCAGGCGAAAATTATCGCCAATTAGCTGAAGAAACTGCTTCTTTTTTTGAAGCCATGTTTGGCGAAAAAGAAGAGATCTTTGCTGAGTGGGAACAATATAAAGCAAATTACAATTTGTAAGGGGATAAATTATGAGTATAAACATTAATAACAACATCAAAGCTACTGATCTGTATTCTGAAAATCAGACATCTGATGTAAATAACCAAGCAGAAGAACTGCAAAATCAGTTAGAAGATGCTTTACTGGATTTGCAGAACATGCGCGATGAAAATGAAATGCTGATCTCTGATGAGCAGATGTTTGAGCTGGACCGGCTGGAAGCTATAATGAAATCAGAAATAGCTGCTTTGGAAGCCAAAGACTTTGCTGGCGCTGCCAGTGGTTCAAATATTCCTGGCTGGGATACTTCTATGAATCCAGACACCCTGGAACCAGGCTGGAATATCAGTGAAGGCGGCACGATGCGCTCTATGCAAGATGCCCAAGATGAACAAGCCCTTTATGACCGCTTTGGTGATGATGTAACTTATACAGAAACCGTGCGTATTGAAAGCGACCGCATTGGCTATTATGCAGCAGATCCTGAGGTGGAAAGATTAGATGTAGTAAGCATTGGTTCAGATCTGGCTTTTATTCTTACTAAAAAAGATGGCACCAAAGAAGCTATTGTTTTGGAAAATGGCTCAGTGCGCCGCGAAAATGCTAATGAAGACATTGTTATTAAAGCTCATGACAGCGGTATGACTATTGATTGTTCACAAGCCTATATTGTGGGTGATGGTCGCCATGGTTTAGCTGCTGGCGAAGTTGCTGGTTTTAGCATTTGGGGTGGTGCTGGTAATGATACCCTAATTGGTTCAAACGGACATGATAGCCGCATCGTGGGTGGAGCTGGCGATGATATCATTCATGGTTTAGGTGGCAGAGATAATATTGCTGGTGATAACTGGTACGTAACTCCTGGCACTGACGGTACTGGCACTGGTGATGATTATATAGATGGCGGTCGTGGGGAGGATGTAATCATGGGTGGCGGAGGTATTGACAGTGGGGTGGTTGAATCTCATGATTCAGCAGTAGATATGGGCGGTGATGTTGTTGCTCCTAACTACACTCCAGTTGATCCTGAAGAATGGTTAGACTTTGATGAAACTCAATGGGAACTTTACGAAGATGAAAACGGCTTAACTGCTTTAAGACACATAGGCGATCAAGGCAGCGCAATTGACATTAACCTACCATTAGATAATGCCTTTGCTGAAAGAAGTGATAATGATTTGATCATTACCTTTACTGGTTTAGATGAAAGCGGAGACATGACCCAGTTTAGCTTTAGGATTGATGATTTCTTTAGAAACAGACCAGGCATTGACCCAGCTAGCGCTGTGGTAACCTTAAATATTCACGGTAACAGCAACTCAAATATTATTGATTTTCGCTGCCAAGTTGAAAATCAAGTTGTAAACATCTTTGGTGGAGACGGCCAAGATGCTATTTATGGTACAGATGCGGCGCTCTTGCGAGATGGAATTGATACCAGCAGCTGGCAAGAAAGCTCAGTAAGTCAATCAGAACTAGAAAATTATGCTGATCGCTTAAACGATAATGACCTCTGGGGTCAATTTGAAAATGAAGCAGGCGAAGAAGTTAATGGATATAGTGCTGAGGCAGTTGATGGTCAAATCGTAGTTACGAGAAATCCTGAAGCAGATATTGATATTGAAGATCCTGAAAATGTAATTCAACTTCATGCTCCAGCAGGTTATGATAATGCTTATATTACTGAAGGTTCAGATGGACATACTTACGTAATCTTAGCTGATGGTGAAGGACATTATATCACTGTTAAATTTGCTAATACCGATTTAGATTTTACTAGAATTAATATTAAACATGGTAATGCCAGTACTGTTGAGGGACTAAGAGCAGAAGGACTTATGAATCCAATTCCAATCACTTTTGAAGATGATATGTATGTTGTTAACGGCGGCGAAGGCGCAGACACAATAGTTGTCCCTTCTGGAACTAATGTTGAAAACGACGGCCTTGACTCTGTAGTTACTTATAATATTGACGATAGCGCTGCTCCACTTCCTGAATATACTGGAACTAGCGGAGATGTGGACGGTGATGCAGATAGTGATGAAGATGTAGATGATGAAGGATAAGATTCTTCTCGACTAAGCTCGAAGAATATAGCTTGCTCGAAGAATATACTTATTGTTCGAGCGAGGCGCTAGCCAAGTCGAGAACCTAATAATCAATTCGAATCAAATAAAGACCACAGGCTGGAGCGCAAACTCCAGCTTTTTTTTTGCTCTTAGCTTGAAGCACTTGCCTGGCAAATTCGGGCGAATGTTTGCCTCGCCCTATTTCCACCAATAAACCTACAATATTGCGCACCATGCGGTAGAGGAAGCCGTTGCCGGAGATGGAGATGGTGTAAAAATTGTCATTGCGAGGAACGTAGTGACGAAGCAATCCCATGGAGTCCTTGGGATTGCTTCGCTGCGCTCGCAATGACAGACTATATATCTCCCTAACCGCATCCTTTGCCGACGAACCTGTGGACTGAAAACTAGTAAAATCATGTTCGCCAACTAAATACTTAGCTGCCTTTTCCATAGCTGCTAAGTTAAGTTCTGAGCGCATTTGCCAGCAGCGGTCCTGCATTAATGGCAAACGCACCGCACCAGATGCAATTACATACTGATATAATTTTGCTTTAGCCTGTTTTTGAGCGTGAAAATCCAGATCAACTTCTTTGGCCTCAACAACTGCAATATCTTCTGGAATGAGCGAATTAATTCCTTTGACAAAAGCCTGGGTAGAAATATTTGTTTTAGTGGTAAAATGCGCTACCTGGCCCAAGGCATGAACCCCAGCATCAGTGCGCGAAGAACCAACCAGACTAATTTTTTCTTTAGTCATGTGCGAGATTGCATCGCGAATAATATGTTGGATTGTTTTGTCCTTGGCTTGAATCTGCCAACCACAATAGTTGGTGCCGTCATAGGAAATGGTTAATTTAATTTTTCGCATTAAAATTCAAATAATAGGCCGGCAGAATACACTGGTCCTGATAAATCCAACCCCTTGCTCCCAAAACTATCTATATATTGATACTGGGCCTCCATGGTGATAAAAGCATCGTCTAGACCAATATCTTTTTCAAAATCCACAATACTATCACCAAAAACCTTAAAATTTATTTGCCAGCCAACAACGGTATGAAAACCCATCTTCCAACCACTGGTAATATCCTGCTCCAGATTTTCCCGAAAATAAACCCCATCAAAACCAGCCTTGATATAGGGCACAATATAATCCCAGGTCCAATAATCCAGGCGCCAGGTAAAATTAAGCTCTAGGGGCAATAAAAAAAAACTAAATCTGTCGCGCGACTTTGCACCATCTACTTCACCAACTGCTGTTCCATTTTTAAATAAAAAACCAGCCCCACATTCAAGTCCATAGCGTCCTTTGTAAAGCAAACCTCCTTGAAACCTAGTAATTAAATTACAGCAATTTTTGAAAAAATGATTTACCGAAGAACTTTTAGGCATCCAAAAACCGGTCTTGACTTCAAAGCTCCACCACTGCGGAATTGGCTTTTCACCAATAGCCTGGGCTTGCGTGGTTGTAGGAATGCAGGTTATTGCGAGAACGGCAAAGATGATCAGCAAAAATATTTTATATCCATCATTGCGAGCCCGTTTGTCATCCCCGCACTTCTGCTTGTCATCCCCGCGCTTCTGCTTGTCATCCCCGCGAAAGCGGGGATCCAGTCCCTTTGAAACCAATAGATTCCCGCCTACGCGGGAATGACAACTCTCGCGGGAATGACAACATTTTATTCGTAAGGACCCAAGTAGCACGAACACCATAACAATGAAAAAACTTGTAATAGTCCAGTTCTGACTTCTATTTTTACTCAAGCTACAATTTCCCCTCTCTCCAGACAATTCAACCGGCCCAGCTGTTGCTTGAGGAATAGCATACGCAGTTGAACCATCTGAAAAAGTATTAGTACGTGAAGGAGAAATATTTCCCGCATCATCAACAGCTTCCATGGCAATATAATAAATATTGGCATTGCTTAATCCAGAAACTGAACCCTCTAAAGTAGAGCCTGCAGAAGTTTGCTCAACTACCCCACTAACTTCAGTTTTGGTCAATACTGCAGCAGCATCAGTATCAGTATAAATATTATAATGATTCAGATCAGCTTCTGTTAGACGATTAAAATTTACATAAATTTTTTGATTACCAAAACCTGTGGAATTAATAGTAACATTTGGCGGAGGTGTATCAACTTTTACAGTTGTGGCAATTCTACCTCTATTGGAACTTGCATTAGTTACAAAAATAAAAACATCATTATCACCTTCAATAAAAGAGCTGCTATTATCATCATAATTAAAGGTTAAAACCAAATCAGTATCAGCAGTCACGCTCCAAGATGTGGCGCCTGTATCATCTGTTAAAAGCGTACCAGTAGCAGCTACTGTGCCACCTGATCTTATCTGAGCTGTGCCATCTTCATCAGCCTGAAAAGTAAGCGTAAAACTTTCGCCCTGGCCCACACTGCTGCTACCGCTCGAATATGTTAATGAAGAAATAACCAGCCAGGGATTTGCAGTTACCACTGCCACCTTTAAGCTGGCCAATATAGGATAAATATAACCATCATCTTGTGAGCTAGTTATCAACTGTTTAGGAGCAGATGACAAAGGAAGTGGCTCATTGTCTATAGTGTCATCTGTACCTAGATCCAGAATTGAATCATCAGCAGTATTAATAACTGTTAAACCTTGCGAACCCGCAACATAGGCATAAACCGCGCTGGTGCCACCACCATTAGGACGCGAAACCCTGGTAATCACGATAAAGGTTGGCGCTAAATTTGGCAGAATATCGATTTCATTAGTAACTGTGTGAGAACTAGTGCTAATTTTGGCCACACTATTATCAGACTCATTGGTAACATAAACCGAGGTACCAGTTGGTGTTGTAGCAATAGAACCAAGTCTGTTGGACAAACCCGCATCGACTGTAATTTGAAAGACATTAGACCCACTGGTCGGCAGATAAAACACCACACCCTTATCTGTAGTAAAATACACCTCGCTAGTAGTTGAAACATAGAGTGCGCTTAAAAAAGTAAAAGTTGTTGAAGAGGATAAGGCAACGCTAATAGTTTTGCTTACTGTTAAATTAGCCAGTTCCAAAACATGAATAGCATAATCTGTGTTATCAGCAATATAGGCATATTGGCCGGTACTATCTATCACAATCGGGCCTAATTCATTGCCATCTGCAATTGAAATACTAATTGGCGTAGCTGTAATATTGGCTAGATCAAACCGCAAAACATCGCCGTCATTTTGTGTGGCATAAAGATAATTTTGTTGGGAAGAATAAGCCAGACCTCGTAAACGCCCGTCTGTGCCAGCATCCACAGATAAAGCTGGCGGTTGATCGCTTTCCACGGCAAAACTTGCCATATCAACCAATCTTAAAGTCTCGCCATAACAAACAGCCAATCTCTCATCATCAATTAAAACTCGGCCAGTAATGTCATCAGTAAAACTATAATCATAAGGAGGGTTAGCGCCACTCAAGCCAGTGCGCTCTTGATCTGGAAAGGCTAACAAAGAGCCGGGTAATAATAGCAGGGCCAAAAATAGAATTAGAATTTTGGATTTCATATTAAAGGTGTTCGGCTATTAATCTTTCAGCTATTTGTACGGCATTTAATGCTGCTCCTTTGCGTAGATTATCAGCAACCACCCAAAGATTCAATCCATTTGCTATGGTTTCATCTCGCCTAATTCGTCCTACATAAACATCATCTTTGCCTGAAGTAAAAACCGGCATGGGATATTCAAAATTACTTGGATCATCCATAACAGTTACACCTGGTGCATTGCTTAATATTTTACGCACCTCTTCAATATTTATTTTAGTATTGAATTCCAGATTAACTGCCTCGGAATGACTATAAAAAACCGGCACTCGCACAGCCGTGGCAGTTACTAAAATATTTTTATCCCCCAAAATTTTCTTGGTTTCATTAACCAGCTTGGCTTCTTCTTTGGTTGAACCATCAGCCAAAAACACATCAATTTGGGGAATTAAATTAAAAGCAATACGGTGTTTAAACACACTATTTTTAATTTCCTTATTTGAAAACAACGCCAAGGTTTGAGCTGATAACTCATCCATAGCTTCGGATCCAGCGCCTGATGTGGATTGATAGGTAGCTACCACTGCGCGTTTCAGGCTGTAGCGCTGATGCAAAGGATTTAAAACCACTACTAACTGAATAGTGGAGCAGTTGGGATTAGCAATAATACCGCGATTTTTATAATTTTTAATTTCATCTGGATTAACTTCAGGCACAACCAAAGGGATGTCTGGCTCCATTCGAAAAGCACTGGAATTATCAATGACCACAGCATGGCAACCTGCAGCAATTGGCGCATACTCTTGACTGATAGCATTCCCAGCAGAGAACAAAGCAATATCTGTTTTTTTAAAAACTTCTTCACCAGGAATATCTACGCGCAAATCCTGGCCCCGAAAACTAACTGTCTTACCCAACGAATTTTCCGAAGCCAAAGGGAAAAGATCGCCAACAGGAAATTTGCGCTCATCCAAAATATTGATCATCTCCTGCCCCACCGCTCCGGTGGCGCCTACTATTGCTATGTTATATTTTTTTTGAGTCATTTTTTAAACAAAGCCTCTAACTTTGAAACAGTTTCATTTTTATTATTATCTATTTTTTTATTGCTTCCAAATTGAAAATAATCGCAAAAATTGGCTTTTTCTTTGTCTAAAACCCGCTCAGCCTGAGTCTCATGGCATTCATTATATGCTGCTGGATCATAAAACCGACATTGCTTGCAGCAATGCAAATCTTGCTGACAATTGGGGCAAACATCTTGGCGCCCAACCTTATCCAAAATTTCAATTTGTTTTTCACAAAACGCACATTGCATAAGATCAGCAATATTGTCATTCCCGCGCAAGCGGGAATGACAAGCTTATTCGTTAACAACAGCTAGTTGTTTTCTTTGACGCCTTTTTTCCCTGCGTTCTCTCAATCGTTGGGATAAAGCCAGACGTTTGCGCATCCTAAAAAACTCTTCAATAATTCCATAAATCACATAACCCACCACTAGAACAAACATGGTGGCTTCTGGTCTTAACGCTACAATAAAAATTCCAATCACAAAAAGCACCAGGACAAAAAATGATTCTTTGCGCCTGAAATTAAATTGTTTAAAACTTAAATAGCCAATATTGGAAACCATAAGCAAAGACAAAACAACAGTCATGGCCAAGACAACATGACTACCTTTAGGCGCCAGATTATTAAAATAATAATGGAAATTTACATAACTGGCCAATACATATGCTGCCACTGGAATAGGCAGGCCTTGAAAACGTTTATCCTCAACAGTGCTGTGTTGTAAATTATAGCGAGCCAAACGCATGGCACCACAAGCAAAATAAAGAAAAGCAGCAAGCCAGCCAATTTTACCTAATCCATACAAAGTCCAAGTATACATTAAAATTCCTGGGGCCAAACCAAAAGAAGCCAAATCTACCAATGAATCATATTCAATACCAAACTGGCTTTCAGCATGGGTAAGCCTGGCTACTCTTCCATCCAGCAAATCAAACACACCAGCCAATAAAATAGCCCAAGCTGCAGCCACTGGTTGACCAGCTAAAGACTTTATAACAGCAAAAAAACCACAAAATAAACTAGCTGTGGTGCAAAGATTTGGTAAAATGTAAACTCCTCGACTAAAACGATTTTTGGTCATCGCCATCTCCCCAATACTGTTTTTCCAGCTTTAACCCTGTCTTTTAGTTTTACCAAAACTTCAATATTCTCCAAAGGTAAATAAACATCCACTCTTGAGCCAAAGCGAATTAATCCTAATCTGGAGCCTTTAACAACACAGGCACCCTCTTTTAGATAACAAACTATCCGCCTGGCGATTAAACCAGCTATTTGCACTACTACCATTTTCTGTCCCCGATTATTTTTGATTAACAAGGCATTGCGCTCATTTTGCTCTGATGCCTTGTCCAAACTAGCTACAAAAAATCGACCAGGATTGTATTTTATTTTCTCTGCAAAACCGGTGATTGGCAAACGATTTACATGACAATTAAAAACCGACATAAAAGTGGAAATTTTTAATGCAGGCTCTCCCAAAATTGGATCTTTGCTCACCCTTTCAATAGCAATAATTTTTCCATCTGCTGGCGCTAAAATTAAACTTTCATCTTGGGCTAATTTGGTTTGCCGCTTTGGATTTCTAAAAAAGAAACAGATAAAAAGCGTTAGGCCAGCTAAGATAAAAGCTGCTAAATTCCAGTGGAATAAATAGCTAATAATGAAAAAAATAATCCCTAAAATAATAAAAGGATAGCCTTCTGGTGTAACAATCCTTTGTTTAGGTTTAGGACGATATGGAATTTTATGCATAGACTTTACTTATTTTTCTACCTGCCTATACTTGCTCAAAATTACTTCAATGGCATCTCTTCCTTTTAATTTTACCTTTTTTAATCTAGCCTTTTCTGTCTCTTCTTCAGGTGTTAGATAAGACTTTTCGCTTAAATCTTCTAATTTCTTCTCTAAATCTATATGTTCATCATATAGACGCTTCAATTTTTCATCTGAAGAGCAATATTTCTTTATTAATTCCAAATCTCTTTGTTCCATATTTGACCTCCATATAATAATCTTGAATACTAACTGAACATATAAGAAACCGCATTTCAAGTATTTTTATTAAAGACGCAAGCTACCAATTGACGCTTCTACCAGAGTTAAAATTGCTTCCGAAGCAACTAATTTCAAACAGTTTTGGATATCTATATTAATTAATCGATCTTTTTCTAAATAAGAAACTGTTTTTCTAATCAGCTCATAAGCTTGACTTGTACCCTTTCCCAATGTTTTTTGTTTTTGACTCTCTTTTTGCCCCAAATCTATGGCTTGAGCAGCAGCCAGCAATTCTATTGCTAATATTTTTTCAATGTTTTCAGCAACTTGCAAAGATTTACGCGCTCCCCAAAGTCCCATGCTAACATGATCTTCCTGGCCAGCAAAAGTAGGAATTGAATCTACACTAGCTGGATGAGCTAAAGTTTTATTTTCAGAAACCAAAGCTGCCATAGTTACATGCAAAGGCGCCAAACCAGAATTTAGACCAGAATTGTTCACCAAATATTTTTGCGACAATTCTTCTTCTAAAGGAGAAAGTAAAATTGCCACCCTTCTTTCTGAAATACTGCCTAGCTCAGCTAAGGCAATGGTCAAAAAATCCAGGGCCATGGCTAAAGGCTCACCATGAAAATTACCACCTGAAATAATTTCTTCATCATCTGCAAAAACCAGAGGATTATCTGTACAACTGTTTAGTTCTCTTTCAATTACTGCGCCGCAATGCTTTATGCTATCCTTAACAGCACCGTGCACTTGGGGAATACAGCGAAAGCTATATGGGTCTTGCACTCTTTTACATTTAAGATGGGAATTAATAATTTCAGAATCTTCCAAAAGACGCCGAACATTTTGGGCTGTGGCCAGCTGACCAGGATGTGGTCTAATTTTGTGGATTCTTTCGTCAAAAGGTTTAAGCGAGGCCCTGTCTCCTTCTATTGACAAGGCTCCAACAATATCAGCCAGTTTAACTAATTTTTGCGCTTTAATCACAGCAGTTGCACCCAAAGCGCACATAGCTTGTGTGCCATTGATTAAGGCTAATCCTTCTTTAGCCGCTAACTTGACGGGCTTCAAACCCGCTTTTTCTAGGGCTGAGCTAGCTTCCATTATTTTTCCATGAAATTTTACCTTGCCCATACCCAACAATACCAAAGCAATATGAGCTAACGGGCTTAAATCACCACTAGCTCCAACAGAACCCTGGCAAGGAATTAGCGGAATAATATCTTTATTTAAAATTTCCTTCAATAATTCTAAAGTTTCTGGCTTAATTCCAGAAAAACCAGCAGCTAAAACATTGGCCCGCAGCAGCATAATTAATCTGGCTAAATTGTCTGGAAAATAATCTCCAACTCCAGCTGCATGGGAAATAATTAGATTTTGCTGAAGCTCTTCTAGTTGTTGAGTAGAAATTTTTTTTGAAGCCAACCTGCCAAAACCAGTATTAACGCCATATATGGCTTGGGAATCTCCTAATTTACTTTCTACAAATTCGCGGGCATTTTTAATGCGCAAAACAGCTTCATGCGCAATATTGATTCTTACTTTCTCTTTCAAAAAAATATCTATATCGGCAAAGTTTAGCGATTTACCATCAATGGTAATTATTTTCATGCTAACCTCAAAAATCATGCTTCGACAACCCTTCGACTTCGCTCAGGACAGGACTCAGCACGAACGGTCACCATTTCGTTCGCCCTGAGCTGGTCGAAGGGCGTAACTACTTCCCCTTAAAACCTATTTCAGCATCTGATTTGCGCAGATAATTAGGACTCAGGGTTTCTAAATCATCTTTTTCATCTGTGCACAGTTTTTCATAGGCTAAGCTCGCCAAATTAGCAGCTTGGGGATAGCGATTATCAAAACTTGAAAAAATAGCTTGCTCTCCTAAAATACGTTTAAACTCTTGTTCATAAACTTGAGCGCCATCTCCCATAAACAATAAAGGTTCAGAAAATTGTTTCAGTTCTTCAGCTAAATTTTTAGGAGAAATTGTTTGTTCTGGAAGAAGTGATTTTACCTGCTCATTTTTGTGAGCCAGTTCAAAACAATATGCTGCAGCATAAACTTCCTGCCGCCTGGCATCTATCACTGAAACCACTATGTCTTTGGCAAACAAACCATTGTAGGCAAGTGTTAATAAGGAAGAGATGCCATACAAGGGTATATCTAAGCCCAAAGCCAAGCCTTTAGCTGTAGCCAAACCAATACGCAAACCAGTAAATGAACCTGGGCCGCTAGCCACAGCAACTGCATCTAATTGATGTTTATCGATATCGGCAAATTGCAAAACACTTTCAATAGTAGCCAGCAAACGCTCAGAATGCGTAACTTTAACGCCAAGTTGCACTTGCGCAACCAACTCCTTGTTTTGACAAACAGCTACTGAACCAAAAACAGTAGAGGTGTCGATGGCTAAAATAGATTTTTTATCCATTCTTTAATACCAAACAGATTATTTACATCATTCCAGGTGATAATCAGGATTAAGGAAATCAAAAGGATAAAACCAACTTGAGTTAAGGTTTGCCGGACTCTCAGATTAACTGGACTTTTTTTGATTTTTTCAATTCCTAAAAATAGAAGATGTCCGCCATCTAAAACAGGAATGGGCAAAAGATTAATAATAGCTAGTTGCATGCTTAAAAAAGCCAAGAAATATAAAAAGTGGGTCAAGCCAGAAGCAGCAGCAACCGCAGAGGCTTTAGCTATCATTACTGGGCCGCCTAACACTTTATAAGATAGCTGAAAAGTAATCAGGCGTTTTAAAACATCAAAGGTAAGCTTCAGCAATTTAATATTTTCCAGAAAACCGTATTTAAAGGACTTCAATAACCCATAACGCATTTGCTGCATGGGCATATCCATCTGGGTGCTCATAGCTATGCCAATCATCCATCTCTTATTTTCTTCAGAATATTCTGGCTGAATGGTTTTAAATATTTTTTTATTGTCTCTAATTAGGCCCAAACGAATTTTTTTATCTCCCAACTCATTAACTAAAGGAGAAAATTCCATAAAGTTATTAATTTCCTGATTATTAACACTAACAATACGATCATTCGGTTTAAGACCCGCCTTAGCAGCTGGCCCATCGTCCATAACACTATCAACAACTACGCCATCTCCAAAAAAATACATGGGAGCAATGCCCAAATAACCGGCTTTGGTATCCTCTTTTTTATCTACCTTAATATTTTTGGACAAAGTATCAGCATCGCGTTCAATGGTTAGAGCTAAAGTAGCACCCCCGGAAATGATCACCTGATTTAAAACTTCTTCCCAAGTATCAACTGATTTAGCATCTATGGCTTTGATCAAATCCCCCTTTTTTAGACCAGCTAGCGCTGCTGGCGATTCTGCTTTAACTCCAACTAGAACCGGCGCTTCTTGCAAATAAGCAGGCTGGCCACGACCAATAAAAAACACCAGCGGCATAACCAACATGGCAAAAATAACATTCATGACCGGACCAAAACTCACGATCAATGCTCTTTGCCAAATAGATTTCCTGGCAAAAGAACGAGGATTATCAGCACCCTCTTCAGTTGGTTCTTCTCCTAACATTTTCACATAACCACCTAAGGGCAGCAGACAAATGCGATAGTCGGTCTCGCCTTTTTTAAAACCAATCAAGCGCGGACCAAAACCAAAAGAAAACTCTTGCACACACACTCCAGCTCTCTTAGCCATAATAAAATGACCAGCTTCGTGAACAAAAATGAGAATTCCCAGAGCAATTATGAAATAGATTAGAGTCATATGATTCCTTATACGCCTTTTAGCGCCTCCTTACGAGCCCAGGTGTCTACATCCAAAATATCTTCTACACTCATACAGGTTCGGCTAGAATGGGCAGCCATAGTTTTTTCCACAACTTGAACAATATTCTTAAACTTAATTTTTTCTTCTAAAAACGCCTGTACTGCAACTTCATTAGCAGCATTCAAAACTATTGAATAGCTTCCCCCCTGCTTCAGGGCTTGATAAGCTAAACTTAATGCAGGAAATTTTTCTAAATCCGGCTTCTCAAACTGCAGCGTGCTAATTTTGGTCAAATCCAAAGGTTCTACATTGGTTTCAATTCTTTCTGGATAAGCCAAGGCATAGGCAATTGGCGCTTGCATATCTGGCATACCCAGTTCAGCCATGACACAACCATCAACATATTCCACCATAGAATGAACAATGCTTTCCGGATGAATCACTACTGCAATTTTTTCTGCTGGAACATTAAACAGCCAATGCGCTTCAATCACTTCCAATCCTTTGTTCATTAGAGTTGCTGAATCTATGGTAATCTTGGCGCCCATTTCCCAACGGGGATGTTTTAAGGCATCTTGTTTAGTCACTTTTTCCAAATCTTGAAGACTATGTCGGCGAAACGGACCACCAGAAGCAGTTAAAATAATACGCAACACATCCTGGGCACGATGTCCCACCAGGGATTGAAAAATCGCACTATGCTCACTATCAACTGGTAAAATCTTTGAACCAGTTTGTCTGGCCAAATCGGTGACAAACGCACCGCCAGCAACTAATGTTTCTTTGTTGGCCAGGGCTATGGTCTTGCCTTTCTTTATAGCTTCAACAGTGGGCACTAAACCTGCAGCACCAACAATTGCCGACAACACAATTTCAGTTTCAGGCATTGCTGCCACTAAGGCCGCGCCCTTAAAACCATAAACAATTTCTGGAACATGATTTTTTATTAACGCTTTAAGCACCCCTGCTGCTTTGGCATCTCTCACTGAAACCAAACTGGGTTTAAACTGCTCAATTTGCTGAGCCAATAAATTAACATCATGACCTTCGGCTAAACCAACAACCTTAAATTTGTCCGGATGTTTGGCTACCAAACGCAAAGCATTTGTGCCAATGGAACCAGTACTGCCTAAAATTGATATATTTTTCATATTTTTATTATTGTTCGAGTTCTGTCGAGAACAATAATATATTCTTCTCGACCAGCTCGAAGAATATTAGTGAATAATATTCTTTACATAAACAAACACAGCCGGACCTGTGAATACCAAGGCATCCAAGCGATCTAACAAACCTCCATGACCTGGAATTAAATCGCCAGAATCTTTAACAGCCAAGCTGCGTTTAATAAGTGATTCCACTAAATCGCCCATTGCTGAAACTAACCAAATAATAACTGCTAAAATCAGCAAATGCGGCCAAAACACAGTTTTGATAAAAATTGCGTGGACAATAAAAACACCTAGCAAACTGCCTAACAAAGCGCCGCCAAAGCCTTCTATGGTTTTATTGGGGCTGACCATTGGTGCAAACTTGTGTTTGCCAAAACTTTTGCCAACAATGTAAGCACCTGAGTCACTTAAACAAGAACCTGCTAAAGTCATTAACACCCAGGCTTGGCCCTGTGGCAAATCCCTTAACCAACACCACATTGCCAAACCCAAAACCAAATAAAAAACCGCAAACACAGAGTTTGCCAGATTAGTCAAAACACCTTCTAAAACTTTTGTTTGCCACATAAAAAGCAAGGCTAAAATAAAAACCGCTCCGGCAAACACTACAAACAAAACCTGGTTTTCAGGCCAAACAAAAATTAAGGCCACAGCCACTACTGACCCTACTACAATGGTAATTATTCGCTGCGTAGAAACGCTAAAAACCAAACGGGAATATTCCACTAAACTGCCAATAATCAAGAAAAGAGCCGAGATTTTAAAAATAAAAGCTGGTAAAAATAAAACGCCAGCCGCGGTTGCCACACTTAAAATTATGGCCCAAATGACTTTATTCATCTTCCCCCAATGTCATGACATCAATTGTTCACTAATTAATCCAAATCTTCTTTCACGTTTTTGATATTCTTCAATGGCTTTTAGTAATTCTTCTTGATCAAAATCTGGCCAATGAACATCGGTAAAATAAAATTCAGTGTAGGCTGTTTGCCAAAGTAAAAAATTGCTAATTCGATATTCACCACTAGTTCTGATTAACAAATCTGGATCTGGAATACCAGAAGTATCTAAAGCTTCAGTTAAAAGTTGCGGACTAACTTCAGTAATATTTTTTGCCAACAATTTGTTTATGGCGCGGCAAATTTCCTGGCGCGATCCATATGATAGCGCCACAATCAGGGTCATGTTCTTACCCATTTTAGTAGCTGCTGAAGTCTCTTCAATTTCCTTTTGCAACTCTGATGACAAAGAATGCAGATCTCCAATGGCCCTAAAACAAATACCTTCCTTAATCATCTTTTCTCGTTTGGAGGATAAGTATAAACGCAAAAGCTCCATTAAAGCTCTAACTTCTTCTTTTGGCCTTTGCCAATTTTCTTCAGAAAAAGCATATAAGGTGAGATAGCGAATACCGATATTTTTAGCTACTTCAACAATTTCTTCTATGGTTCTGGCGCCGCGTTGATGGCCGCTTTCCCGCGAAAAACCACGCTCCTTGGCCCAACGCCCATTGCCATCCATGATTATTGCGATATGTTTGGGAATAGCGGACATTAGACTTCCATCATATCCTTTTCCTTGTGCGCAGCAGTTTCATCAACCAGCTTGATAAAATCATCGGTAAGTTTTTGGATTTCAGCCTCACCCTTTTTTAATTGGTCTTCTGTGATTTCGCTGGTGCCTTCCATTTTTTCCAATTTCTTCATTGAATCGCGACGAACATTACGCACAGAAATTTTACACTCTTCACCATATTTTTTAATTAATTTTACTAATTCTTTGCGTCGCTCTTCATTTAAAGGTGGAATTGGCAAACGGACCAAACGACCATCATTAACTGGATTCAAACCTAAATCAGATTTTAAAATTGCCCTTTCAATTTCACCAAGCACGGATGTATCCCAAGGTTGAATAGCAATGGTCCTGGGATCTGGCACTGATAAAGTGGCAACCTGGTTTAAAGGAGTTGGCGTGCCATAATATTCAACTCGAATATCATCTAAAATAGAAGTGCTGGCCCGGCCGGTTCTAAGCTTGGATAATTCATGGCGGAAAAGTTCAAGTGGCTTTTCCATGTGCTTCTTGGTTTCTTCACGTACTTTGTTTATCATAAACCACCGTCCCTATGTTTTCGCCCATTACTGCCTTCAATAAACTGCCTTTTTCAAAAATATTGAAGACCACAATGGGAATGTTGTTGTCGCGACACATGGAAATGGAAGTTGAATCCATTACCTTTAATTTGCGTGACAAAACCTCATCAAACGTTAAAAATTCAAAACGCTTGGCATTGGGGTTGGTGACTGGATCGCTATCAAACACGCCATTCACCTTGGTGCCTTTGAAAACTACTTCAGCTTGAATTTCTGCAGCGCGCAAAGAAGCTGCAGTATCTGTAGAAAAATATGGATTTCCAGTCCCCCCAGTTAAAATTAAGACATGGTTCTTATTCCATAACTCTCTAGCCAAACCTGGATTATAAAGATCAGCAGTGCCTTGAACTTCTTTGGCTGAAAGCAAACTGGCAGTAACGCCTAAACGTTCAAACACTTCCAAAAGCGCAAGACCATTAATCACTGTGGCTAGCATGCCCATGGAATCTGCCCGCACGCGATTCATGCCAGTGTTTTCAGCAGTCAGGCCGCGAAAAATATTCCCGCCACCAATAACCACAGCAATAGAAACACCTTTTTGGCCAACTTCTTTAATTTCCTCCACCAGCCATTTGGCATGTTCCACGCTGATGCCATATTTAGAGCCTTCTGGCAAAAGAGCTTCCCCAGAAAGTTTAAGCAATATTTTTTTATACTTTGGCTTAGACATATCATTTGTACACCGTTCGTGGTGAGCTTGTCGAACCACATCTCATCCTTCGACAGGCTCAGGATGAACGGAAATACTAATCTTTACGCTTTTCTATTCCCTCTCCAACCTGGATACGTATAAAGCGGTTTACTTTAATACCAGCGTCAATTGTTTGGAGAGCTTTGGCTACTGTGTTTTTGCCCTCTGGATCACAAACAAAAACCTGGTTATCCAAACAAACTTCGGAAAAATATTTACCAAGCTTGCCTGTAGCAATCTTTTCCAAGATTTCTGGCGGCTTTTTTTGATCAGCCATTTGGCTTAAAAAAATCTCTTTTTCCTTGGCAATTACAGATTCAGGAACGTCATCTTTAGTAACGTATTGGGGATGCATTGCAGCAACATGCATAGCCACTTCTCTGGCCTTATTATTATCCAACTTACCTGCAGGATCAGTAAATTCCACCATTACACCAATTTTATTTCCTGCATGAATATATTGAGCGATTTTGTTTTTATTACCATTCACTTCCCATCTGGCAAAACGTCTAGTGCCTAATTTCTCGCCAATCTTGGCTACTAACTGAGTTTCCAAATCTTTGATGGAAGTTCCATTTTTATCCAACGACAAATACGCATCAATATCTTGCGGCGCTTTTTCTTTAATCAGGTTAGTGGCTGTAGCAACATAATTTTGAAAATCTTCGGTTTTGGTCACAAAATCTGTTTCGCAATTCACTTCTACCAAAATACCTAAAGTTCCATCGTCTTTGTAATAATGACCAATGGTGCCATCTGCAGCCACTCTGGCTGATTTCTTGGCAGCTACAGCAATGCCTTTTTTGCGCAAAATTTCATTAGCTTGGGTAATATCTCCTTTAGCTTCAGCCAGCGCTTTTTTACAATCCATCATGCCAGCGCCAGTTTTTTCGCGAAGTTCTTTTACTTGTTCAGCAGAAATAGTCATGATTAATTCTCCTTATTATTATTTATGCTTCGACAAGCTCAGCATGAACGGATGCATTCAGCTCAGCATGAACGGATTATTTAATACCCGCTCGCCCTGAGCTTAGTCGAAGGGTGCTTATTTCTTTTCATCCTCTATTTTAACCTTAGCAAATGCTTCAACTTCTTCTTTGCTTGCTTCGTCTTGTTCTTTTTTGCCAATGTAAGCTCTACCTTTTGTTCCCAATTTTTTCTCTTGGTCCTTAACTGGTTTCTTCTCAACTCTGGCTTTAGCTTCAGTTTGGCGCTGGGCTTCCTCACGAAGTGATGTTTCTCTGCGCCGAGCTCCTTCTTCACAAGCTTGGGCTATCATGTTGGTAAAATATTCAACAGAGCGAATAGCATCGTCATTACCCACGATAATATAATCAATGCCATCTGGATCAGCATTGGTATCTGCTAAGGCCACTACAGGAATACCCAGTTTTTTAGCTTCCAAAAGCGCGATTTTTTCTTCAGTAGGATCAACAATAAAAACAGCGCCTGGCACACCGGTCATTTTTTTGATACCACCCAAAACGTTTTCCAACTTGGCAATTTGGCGTTCAATTTGCAGCGCTTCTTTTTTAGTAAGTTTGTCTAATTCACCCTTTTCCTTTTTTTGAGTAAAATTATCCAATTTATCAATTGAAGCTTTAATGGTCTTGAAATTGGTGAGCATGCCACCTAACCAACGATTACAGACGTAAAATTGTCCTGCTCGCTCTGCTTCGTTTTTGATGACATTAACTGCCTGTTTTTTTGTACCTACTAGTAGGACTGAATTTCCCTGAGCCACTGTATCAGCAATAAAATTATAAGCTGCTTCAGCTTGTTTGGCGGTTTGAGCCAGATCAATGATATGCACTCCATCACGTTGGGTATAGATATAGGGTCGCATTTTGGGGTTCCATTTGCGAATCTGATGCCCAAAGTGAACCCCTGCTTCGAGCATTTGTTTTACATCTGAAGTGAACGGCATATTTCCTCCTAGAAAATGTTTTCCAGCGTGTTGTCTGATCACCCTCACCCAGCCCTCTCCCCTCAAGGGAGAGGGAAAAGGTACATGATCATTAATACGCTTGCTACCTTCACATAGGGACCAATTTCCCTACAGGAAGCGCTAAAAATGGATTGTCCATTAACATGAGATATTATATTATGCAAGGAATATCAGGTAGTAAGGTGCGCCTGTCCTGAGCTTGTCGAAGGACTCTCAAAGGAGAACACATGCAAACCATTTTTTATAAATTATTATTCATTATTTTCTTCACGATCACTCTTTTTTTGGCGCCTCAAGCTCTGGCTGCGGATTTTGATCTCTATCAAAACCAGGGACACAAGGCTGAAAAGTGGGATAGCATAGTTAAAGCAGGATTTGAGGCATTTGATGCTAACGACTTGGAAACTAGCACTATTTTTCTGCAAAAAGCTTATGATAAAGGCTGCCGAGATGGCCTGGTTTTATTCAAGCTGGGTTTGAATTCTGAATTAAATAAGGATTACAATCAGGCTATTAAATTTTTTAAGTTAGCAACCCAAAAACTTGAGAAACAATATCCTGATTACAGCCAAACCAAAAAGATTCATGAGCACTTAGCCAGGGTTTATTATCAATCTGATCAATTTGACCAGGCCCTGCCAGAGTTGGAATTAGCCCTAAAAAATGAGCCAGACAGCTTTATGCTGCTGTTTATGAGCGCCCAAATTTATCGAGGCAAAAAAAATAATGGTCAAGCAATTGAATATTATGAAAAAGCCTTAAAAACCAATATACCTAAAGATATACCTACTGCCCAGCAAACCATTTGGACCGAACTCATGACCTTGTATTTCGAGCAAGGCCAGCTTGATCTAAGCTCAAAATATGCCCAACAAATTTTGGCTTTTAACCCAACCGACCCAACTGCCCTTTCCTATCAGGATGCTATACAAAAGATGAAGTATAAGCAGAGGGAACAGGAAGCAATAAAGAGGATAGTTCAGTAACACTTAAATATCTAATATCTAAACTCTAAACAAATCCAAAACTCAAATTTTCCAATGTTCAAAACAAACTGTTTTGAATTTTGGTCATTAGAAATTGGAATTTGTTTAGTATTTAGAATTTAGTGCTTAGAAATTACTGCATTTTGGTGAGAAATGCAGGTTAGGATTTAGGATTTGATTAAAAAAAACCCCGGGACGCATAACGCGAAACCCGGGGCCTCTGGGGGAGTCTAATTGAGCTTCTCGACTCGCTTCACTTGCTCGAAGAATATCTTTTACTGTTCGAGCGCAGTCGAGAACAAACTAAGATCTTCTCCTACGATTAATTCTCATACCAACCAACATTACCATACCGATCAACAAGCTGATTCCAGTTGGCAGCTGACCAGCTCCTGTTGCCAACATTGAACATCCTTGGTAGGCAACCAAAGCATTTTCAGCGCGACCTGGTTCCATGTATCCGTTGGGAGCCATTTCTTCTTTATCCAGCATACCGTCGCCATCTGTATCTGGATTGATTGGGCTAGTTTCCATGGCAAATCCGCGTGCATCCACATCAACCTGACCATTACAGTTACCATCTTCGTAGAAGCCCATGTAGTAACCATCTGGCAGACCATCGCCGTCGGTATCCAACATAGTTGGGCTGGTTTCATCAGCATCCACGCGACCGTTACCATTCTTGTCTTCACCCAAGCTCTGGATGATTTCACCAGTCACCCGGTCAGTGATTTGCATTGGGCCGTCTGGGATACAATCGCCGTCAGTATCAAAGTGCCAGGGATCAGTGCCTAATTCTTGCTCAGCTCTGTCAGATAAACCATCTTCATCTGAAGACCAAGCATTAGGATCAGTTTCGCCAGCATAGCGATCAATCACATCATCAGCGATAAAGTTCTCTTCGCCATCTGGAATACCATCAGCATCTGTGTCGCGTTCGCGAGGATTGGTGCCGATCATTTCTTCAATTCTATCTGGCAAACCATCGTTGTCACTATCTACACCAGTTGCAGACATTGAACCGCAAGTAGCTGCGTCCGCACCATTGGGGTTGGTTGGGCAAAGATCAATATCATCTGGCACAGCATCACCATCAGAATCACTCATACATGGGTTGGACTCGTTGTAGTCGATCTTACCGTTTTCACCATATTCTTCTAAGTCGCTCTTGCCATCGCCATCTGTATCTGGATTGGTGGGATCAGAGATCAAGTCAAAAGGCCAGTTACCAGCATTAATGTCAGCCAGTATAGCATTGATAAATTCTTGACCAACTGTGCGGTTACCATCAACTTCAGTGCCATCTTGAATGCCATCACCATCTGAATCTGGATCCATAGGATTGGTGTCGCGAGTCATAGCCTGGCTACAACCTTCATCAGCCAAACGAATTACGCCAAAACTAATACCAGGGATACCATCTCGATCTTCCAAACCATCTAGCAAACCGTCTTCATCTGTGTCATCATCAGCTGGGTTAGTAACCACTGTGCCTTCAGGAACAGTACCCCAACCATGCACTTCGCTCCTGTCATCTATACCATCACTATCAGTATCTACTTTTAGCACATGAGATTCTGCCACACCAATACCAGCCATGCCGCCTGGAGTGTTATTCCATTCACCATCCAAGTTCTTGTCTTCTTCACCATCGCGCAGACCATCGCCATCGCGATCTAGGAACAAGGCCAGGGCTGGTGATTTATCATAGACCCGCTTATATTGAATACCGCAGTAATCATTTTCATTTCTAGTATCAGCAAACACATGTTCTCCATCATAACTTTCAGCAATAGCTGGGCAAACATCTGCATTATCCAGCTTTCCGTCACCATCAGAATCATTATTTACAGGTGACAAGCCAGTTTGACGATCCAAGCCGCAGATACTATTGGGGGCTTCTACAAAATCTGGCAAACCATCGCTATCAGTATCAATTGGAGCTCTGGCTAGAATTTCCTGCCAAGAAGCCATTTGAGGCTTACCATTATCACCAACAATGGCATTGCCTTCACCATCAACTTCTACATAAAGTAAGAGATATTCACTATAGCCTGTAACCTTCTTTAAGCTATGGGGCACATTTTCTTCATTCACATTAGTAAAGCGTGGATCAACAGTGTAGAGCATTGTTCCTGCTTCACAAGGAAACTCTGCACAACGATTTTCACGATCAGTGATAGTTGGGCAAAGATCTAAAGCCGTGCCTGCGCAACCATCTTCATGAGCTGCAAATATTGCTGGATCAGCATAAGTGGGCATTGCCGGATTGTTGTCGCCATCGCAATAGCCATCGCGATCTGTATCTGAGCTTACAAAATTGGTTTCTAAAGCGTCTGTAGTATAATCACCATCAAAATTGTGTCTGCCGGTTAGGGCTTGATGCCTACATTGAACCATTTCCAGCACATAACCTTGCCAAGCTGGATCTTCAGGATTACCAGTTTCCGGCATACTAGCGCCTAATTCTTCTGGTGGAGCCAAGAGAGTGTA
Organism: Pseudomonadota bacterium; assembly: GCA_043823065.1. Taxonomy (GTDB): domain Bacteria; phylum UBA10199; class UBA10199; order 2-02-FULL-44-16; family DYJF01; genus JBDRBB01. The sequence goes on along the minus strand of JBDRBB010000001.1, from coordinate 73,452 downwards.
ACCATCAGCAGAATATTTCATTCTATACCAGAAATAGCGTACGCCTTTGCTCTTATCATTACCCAAATCACATCTTTGGATTTCACCATTGTAAGTTATTGGTCTGGCATCAAACAAAGTACCAATTCGGTACATGATACCACCTTTATATTCTTGCAAGGTTTCTAGGATATCTTCGTAAATTAATAATCTATCTTCCACGTTATCTGGACGGCCGTCATTGTCACTATCTGTATCTAGGGCATTAGCTACGCCGTCACGATCTGCATCATAGTTATAGCGTGAATCAACAAGACTTTCACCTGTTGTATCATCTACTTTATCGCAACGAATCAATTTACCTGTGATATCGCGACAAGCTTGCTCTTGACCAGCACCATCCATGATACCGTCATTATCACTGTCTGGGTCGTCCCAGCAAGTTTCACCAAGATTTCTTTCGCAAACGCAGTTTAAATTAGCATCTTCAAAATCATCATCTAAAGTATCGCCGTCACTGTCTTGGCCAGGAGGAGTGGGTGCACCTCCAATTTGACCTTCTCTGGTCAAACCTCTATAACGTTGACAATGAGCCTGGCTGATAAAGCCTGAAGCACCACTAGCAGAACCGCCGCCTGGGGTATAACCTCCACCTGGAGTTACACTGCTACCTACTGGATTACCTTCAGCATCTGTACAATCAATTTGACCAGGAGTGAGATCTAGAATTTTTGGTCTTCCTACATTACCGTCTTCACCTTCGGGGATTAACAAGATTTTTCCTAAGTGAGCATCACTGGCTTTATCCAGATAGGCATAAATTTGTCCCTTATACTGGCTAGCTAAATTTCCCACGCCAACCGCATTTTGATTGGACGAACTAGATGGAGCAATATAACCATAAAATCCTGCTTCAGAAGTTTCACCACCAACATAGATCTGAATTCGCGGAATAAGACCAGTGGTAGGTAAGCAGCAAGCTTTATTAGTAGCCGCACATTCTGTAACTGTATCAGGATCACCTTCTACAATTCTACCTCTGATCATCATTAATACTTTATCGGCACCAGTTACTGGATCTTGAGTTGTTCTTTCTAATTGATCAATAACAATTTGAATATTGGAATTATCATTTTTGAAAAACTTATCAGCGTCACCTTTTTGAATAGTAAAGGTTTCATAATTATCTGGCGGAATTCCTAAACCGTATGCATCAGCTGCACTAGGTCTCCACCAATTGCCTGCACCATCTGCAGCAGCTTCCAACACTGCGCTAGAAAATGAATTTGCTGGACTATTAAAAACGATGCCATAACCATTACCGCCAATAATACCAGAAGAGGCCTTAATTCTACTACCTGAACTAGCACCATCAAACACAATGCCATCGCCTGGAGTATTAACAACTACATTTTTTATTGTTACATTATTACCTTGAACACAAATAGGTTTAATATCTGAATTACGAAGGTTAGTAATTTCTATATTTTCTAAAGTTACGTGCTGTACTCCTTCTTTAATAGTAATAAAACAATTTTCAGCAGGTTCTGCACCAAACCAGCTTTCAGTTTGAGAATGATTCATATCAAACCTTGCTGCATCTAATATAACGCGGTCCGATTGGCCATCTTCTCCGTTCATATCACCCTTGATGGTAAAGCTATCACCCACGTCACTACCACCACCTCGCGTAATAACAATAGGACCTCTCACACTAACACTGCCACCTTCTGGCTGCAGATAAATAGTTTTCTTACATAAGTCACCAGCATTTATATCAGGACTTGCATAATGCAAGGCCACAACCATGGTTAAATCATCACGGTTATAGGTCCAGTCATCCCAGAGACGGTTAGTTACTGTGCACTCATTAATATCCATGGGATGATAAGGATATCTTGGATTATCTGTATATTCATCCAAATCCTTAGCCATGGATTGGGCTGGAATACTTAAACCAGCAACCAAAATCATGAGCAGCAAAGTTTTAACAATTAATCTATTGAGTTTCATTGGGTCCTCCCAAAAAGTCTCCCCCTATTAAAAAACATATTATTCAGCATCTGTTGCATCCTGGTTCCCCTCTTCCTGGGCCACTTCCGCTTGACGGCCAATTACCACGCCTGCGGTCAAACCTATATGCCACCATGGTGCGCCCATTTGAAACATTTCATTTTCAATGCCTGGTCTTTCTTCAGCAATAACATTTATGTTGGCCAATAAACCAAAACCAAATCTTAACATATCAGATACTCTTACTGATGCTCTAAAACCAGCTTGAATACTGGCTGAAGAATAGTCTAGATCTTGGACACCATTATCAGTTAAAACACCTTCTCCTTCATCTCCGCCTGTCCAAATATAGCTGTATAAAACATCTAAAGAAAGATCTCCCATCCAACGATCATTAAATCTAATACCATAGCCTAAACCAGCGCCAAAGCTAAAGGCGCCCATGCTGGCTGAACGAGTTCTGCCACCTTCAACTGTGGTATCTTGCAGGGCATAATAATCTGTTAGACTGACAATGCCTTCCAGAAAAAAACCATTTTGGAAGCGATATTGAACTCCGCCGCGAATACCAAAAGGCAAGGTATTGGTGCGATGTTCATGTTCGCCAATTACTTGCATAGGAATGGCTAGAAAAAGTTCAGCTACACCACCTAAACCCACTGGTCGGCTATTTGGAGTTTGAGGAGCTGGTTGAGGACTTGTTTGAGGAGAAGCTGGTTGAGGATTTGGGGGTTCTGGTTCAGGAGTTGGAGCTGCAGGAGAACGCTCAGGAGCATGACCAGCTAGTAAGGCTGTAAAACTTTCACGGGGATAGTTAAAGCCTTCTGGTAATTGATCTGCAGAGTCAGGAAATCGAGGTTGTCTTTGATTAGCGCACATTTGTGGATTTGGGTCATCTTCTTCACAATAAGCACGTGCTGCAAGAGCTAACTGATAAAATACTTCATTCTCACATGCTTCTCGATTATCTTCTACACATCTGCTTCTAAGTTGACCTAATGTTAAATTAAATTCGCCTGCTGAAAACATATTTACCTCCTAAAATAACCCCCGGGTAAAATTCTTATATTCTTTCCCTTCATACCTATTATCGGTAGGATTTTAAAAAAGTTTCGGGTTTTTTTTATTTTTTTTGAAAAATATGAAGAAATAATTGAAGCTAAAATTTATATCGAGATATTTGCTTAAGATTTATACTATATTTCAATATGTTATATTGAAATATATAAAGTTATTCTTCAGATCCAGAATTATTCCTATGTCCAATATCTATTCTAACCCCAAGAGAGAGTTGAAAGCGATGATGGCATACACTGATCGGATTAATCCAGCCAGGTTCTATTCCAGGAAGTTCTTCTTCAAAAAAACCAGACCAGGAATATCTTAAACTGCTAAAAAAATAGGCTCTGGAAGAAATTGGGTGAGTTACCTCAAAAGTAGCCCCAATATCCAAAGTGCCATAACTGATTTCCTGCACTCCAGCCGCACCAGAAACTATGCCATCATCAGATACCAGCCACCTTCCACCCAGATGTCCAGAAAAACCAAGTTCAGTTGTCCTTCCTCTGGGATTAAAAGCATAACCAAAACCAAATCTAGCTGCTATATCATGAACCCCGCCAGGACGAGGCACATCATTGCCTTCTGCATCCTGTGGAATAAGTCCTATATGATATAAATACTCCACTCCTAAATTGAGAAAGAAATGATCCCAGCCTCGGCGAAATAGAACCTGTAAACCAAGTGGATAATGCTCAGAAAAACCGCCAAATCCTCCTGGCGCATTAATTTCTGTGCCACCTAACAAACTAATCATAGCTGCTAGATCTACTGCCCAGGGAGCTCTAACCTGCTCATTTTCCTCTACTTCCTCTGCTTCAGGGGTGGTTTCGGCAGATGGTTCAGGGATTGGTTCAGCAGTTGGCTGGGGAGCGGGGGTAACTATAGATCTTTCCTCAACTGGATCAGTTTCTACAACAGGCGCTGGAACTGAAACTGGTTCATATATGCCATAAAGCGTTATAGGGTCATTTGCATCTTCCGGAATGCCAGCAGGTCTAGGCAGACCACTTCCCTGGCTAAAAGCAGCAAAAGCTGCTTGGGCATCATCAGCAAAATATCTCCCAAAAACCTGCAGAATTGTTCTTTGCAAACCATCAGACATTTCTGGTCTGGCTGCTGGATCATCCATCCATTGCTGGGTTGCTAGGTCACAAGAATGATCTGTAGCTGGGGCTGCGCTACGATAAGCAGAATAAGCTTGAGCTACATTAATTAATAATTGTTCGCAGGCTTGGTTGCCTCCACAATTATAGCGAACCCTTGCCCGAGCTGGATCATACCAAGGGTCTGGTGATCGCTCGGCAACTTCTGGTTCTACTTCTAAGTGTGGTATTTCAGCTCTTAATCTTGAAATAATTCTTCCATGCACAGCTTGCTCATTTGGTGCACTAGTATCTATTCTTGCATCATTATAATAGATCTGCCCTTCACTATCTGTTAATTGGCGCAACTGAGAAGCAATATAGCTACTGGCAGCTGTGGCATTTAGACTTGTCAGCATACGCTGTGCATCAGCCCTGCTTAAACCTGGAGAAACTCTTAAAACAATTCTATTACCTTGAGTTTCAAGCAATAAGCCTTGTGCATCATGCGCATCTAGGTAAGTACGCAAGTTGCCAAGAATAGCTGACCTTCTATCTTCTGGCGATTGCTCAGCACGGGGTTGAACCACTACTGGATGTCTATCATTCACAGGGCCAGGTTCTGGTATAGGCCTATGTCTTTGCAGCACAGTTTGATAAGCTTCAATTTGAGAATCAAGGCTTTCATATTCTTCTGTAGCTGGATTTCCAGGAACAGAAAAAGCGCTTAAAGCTGCCCGATCAAATAAACCAGTTAATATTCTACTTTGATTTTCATCAAGGCTGGACCAGGGCGGGGGTTGGCGAAAAAACTGTTGAACTCTGCGCAAAGCAGCTTGTTCTTCCATGCCACTATCAGTTAAATGCTGATAATAACTACTGGCAAAACCTGCTACTATTGTTTGGCGGCAAACTTGCACTTCTCGTTCTTCCCTTCCAGCAGAAGGGCAAATGCGATCGTCATAATAATCAATAATTCTTTCAAGTGTTATGCGCTGTTCGCCTGTTGATAGCATATGTATCCCCTATTCCAATCTCTTATCGGCGGCAAGGGGAAAAGGTTGCTAAAAAAACGACGAAATTTGTCGTTTTTTTAGCAATCCTGGCCTGACCGCCTCGCCTCATAAGGTCTGGATCCCCGCCATAGTGAACCAACAGGCGGGGATGACAATCAATTGGTCGAGATTGCTTCGTCCCCTTCGACTTTGCTCAGGCTCGCTCAGAGTCCTCGCCATGACAGCACTATTTGCCATGTATCGTATTAATGATGTTTCTTGATTTTTCAAAGCTTTTTTGTTTAAGATATGTCTTATGACTAGAAAAACAATTATTGAATTGCCGAAGATATTTTGCGAAAAACACAGGAGATATACCAATGGCTCTTAAAAGAAGCTGGATTAAAAAATTAATACAAGAACTCGCCAACGAAATCTCCAAACAATATAGGATCAGTGAAATTATATTATTTGGATCTTATGCCTGGGGGAAACCAAATGACACCAGCGATATTGATATTGCAGTAATCTCCAAGTCCTTCCAACAACTGACTGATATAGAAAGAATAATGTATCTAACCGATTGTGTCAGAAAGTTAAAAATCACTATTCCTGTTGGGATAGATATTATCGGTTTCACTCCAGAAGAACTAAACAAGGCCAACTATTTTGATCTAGCCGGAGAAATCAAGGAAAAAGGAGAAGTAGTTTATAAAAAGGCTGCCTAAACTTTCAGCCGCTTAACCACGCACCCCAAAATGCAACAATGTTCTCTACCGTCAAGCCTCACGACATCCCCACTATTCATTACTCTTATACCCGCACTCTTTTTGCGGGCATTCTTGGGTGGTATTGCCTGTTTTGCGGGTGTATTTCTCAACTAGGATGGGATAATTGCATTTAGGACAAGGCCCATTAACCGGCTTGTTCCACAAAGCAAAAGTGCATTTGGGATAATTGGAGCAACCATAAAAAGTGCGCCCCTTTTTGCTACGACGCTGCAAAAGCTCGCCTTCTCCGCATTCCGGACATTTCACACCCAAGCCAATGGATTTGGTGGTTTTACAATCTGGATATTTGGAACAAGCCAAAAACTCGCCAAAACGCCCTTGTTTTAAAACCATTGGCGCGCCGCATTTTTCGCAAGTTTCATTTATCTCTCTGGTTTTTTTTAGGTGAATGCTACCATCTGCATCCCTGCTAAATTCTTGGGTAAAGGTGCAGTCTGGATATTTATCGCAGGCCAGGAACTCGCCATGCCTGCCCCACTTAATAACCATGACACTTCCACATTTCTCGCATTTGAATTTGGTTTCAATTTTTAGCATTTTTACGTTTTTCATTTTTTTACTAGCCTCTTCCACGGTTTTTGCAAATGGTTTATAAAATTTCTTTAAGATCTGAACGCTGGTGTGTTTGCCTTCTTCAATCTCATCTAGCTCAACTTCCATGCTAGCGGTAAAACCCACATCTATAATATCAGGAAAACTTTCCACCAACAAGGAATTGACCAGCTTGCCCAGTTCACTGGGAGTGAAGCGCTTGCTATCATCTCTAACCACATATTCTTTGTCCTGAATAGTAGATAAAATAGAGGCATAGGTTGAAGGACGGCCAATGCCTTTTTCTTCCAGCTCTTTAACCAACGAGGCTTCAGTAAAACGCGGGGGTGGCTGCGTGAAATGTTGGTTTAGATCAACATCCAAAAGTTTAAGTTGCTCTCCCTCGGTAAGCTCTGGCAAGGTTGGATTTTCTTCTTCATCTTTTGTTTTTTCTTCATCTTCACCTTCCAGATAAACTGCCATAAAACCGGAAAAGCGCATGATCTGGCCAGTAGCGCGCAAAGAATAAATGCCAGCTTTAATATCAAAAGCGGTTTGATCAAACACTGCTGGATTCATTTGCGAAGCTACAAATCTTTTCCAGATTAAATCATATAATCTTAGAGCATCTCTTTCTAAATAATCTTCCAGTTTTTCCGGGGGATAATCCAGAGAAGTTGGCCTGATTGCTTCATGCGCTTCTTGGGCGCTTTTCTTGGATTTATATACATTTGGAGTTTCTGGCAAATGATCGGCGCCATACTTATCATTAATATAAGCACGCACAGCTTCCAAAGCCTCGTCAGAAACTCGCACTGAATCTGTACGCATATAGGTGATTAAACCAACATGACCTTCTTTACCCAACTCAATACCTTCATAAAGCCTTTGGGCCAGCATCATGGTTTTTTTAGCGCTAAACCCAAGTTTGCGCGCTGCTTCTTGTTGCAACTTACTGGTGATAAAAGGCGGCGTGGGCTTTCTCTTGCGCTCGCTCTTGGTAATTTTTTCTAAAATAAATTGCTGCTTTTCTAAATCTTTTGCAATCTGTCCGGCTTGATCTTCTGTGGCAACTTCAAAATCTTGGCCATTAATCTTGGCCAGCTTGGCTTCAAACTCTGGACCTTGCCCACCTTGAAGGTGGGAAACAAAGGTCCAATATTCTTTGGTTTGAAATGCTTCAATCGCTGCTTCTCTTTCGCAAATAATGCGCAAGGCTACAGATTGAACCCGTCCTGCTGATAAACCTCGCCTGACTTTCTTCCATAATATTGGACTGATTTTATAACCAACCAGACGGTCTAAAATGCGGCGCGCCTGTTGGGCATCAAATAAATTGGCATTAAGTTCGCCGGCATTGGCAATGGCTTTTTGCACAGCGCTTTTAGTGATTTCATGCACACGCACGCGGTGAATATTGGATTTCTTTTTGGTCTTTTTCTTGATTTCTTCAGCAATATGCCAGGCAATGGCTTCGCCTTCACGATCTGGATCTGGAGCCAAATATATTTCATCACATTCTTTAGCAGCATCAGTAATCTTTTTTAAGACCTTTTGCTTGCCAGTTATGGTTACATATTGGGGCTTAAAATCATGATCAACATCTATGCCTAATTCTTTTTTTGGCAAATCTTTGACATGACCCACTGAAGCCAAGACATTAAATTTGCGGCCTAGATATTTTTTTAACGTGCGCGCTTTAGCTGGTGATTCTACGATTAATAATGATTGAGCCATGGATTATTTTCTCCTGAACCTCTTGCCAGGCAATTCTTCAACTTCGCCCTGCAGCATCAATTCTGTAAGTTGTTGCAGCGCTTCAGCGCTACTTAAGCCGCTTTTTTCTACAATATAATCAACAAAATATGCTTCTCTTTGAGACAAATGCTTTAAAATTGGATGCCTATTATGTTCATCAATTTGCAAATGTCTAGGATTTTTAAAATCTACAGGTAAAATTGGCGCAATTATTTCAATTATTTCTGCGCCAGTTTCCACCAAGGCTGCTCCTTTTTTTAAAAGTTCATGGGTACCTCTGGAAGTAACTCCCTTAGCCAGGCCAGGCACAGCAAACACTTCCCGCCCTTGTTCCAAAGCCATGCGCGCGGTAATTAAACTGCCGCTTCTTTTTGCCGCTTCCACAACAACCACACCCAATGATAAACCACTAATAATCCGATTGCGCTGGGGAAAATTTTGCGGCTGAGGCGAAAAATCTAGAGGAAACTCGGAAACCACACAACCTTGGCCAGCTATTTGTTGGCTGATAGTTTTAAATTCCGGAGGATAACAACAATTTAGACCAGAACCCCAAATTGCAATTGTTGAACCTGTAGATAGAGCGCCTAGATGCGCAGATATGTCTATGCCGTAAGCCATGCCACTTGTTACCTGCAAACCAAATTCTGCCAATTCTTGACCAAGCTCAAAGGCAATTTCTTTTCCTAGAGATGTGGCGCGCCTGGAACCAACAATTGCTATACCAGGCTTAGTCAAAGCATTTATGTCACCCTTGATCATTAAGACTACTGGACAATCATAAATTTCTTTAAGCTGCGCTGGATAATTTTCATCAGCCAAAGTTAGGATATTTATGTTTTGCTGCTGGCAAATTTTTAGATCTTGCTCGCAAGTTGCCCAATCATTAAAACAACGAACTTGTTCATAATTAGAATACTCAAAAATTTTATCTGGAGTTTGATAAAAATCTAGAAGTTGTTTGGCAATAATGGGCTGATTGCTAAAAATTCTTTGCAGGGCCAACCAATAAATTAAATGCCGCTGGGTCATAGGACTTCCTCCTTGTTTCCTAGCGGCATATTTATTATTTTCATTCCCGCATTTTAAGTTGTCATTCCCGCGAAAGCGGGAATCTATACTTTAGATCCCCGCTTTCGCGGGGATGACAAACCACGCGGGGATAACAACATAGCGGATTTAATAACCAGTTGGCGGACTGGGCTCTGGCGTTTTTACTTCTGGTTTTTCATCTACCAATTCTCTAAGCTCTTTGCCAACCTTAAAAAAAGGTAGTTTTTTTGGAGCAACTTCAATTTTTTCACCAGTGCGAGGATTACGACCAACATAAGCCTTGTAATTTTTAACCACAAAACTTCCCCACCCTCTGATTTCAATGCGATCACCTTTAGACATGGCCTCAACCATGGAATCAAAAATCAGATTCACTACATCTTCAGCTTTCTTTCTAGTGGTATTTGTCTTTAAGGCTACAACATCTATTAGCTCTGATTTGTTCATAAGCTGCCCCCTAAAAATTGCTAATCAATTAAAATTACTAAAGAATTTACCACTGGGGGGATGTTGAGTCAATTATTTTTTCAAGCGTACAGCTAGAAGGTTTTTTTCATTTTCTGATGGGTAGGCCCAGGCTTTTTCAAATATCTCACGAGAAACTTTGAGACCTGGTCTAGGTGGAAGGCCTGGATCATGCATAGTAAGGTTTTGATCATCAATTTCAAATATAACCACAAAATGACCAGCATAGCCTGGCTGTCCATGCAGGGCTGCAGAATTAACATTACACAAAACCAGATATCCTTCTGCTAATAATTGTCTGATATCTTTAAAACAAGGCAACCGTTTTTCAACCAAATTCAATTTGGCAAATTTCCGGGCATAATCCAGTTCCTGGTCAATTAAACTATTTCTAATTTGAGCTTCGCCTACTTCGGGACCAGCCTTATCTATTATATAGTCAGGTCCGCGTCTGGCAAACTCTTCATAGTCAAAATCTTCAATTAAACGAAGTTCAAAACCATTGTCTAAGAGCCACAACATGCCAGCTGTGGGCCAAGTCCATTTTCCAGGAGTATGGTTGGTAACTTCATCTAGATCAGATGGATAAACCTTTGTTTCAGGACGAAATGTATTTAAAACCATGGCTAGCGCAGCTTGGTAGCATCGTTTGCCATCCATTGTATTTGGAGAAAACAAAACTTTCATGGTGACCCCGGCAGGATTCGAACCTGCGACACCAAGATTAGGAATCTTGTGCTCTATCCAACTGAGCTACGGGGCCAAATAACTGGATTGCTTCGCTTACGCTCGCAATGACAACATTTAATACTTAACTAGAGAATATACTGGCGCGCTAATTTTCTTGCGTCCTTCTAAAAATTCCAGTTCCACGACAAAAGCGCATTCCACAACTTTGCCGCCTTGCTTTTTCACTAAATTACATGCTGCTTGAGCTGTACCACCAGTTGCTAATAAATCATCCATAATTAAAACTTTTTGTTTTGGCTGAATTGCATCTGTGTGCATTTCCACCGTGGCTGTGCCATATTCTAGATTATAGGTTTCTTCAACTGTCTCATAAGGCAGCTTTCCTTTTTTGCGAATAGGAATAAAAGCAGCTTTGAGTTTTTGCGCCAAAGGCATGCCAAAAATAAAGCCCCTTGATTCAATACCCACCACAGCTTTAATACCTTGGGATTTATATCTTTCTGCTAAGGTAGCAATTACTTTAGCAAATAATTCATGGTCCAATAAAATTGGAGTAATATCCTTAAATATAATTCCTGGTTTGGGAAAATCAGGAATATCCCGAATAGTTTTTTTCAAAAGCGCTTCCATGTTTTCTCCTTTTGGCATATTTTAACCTCGCTTGGGCAGGAAAAATAGAGGATTCCTGGCTTTTTGTCCATTTCGAACTTCAAAATGCAAGTGAGGGCCGCTAGACCTGCCAGTGCTACCCACCTTGGCAATCTGTTGGCCCTTGCTCACTGTTTTGCCTTTAGCAACCAGGTTACGACTATTGTGGGCATAAACAGTAAAAAAATCATCCTCATGCCTCAGAATCACTAAATTTCCATATCCCCGCATTTTTCCGGAAAATACTACTTTGCCATTACCAGCAGCTTTAATGGGCGTTCCATTTTTAGCGCATATATCCAAACCATCGTGGCGCCGACCATTGCGAATACCAAACTGTGAGGAAATTTTGCCGTTCAAAGGCCAAATAAAACGACCGCGATCTACCACAATTTTTTCCTGCTCAACTGACTTTTTTTCTTTTTTGTGATATTTAACAAAACCATTTTTCTTGCCATTTGCATCTTCTTTTAAATAATTTCCAAATGGTAATTTTTTATATCCGCCTTTATGTTCTTTTTCCGGCAAATAAACTTTCTGACCAACTTCAATTTGTCTAACATCTTCAATGTTATTTAATTCGGCAACCTCTTGCAGATCAACACGATAAGATTTAGAAATGACATCTAAAGTTTCGCCGCTCATCACTTTGTGATAGCGCCCTCTGGAATCAAAGGAAGTTGCGCAAGACATGGCAAACACCAGACAAATGATAACCCCGCTCATGGTGAGCTTGTCGAACCATGAAGTGAATCGTCCTTCGACTGGCTCAGGACGAACGGATATTCTTTTTAACCTTAATCTATCCATCATGCCACCCTTGCTGACCAATAAGTTTTACAAAACGACAACAGGTTAATTCTTGAGTGCGAAAATTATTTCCCAGGCGTTTAATAACCATCAATCTTTGCACTGCCTCGCTGCCCACTGGCACTATCAAAGTTCCGTTTTCTGCCAACTGCTGGCAAAGGGCTTCTGGCACAACTGGCGCGCCAGCAGTGACTAAAATTCCATCATAGGGGCCCTTCTCTGGCCAACCTAGTGTACCATCGCCAATCTTAAAAAAAATATTATGATAACCAAATCTGTTTAAGGCCTGACGCGCGCGAATAGAAAGCGTGCTTAGCCTTTCAATAGTATAAACTTCTTTAACTAATTCTGCCAAAATTGCTGCTTGATAACCAGAACCAGTGCCAATTTCCAAAACTTTTTCCTGACCTTGCAAATTTAAGAGTTCAGTCATTTTAGCCACAATCCAAGGCTGCGAAATTGTCTGGCCATTACCAATCTGCAAAGGCCTGTCTTCATAAGCTTGATTGGTCATGCCCTTATCCACAAAAGCTTCGCGATGAACTTTAGACATAGCTGCTAAAACCCGCTCGTCTTTAATACCATTTGGAATTAACTGTTCAGAAACCATCCGACGCCTAGCTACTGCATAACGGCCTTGTTCATGATTATTGCTGCGGCTGATCATCATGGCTATAGCTTCCACTTCCTGAGAGTTTTGAGGCTGTTTTCATCTGTGGCATCCACACGCAGAGGAGTAATGGAAATTTTATCAGCTCCAATGGCATTGCAATCTGAATTAGGAATATTTTCAAAATCTGCTTCACCACCAGCGATCCAAAAATATTTACGACCACCTGGATCGGTTTTTTCTACAATAATATTTCCATAGTGACGCTTGCCTTGAATGGTAAATTCATATCCTTTAATTTGAGACATAGGCAAATTCGGAACATTAACATTTAAAATTATGCCTTTAGGTAGAGGTTGTTTGATAAGTATCTTGCTTAACTTGACAGCATATTTAGCAGCAGCTTCAAAAAACAGATTTTTGCGGCCAACCAAAGAAATTGCTATAGCAGGCACGCCCATTATTCCACCTTCTAAAGCAGCTGAAACGGTTCCAGAATAATGAACATCATCCCCTAAATTAGCGCCATGATTAATGCCCGAAACAATAAGATTGGGCATTTCTTTTAAAATTCCATTTATGCCAAGATTAATACAATCTGTTGGCGTGCCAGAGACAGCATATATATCAGTACCGATATTTTTAAGCCGCAAAGGAGTGTGCAAAGTTAAGGCATGGCTAGCTGCGCTGCGTTCACGATCTGGAGCAACCACCACCACCCTGCCAATTTTTCTTAACGCCTGGGCTAAAACTTGAATTCCTTCAGAATCATATCCGTCATCATTAGAAACCAAGATTAAAGGATTAACCCCATTTGATTTTTTAGTAATTGTTCGGTCAAAAGGCATAATTTATATATGTAAAGTATCAAACCGAAAAGCTCAAGCGAAACCTTTTAAGATGTGACCAATGATTGACTTTTTATACTACTTACTACATACCACATACTAATCTATGAATGATCAATATAAAAAAGCTGGAGTAGATATTGATGCAGGAAATCATTTTGTCGATCTGATCAAACCATTTGTCCAAAGAACCCAACGTCGGGGAGTGCTCACTGGTATTGGCGGCTATGGTGGATTATTTGCCCTGGACACTAAGGAATATAAAGAGCCTGTTTTAGTTTCATCAACAGATGGAGTAGGTACCAAGTTAAAAATAGCTATTGAACTCAATAAATACGATACAATTGGGCAAGATTTAGTGGCCATGTGCGTGAATGACATTGCCTGTTGTGGAGCAAAACCCCTTTTCTTTTTAGATTATTTTGCCACTGGCCAACTTAAACCTGAAGAGCATCAACATATTGTTAAGGGAATCGCCAAGGCTTGTGAAACTACCCACTGCGCGTTGATTGGCGGCGAAACTGCGGAAATGCCAGACATGTATACTGGCAATGATTTTGATTTAGCTGGATTTGCCGTAGGCATTGTTGATCGCCATCATATTATAGATGGCACAGAAGTTCGCCTAGATAATAGCATTATTGGCATTGCCTCCAGCGGTTTTCATTCCAATGGCTATTCTTTGGTGCGTAAAATAATTAAAGATCATAATCTAGATTTGCATAAACCTTTGCCTGGAATGAACAAAACTCTAGGAGAGCTGGTTTTAGAGCCAACTATATTATATAGTCCAATCACCACCCGTTTAATTCGAGAATTTAAAATCAACGCCATTGCGCATATTACAGGCGGCGGCTTTGTTGATAACATCCCCAGAGTTTTACCGCCTGGCGTTAAAGCCTGCATTGACAAACAGGCTTGGCAGATGCCTGCGGTGATGAAACATTTTGAGCAAATTGCCAATTTAGATGAAGCAGAGATGTTTCGTGTTTTTAATTGCGGGATTGGTTTAATATTAGTTTTGCCTAGCAACCAAGTGAAAGATGTGTGCGATTTAATTTCAGCCCATGGTGAAAGTGCATATGAGATTGGTTCAATAAAAGCAAAAAAAGCAAACGAGCCTGTTGTTGAATTAATTTAAACTATGAAACTTAAATTAGGTGTTTTAGCCTCTGGTAGAGGCAGTAATTTGCAAGCTATTATAGATGCCTGCAAAAAAAATGAAATTCAGGCAGAAGTCGCAATTATTATTAGTGATGTTCCTGGCGCTCAAGCTTTAGAACGAGCAAAAAAAGCTGGCCTTAAAACTACTATCCTTGAACGAAAAAAATACTCAACCAAAAATGAATATGAAACAGCTTTAATAAATGAACTCAAACAAGCTCAAGTAGATTTAGTTTGTTTAGCTGGCTATATGCGCATTGTAGGTAAAACTTTTTTAGCTGCGTTTCCTAATCGAGTTATAAATATCCATCCTGCTCTTTTACCATCTTTTCCAGGACTTGATGCGCAAAAACAAGCTTGGGAATATGGAGTGAAAGTTTCTGGCTGCACTGTGCATTTTGTTGATGATCTAACAGATCACGGGCCAATTATTTTGCAAACCATGGTCCCTGTGCAGGATGATGATACAGTGGAAACCTTGAGTGAACGCATTCTAAAAGAGGAACACAAGCTATATTCGAAAGCTATTCAATTAATAGCAGAAAATAAACTTGATATTAAGGGGAGAAAAGTACGTATAAAATTTTAAATTCTAATATCTAAATCCTAAATTCTAAACAAATTCAAATTTCAAATGTTCAAAACACGATTAGTTGAATTTGCTCCTAGACATGATGTTTGGAATTTTGTAATTTGAATTTTGGTATTGTTTAGTATTTAGATATTAGATATTAGGATTTATAAAAAGGGGGATTCATGAAAAAAATTACACTTATAGTAATAGCCACTCTATTCCTAATAATTTCATCTAATACAACTTATGCCGGATCTACTGCTGGCAATTTTTCAGTTGGTTTAGGTCCAGTGGGCAATATTTTTGTGGTTGATTCCAACCCAGAGCTGGATCCAGGCGTGGGTGGTTATGTTTATTTTGATTATCGCTGGTCTCCCCAATTTTCCACACAATTTGGCGTCATGGTTACCACAGAAGATGGCACTGGTATCAGCGCTGGTGACAACGGAATTGAATTCTTGGGTATTCCAACTTTTGATTTAAAGTTTTATGTTCTTTCCAGTCCTTCCCGTTGGGACCCTTACGGCATGATTGGCATTGGCTTTTACGCTGTTTCTGAAGGCAGTGCTGATAATGGCACAGTTGCCTTTGGTATTGGCGCTAATTTAGGCCTGGGTTTTGATTTTTATCTTACCGAGAAATTCTCTTTAGGTTTTGCCACGGTACTTCGATCGATTGGGATGATTGATTCAATTGGCGGTAATAGCAACGGAACCTCATTGTTTCCAGTTTCCCTGCAAGCCAACGTAGCATATCATTTTTAAGTCCATCTGCGTGGTTCGACTAGCTCACCACGAACGGTTAAGTCCGATCATCCTGAGCTTGTCGAAGGATACGATTAAAATTTAACCTTATAATCAATAGCATAGCTTTTTAATTTTTCATCTTCAAAAGCTTGTTTGAGTTGGGCAATAAAATCATTCAAAGGCGACAATAGCTGATATTGGTCGCCTTTATCTTTTTTAACGTATTGATCGCGCAAAGCTTGCGCCCCATCTTTATCTCCAGTTAACTGAATGGTAGCCACTCTTTTTAACAATTGTTCTACAGCGCCATGATATTTTTCAAAATTAATGTCAAATTTCTCTTCTTCTTGATCATATCTTAAAACGCCATAATCCATTAAATTACCCAATTCCACAGCTGCCATCTGGGCATAAGTTCCTTTTAGAGAATATTGAATTAAACCAAATAAATGCTGCACTGCTGTGGCATATCTACTGTTAACTTCTTCTGGTTTTAACAAACCCTGTTTAACCAAATACGGCACAAACCATTGACTAGCTACGTCTGCTTTAAGCTCTTCCATTAAAGTTTCCATTGAACCCAAAGCCTGACTAACCGTTGTTTGCCGACCTTTAACATCTCTTATCTTAAGTTCTTCATGCGCACCCAAACCATGAGCAAACTCATGGAACGTGGTGTTCATAATATCAGACCATTCCTGCACTAAGGCTACTTGATCTTTCACCAAAGAGACCTTAGCCCTTTTTTTCATTAATGGACCAAACAACTGCATATGGTTTACTAACAAAACCTTTTTGGACAGACCTTTTTCAATGGCCCGGCCGCGATTAGGCAAATGATAAGCCACTGTAGCTCCGTGCGCACTACGTCCGTCGCCAGCAGCATATATAACATCAATGGCCCTGATCACTACTCCCTTATCCAATTTGCGCGGTTTATATAATTCCTTGCCCACAAAATTGGCAAAATGATTTTCAAAATCCTGCAGATATTTTTTATATACATTTAGTTTTTTGGTAACTTCAGGATGAATGCGGCCCAAATACATTTCAAATTGAGCTTTATGTTTAAAAGGCTCCTTATAAGTTTCATAGGGGCCAATAGTGAGCTCCCATGGTCCTTGCAAGCCAATCCAATCCAAATCGCTACTATCATAAGAAAAAGCTTGTTTAGCCTCCATAGCCCTAGCCCGAGAACGCAAAAACTTTTTCAAAGTTAAATCTTGGGCATCAGTAGCTGCTAATCTTAAAACATCTGCCAATCTTTTAATTTGATCGGCAATTAAAGGATAGGAAGCAAATGGAATCGCGCTATATTTTTTAAATTTATCAGCCTTAACATAAGTAAATGGACTGAGTAGAGCACTAGCATTAGGGAGTTTTTCAAAATCCTTGAGCAGATTTTCGTTCATATCATCTGGCCAAAAATCCCAGCCAATTTTTCTGTCTGGCAAACCTGGGCAGGCATTGCATAGCACATCCTGATTTTCAGAACACCAACAAGATTGATTGCGATGAAACAATATTTTGTCTTTTCGACTACCTACATTTTGCACTTCTTTTTGATATTCAAGATTATGCGGATTAAGCTGCAACATATTAATTTCTTCAACTATCTGGGCAGCTTTGAGCATGCGTTTGAGAAAAGCCTGATCTTTAGCTGACAAATCTGATGCATCATACTTGATTTCTTTGTGTTTATATTTCTTAAGCTCTTCAGCTACCAAATCATCGCGCTTCTTTTGCTGGTCAGAAACTGCTGCCAAACAGTTGCAACTTAACAATACAATTAATATAATTTTTAGAATTATTTTCATAATGTTGCGCAACGTAATTTATTGACCTTTTAATGTCTATAGGAAATAATTTGCTTATGCGAAACTTTATTTTCTTAATTCTTTTTTGCACTATCTTCATGGCTTGCAATTCCCAGCCTCCTGATTTTGCGCAACAACGCAAAGCAATGGTGGATAAACAAATTCTTTGGCGAGGAATTAAAGCCAAAAATGTTCTAGAAGCGATGCTCACTGTTCCTCGAGAAGAATTTGTACCTAAGAAACACCAACAAAAAGCCTATGCTGATATTGAAGTGCCGCTGGGCCAGGACCAAACATTAGACCGACCTTATGAAGATGCTTTTCTTATGCAAGCTTTAGACCTTAAACCTACTGATAGAGTGTTAGAAATTGGCACAGGCAGTGGCTATCTAACCGCCCTACTTTCCAGGATGGTTTCTAAAGTATATAGCATTGATATTGTGCCAGACTTTATTACAACAGCTAAGCAAAGATTAGGCAAACTAGGCTACCAAAATATTTTCCTTAAAGCTGGCGATGGATACTTGGGTTGGCCAGAGCAGGCACCTTTTGATGCTATTGTCTTTACCACCAGCCCTCCTCAAATTCCCGAACCGATCAAGGAACAGTTAGCTGAAAATGGCAGGTTACTTATTCCTCTGGGCGGCGAAAACAAATTTCAAGAATTATTGCTCTACCTCAAAAAAGATGGCGTATTAACCAAACCCAAACGCTTGGCCGCAGCCACCTTTGTTCCAATGCAGGGTAAAGCCAAAGAATAGTTAATCCAAATTATTTTTCTGCTTGTTCTTTCAGACGATAAACTTGAACTAGAATTTCCGCTATTGCTGCATATAGCTCCTCTGGTATTTCATCGCCAATATCTAGTTCGATTAAGGTCCAAGCCAATGGTGGGTTAGATATAATAGGCACACTAAATTCTTCGGCAATCTCACGAATTGATTGAGCAAAAAGTCTTTGGCCTTTGGCCATTATTTCTGGGGCCAGCATTTCTTTATCATCATATTTAATGGCTACAGCCACTTCTGTGGGATTGGTAACAACCACATCAGAGCTTGCCACCTGTTGTCTGGTATCGCTCATGGCAAATTCACGATGCATTTGTTTGCGCGCGCTTTTGATTAGAGGATCTCCTTCGTCTTGTTTATATTCGCGCTTAACTTCATCTTTGGTCATGCGCATTTGTTTTTTATAATGCCAGCGCTGAACCATGACATCTATAATAGCAATCACAATAAAGACCACAAAGACCTTAATTAAAAAGATTACTATTAGTTGACTAGCTATGAGCATGGATTTTTCTGGTGAAGCAGTGACAGTAAGCAAGATTTGGCGCAGGTTGTTAAATACTACAGAATAGGCTAGCCAAAAAATTAAGGTAAGCTTGGCGATATTTTTTAGAAGCTCAACCAAGGTGGTAATCTTGAACATATTTTTCAGATTTTCAATGGCGTTTAATCTCTTAAGCTGAGGCTTCATGGGCTCAGCAGAAAAAATCGGCCCGATTTGAAAAAAACCCACTGCAAAGGCTATAAACACAATGCCTGCAAAAAAAGGCAAAACTATATGCAAATAAGAAAAAAAAGTTTGCTGCCCAGCCCGAAAAAGCATTTCCGTGGTCAAATCTCCCCTACCCACTAATTCAAAATTAGTTTCAAAAATTGCGCGCAACTCCTCACCCATATTGCCGCGCATAAAGGCCAGAATAATAAAACCGCCAATTAAAACAATGATCGTGTTTAAATCGCGCGATTTAGCAACTTGCCCTTTTTTACGGGCATCTCTTAACCGTTTCGGTGTTGCATCTTCAGTCTTTTCTTGACCTTTTTCCTCAGCCATGAACTGGACTCTAGCAAATCGGGCAAGTATTGACAAGGATGTTACTCTTGGTTGATGTGGCTTGCGTTCTGCGGAAAAATAAGTACATTAGTAAGTTAATATGTGTGCGGATAAATCAAAACAACCCCAGACTGCTGGCCAATATTATCTAATTGAAGAACTAGCCCAAGGCGGCATGGCTAAAATCTATAAGGGGCTGTCTTATGATGAACATGGTCTGAAAAAGACTGTGGTCATTAAAAAAATTCTACCGCACATTGCAGCTGATAAAGAATTCATAGATAGCCTCATTGCTGAAGCTAAAATCGCAGTCACCCTTTCTCATGGCAATATTGCCCACACCTATGATCTGGGCAAATCAGGCGATGACTACTTTATTGTCATGGAATTTGTGGATGGCAAATCTCTTTCGGTTATCCATAAACGCTGTCTGAAAATGGGCAAGCTCATCCCCATACCCACCTTATGCCATTTTATGAGTGAGGTGCTCAGCGGAATTGATTACATGCACCGCTTAAAAATTGTGCATCGTGATATTAGTCCCCAAAACCTAATGGTTACTTATGCCGGTACAGTTAAAATTATTGATTTTGGCATTGCGCGTACAGTTAGAGCCGGCACCACAGATTCTGGAATATTAAAAGGCAAATTTGCCTATATGTCACCTGAGCAAGCACGAGGCGAATCCATAGATCATCGCAGCGATATCTTTTCCTTAGGAGTTATTTTTCATGAATTTTTAACTGGCCAGAGGTTATTCAAAACTGAGGACAATAGGCAAACTATTCGCAATGTTCGCCAAGCGAAAATTGAGCCTCCCAGCAGCTTAAAAGATAATATTCCAGAAGAACTGGACCGGATTGTCATGAAAGCCTTAGCCAAAGATCGTCGCCATCGCTATACCTTGGCTGCTGATATGCGGGATGATTTATTAAAATTTCTGGCTGCCAACTATTCCCATTTTAAGGCTTCTGAAATTACAGATTTTATGCAAGAGATTTTTAAGATTGAAATTGAACAAGCTGATGAGCAAGAAGACCTAAAAACACCAGTGCAAATTATAGAAAGCACTGCCTCTGCCCTGGCTGATGACAGTCAATTTGAAGATACCGGCCTAACCAAACTTCCTGCTGAATATACAGATCAAGATAAAGCAGACAAAGATAAAACCCAACTTGACAAATTATTTATCCCCACATCCTGGATAAAAAAACATGTGCGGCTTATGCTAGGGGCTTTAGGCTTAATTGTTCTAGCCACATCCAGTTTAATTTATTTTTCCCAAAAAGAACCAACTTCTTCTATAACAACCTCGGCAATGGGTGAAGTATTGTTAACAACAGAGCCTACTGACGCCCGAGTATTTTTAGATGAAAAACTGGTTGGATCTGGCTCGCCCTTGACCATAAAAAACATTTCTGCTCAACAAGAACACGTGATCCTAGTTGAAAAGCCAGGCTATGCCAGCCAGACCAGAACTATAAACTTAAATCCAGGTGAATTTAAGAATTTCAGTATTATTCTCACCTCTACAGAACAGCCCAAATATATTTTGAATCTAACTTCTGTTCCGCCCAATGCTGTTATTTATATTGATGACAAAGAAAGTATCATGCGCACACCCACAACCATCAGCAACCTTAAACTAAATAAAAAATACAGTATAGGTTTATACCTAGAAGGCTATAAATTCTGGAACCAAGAAATTGAAGCTCAATCCAATGTTCGCCAGAATTTTGATGTTCAGTTAGAACGAAATTATGCTTCATTAGTGGTAAATACTGATCCCACAGGAGCATTAGTGCTTATAAATGGCAGTCCAGTTGGCCAATCTCCGGCAAACTTGGATAATCTGGAGCCACTTAAAGTATATCACTTAGAAGCCTGGCTAGATGGCTATGCTCCTTACATTACAGAAATTCGTTTGGAAGCAGGCAAAAAAAAAGAGATGCACTTGAAGCTTGAAAAAAATTAAACTTTATTCTAAATTGAAAAACCATGACTAAAAAACCAGATGATGTTGTTGACAAGACAGTAATTACTTCCATCGAAAAACTGGAACCCTGCGACCGGGAAGCCTTTATTTTGTTTATGTCCGGGCCATTGCAAGGCAAGCTCCAGTGTTTAAAACAAGAACAAACAGTCATAGGCCGTGACGACAGCGTTGATATTCAAATCAAGGATATCCGTATTTCCCGCCAGCATTTTCAAATCAAAGTAGTTGATGGCAACGCTATTTTGGAAGACCTGGGCAGCACCAATGGCACCTATGTAAACGGTAAACGAGTGAAAGTTCATCAATTGGAAGATGGTGATAAAATCCAGATTCCAGCTTCAGTGGTTATTAAGTTCGCTTATGGCGATGTTGGTGAAAGAATGTTTCATGAAGAATTTTATCAAATGGCCAATTTTGACGCAGTAACCAGCTTGGCTAGCAAACATTCTTTTATCAAAAGGTTTGATGAAGAATTTAGTTATGCTAGCCGCACTAATTTGCCGCTTTCTTTAATCATGTGCGACATTGATTTTTTTAAAAAAGTAAATGACACCTATGGTCATTTGGCAGGCGACCTTGCTTTAAGTCATATTGCTGACTTGATCAAAAAAACCATTCGCCATGAAGATATTGCTGCACGCTACGGCGGCGAAGAATTTGCAATTATTTTACGCGGAATTGATTTAGAAGGAGCAAAGGGCTTGGCAGAAAGAATTCGCAAAGCAGTTGAAACAGCTCCCATGGCTTTTGAAGATAAGCAAATCAAAATCACGCTAAGCCTGGGTGTGGCAAACATGGACAAAGAAAAATATAAAAAACCTAAAGATTTAATCAAGGCTGCAGATCAATGTTTATACGCAGCTAAAGAAGGCGGCAGAAATCAAGTGCAGGCAACTTCATGACCACAATTATTGACGGCAAAAACCTGGGCTTAGAAATTCAAAATAAACTAGCCAGAGAAGTAGCAAGCTTAAAAGAAAAAGGTATTAATCCTGGTTTGGCCGTTATCTTAGTTGGCGACAATCCAGCTTCAAAGATTTATGTAAAAAATAAACAAAAGGCTTGCGAAAAAATAGGCATTAATAGTTTTGAATATAAATTGGCTACCACTTCCCCGCAAAGCAGTTTAGAAAAACTCATTCATCAACTTAACCAGGATAAAAATATTCATGGTATCTTGATTCAACTCCCTCTACCCAGCCATATTGACACTCAAGCTATTATTGAAGCAATCAATCCAGCCAAAGATGTGGATGGCTTTCATCCTGAAAACATGGGGAAATTATTAATTGGCCTGCCCTGCTTGAAACCCTGCACTCCTTTGGGTATTTTGGAAATGCTGGATTCCATTAAATATGATTTGCGCGGCAAACAAGCAGTGGTCATTGGCCGCAGCACCATTGTAGGCAAACCTTTGGCTCTAATGCTTTTGGAAAAACACGCCACAGTTACTATTTGCCATTCGCGCACCAAGAACTTGCCAGAGGTAGTGCGCAGCGCAGATTTAGTAGTGGCTGCCATTGGTAGGCCAAAATTTGTCCAAGGAGATTGGATTAAAAAAGAAGCAGTGGTGATTGATGTTGGAATTAACCGCTTAGAAGACGGCACATTAGTAGGCGATGTTGATTTTGAAGCTGCTTGTAAAAACGCGGCTGCAATTACACCGGTGCCCAAAGGTGTGGGCCCCATGACCATTGCTTTGTTGCTTAAGAACACTTTGCAAGCTGCCAGGGACCAGAATCTATAATCTCAAAGTTCTCAATAAACCAAATTTATAATAAGCTTCGTAAAGGTTGTCCTCTTTATTGCCGCGAAAGACGAAAAAACCATACTCCCAGCATTCATTAACAATAGCTTCTAATTCTTTTTTTGCTTCTGGATCTAAAAGATCGTGTTCATACAAATAGCCGCAAAACCAGAATTTACAGCGGATAGCTTCCACAGAACAACCTGCTTCGCCTAAATAGCGGCAATTAGCGCAACAGGAAAAACTTTCATGCAAATCATTTGTGCAATAGCTGTGCCCGTCTCTGCCTGCTACACAAGTTAAATCATCCTTGCGTTTTTTTACCTGACAAGGATTATATTTTTTATGAATCGCATCTGCCCTTTTATAAAGCTCGTCATATTTGTCGCTCAAAAATTGTTTGGTAATCTTTTTCTTCAAATTATCCTCCATCGTCATTGCCCACAATGACAACAATGGACAAAACTATAGAAATCGTCAACAGTCGATTATTGACACCTTTGCTTTGGTGAAGTACGAAGCATGCCTAACGGAGAAAAATATGTCTAAAAAAACCCCTCTTTATACTGAACATCAAACACTAGGCGCCAAAATGGCAGATTTTGCCGGCTGGCAGATGCCTATTCAATATTCAGGCATTATTAATGAACACAATGCAGTGCGCACTAGCGCCGGGCTGTTTGATGTCTCGCACATGGGAGAAATTGAATTTAGCGGCCCTTCTGCTTTGGAAACTGTTAATTATTTAACCACAAACGATGCGGCCAAGCTTAAACCTGGCCAGGCTCAGTATTCCATTTTGTTAAATGAACAAGGCACTGTAGTTGATGATATTATTGTTTATTGCTTTGATCCTGAAAGATTTATCATGGTGGTCAATGCCTCAAATGCCCAAAAAGATTTTAATTGGGTGAGGCAGAATAATAAATTTAAGGCCTTAATAACTGATCGCGGCAATGATTTTGCGCTTCTAGCTTTTCAAGGGCCTAAAGCCAAAGAAGTTTTGCAAACTTTGACAGATGTCAAACTTGAAAACCTGCCTCCTTTTCACTTTGCACAAAACAGTATTGCTGGGCAAGCAAACTGCGTGATTGCACGCACTGGTTATACTGGCGAACCAGGTTATGAAATTTTTTGCGCGCCAGAAGCTGCACCAGCTATCTGGCAAGCTATTTTAGAAAAAGGCAAACCCCTAGGAGTCTTGCCTGTTGGCTTGGGTGCGCGTGATACCTTACGTTTAGAAATGAAATATAGTCTTTATGGTCACGAAATCACAGATCAAACTAACCCTTTGGAAGCTGGCTTGGGTTGGGTTGTCAAATTAGATAAGACCAATGACTTTATAGGCAAGCAAGCTCTGCGGAAAATTAAAGAGCAAGGTCTTTCTCGAAAATTAATTGGTTTTAAAATGCTGGAGCGCGGCATTCCGCGGGAAGGTTGCCCAATTTTTATTGCTGATCAAAAAGTAGGCGTAGTAACCAGCGGCACTATGTCGCCATCACTAAAAGAGGCAATTGGTATTGGTTATGTACCAGTTGATCAGGCCAAACTTGAAAATAAAATTTTGATTGACATTAGAGGCGCTCTTAGAGAAGCAGTAGTGGTTAAAACACCGTTTTATTCGCACCAATAACCAACTAGGGGAGGAAAAATGGAAATTCCTGACAACCTTTTATACACTAAAGAACATGAGTGGATTTTACTAGACGGCAAAGTCGCCACCATTGGCATCACAGATTATGCCCAAGAACAATTAGGCGACATAGTATTTGTTGATCTGCCAGGCAAAGAGCATGAATTTCATAAAGAAGAAACTTTTGGAGTAGTAGAATCTGTGAAATCTGTTTCTGATTGTTTAACTCCTCTTTCTGGAAAAGTTGTTGATATTAATGATAGCCTGACTGATAACCCAGCAATCATCAATGAATCCCCTTATGATGAAGGCTGGATGATCAAGTTAGAAATATCTAATAGTGATGAAGTATCTAAACTTTTGAGCCCTGCTACTTACAAAAAATATGTGACAGAGGAAGCTGGCTAAAGCATGCGCTATTTTCCGCATACTGATAAAGAAATCAAAGAAATGCTGGCCACAATCGGAGCCGGCAAAATTGAAGATCTTTTTGCCTGCATTCCAACTAAACTTAGAACCAAAACTTTTTTGCAAACAGGACCAAGCTTAGGCGAACCTGAGCTTATTCGCGACTTAAACAACTTAAGCAAAAAAAATATTGCGCAGGCTGTTTCCTTTTTAGGCGCTGGTGCTTATCGACATTATATTCCAGCAGCGGTTACGGAACTTGCTAACCGCTCTGAATTTGTTACTCCTTATACCCCTTATCAGCCAGAAATAAGCCAGGGAACGCTGCAGGTTATTTTTGAATATCAATCTTTGATGTGCCGCATCTTTGAAATGGATGTCTGCAACGCCTCTAATTATGATGCTGCCACCTCTGTTGCAGAAGCTGTTTTAATGGCTAAAAGAGTTGGCCGAAATAGAAAAACTATTTGTCTGCCTGATAACTTGCACCCTGAATATATTGAAGTAGTAAAAACAACCTGCTGTCATTGCGAGGAGCATGGCGACGAAGCAATCCAGTCAATAAAAATCATCCCATCTAACAATGGTTGTTTAAACCGCGCAGCTCTAAAAGATTTATTAAATGAGGATTTGGCAGCTGTGGTTGTTCAATATCCCAATTTTTTTGGCACTATAGAAAACTTCAAAGATGTAGCAGATATGGTGCACAAAGCTGGCGGACTTTTGATTGCTGTAGTTAGCGAACCTTTAGCCTTGGGTTTATTAAATCCACCAGGGAGCTGGGATGCAGACATTGCGGTTGGCGAAGGTCTGTCTTTTGGTTTGCCCCTAAATTTTGGCGGACCAACTTTAGGTATTTTTACTGCTAAAGAACAATTTGTGCGCAATATGCCTGGTAGAATTTGCGGCCAAACCACAGATACAAATGGCAAACGCGGATATGTTCTAACTATGTCCACCAGGGAACAGCATATTAGGCGGGAAAAAGCCACTTCCAACATCTGCTCTAACCAAGCTTGGTGCGCCACAACAGCAGCTATTTATCTATCGCTTCTGGGCAAAACTGGTTTTCGTCAACTAGCTGAACTCAATTTTAACAAAGCTGAATATGCCAAACAGGTTTTGGCAAAAAACAAAAACGTGAAGCTTAAATTCGCTTCCCCAACATTTAATGAGTTTACTTTAGAACTTAATCGTCCTGCTAATGAAGTTGTAGCTGAACTGGCCAAGGATAACATTTTTGCTGGTGTTGACTTAGGAAGATGGCACAAAAATTTAGCAAATTGCTTACTTGTTTGCGTAACTGAAATGAACACTAAAGAGGAAATTGATTTACTTGCAAGAAAATTATGAAAGACAACTCAAACAAAAATGCAAATTGCAATTTAGGTTTAGAAGAACCCACTATATTTGAACAAAGCCAGGCTGGCCGCGTCGGCTTTGATTTTGGTAAAGGTGACGTACCAAATATTGATGCTAAAAATATTTTGGGCGCTTCTCTATGGCGAGAAGGCGCGCCTAATCTGCCAGAGTTATCTGAAGTTGATGTTACCAGGCATTTTACCAGACTTTCTACCTATAATTATAGCAAAGACTTAGGGTTTTATCCTTTAGGCTCCTGTACCATGAAACACAATCCAAAGGTAGCCTCACAAGTGGCCAGCTTTTGCGGTTTCACTAAAACCCATCCTTATCAAGATGCAACTTCGGTTCAAGGCAATTTAGAACTGCTTTTTGATTTACAAACTATGCTAGCTGATATTGGCGGCATGGATGCAGTAACTTTGTGGCCTGCTGCAGGTTCGCACGGTGAACTAACAGGCATGTTGATGATTCGTGCTTACCATACTTCTCAAGGAAATTCGCGCCAAAAAGTAATTATACCTGATAGCGCTCATGGCACTAATCCGGCTTCTGCTGCACTTTGCGGTTATCAAGTTGTACAAATTAAGTCTAATGAAGAAGGGGTTTTAGATCCAGAACATGTTGCTGCTGTAATGGATGAAGAAGTTGCGGCAATTATGATTACCAACCCCAATACTCTGGGAGTTTTTGAAAAACATTTTGGAGAAATCGCCAAAATTGTTCATGACAAAGGTGGCCTAGTATATTGCGATGGCGCTAATCTAAATGCACTTATGGGTTATGTCCGTTTAGGTGAAATTGGTTGTGATGTAATGCATTTTAATCTGCACAAAACCTTTGGCACTCCCCATGGTGGCGGAGGTCCTGGTGCTGGCCCAGTTGGAGTTAAAAAAATACTTGAACCTTTTTTACCTAATCCAATAGTGGTGAAAGACAACAAAGGGAATTTTAAGCTTGAGACTGCTTCTCAATCAATTGGCCGCATCAAATCTTTTTATGGCAACTTTAGTGTTTTAGTACGTGCCTATGTTTATCTAAAAGAATTGGGCAGCGCTGGTCTGCAAAGAGCAACTGAATTAGCTGTGCTTAATGCTAATTATATAAGAGCTCGCTTAAAAAATGCCTATCATCTTCCTTACAACGATCATGTGCTTCATGAATGCGTTTTTTCTGACAAAATTCAAAACGAGTATGGAATCAAAACTTTGGATATTGCGAAACGCCTAATGGATTATGGTTTTCATCCGCCTACAGTTTACTTTCCATTAATTGTGCCTGGAGCGCTGATGATTGAGCCAACAGAAACAGAAAATAAGCAGCTCCTAGATAGTTTTTGTGAAGCCATGCTAGCTATTGCTGAAGAGGCAAAAAACAATCCAGAGCTCGTTAAAAATGCCCCTCACAAAACCTTTCGTGCTCGCTTAGATGAAGTTAAAGCCGCGCGCGAGCCTTGCCTCAAAAAATAATTAAAAGAATTTTTTCCATTTTTCTGGGGCTGGTTTTTGACCAAGCAAGGAAACCACAATCAGCAAGATTGCTGCTAAAAAGAATGCTGGAATAATTATATATTCGCCCAGCTCCGCACCTGGTACGTTAAATTTTTGCATAAACAAGTCCTGAACTCCTTTAAGGTCAAAAATTATTTTAGTGGCAATAGTGCCGCTAATTCCGCCAACAATTGACGCCACACCGCCTGCCACAGTTACCCTCTTCCAAAAAAATGCAGCAAGAATTGCCGGGGTTAAACCAGCACCAATCATGGTATAGGCGGTTAGAGCCATAGTTAGAACATTTCGGAAATAAGTAAGTAAGACATAAGCAGTGATGCCCAAACCTACAATTGTCAGCCGATTAATAATAACAATAGTTTTTTGACTGGCATTCTTAAACACAAAACGCTGCAAAATATCATGGGTTAAATTTGTAGCTGGAGCTAATAAAAATGAGTTTGCTGTAGAAAAAACAATGGCAATTGAACCAGCCAGTAATAGGCAACCAGCCCACTGAGGCAAACCAAAGCGCGCTAAATCAAAAATTACTCTTTCTGCTTCACCCTGAGCGCCTAGTTCTGGAAATTTTACTCGGCCTAAAACTCCGAGGGTACAAATGATTACATCCACAATTATGATACCAATGATCCAACCAATCACAGCTTTTTTTGCTGATCTTTCATCTTTAGTGGAAAAGAATTTTTGATACATAGATGGTTCGCCCAGCAAAAGGAAAAAGACTGGAAGAAAAACAGCAGCAGCCCAAATTGCACTATGTCCACCTAATAAGGAAAAATGGCTTTCAGGAAGTGCTGCTTTCATGGCTGGCAAACCACCAACGTCAAAAAAGATGATAGGCAGAGCTACTAACAAAGCAACTATGATTAGCAAACCATTCATCAAATCTAGAGAAACAATGGATTTCATGCCAGCTAGAGAGGTCAAAACAATAACCGCGACACCCATCATCAAAATACCTTTTTCCCTGGGAATACCAGCAACCATTTCCAAAACCATGCCACCACCCTTGAGTTGATAGCCAACAATGGTTGTACAACCAATGATCAGTGCAAGAGACCCTAAAACTCTGGCTGCAGCATTATAACGATCTTCCAAAATATCTGGCAAAGTATATTCTGCGATATGGCGTACTCTGGCAGCAAGTTTATAGACAATTAAGATTGCTACCCAGGCGCCAACTGACATCCACAATTCAGAAAAACCCTGCCTATAGGCCAAACCAGCTCCGCCAATAAGGCTGCCTGCGCCAGTCCAAGTTGCCACTAAAGTGGTAACCATGAGAAAAGTGGAGACCTCGCGGCCACCAACCATAAAATCTTTCTGATCTTTAACACCTAAACTGCGCCAAATACTTACAGCCACCATAAGAACTAGATAGGCAATAACCACAATAAGATAGATTGACATTTTTCCTCCTCCTGAGAACGATTAAATACTAGGTGAATAATTAATTTATAAATACACGGTAAAGGTCCAACTCATGCGCAAAATGCCGTCATCTTCCAAAAATTTTTCAGGAGGTGAAGCAAATGGTGAAGAAGCACGCACAGTTCGCAAAGCCTCTTGATCATAGGTAGGTATCCCGGAACTCTGAATAACAAACAATTCAGAAATATTACCACCACCTTCTACACTAACAGCTAAAACAACATTTACAGTGCCTTGAGCCACTTGATTTCCAGAAAAATGCTGTTTTAAAGATGGAATTGGATTAAAAGTCATCTTGAATTGACGCTTCATACGCACAAAATAATCTATATCTGGATAGCGCAGCACATTTAAGTAAGTATGCGGACCAATGGTGTAATCTGGATAAAAAT
Organism: Pseudomonadota bacterium; assembly: GCA_043823065.1. Lineage (GTDB taxonomy): Bacteria > UBA10199 > UBA10199 > 2-02-FULL-44-16 > DYJF01 > JBDRBB01. Next base: position 43,497 of record JBDRBB010000001.1, on the reverse strand, counting down.
CTTCCAGAGCTTCAGAGCCTGCAACTTGGCTAGATGATTCCTCTGTTTTTAGACTCTCGGCAGGAGCCTTCATAGCAAAAAGTTCGTGCTCAAAATTATAAATTGAGCCTTCACTACCCTTCTTTGCTTTAAGTGATCTTTTTAGTCCGTCTGATTTTTTAGGAGTTTTTGCTCCGTCTGGGCTTCCTTTACGGCGAGTCATCGCTACAATTTCTTTTTCCACACTGCTATCATAGCTGCCCAAAAAACGCGCTTTATCCGGTCTTTTCTCTACACTTGGCCTGTCTATATCAGCTATACGATATTGCCCACCATCATCTGTTAAAGGAATAACTTCTAGCACTTCTTCTTTTAATTCAGGTAATTTAATATCGATTAAACCACTGGTAAAAGTACCTACCAATAAAATATGCAACAATATGGATGCTAATAAGTAGGGAAACAACTCTGGCTTGTTATCGTCAAAAATATGCATATTAGAGATTATATATTAGATTTAGAGGTCTGCCTAAAATATATTCAATATAATTTGTCAATAAGCCCTGAATAGCCAGTCCCTGGGAATTGGTGATGGAAACTTTTTGAGAAGTAGCTAGAAGACGCATGTTTTGCAAAGATTGCTCATTCAAACTAACTAGTTTTGTATTCAAACCGATACATTGTGAACACATAATTCCGCCTTGATCCAAAGAAAACGACCAAGCTGGCTGCTCATCATATCTGCCACAGTTTAAACAACTATCCAGCTGTGGTTTATAACCAACCAAAGATAGCCATTTAAGCTCAAAAGCAATGCAATCTTGCGGTTGAGGATCAGTTTTAGTGAGAAAAAATATATACTTACTGAGCAAATCAAATTTTTCAGGAGATGCTTGTCGCTCTTGCAAAAAAGCCAAAGCCAATTCTAACGACTTAGCTAAGGCATTAATTCTTTCCAAAGATTGCACAATACCTGTTGTAGGATAACTAACTTGGGCATCTTCTAACCGTACCAAGCTAGAATGAATCCTGGTTACATAATGCAAATTAACCAAAGAACCCAACTCTAAAGCCCCGCCAAATCTCCTATGAGAAAGCCTGGCATTTTTGGCAATACCAGTTAAACGCCCTTCTTCCCTACCAAAGAAAGTAACAATTAAATCAGCCTCTCCATAGGAAATTTTTTTTAAAATTATAGCCTGCGTACTATGTTGCATAGAGCCTTATTTTATATATTTATCTATTATCGGTTTTAGTCGTTTTTTAGTTGCTTTAGAAATTTTATCTGGAGCTGTCATAATGCTATTTTGCAAACAATTGTTACAATTACAGGTTTTAGTTGTACTCAAGCTAGATAAAACATCTTTTATAATCTTTTGCGCTGTTTCCACATTTTTATGCATTACTTCTATAACCTGGGCCACATCCACAGCTTCCTCCCCTACGCGCCAGCAATCATAATCTGTAGATAGAGCAATAGTAGCATAACAAATTTCAGCCTCCTTAGCCAGCTTTGCTTCCTGGTAATTGGTCATGCCAATAACATCTACTCCCCAGCTGCGATAAATATGAGATTCCGCACGGGAAGAAAACATGGGGCCTTCAATACAGATATAAGTGCCCTTCTCATGCACATTTGCTCCAATATTTTTGGCTGATTTTATCAATTTATCCGCTAGGCACTTGCAAACCGGATCAGCAAAAGAAACATGAGCCACAATTCCATCTTCAAAAAATGTTTGATGTCTGACTTTAGTGCGATCCACAAACTGATCTACAATAACAATATCACCGGGATGGATATCTTCTTTCATACTGCCAACTGCTGAAACAGAAATAATACTATCAACGCCCAAAGTTTTTAGCGCATAAATATTGGCTCGAAAGTTAATCTGATGCGGGGGTATTAAATGCCCTCTGGCATGGCGCGCTAAAAAAGCGATTTGCTGCCCCTGCATTGTTCCTAGCATCACTGCATCACTAGGAGCACCAAAGGGAGTTTCTATTTTTTTCTCTTCTTTGATTTCCAGCCCCTCCATTGCATAAAGACCACTGCCGCCAATGATACCTATAAGATGTTTGCTCATTTAATTCTCCCTTCTCATCCTGCCAACTGTCCACAAGCTGCTAATATATCTTGGCCCCTACTTAAACGAATATTGGTTTGAATACCTTGCTCAGTTAAATATTTATGAAATTCTAAAACTCTTTTTTCTGAAGGTCCTTTATAGGACGAACCAGGAAAAGCATTAAAAGCAATCAAATTAACCTTGGCTCTAATTCCTTTTAGCAATTTGCTTAAACGCTGCATATCTTCTTTTGAATCATTAACATCTTTAATTAAAACATATTCAAAAGTGACATAATTACGGGAATTCTTAGTATATTTTCGGGCAAAATTTATAATATCCGCAATAGGATAACGTTTGTTAATAGGCATTAATTTAGAGCGTGTTTTGTCTTCGGTCGCATTTAAGGAAACCGCCAACTTTACATTATAATCCTTGGCAAACTGGGTTAATTGGGGAATTAGGCCTGAAGTTGAAATAGTAACTCTTCTTTTGGAAAAGTTCATACCTCTTTCTGACAACATAATCTCCACTGCCCCGGCCACTGCCTCATAATTAACAAAAGGTTCTCCCATGCCCATGAAAACCACATTAGTAATAATCTGATCTTCCTGATCGCAAACTTTTTGCACTTCTAAAATTTGAGCCAATATTTCACCCTGGCTAAGATCTCGCTTAAAGCCCATCTTAGCTGTGCGGCAAAAATCGCAACCCATAGGACAACCAACTTGGGTAGAAATACACAAGGTTAAGCGTTCGTCTGTAGCTGGGATTAAAACTGATTCGATTTTAGCATCATCTGCTAATTGAAAAACAAATTTTCTAGTACTGTCTTTAGCTTGACAAATTTTGACCAGCTTTGGTCTGAAAATAAAATAATTTTCTTTGAGCACCTGCCTGGCCAGCAAGGAAAGATTGGTCATGTCTTCAAAGCTGGTTACCTTTTTTTTATATAACCAGGAAACCAGCTGATCAGCAGCAAAGGGCTTAAGCCCAAGTTCAAGTACAGCAGACTTTAGCTGTCTTAAAGAAACATCTGTTATATTTTGGGAATTCATGCTTGATTAAATATCGGCAAATCTTTTAATTCCTGCAATTTGTTAACTCTTAGGCAATCAATATCAGTATAGCAATTATCACGATCAATTAAAATTGGTTCAATACCTGCTGCTCTAGCGCCTAAAACATCTGCTTCTATTAAATCGCCTATATGAACTGCTTCTTGCGGATTAACTTTCAATGTTTTTAAGGCTTTTTTAAATATACGCTCATCGGGTTTGTGATAACCAACGTCGTGAGAATCCAAGATTATCTCAAAACAATCCTCTATTCCTGCATGACGAATTAAACGTTCAATTTGTCCTTCAGCATTGGAAATTATTCCTAGTTTATAACCACGATCTAAAAACCAATTAAGCGTGTCAATTGCACCATCAGCCATCTTGGCCCAAAATAAGTGTTTAAAAGGATGGGTATTAATGGTTTGAATAATATGATCGATTTTATCTTCTCGAATACCAATCGCTCTAAACCAGCTAAAATAAGCTTCATAAGCTATTTCAGTATGACTCATACCCTCTCTTATCATTTTACCAAAAGATTTCTGAATAATTTTGCTGGTGGCCTCTAACTCTTCATTGCTCACGTCAAATTGATAGCGTTCTTCTAAAAGACCGCGTAAAAAATCATAATTATAAAAGAAGAGCGTGTTACCCACATCAAAGAAAACAGCTTTAATCATGATTATCTTCTCCTATTATCTGGTTTGTAAATTTTTCTAACAATCCAAAATCCTGGGCTAAATCTAAAATTGTATATCTAGCCCGCATGAAAGGCGCCATAAGCACTGCTTGCTTAAACTCCTGTTTCTTTAGACCTAATTTTGTATAATGAGTCTTTGCCCCACCATCTGTCAAGAGGCGTTTTATTTTTGCTGCTGACAGCAAAAAAGGTTGAATTTGGTGAACAATCTCTGCCCAATTTTCTTGAATAAACTTGAGCTCTTCTTGCTTTTTTTCCCAAGACATCTGCTTTTTAGCATACTCAGCAGCAATTTCTGGATATAAATCCAACCAATATTTTCTAAGCGCCACTTCTTGCTCAGTCTGATTTTTTTTATTTTTTTGCTTCTGAATTATTTGCTCCGTCTGAATTTGTTTAACCTTAAAATTCAGCATTTTTTCGTATAAAAGTGAGGTAAAAATGGTGGCTACCCCCACTTGTGCCCCGTGAAAATCATGCTGTTTGCCCTGCAAATTAGCCTGAATATCTAAGGTGTGGGAAATTAAATGTTCTCCGCCCGATGCAGGAGCTGAAGAACCAGCAATAACCATGGATATCCCGGAATAGATCAAGGCTTCCATTAAGGCAGCCATAATCTTGGGGTCTGTTTGCTTGAGCAATTTTATCTGATTAAAATAAATATCTTCTAAATCTTTTATTAATTCAAAAGGCAGGCTACAAAAATGTTCTTTTTTAATTAAAGAAGCCAGTTTCCAATCAGCATTAGCTACTGGTTTAGATATTACATCTCCTAAGCCAGCACAAGTCATAGCAAATGGTGCTGCACAAATAATATCCAAATCAGCAATTACTGCCAAAGCAGGATTGACCTTTATGGTTCTCTTCAATCCCTTGCAGGTTAGAGCTACAATATTAGAAGCATAGCCATTCATGGAAGCTGCTGTAGCTACAGCTACAAAAGGTTTTTTATGCTCCCAAGCAGCATATTTAGTTAAATCTGTAATTGTGCCAGAACCACAAGCAACTAAAATATCTGGGTTCTCTACTTGCCGACTTACCCAACTTGCCGTTTCATCATCAGCTACAACCTGGTCTTGTTGCATAACAAGCTCTTGCACTAAAAAATTATTTTTCCGCAAAATTTTGGCCAGTTTTTCTCCCAATATCTGGTGCGTATTTTTATCAGAAACAATCAGTAGTTTTTTGGGGTTTTTTAGGTCTTTAAGAAGTTTTGGCAACAGCTCAATTGCTTTGCCTTTAATAACTACTTTTTCAACTGGCACCTGATGCTGCTGGCCACAAGTACACTTTATTTTTTTACCCAGCAAGCCTGCTCGATTCATCTATTTTACTTTCCAGCTCAGGGTTGATTTGCCAACCATGCTTTTTAAATTTAACACCACTTCCTCTCCCAACGCTATTTTTGGAAAACATACCCGGTAAGACCTGGACCAACGATTAAGATGAGGAAACATTATTTGATCAGCAGCTTTGTAAGAAACCTGTTCAATAGAAGTAGGTTCTACTGTTGCGCCACCCTTAGTAGTTAAATCAATCTGCCAAAAAGATTCTGGATTCATAGAAAATTCTTTAAAATCTTTTTTGGTGTAGATTGTTAAATAAAATTCCCAATATTTATCCTGCAATTCAGCTTGTTTGGCCATCCAGCGCGCGCTTTCCACAGGGCCCAGATGATTTAGCTGCGCAAATTCTTTGGCATATTCACGCCTGAACTTATCGCTAAAAAAAGTGGCATACCAAATCACATCTGCATTCCAAGTTTGCAAATTATATAATTGGCCTTTTTGCGTAGATTTACTTAGAGATCGGCTGTATTTTGTTGTGCGCGCGCAACCCATTAGTTGAGTAAACAAAATTAAAACAACTAAGCAGTAAATAAAGGCAGATCGCATATGGTTTCCTTTTGCTGATTAATTTTTGGAATTGATTCCAGCCAACTTTCCATATCTGTAAAAACCAGATCTTTAGTCTCACCATTAAGTAATTCATGTGAGCCTTCTTCATAAACATTTAGATTATTCGAAGAAAAAGGGAGACGCGAAAAAAAATCTTTAGTGCCCTCAGCAGCAGCTATTTGGTCTTCTAAACCATGCAACATCAGGGCAGGCATGCGAATTCGCGAAGCCATAGCCATGATAATTTGCGTATTATCTAAAATTTCCTTTTGCAAACGAATCGGTATTTTTTGAATAACCAAAGGATCTTCACTATAAGCTGTACATAACTCCTTATTTGCAGAAAGTTGCCAAGGATCTATCAAGCTCTTCACTGTCCAGGAAGGATAAATCCGGGCTATTTTTTCTTCAAAACGCTCCTTCCATTGAAAATTATTCAACAAAGGTTTGATATAAGCAGAAATAGTGATAAAACCATGAATCTTGCCTGGTGGCGCAACAATGCCAGCGTTAAAGGAATTAACACCTGGAACCAATAAATTAATAATAAATTGAGCACCAACACCATGGCCAACTAAAAAAAGTGGAGTGCCTTTGGGCACAGAATTTCTGGAAAAATGCACAAAACTAGAAAGATCATTAACAAATTCCCGAAAATGCCCATCATTACCAAGATCACCACCAGTCTGACCATGACCTCGTTGGTCATAAAGACTAACTGCATAACCTCTTTCTGCAAAATATTTTACAAAATTACCATGCCGACCAACATGATCGCCTAAATCATGCACATAAATAAGCAAGGCTTTGGGATTTTGGGGAATCCAATGTTGGTAATATAGTTTAAGACTGGTGGTAATCTTGAAGTAGCGTAATGTGGCGTTAATAGGCATAATTTTCTATTAGCCAATAGTGCTTATATTTGCAACCTGGAATTGACTATTCTTCAGCAAATTCCTCTAATAGCTTACGCTGACGCTTAGAAAGTTTTTTAGGTATTTGAACTTCAAAAATAATTATCTGATCCCCTTTGTAACGCCTATGCACATTGGTAAGACCTCTATGCATTAATTTAAGCTGATCATTATTTTGCGTACCTGCTGGCACAGCAACCTTTTCCTTGCCTTCTAAAGTATTAACTTCGATCTTGTCGCCCAAAGCAGCTTGCACAAAGGAAATAGGAACTTTTAAAATTACATCATCGCCATGTCTTTCAAAAAAATCATGTTTTTCCACTTCAATCATTACATAAAGATCACCTGCTGGGCCACCATTAACTCCAGCCTCCCCTTGCCCTCGCAAAACTAAATGCATGCCGTCTTCAATGCCTTCTGGGACCTTAACATTTATTTTCTTCTTTGTTTTTACTCGTCCCTTGCCCCGACATTCTGGACATACTTCTTCAATAATTGAGCCAGCTCCCTGGCAGTGAGGGCAAGTAGTTTGCATAATAAAGAAACCTTGTCTTTGGGTAAATTGTCCAGAACCTTGACAAGTCTGACAAGGTTTATGTTGTGTACCTGGTTTTTGCCCGTTTCCCTGACAATTTTCGCAAATTTCCTGTTTGGTAATGAATATTTCCTTTTCCACACCAAAAGCTGCTTCCATAAAGGAAATTTTAAGATTATGGCGCAAATCAGCACCTACATAAGCCCGTCTTGAACCAGAACGCCTAGAATTTGTTTCAAACCCAAAACCTCCAAAAAACTCCTCAAAAACACTGCCAAAAGAGGAAAATATGTCATCCATACCAGAAAATCCCTGAAAACCAGAGCCTGCTAATCCTTGATGGCCATATGTATCGTAAATTTGTCTTTTAGAAGGGTCACTCAACACTTCATAGGCTTCAGAAGCTTCTTTGAATTTTTCCTCAGCTTGAGGATCTTTTTTGGTATGATTACGGTCTGGATGATATTCAAGGGCTAAACGGCGATAAGCCTTCTTAATTTCAGAAGAATCAGCGTTTTTAGCTACATTTAACACTTCATAATAATCTTTTTTAATCATATGGGGCTATAAAAATGGGGATTTTCTGAGTAAAGTCAATGATTTTCTTGCAAACTCTTGACTCTACGACTAAAAGACCTCATAGAAATAACACTTAAAAACAATATAGTATAGCATATGCAAAGGAGAGATATTTATGGGTAAAGTTATTGGAATCGATCTGGGAACAACCAATTCAGTAGTATCTATTATGGAAGGTGGGGAACCTAAAATAATCACTAATGAAGAAGGGGCTAGAACCACCCCTTCTGTAGTTGCTTTTGCCAAAGACGGCGAAATATTGGTAGGCCAAGTTGCCAAACGCCAAGCCATTACTAATCCTGAAAAGACTATTTATTCTATTAAACGCTTTATGGGACGCAAATATAACGAAATTCCTGAGGAAATTCGCATAGTTCCCTATGAAGTAAAAAAAGCTGACAATGGCGATGCTGAAATAATCGTGGATGGTAAAGCTTATGCTCCGCCAGAAATTTCAGCCCATATTTTAAGAAAACTCAAAAGAGCAGCAGAAGCCTATTTAGGTGAAGAAGTTAAAGAAGCAGTAATTACAGTGCCTGCTTATTTTAATGATAGTCAGCGCCAAGCAACCAAAGATGCTGGCAAAATCGCTGGGTTAGAGGTTAAGCGTATTGTTAATGAGCCAACCGCTGCAGCCATGGCTTACGGTTTAGAAAAGAAAAAAGATCAGACCATAGCTGTGTTCGACTTTGGAGGCGGCACTTTTGATATTTCAGTTTTAGATGTTGGTGAAAATGTTGTGGAAGTGGAATCAACCAATGGTGATACGCATTTGGGCGGTGATAACTTGGATCAACGCATTATGGAGTATTTGATCTCAGAATTTAAAAAAGATCAGGGAATCGATGTTTCCAAAGACCGCATGGTTTTGCAACGTTTGCGCGAAGCTGCAGAAAAAGCCAAGTGTGAACTATCTAGCACCATGGAAACAGAAATCAACCTACCCTTCCTAACTGCTGATGCATCTGGCCCCAAACATTTTAACATAAAGATTTCCAGAGCTAAGTTTGAATCTTTGGTCATGGATCTTTTGGAAAAAACTATTGAACCCTGCAAGAAAGCCCTGGCTGACGCCAAAAAGAAACCATCAGATATTCAGGATGTAATTTTGGTTGGTGGATCTACCCGCATTCCAAAAGTGCAAGAAATTGTGAAAAACTTTTTTGGCCGTGAACCGCACAAAGGCGTTAATCCTGATGAAGTGGTAGCTGCTGGCGCTGCCGTGCAAGCTGGCGTGCTAACCGGCGAAGTAAAAGATATGTTGCTGCTAGATGTAACTCCGCTTTCTTTGGGAATTGAAACATTAGGTGGAGTAATGACTAAATTAATTGAAAGAAACACCACTATTCCTACTAGAAAGAGTCAGATTTTTTCTACTGCTGCTGACAGTCAAACTTCAGTTGAAGTGCACGTTCTGCAAGGTGAAAGAGAAATGGCTGCTGGCAATCGCACCTTGGGTCGTTTCCATTTAGACGGTATTCCACCAGCACCCCGCGGCGTGCCTCAAGTGGAAGTGAGCTTTGATATTGATGCTAACGGCATTGTACACGTTGGCGCCAAAGATATGGCCACTCAGAAAGAACAAAAAATAACTATCACCTCTTCTTCTGGTTTAGAAAAAAATGACATTGATCGTTTGGTAAAAGAAGCCAAGAGTCACGAAGCTGAAGATAAAAAATTGCGTGAAGAAATTGAAATGCGCAATCAAGCAGATTCTTTAGTCTACAGCACAGAAAGAATGATCAAAGATAATAAAGATAAAATTGATGCTAAAGCTAAAACCGAGGCTGAAAAAGCTATGGAAGAATGTAAAAAAGCAGTTGAATCTAAAGATGCTGATAAAATAAAAAAAACTATGGAAGAGTTACAACAGGCTACTTATAAAATATCAGAAGCTTTATATAAATCTGCGACTCCTAAACAAGAAGATGCTGCCCAAGAAGGACAAAGCCAGGAAAGCAACGCCAAAGGAGATAAAACTGACAAGAAAAAAGATGAAAAAGTTGTTGATGCAGAATTTGAGGAATCTAAAGACGAATAAACCAGGTATTAATCTAAAAGCCCCTGTTCCATACAGGGGCTTTTTTACTTGCTTCCAGAGAGGTCATATATTATTAAATAAAAACTTATGCAAAAAATCAGTTCATATTTGTTAGCTTTGTTCCTGATCTGCATTGGTTTTATTTATTCTTCTTGTTCTTTTTTTACCACTGATACACCAATTAAAATTACCAAAAAACCTCAACAAAAAAGCGTCTTAAGCCTGAAAGATACCGAAATCAATCATCTTTTAAAAAATAATCCAAAAAAATTGGGTTCTCTATCCATAGGTCATCCTTATGCTGGCGCGCTTTTCAATCCAGTGCAAATGCCTGAAGGGCAACGTTGGAAACTTATTGACCCAAATGAAAGTTGGGGCACCCAAGAAACCATAGATTTTGTTATTGCCAGCATTAATAAGGTTTACGAACAATATCCAGGTGCTTCACCCATTGAAATTGGCGATATTAGCGTTAGAAATGGAGGTAGTTTTGGCAGTCATAAAAGTCATCAGGCAGGACGTGATGTGGATTTTGGTTGGTATTATAAAAATATTAATGGTCATTGGTGGAAGCGTGCCACAAAAAACAATTTAGATTTAGCTCGCACTTGGGCTCTAATTCGCGCCTTGTTTGAAGAAAGTGATGTGGAATTAATCTTGATCGACAGGTCTATACAAAAACTTTTATACCAATATGCCATGGGTATTGGCGAAGATCCCAAATGGCTAAAAACCGTATTTCAATATCCAGTTACCAACCGTGGTCAAGGCATCATCAGACATGCCAAAGGTCATGCCACTCATATGCATGTGCGTTTTTATAATCTTCAAGCCCAAGAAATGGGACGTAGAACATATCCTTATTTAGTAAAAAATAATATTATCAAATTACCTCAAACGTATGTTTATCACCGCGTCCGAAATGGAGAAACCCTAGGTCATTTGGCCAGCCGTTATCGCACTACTGTGGCGACAATCAAACAAGTCAACGGACTAAAAACCAATTTAATCAGGGTTGGGCACAAATATAAAATCCCGCAAAAAGGCGGAATAAAAATTGCTACTGAACCTATTGAAATTCCTCCTCGCAATATTCCACCTTCTATGGCTGCCAGCGAAAAAGCTAGCCCGCCAATTACTTTGCTTAGGAAATAAGCAAAACCATCTCACCTTTTGGCTCATTATTACCTAAGATAGCTTGTAGTTCAGCAAGATCACCGCGTATAAACTCTTCATGAAGTTTGGTTAATTCACGACCAAGACAAGCTTGACGGTTGCCAAGAATTTCCAAACATTCTGCCACAATCGCTTGAATCTTCCATTTGGAAACATAGAACACCAAAGTATGGGGCAAATCTTTTAATTTTTCAATTTCCTTCCTGCGTTTACCTGGTTTATCTGGCAAAAAACCAACAAATGTTACTTGATTGGTAGGTAGCCCTGCCCCACTTAAAGCAGCAGTTAATGCTGACGGTCCGGGTATTGGCTCCACCTTTATTTCTGCCTGAATAGCAGCTTCTAACAAAGGATATCCTGGATCTGAAATGCAAGGCGTACCAGCATCTGATACTAAAGCTATATTTTTTCCAGATTGCAGTTCCTGAATAATTTTTTCTGACTTGTTCTTTTCATTACCCTTAAAAAAACTGGTTAAGGGAGTATGAATTTCATAGTGGGATAAAAGCTTGCGGGTTTGTCTGGTATCTTCTGCGGCAATCAAATCTACCTCTTTTAAAATACGCAGAGCGCGAAGAGTAATGTCTTCTAAGTTACCAATTGGGGTAGCTACAATATAGAGAGTTCCTTGAATCATGCTTTCCACGCTATAGGAAATCTGCGACCAGTGCCAAAGGCTTTAGAAGTAATCTTTAAACCCGGTGGGGCTTGCCTTCTTTTATATTCATTAAGATTTACCTTGCGCAATACATCCTCAACCATTTCTTTGGCAAAACCTTTAGCCATAATATTTTTCAAGCTATTATGATTTTCAATATATTCTTTTAGAATTTGATCTAAAATCTCATACGGCGGCAAACTATCTTGATCTGTTTGATCAGGTTTTAATTCAGCTGATGGAGCTTTATTTAAAACCGATTCTGGAATTAACTTACCATATTTTTGATTAATATGAGCAGCCAATTTATAAACCAGAGTTTTGGGAATATCAGAAATTATTGCTAAACCACCAGCCATATCTCCGTAAAGCGTGCAATAACCAACTGCCAGCTCTGATTTATTGCCAGTAGATAAGACTAACGCGCCTTCACGGTTGGAATAAACCATTAAAATATTTCCACGAATACGCGCCTGAATGTTTTCCTCGGCAACTGTCATCTGTTCTGTTTTGGCCAATTTCAATTCTTTTTCATAGACCTTATAAATTGCTGCAATAGATATTTGCTTAAGCTCTATTTTAAGATTTTTTGCTATCTTTTTGGCATCTTTAATACTTTGCTGTGAAGTAAATTGCGAAGGCATGGTAAAAGCAGTTACATTTTTAGGACCAATAGCTAAACTAGCAATAGCAGCAACTACTGCTGAATCTATTCCCCCAGAAAGGCCTAACACAGCTCGCTCAAATGAGCATTTGCGCATATAGTCCCGCAATCCCAAAATTAAGGCCTGCAAAACATCTTCTTCAACTGGCTCATCATTTTTAGTTACCTCTTGAGCATGCTGATGAAGATCTATCTGCACTAAATCCTCTGCAAAATCTTTAGCACTGGCAATAATCTGACCTTGAGCATTACTCACAAAACTATGGCCATCAAACACTAGTTCATCGTTTCCACCAACTAAATTGCAATAAACAAACGGTACGGAAAACTGTTTGGCAGTTTCTCTGGCCAACTTTTCCCTAAGATTTCTTTTCCCTAAAGTATAAGGCGAGGCAGATAAATTAAGGATGATCTGCGCACCTGCTTTGGCAAACAATTGCATAGGATCTACATGATATAAACGTCTGCCCTCAAACTCATGAGTGCTCCACAAATCTTCACAAAGAGATAAAGCAATATTCATCCCCTTGAAATTATGAACCTGATGAGTTAAAGCAGGTTCAAAATGCCTTCTTTCATCAAACACATCATATTGAGGGAGCAATGATTTTGCTTGGGTAAATTGAACCTTACCATCGTAAAGCAAGCCTGCCATGTTGAATAAGCCATAACCTATTTCTGATTCATTGGGTGCAACATAACCTAAAGCCACAGCAGTTTGTTTAGTTTTGGCAGCAATATTAGCTACACTTTCTAAGTTCTCTTCAATAAAACGTCTTTTTTCTACTAGATCGCGCGGGGCATAACCACAAACTGTAAGCTCAGGAAACACAACCAGATCGCTGCCATGATCTTCAGCCTTCTTCAAAGCTGATAAAATTTTTTTTTTGATTTCCCTTAAAATCACCAACCGTGGTGTTAATTTGAGCTATAGTTATTTTCATCCCAAGATTTTTCCTAATTTTAAGGCCAAACCTAAATCTCCGTCTATCTTAACTTTACCTGTTAAAAAAGCAGTTTGCGGGTCTAAGTCGCCTTGAATCATTTTTTGCATATCATCTGCAGCCATAGTGACTGTCATATCTGCCCGGGTATTAGCATCTAGCTTAACTTGGGCTGGGTTTTGGGTGCAATCCACCAGCCAACGTCCAGCTTCCTCACCAGTTAAATTAATAGCAATTTTTTTCTCCACACCTTTTGTCTTTTCTGGGTTTGCCTTTAACTTGCTAGCAATTTTATCCATAACCTCTTTGGCTGTGCTCATTTTAAGCTCCTTATCAATGATAATTAATATATATCTTAACTAACCACTGGACAAACATAGCTATTAAAAAACCAAATAATATAATATCTCTCCCTTTTGGCGAAAATAAATTCGGGAAAGACTTTTTTAAGACTACAGCAAACAATTGCCTGACAAATAAATATACTAACCAGACAGCAATGACAACACCCAAAGGATGAAAATCAATACTTGCTCTAATCTGACCATGGGAAAGAAAAACAATTGATCTGGTTAGCCCGCATCCTGGACAATCAAAATCCAAAAAAGAACGTACTGCGCAAAAAGGCAAGTGCAAGATTTGTGGAGATAAAAAAAGCAAGTAACCACAAATAAAAAGGGTTGGTACACCCAATAAGATATACCAACCCTGATCAATGTGCTTTAGTTTTGCTAACATTTATTCCAAGCCAGCCTTCTTAGCGGCAAAATCACCAACCACTGGAATTCTCCAGCGTTCGCCTTGATAGGCTTTAATCAAACAAACAATCCAGATAATAAAAGCGATCAGACCAACAATTGGAATTAGAAAACCGACGATGATGCCTAATACACTGGCAATCGCGCCAAATATAGCAGCCAAAATTTGCAAGCCAATTACAGCTGCAATATAGGTCACGCCAAAAGCAGTGCCTTGCCAAGCATGAAAACGAACATCTGTATTGTCTTTTTCAATTAAGAGAAAAATAATACTGGTAATAGGCATACAGATATAACAAAGTAGGCTTGCGATGTTTGGTGCTAGACCAGTTCCTTTGTTGGTAGGCGGTGTATCCATAAGTCCCCCTTTTTCTAAAATTTATTGCGAAGTTATGCCTTAAATATTGTAAGGATGCAAGATTTAATTAGGGCGATAGGAACATACATTTGAAAAGCGATTACAACTTGCTTGGTGATGCGGACGATCTGGCCTAGTTTCACGCATGCCATATAATATTGCAAAAGGTAATAGAACAGCTCCCAAGGCTGCAGCAAAACCTGCAAAAGCAATTCCGCCAGCTAGACTAAGTCCACCAGCACTTGTAGCAGCTTCAGCAGTAACAGCTGTTGAAACTACAGGAGAGGATGAGCTTGGTAAATAATACATCCAAGAAAATCTTGCTAAATCGTAAGCAGCTCGTGCCCCTGGAAAAAGACCTCAAAAAAAGATGCACCTGCTGCTCTTGGAGCTGCTGCTGCATAGGCAGGGAAACTAAAAAAACCAGACCTAATCCCAGAAAATCTCCATCCAGAAGAAACTACGGGTACCACTCTTGTCCCTAGACCAGCAGATCTATTCATTTGACCTCTGGAATTTTGATTAGCCAGTTCAGCTTCCAGCTCAGCAATAGCAAAACGAGTTCCTCTAATTCTGCCTTCAATCTGGGCTAGTTGCCGGCTGCTTTGTGCATTTATGTTTTCCACATGAGCTCGATTGATATTATAAGGATGATTAGGATCTGCTTCTATATCAGCTCTGGCAATCCGATTAGCTAATACTCTAAAATGGCCATCCTGATCTCCATTACCCCTAACGCATCTATTATAATAATTTTCCGCAAGACCTAAAGAGTTTCTGGCCTGTCCTATAGCAGCTCTCACTTCTTCTGGATTAGAGCGATTTCTTATAGAGCGAATCTCTTGCAACGCATCATCAGCATGATTTCTGGCAATATTTGAATCCCTAGCTGCTCTAACTACTTCGCGCATCATGGGCACAAATTGCGCTGCTTGACGCTGATGGACCGTCCCTAGACCATGTCTGGCTAGTTCTCCACTATTTAGATCATCTAAATCATCGCGGTGTCTAGCAGCTTGGCGCATACCACTTACAGCTAAACGTACATTTTTGCCAAAAGCTGCAGGATGAATATCATGATTGTTGTCGGGCACTTCAATAGCCCATAAATCAGGAGCTGGATTCAGCACCAATGGAAAACTAAAACCTTTTGGCGGATTAATACCCATGTCTTATTTATCGTCATTTTTTGAAGAAAAGTTGCTATTGTTTTAGATTTTTTTAGCTTCACAAACTATACAACTTATCCAAAACATCTTGATATTTCTGGGTGATGTACTTCCGCCGCAGTTTCAAAGTGGGAGTTAATTCCCCTTGTTCTTGGGAAAAGTCATTTTTTAGAATCTTGAATCTTTTAATTGTTTCATGCCTGGCAAAATGTCTGTTTTTTTGTTCAACCACTCTTGCAATCAATTCAATAATCCTTGGGTGATCAGCTAATTCTTCCAAGGAAACTTGCAAACCCAGATTCTTGGCATATTCCGTCACTGTTTCCATATTTAAGGTAATCAAAGCAGTTAAATATTTTTTCTTATCTCCATAAACCAGACAATAATTAATATATCTGCTTTCCATGATTGTATTTTCTATCATCTGCGGAGCTATATTCTGTCCGCCAGAAGTGACAATGATTTCTTTTTTTCGATCAGTCAGCCTTAAAAAACCATGGTTATCTATTTGACCAATATCTCCTGTATTAAACCAGCCATCAGCCAGTTTCACTTCAGAGGTTTCTTTAGGAGAATTAAGATATTCCCTGAAAACAGTTTTACCCCGAATCAAAACCTCACCAGAATCAGATAATTTGATTTCCACCCCTGGTAGTGCCGCACCCACTGTGCCAAAACAAAAATCATCTGGTCTGTTAACCGTGGCTGCAGCAAAAGTCTCGGTTAAACCATATCCTTCCAAAACCAAAAGACCTAAGGCATGAAAATAGCGTCCCAAATCTGGCCGCAAAGGAGCTCCACCGCAAATAAATAATTTTAATCTACCACCCAGCCTGGATCTGATCTTATTTATAACCAAAAATTTGGCTAACGCATATTGCCAGACAATTAGTAAGGGCGCTGGCTTTTTGTTTTCTAAATATTGGCTACGCTTAGAGCCAATTTTGATGGCCCAAGCAAAAAGATGCTTCTTCCATCCAGAACATTTTTCTATACTTGCTGTTATACCCTCTTGCATTTTTTCCAACATGCGCGGCACGCCAACAATTAGCTGCGGTCTTATATCCTGACAGTTTTCCACAAATTTATTAAACGCCTCGATATAGGCAAGTTGATAACCACCAGCTAGTTGATGAAATTGCATTAACCGCCCCAAGACATGAGACAGAGGCAAACACATCAAACCAATTTCATGTTTGCTAAATTTAAAAAACTCTCCAGCTGCTTTTACTTCTGCCAATATATTTTCATGAGTTAGCACTACGCCTTTAGGGTGACCGGTTGTGCCACTGGTATAAATAATACTGGCAATGTTTTGGGGATGTATTCTGCTTAAATCAAGACTTGTTGTTGGCTTATTTCCCCTGAACTTAAGCTCTTCTTTCATCACAATTATTAAAGGAGGATGGCTTAATTCAGACACAGCTTGGCTGACTCTTTTTTTTTCTTCCTCTTCTTGGACAAAAACCAAACTCACATCTGCGTTTTCCAAGATATATTTAATGCGCTCTACAGGATAGGTAGGATAAATTGGCACAGTAATCGCGCCGCAAGACAAAACTGCTAAATCTGCTATAGTCCAAGCCATTGAGCTTTGCCCAATAATAGCAACCCGATCACCCTTGCCCAAACCTTTTTCACGCAGCTCTAAACCAAGCTGTTGCACACTAGCTGCAATCTCTTGCCAGGTATATCTTTGCCATGCCTGGCCTTCTTTACTGTGAAAACAGCAAGTATCAGCAAGCTTTTCTGCTTGATTAAAAAAACAAGCCACAATGTTATTTTCAGTCAAAGGCATCTACTAGGCACTCCACAGACGGTGGTGTTTGAGATATATCCACCCCAATTGCCCCAAACAAACAAGGGGTATTTAAGTTCTTATTTTGGGCCAAATACCATTGAGCAGTTTTACGAATTTTTGCTTTTTTGCGAAAATTTAGGGCTGCAAAAGGCCCGCCAAACTTGCTTCCAAAACGAGTTTTAACCTCAAAAAAATGCAATATGTCGTCTTTTTGGGCAATAATATCAATTTCACCTATACGAACCCGAAAATTACGCTCAATAATCTTATATCCATGCTGCTTCAAATAGGCACAAGCTGCATTTTCGCCCATTTTACCCTTGGTCAAATTTAAGGAATCTACTTGCATATCATACCTATCTATGATAGCTCTCCCGCCCAATTGCGAAGGAGGAAGATCATGCCTAGAGAATGCACAATTTGTGGCAAAGGCCCATTATTTGGTAATAATGTTTCCCATGCCAATAATAAAACTCAAAAAATTTCCAGACCCAATCTACAAAGGGTTAAAATCAGCTATCAGGGAAGAGTTAAGCGCGCTCAAGTCTGTACACGTTGCTTACGCTCTGGCGCTGTGCAAAAGGTATAATTACCACTTTCTAACCCGCTCTACGGAAATCACCCCTTTGGTGGCCTCTAAAGCTTTGATAACATTTCTCAGCTGAGTTAAATCTGTAATACCCAAATCAAAGTTATTTATTGCTGTCTTATCTTCTAAAGTATGCACAGAAGCGCCACTAATATTTACGTTCAAATTGGTAATAGCCTCAGTAATTTTAGACAACATGCCTGGTTGATCTATACAAATAACGCGCACCCTCACCACATGCGTAGCCTTGGAATTCATATCCCATTCCACATCCACGCGTCGTTCTGGATCCATACCTACCACCCTAGGACAAGTGGAAACATGAATGGAAACACCCTTTCCTCTTACTACATAACCCACAATAGGATCTCCAGGCACAGGGTTACAACATTTTCCAAAACTCACCAACATGTCTGAAAAACCACTAACTTTAACCAGCCCCTTGGGTTTGGTTAATTTCTTTACCAGCTTTCCTAAAACAGATTCTTTTTTCTCTTCTTCATGTTTTGTATCTACCTCTTCAAGTTGTTGAATTTGTTCTTTGGAAACAAACAAACTTATAACCTGGATAGCTGAAATTTTACCATACCCTATTGCTGCCAAAACTGCATCGATTGTACCAAAAGAAGCATCTTTAGCATAATTTTCCAATTCTTTACTTTTTAGCACTTTGCTGATGCTCAATTTATATTTATGACAAGATTTTTCTAATATTTCATGGCCAATAGTCCTGCTGCTCACATTTTCTTCTTGGCGCAAAAATTGACGAATCTTTGCTTTAGCTTTAGAGGTTTTAACATATTGCAACCAATCTTTATGCGGCCTAGTTCCTTTACGACTTAAGATTTCAACCGTATCTCCACTATGCAACACATATTTCAAAGGCACAATCTTACCATTAACTTTTGCGCCAACTGTGGAATGACCTAAATCACTATGAATATTATAGGCGAAATCTAACGGACAAGATCCGCGTGGCAATTCTTTCAAATCTCCTGCTGGAGTAAACACATAAACATCTTCAGCAAACAAATCTAATTTAACTGTTTCTAAAAATTCTGTGGAATCTGAAATTTCACTTTGCCATTCCAGCAACCTACGCAGCCACTTAAACTTCATTTCTTCTTTATCTTCTACTAAACGACCTTCTTTATATTTCCAGTGCGCAGCAATTCCATGCTCAGCAGTTTCATGCATTTCGTGCGTGCGAATTTGAAACTCAACCCGATGGCCATGAGGCCCAATTACTGTAGTGTGCAAAGACTGATAATTATTGGCTTTGGGCATGGCGATAAAATCTCGAAAACGACCTGGAACTGGTCTCCACAAAGCATGCAAAGCACCCAAGGCCTCATAACATTGCTGCACATTATCCACTAAAATGCGAAAAGCAATAATATCATAAACTTCGCTTAAAGGAATTTTTTGGCGTTCCATCTTTTTCCAAACACTGTAATAATGCTTAATACGACCATAGATTGGCGGATGAATATTCATCTCAGACAATTTTTTGGTGATAATATCTTTTACCTCAGCAATATATTTATCGCGTTGACTTTTTTGTTTTTTAATCTCTTCATCAATGCTTTTCCAAACATCTGGCTTAAGATACTTTAATGACAAGTCTTCAAATTCGATTTTAAATTCCTGCATACCCAACCGATTGGCAATTGGCGCATAAATATCTAAGGTCTCTTGAGCAATGGCAATCTGACGATGCTCAGCTAAAGCATTTAGAGTGCGCATATTGTGCAATCGATCAGCTAATTTCACCAAGATCACTCTGATGTCTTGGGCCATAGCCATAAGCATTTTGCGGAAATTTTCAGCTTGTTTATGTTCTGAAGAAGAAAATTTAATGCGAGAAAGTTTGGTGACGCCGTCAACCAACAGCTTTACTTCTGAACCAAAAAATCGTTCAATTTCTTCCAAAGTTGTTACTGTATCTTCTACTGTATCATGCAACAGAGCCGTAGCTATGGAAGGCACATCTAATCTCATGTCTGCTAAAATTCCAGCAACTTCCATGGGATGAACCAGATAAGGCTCGCCGGAACGCCTGGTTTGCCCCTGATGAGCCTTGGCTGAAAACACATAAGCCTTTTTGATCAAATCCAGATCAGCATCAGGGTTATAAGCAGAAACCTTATCTAAAATGTCATGTAAACGAATCATGGTTTGCGGAGAAGATGAAGCTTACTCAATATTCTGAACCTGTTCTCTTAAGCGCTCCAACTCTGATTTACAATCAACCACCAAACGAGAAATTACCACATGAGATGCTTTGGAACCTATGGTATTAATTTCCCGATTTACTTCCTGCAAAAGAAAATCCAAACGTCGACCAACAGCTTCATTTTGAGTAATCAACTTATTATACTGATTAATATGACTTTCTAGTCGGATAACCTCTTCAGTAATATCCTGACGACTACCCAAATAGGCAACCTCAGTTAAAAATCTTTGTTCATCTAGCTGACCAATATTATTAACACGCTTGCGCACTCGTTCTTTATTTTTTTCTAAGGAACTATTAGCCTCTTGACGAATTTTAGCCACTATTTTCTTTACTTTGTTAATTCTCTTTTGCTGATCAACCCTTATATAGATACCTTCTCTAATACGCATCCTATCCACATGCTTACAAGCTGCGTCTAATAATTTTTTGGTCTGATTCCACACCTGTTCATAGTTACCAGTTTTTTCTTGAACTGATACAAACTTATCTAATCCTATATAATCTAAAATATTGTCACTACCTTTAAGATTTAAAGCCTGATTAACTTGCCTTAAAGCTTTTTGATATTTCCTAGCTAAACTCAGATCTGCTACTAAATCTAGCTCCCCAAAAACAGGCTGGGTTTCTTTAATAAATACATCAATCTTTCCTCTTAAATATTTAATCTCTAAATATTTTTTTATTTTTGATTCTAAGACACCCATTTTAGGTGGATGTTTAACATTAATCTCACAAAAACGATGATTAACGCTTTTTACTTCTAGAAAGAGCTGTCCTCGACCTACTTTTCCTTCAACTGCTCCATAGCCTGTCATAGAATTCATAAGTTAGCCCTCAAAAGAGATTCTAGTCTCACCCATTTCTATAATATCACCCTTGGTAAGTAATTGAGATTCAATCTCTTTGCCATTAACAAACGTGCCGTTTTTACTAACTAAATCCAAAATACCAACTGCATTTTCTGCTGCAAAAAACATAGCATGAAGGCGAGATAAACTATGGTCTGTTAAAACTATGTCTGTCCCTCTGGAAAAAAAACCTAGTTGATCTTTCTCTTGTTTACGAATGGAAGAGTTAAAGTTATTTCTAAATTGTTTGTTTATATATCTGAGAATTAAAGCTTTTGTGCTTTCATCAATTGAAAGGGCTATATCAACATTAAAAATCATAGTGCGATCAGCTTGAGCTTCGCCACGGCCAATAGCTCGACAAGCCCCTCTTTCTAAATGAAACTTAAGCCCTTTATCAGAACCAGCAATTATCTTAAATTCCACTTTAGGTAAATCAGCCAGAGCAGATTTATGTTTAGCATCACCTTTTCTTAAATCTATAGCTTGGGCAGCTATCATGATTGGGATATCTTCGCGGATGGGATATTTAAACTTACAAACATCACAAAGAAGAGCTTTCCCAGCATCTGCCTGAGAAAGCTCTCCCTTGCATTGTGGACAGACTAAAATTTCAAGCAATTGCTTATCTAACAAATCCCCCCCTACTTGCGCTTATTACAAATTGTAATTACCTGATCTGTTAAATCATCAATAGCTGGAGCGTATAGAACTACATCTTGGGATTTTTCCAAAATTAAAGTGTATTTGTCTTTTTCACCAATTTCTTTAACAATTTGTTTTAGTTTATCCAACACACCTACAGTTAAAGCAGCTTCTTTTTGGGCCATTTCTTGCTTGGCAGTAGCTAACTTTTGTTGCAGCTCCATAAATTTATTACGATATTCTTCTTCTTTCTTTTGCAGAGCCTCTTGGCTCAAAATTAAACTTTTCTTCTCCAACTCTTCCTTCATCTTTTTTAATTCATTTTGTACAATATCTAGCTTTTGTTGGCGCTCATTAAACTCTGTTTCCAATTTCATCTTGGCATCCTTACCTTCACTGGTCTCATTAAGAGCACGGTTAAAATCAACATAACCCAGTTTTAGCTGAGATGAAGATGCAGTGGCGTCATTTGCAGCATTAACCACCCAAGAAAAAGCCAATAGTAGAGCCAAGAATACAGCAAACAATATTTTTTTCATAAAACATCCTCCTTTAGGTATGATATTTGTAGTTTGATTTTAACGCTTATATTATGCAGATATTAAAAAAACAAGGATAAATTACCCCGCGCTGCCCCCTGTTCGATAACCTTTCAGATCCAGAGTAACAAAATTATAACCAAGGTTTTGCAACTCTACAACAAGTTTCTGGTGACAAGCAAGTGCTAACTGAAATTCTGCTGATTTAAGCTCTAAACGAGCCAAATTTCCATGATCCCGCACCCTAATCTGGGTAAAACCATACTTCCGCACTATTTCTTCAGCCTGATCTATTTTTTTCATCAAATCCGGGGTAAGCTGACTGCCAAATGGAATACGCGAAGACAAACAAGCGCTAGCTGGTTTTTGAGCTACTTCTATTGCTAAATTGCCCGCTAATTCCCGCACTTCCTCTTTGGTGAACTCGCAATCAATTAAAGGAGTTACCACATGGGGATTTTCCCTTGAAGCTAAAGCACCTGGGCGATGGCCTTTAAGATCACTAGCATTTGTACCTTCAATAATAAATTTGTAACCTAAGGGTTCGGCCTTTTGCCAAAGGCATTCATAAAGTGTTTTCTTGCAATAATAGCAGCGATTCTCGGAATTGGCGGTAAATTCTGGCTTGGCAAATTCATTGGTTTCAAACCAAAAATGTTTGATATTGCGCTCTTGGCAAAGCTTTAGAGCACTTTGTTTATCTACTGTTGGCAAGCTAGGAGAAACTGCAGTGGCTGCACACATTTTATCTTTCAAAACTTGGGCAGCAATCACCACTAAAACAGCAGAATCTACTCCGCCTGAAAATGCAACAACGGCGCTCTCCAATTCTTGGAGGCGCCGTTTTAATTTTTCGGTTTTAAGAGCTAAGGACATTAAAATTTATGATTTAATAAGCACTGTCGTAATTCACCAACTGTTTCAGCAACCATATCTGCACCAGCTTGAACCAATTCCTCTTTTGTACCATAACCATAAGCAACACCAATTGAAGGAATACCACACTTCTTAGCTGCTTCAATATCCACAGACCTATCGCCAATAGCAATACAATCCTTTAAACCTTCTTTTTTAATAGCTTTCTTTAAAAGATCGCCTTTATCTTTGGGACGACCATTAAGTTCAGCACCATAAACAGCAGTGAATAATGAACTGATACCTAGATGATTCATAACCATCTCACAGGAAACTTGGGGTTTAATGGAAGCAACAATCATATTCCCATTTTCGGAAACCGCCTCTAAAAGACCTACTATTCCTGGATATAAGCGATGCTCAGCAATCCCTTCCTTATGATAACGCTCACGATAAGTATCAATACAAGACTTGATCAATTTTTTATCTTTTTTGCCAGTGAACTGACCGAGAACTTCCTCTAGATTAAAACCAATATAACGTTTTAAGCGCTCAATTGGCACGGCCTTGATATTGTGCTTTTTCAAGGCATGGTTGATACAACGAGGAATGGCTGTACCAGGGTTAACAATCGTTCCGTCTAAATCAAAAATAAATGTTTTATTTTTCATAGGCGGTCGCTTATACCCAATTTGGTCGGTAAAATCAAGCTTTTTTTGATTTTAAGCTTAGATTACAGCTTGTTATGAACATGGCGGCATATTATGTGAATTGCTGATCTGGGTTAGTTTTGCTTTGGTAGGAATATTGATTACTGTTATAAGCATCAGCAAAGCACAAAAAGCACAAATAGCAAACACGTAGGAAAAACCATACTTTACCCAAACAATACCTGCCACAACCGGTCCACCCATGGAAAGCACGTGTTCAATAGCAAAACCCATGGAGATGGTAGAAGTTAGCTCATCTTTGGAATAAGTAATCTTGGAAAGATAGGTGGTGTGGGCGCTACGCAAGGAAAACAAATTATCGTCAATAATATACAAGATATACAGAAACGGCAAAGCCAGGGCAATACTGATAAAGTGCGGGATAAACATATAACCAAGGCAAACTAAAAAAAGGATTAATGCGTCTGCAATCAATATGTTTCGCTCGCCAAAACGGTCTATAGCCAAGCCCAGCAAGGGTTTGCTAAAAATACCAACTGCTGCTGCCAACAAAAGCAATAAACCAATTTCTGAAGCAGCTAAGTTATATATTTTAACCAATAACCAGGGGGCAAAAACCAAGAAAATTTGCTTACGCACACCAAATAGAACAGCCATAGTGTAATACAAACTATATTTACGTTTCAAAACCCAACGCCTTCTACGCGTTGCTGTATGGCCCTTGGGCTTGAGTAAACTATAACCAACTGAGGCCAAGACCATGAAAATTGCAGCAGCAATATAAACCTCCTTGTAACCCAGACCAAACCTGCCCATACCTAACCAAACAATGCTGGTGCCAATGATATAGCCAATACCGCGCGCGCCCCCTACTACGCCAAAAAGCTTTCCTCTTTTTTCAGCTATACTTAAAGCAATGCCATAGCTTTGTTGAAGCACTAAATTAATATGCTGACCAATGGACCAGATAAAAATTGCCAGCACCGCCAGGGTATAATTTGCAGGCTGAGTTGCCATGCCCAAATAGCTAAGTGCGGTGAGCAAAGCGCAAACTACCATTAAATTTTTTTCGCGCATAATCACACTGACTGCGAGAAAAAACACAGCAAGTACTCCTGGCAGCTCGCGAAAAAATTCTACAACACCTCTGCCTTCAGCATTGATATTATAAATTTCAAACAGAAAATTATTTAACGTTGCGAAAAAAATACCACTAGCAGCTGTGGCCATGATTACGCTAAATAAAAATATTGCAGATTGTTTATTGAACACGTTTCCCCTTTGATTATTTCTGCGAAAGAGCCTGTTTCCGAAGTCAGTAAACTGGGTGTCATCCTGAGGAGAATCGGAAATATTTTCTAAATCAATTAGACATTATTTGAGAAAATTGTAACGAAAAAAATTGTTAAAGATAGGAACCCAAGTTAAATCATCTAAAAATATCTTGGTCCTTTTAAATTTTTACTATATAAAAAAACAAATATGAATCTGATTACCATAATAATCATTGCTATAGGCTTGGCCATGGATGCTTTTGCTGTCTCAATTACCTGTAGCTGCCTTGACCAACACCTAAAAACATCTAGAGCTTTAATGCTTGCTGCTTTTTTTGGTGGCTTTCAAGCTCTTATGCCTATTTTGGGCTGGTTGGGCGGCAGTTTTCTGCTAGTATACATTTCTGGATTTGATCACTGGTTAGCTTTTATTTTACTGACCATTGTTGGTGGCAAAATGATCTTTGAATCGTTTAAACTCGATAAAGATAAGAAAGCCATCGATCTTACCAATATCTATCTAGTAGTAATCTTATCCATAGCTACCAGTATAGATGCTTTAGTAGTTGGTTTTTCACTTTCAATGCTTAAAGTAGTGATTATTTTACCAGCAATTATTATTGGCATCATAACTTTTGGTTTTTCTCTATTT
Source organism: Pseudomonadota bacterium (assembly GCA_043823065.1). Classification (GTDB taxonomy): domain Bacteria; phylum UBA10199; class UBA10199; order 2-02-FULL-44-16; family DYJF01; genus JBDRBB01. Next base: position 17,881 of record JBDRBB010000001.1, on the reverse strand, counting down.
GGCGTTTTTCTAGGTCAACACTTTGGTCATTTATTCGAGAGTAAAATTGAATTTATCGGAGGATTAATTCTTATTGCCATAGGCCTGAAGATACTTTTGGAACATTTAGTTTAAAAAACCATTCACGCTCTCTATTTGTCAAAAATATTTGATTTCATCTAAAATTTTTCCTGTTTCTTTATCAACTCTGATGGCGTTAAAACTAAACCCTTTAATAGATGCATGGTGGGTCTGGCCAATGCCTACAAAAATTAAAATATCATTGTCTCTGGTTAAGGTGGCCAAAACTTTTGGTTCTTGCTTCTTAAATAATTCTGGCAAATTAATTTTGTTCAATTCCTGTCCATCTGAATCTATATATGAAATTAAGGAGTCATAATTGCCAATAATAGCGCTTTTATGCGCTAGCCAAACTTTATCTTTCCGCTTAACTAATGGATTTATCTCTGGCACAAATTCTGGATCCAATAGTACAGCACTATCTGCAGCAAGCACAACGCCTTGTTTATGCACTTGCCTCCCTAAAGAGCCCTTAACATAATCAAAATACCAGTCTTTGGTAAATCTCCACACTGCATCATAATCAATATCATGTTCGGGAATTTTTTGCGCAGCAACAGCTTGCAAATCCATATCTAGCCGATAAGTTTTGTTATCAGCACCTACAACATACAAATCTCTGTTTATTGGATCATAAACATTATCACCTCTATATAAACTTATTTTATCACCTAACTTAGGATTTAATTGAAGTATTTTTTCTTCATCTGCAATCACTTCTGGTTTGGTTAAATCCAAAAGTTGAATACCAACTTTTCTATTATAGCCCCATGCTTTATTAGCAAAAGGCTTGAACAAACGATATTCATTTGAATAGTACTTATCAACTATTTGAGTTGTAGCTAATCTTTTCCCGCTCATTAAATCAAAGGTCTCTAGACGTTGATCATAATCTGCTCCAACTCTTTTGGAATAAATACGCGTTAACCAAGCTGTGAGCTGGGGACGACCCTGGGCATCTAATATAAAAAATTCTTTTAAACCACCTTGATTATAAAGATTAAGAAACTTGGAGGTTCCAATCAGCGAACCAATCAGACATAGCAGTGCCAAAAATATAAAAGTCCATTTTTTTGATTTTTTTTCAGACAAGTTTGCCTGTTTTTCCCATTTAATATAGCCAATAAGCAAACTGGTCATCACCAAAACAACCACTCCCAATTTTATGAAGAAAACAATGCCGCCGTGCATGTTCAAAAAATAGTTCATTGAAAGTAATCTATCCTTTCCAAAACCACACTTGTTGAGGTGTTCACGCGCAAGGCAAAAAAAGTGTATCTATCTTTAGATAAGAAAATATAAGCTTCATCCCCTAAATCTAGCAAAGCATAAGGTCTAATCTTTGGCGTAAGATATGGAGCTAAATCAATTCCATAATAATCCTCATCATCTGCATTTAGATAACGAAAACTAACATCTTTTATTGTAGCTGACCCAAAATTGCTTTTTGCGTTAGCACCTTCCTCATTTTTTCTAAGTGAATATGCTTTTAAATCTGGAGTAATTCTAAAAATATCGCCATTAGTCGCAGTTACATAAATATTATGATTTTGCGCATTATATTCGTATTTATACCCACCAGGAACGATGCGTATCAAGCTTCCCAAATCTGGATTGAGCTCAAGAATTGTTTGTTCATCAGCTAACAAAGCAGGCTTAAACAAGTTAAGCAGCTTTGCTCCATTTTGGACGCAATAGCCCCAGGCCTGGTTATTTCCAAATGGACCAAAAATTCTGTAATCATCCAAATAATATCTTCGGTTAAGATCAAGACGGCCCAGCTGTTTTCCTGTTCTTAGACTATAACTCTTAAGTCGATTAGAATATTCAGTGCCAATTCCTGCTGGATGATCCACTCTGGTAGTCCAAATTACTAAACGAATATCTTGATTGTCTTCAAAAAAATAAATTCCGCTAATTTGGCCGTCTACTAGATAGTCTGGAAGGTTGTAAAGAGTGTAAGCCATCAGCAAGCAGCTGATAACGACACCAAGAGAAATTAATAGTTTATTCCATTTTTCTTTAAGTTTATAATGTTTTCTAAACCAAAACGTCAAGGCTCCAAAGCAAAACAATAATATTACAAGCTGCAATAAACTTGCTATAAATAAAATTGGAAAATCGTAAACACTTAAGTAATAGTTCATGAAGTGATAGAAGTTGGGATTAATGCTTAGTTCTTAATCTATTTTTTAGTATATATTGGGGAAGATTTCCAGAAAGATTTGACAATGCTATTATCTGCTTAGAATTTGAAGCCTATCATTGTGCAGTTCACATCTTACATCATCTGGGAAACGAGATTTACTGCATTCTTGAGCAGCAATGAAAATTTCTGTAGGGCAATGTTCATTAGATTTATTAAATCCAGTTTGAACAATTTCTAACATTTGCTCTCTTTTTTGCGCAGTTGATTCGCGCTCTTCTGCACCTACAAATTCTAATAAAGCAGCTTTGGAAGCTATCAAGGGAGTCAGGCAATCATGGGTTTGTGCTCTTTGTGCTAATTCATGCCATCTGGAGGTAAACAAAGTTTGCTTAGCATCTGTTGAACGCAAACCAGCACAAAAATTAACAAAACTTATTGGAGTCAAATCTACTGGTTCAGGAAAAGCCTGGGCAAAGTTTTGATGAAACTGGGCAACCATTTCTGGCTCATGTCTTTCTAAAAGCATCCGAACATCTTGATAATTGGTACTAACGCGGCGAGACCTTTCAGTGTGTCTAAAAATTTCAGGGTGATTATAGATATATGAATCTAAAGATATTTGAGGATTAGACCTGGCATCGCGATTATTTGTTTGGGGTCCATCTTCCTGGCTATCACAACCTGTCACCAAAGCAGAAGCTCCTAAAGCCAACCCTATGTATCTTAATAGCAAAAACATAGGACGCCTTATTGTCTGCAAAACCTTATTCTGTCAAGCTTTAATTAAGATGATTGATTAAAAATCATGATGCGCTTTACTTTGCCGTCAGTTTGGGCAGATTGTTGATTCTCAAAATAAAATACCACCTGTCCCAGCGCTAGAGGTCTGACTGCATACTCATCTCCACCAAATGTGGGAGGAACGGGATTGGCCTGCACCTGCCCATAGGCTTGTTTTATTTCTGCCAAACTACTACCTACCCCAATTCCTTTAGCAGTTTCAAGGTCTGGCGATTCAATAACAACAAACTTTACTTTGAGCTCAGCAACAGAGAAATTAAGCAAATCTGCTTTTAGCTGATCAGCTGCGGGTTCTTTAAATACTTTATGGGCTTGGTCCCATTTAAGAAAAGGACCGTTTTGAACAGCAACCTTAAGAGGTGGATTCAAAAACACAAATCCTTCATAAAGCTGCCCATCGGCATAAAACCCATAAATATATTGGACTTGTAGTTTGTTTATATCTGACAAATATTGGGTTGGTATAGATTTTCCCAGTTGAAATGTTCCAACTCCCTTACTGGTAATTACCATTTTATCTTGGTTGAACCATTCATCCAGTCTGGGCCAAACAAAAATTGCAATGGCAATCATTAAAATGCCAACTCCTAATAAAATCTTGGATCTGTTCATTTTTGCATCTTTCCTTGCTTAAATATTTTGCGACCTTTGAGTTCACCATTATCCTTCCAATACCTCCAGACCCCCTCACGCCTGCCTTGCGAAAACCTGCCCTCTTCTTTTTTTTGTCCGTTTTTATACCATTTAATATATACTCCTTCGGGTTTACCATTTTTATAATAACTTAGCGATTCTTGCTGGCTATTTGGCCACCAGCTCTTTCTTTCTGTATACAAATCTTTACCCTTCAAAGTGTAATTTTTTTCTGTTCTTTTTTGCCCTGTGTTAAACCATTCAGTATGAACACCAATCCCCTGCCCGTTTTCATAGTTTCCCTCAAAAACCTTTTTACCATTAATATACCAAATTGTGCTTGTACCATGTTTTTTACCATTTAAATAGTTATGTTCTTCAAGCTTTCTACCCTTGTCATCCCACTCTATCCAAATCCCGTATTTTTCACCTTCCTTATATTCACCTCTACTTTTTTTAGAGCCATTTGCATGCCAGGCTTCATAAATCCCGTGTTTTTTTTCTTTATCCTCAAACTTAACCAGGCAATATCGCTCTTGAGCTGTGGAAACTTCTCTGCCTTGAACACAAAATTCATCGGCATATATTGTAACTGAAAAACTTGTAATGAATAGAAACGTTAAACAAAAAATAACTATAGCACGTTTATTCACGATGCCCCCTATGTTATTCTAATTTATATACGTTAAGTTAGCTAACATAGCAACTCCTTGGCAAAAGATTATTCTCTTGACAGTTTAAGTCCTGTTCTATACCAAGACACATCAAAAATGATGCGGGGTAGAGCAGCTTGGTAGCTCGTCAGGCTCATAACCTGAAGGTCCTTGGTTCAAATCCAAGCCCCGCTACAAAAAAAATGGTCACTAAATGTGGCCATTTTTTATGGGAAAATCCAATCCCCACCTCTCTACAAAATAATCATTGTTACACGTTAATATATATCTTATATTAATAAATCAAAATTCTGGAGACAAACACGTGCCCAAAAAAATACTCTTTATTCTTTGTCTAGCCTTATTTTTCTCCTTCAACTGCGGCCCCAAAAAAATTTCAGCAGTTTCCAAACCAGCTACAACCAAACATTATAAAGATGCACCATATTATCAGTTTTTGATAGCTGACTATGAAGTCATGCATGGACAACCCGAAAAAGCCCTGCCTAAATTACAAAAACTTATTACCAATCAGCCAAACAGTGCTTTTCTCTATTATTTATTAGCTGAAAATCTTATTAAATTAAAGCAATTAAGCAATGCCATTATTGCCTGCCAAAAAGCTATAAAACTTGATCATAATTTTCTTGATGCCAGAATTCTTTTAGGAAAGCTTTACTTAAGCGACGGCAAGATTGCTGAAACAATTAAAATTTTTGATGAAATTATCCAAAGAAATCCAAAACGCGAAGACGTATATATTCTATTAGCTAAATCATATATTGCTATGGGTAAAAATCAAAAAGCTATTGCAACAATGCAGCGTCTTTTAAAAATTAATCCGGATTCTGTTGTGGCTTATACTTTTTTGGGTTCCATTTACGTTAATCAATTAAAACTATATGATCAAGCTATTACAACGTATAAAAAAGCCTTAGGAATTGAGCCTGATAATATTGCACTTCAACAAGCTATTGCTGAAATCTATTTGGATCAAAAACAATACAAAAAAGGTTTGCAATTACTTTTGGAAATCGAGCGCCAGAACCCACATGATGTTGGACTTAAATTACGTATTGCTCTAATCTATTATGAACTAAAAGAATACGATAATGCCATAGCCAAATTCAGAACTCTGATTAAAACTCATCCAAATTCAAGCCAAGTGCGTTACTATCTAGCTATTCTTTTAGAGTCTATGGAAAAAAAGGAAGAAGCAATCAATGAATTTTCCCTTATCCCATCTGATTCTAGCATTTATAAAGAAGCAAGGCTTCATATTGCCTTGATTTATTATCAAGAAAATAAACAAGACAAAGCAATATCTAGCTTAAAAGCTGCTTTGAAAGAAAGAGATGATATCCCAGATTTTTATGAATTTTTAGCTGCTCTTTATGAAGAGAAAACCCAATATTATAAAGCAATTGATCTACTTAAAAAAGCTAGCCGCAAATTTGCAAGCAATGAAAAAATAAATTTCTTCTTGGCCCTGATATATGAAAAAGCACGCGAACGCGATAAAGCCCTAGAGGTAATGGAAACGGTTATAAAACTAAACCCCCAAAATGCATCAGCACTTAATTATGTAGGTTATAGCTATTTAGAAAAAAATGAACGACTTGAGGAAGCAAAATTAATGATAGAAAAGGCTTTGATCTTGAACCCAAATGACGGGTATATCACAGATAGCTTGGGCTGGGCCTATTATAAACAAGGTCAAAATAAGATGGCGCTTAAATATTTACTTAAAGCTAATGAACTTGCTCCAAACGAACCAACCATTTTAGATCATCTGGGCGATGTCTATCTGGCTTTAGGTGATAAGCAAAAAGCCTTAGAATGTTATCAGAAAGCCTTAGCTTCTGGCGCTAATAAGCAAGAACAGGACCAAATTGAACTAAATAAAATAAAAGAAAAAATACAAGTCTTAACCAAGCATTTTTTACCATGATCATGAAGTTTAATTTTTTATTAGCAATAATTTTAGTAATCACATCCTATTCCTGCGCCAAAACTCCACCTCAAACTATTCACCCTCATGGACAAACAAATGAAATAACACAAGCATTGGAAAAAGAGTTGAGCCAAAGAGATCAGAATATTCAAACTTTGAGCGCCTATGCCAAAGTTATTATCGATGATAGCCAAAAAATATTAGAAACTGAAGTGGCAATTGTTATTCAACGCACTCAGCAATTGCGAATTGAAGCCATGGATTCTTTGGCAGATACTTGGGCCATTGCTGGCATAGATGGTGAAATTATATGGCTTAACTTGCCTCAAAAAAACAAATCTTTTCGAAAAAAAGCAAAAACAGAATATTTAAAAAAATATTTGGCAGCGGATATTGATTTTACTGATCTGATTTCTATTATAAGCGGCTTAATTCCAGACGGTCATAATTTAAAATTAGCAGAACTCGATCGAAAGAATAGACACTACCGTGCCTTTTCAGAACCCATTCATATTTATTATGATACAAAAAGGAGACTCCCGCAAAAGCTTGTCAAATATAGCTTAAATCAGGATACTGTTCAGGAAGAAAACGGCCAAATTCAATACGAAGTTTATTTTTCCAACTGGAAATTAGTCAATACGATTTATTTTCCCATGCTGATTACTTTGGTTTCGCCCAAATTAGGGAGCCAAGTAATCATTGAATATCAAGCTGTGGAAATCAACAAACCCATTGAACAAAAAATATTTAAATCATTATAATTGATTTAATATTTCCTGTCTTTTCTGTTCATATTCTTTTGGCGTAATTAATTTCTCTTTTTTCAATTCTTCTAAGCGCTGCAAACGTTCTTTGGCATCCACTTTATTCGCATCACTATTAACAGCAGCTGTTTCAACTTCATTTTCAGCTTCACCCTGATCTGCAACCAGGTCTGGTTTCTCTTTAGAGAAATCATAATCTAGATTAACCACTAGCTCTTCAGGATCACTAATACCCATCTTTTGACCTGGCCCTATATCAAAAGCAAGACGCAAGCCTCTAGCATTAGACACAGCCCGCCCAGAATAACCCTTTTTATCTGTATCTCCAGACACCTTGGCGTATAGCTTGTTAAACTTTATATGCAATTCATTATTATTAACCCAAAGATGGGCTATGTTTATGCGATCATTTCTTAAAATAAAAATTGGATCTTTTACCAGATAGGAAAAAACTACTTCTTCATTGGGTTTGGCTTCCTTAAAAGCTTTAACCAAAGCTGGTGCCAAGAAATTTATAGCTGGTTCATTTAAAACAGCCATATCGTGCTTAACTTTTTCTCCTATCAAATGTTTCTTATTGAGTTTAATAGATTTTAAAATACCACGCATTTGCAATTCAGTGATGTTTTGGGGATGATCCATTTGGCGAGTTTCAGCCACTTCACGTTTTACTTCCTCTATTTTAACATAGTTGAGGCGGTGGTTAGTTACAATGTAGGTTGTTTTTTTGGCCAACGTGGTAACAGGCAATATTGCCATAATTAAAGTAATAAGTAATAATTTCCTCATTAGTGCCTCCTAGTTTCTAAATATACTTATAGTGAATTTAGGTTGCAGGCAAGCCTAAAAAATTGTTATAAAATTTATTAGAGAAACTACGGTGTCTAACATAAATCAAAAAAATCAAGCCAGTGGTCGTGCTGTTGCAACCTTAGTCCTGGGTATATTATCCATATCTTGTTTAGGCATTTTCTCGGCCATTCCAGCTACCATACTTGGTTTGCAAGAACTTAAAGCCATCCAAGCTGGGCAAGCCCCTAAGGAGGGAGATATAATAACTAAAATTGGTTTGGTTTTAGGTATTACTGTAATTGCTTTAACTGTAATGATTTTACTGGCTCTAATTACCTTCACCATTATGCCTCATGCCATAAATTTGAATTCAGATTTCACAGGGATTTCCATATAAATATGAGAGTAATCACCGGCAAAGCAAAGGGAAGAAAGTTAGTTGCACCTAAGTCTCAACTTGTCCGACCAGCTTTAGATAAAATTAAAGAAGCCATTTTCAGCATTCTCTTTGATATCACAGATCTTAATGTGTTGGATGTATTTGCCGGTTCAGGTTCAATTGGCATTGAAGCTCTATCCAGAGGAGCAGCGCATGTAACATTTATCGACATCTACCAACCTGCTATAGATACTATTAGGAAAAATTTAGAGATATGTGGTTTTTCAAAACAGGCAACTATTCTGAGATCACCTGCTATAAACGCTTTGCTGCGGTTAAATAAAAAAAATCTGCACTATGATTTAATTTTTGTAGATCCACCCTATCTTAAAGACCTAGTTAATCCCACGCTATCGATTATTTCTGAATCAAACCTACTAAAAGACCATGCCAAAATCGTAGTAGAGCATCACCCTAAAGAACCAATTTTGGAACAGCCAAATTTATCTTTGGTTGAAACCAGACTTTATGGTCAAACATGCATTTCTTTTTTAGAAAATAAAAAACCCCGTTCAATATGAACAGGGTAATTTGCTATTAACTTTTCTAATTTTTATTCTTTTACCAAGTTAAGATCATATACAGCACAAGGATCCATATTACTATCTCCCATACCGTGTTCCATATGTTCAACGGTACCTTTTATATTTCCATCATCAGCAAAAGTGACATCATATACATCAACCTTGGCAAATTGACGTTTTACAATAGTGGCTTCATTTGCCTCATTCAAAATTCCAGAGGCTTCAGTTTCATCAGCAAAACCCAAACTCACCAAAGTGCCGCTTTGAATCACATTAATTTTAACTGGAGTTTTTTCACCAATCTCAGCGGCTAAATTACTGCAGGTATTTTCTTGAAGAATCATTGCTCCAATATAATCACCGGCAAATTGAGAATCTAAACCAGCAACTACACTGGGCATAACAACGCTTGAGCCGTCTCCTAAATCATTTTCACCTGAATCAAAAGCTGAACAGGCAGCTAGCATCATTAGAGTTAACGCCAATGCAAATAAACGAATTTTCATACTTCCCTCCCAATATTTTTAGCTTTCACTATAATTATCGGTACTTAGTAAAAAATGTTGCTAGAAAAAGTGGATTTTTTTGATTTTTATTTAAAAAAACATCGCCACCTCAATCATAATCTCTTCCAAAAAGAAAAGGGCTCCCATGTTGCCATAAGAGCCCTTTCAAATTAAATCCGGCAGTGTCCTACTCTTCCATGGATCATAACCCATAGTACCATCGGCGCTGAGGGGCTTAACTGCCGAGTTCGGGATGGGATCGGGTGTGACCCCCTCGCTAAAACCACCGGAAAACGTATATATTATCAACAAAGCAATTAAATATCGAATGAGGCCTTTACATATTCTTATGCACTCGCATATGCATCAAGTGCTAAGAAAAATGGCCAAGCCGAACGACCGATTAGTACAGGTTGGCTCCACACATTACTGTGCTTCCACCTCCTGCCTATCAAACTCGTAGTCTTCGAGTGGTCTTCAGGGAGAACTAGTCTTGAGGACGGCTTCCCGCTTAGATGCTTTCAGCGGTTATCCGTTCCGCACATAGCTATCCGGCCGTGCCACTGGCGTGACAACCGGTGCACTAGAGGTGCGTCCATCCCGGTCCTCTCGTACTAAGGACAGCTCCTCTCAATTCTCCTACACCCACGATAGATAGGGACCGAACTGTCTCACGACGTTCTGAACCCAGCTCACGTACCGCTTTAATTGGCGAACAGCCAAACCCTTGGGACCTACTCCAGCCCCAGGATGCGATGAGCCGACATCGAGGTGCCAAACCGCGTCGTCGATGTGAACTCTTGGACGCGATCAGCCTGTTATCCCCGGCGTACCTTTTGTCCGATGAGCGATGGCCCTTCCATGCGGGACCACCGGATCACTAGGACCTGCTTTCGCACCTGCTCGACATGTCTGTCTCGCAGTCAAGCTCCCTTCTGCCCTTACACTCAACGGCTGGTTTCCAATCAGCCTGAGGGAACCTTCGCGCGCCTCCGGTACATTTTAGGAGGCAACCGCCCCAGTCAAACTACCCACCAGACAGTGTCCTTCTCCCGGATTACGGGAACAAGTTAGAATTCCAAAACGATCAGGGTGGTATTTCAAGGTTGGCTCCACCGAGGCTAGCGCCCCAGCTTCAAAGCCTCCCACCTATCCTACACAAACCGGCTCGAAATCCACTGCCAAGTTATAGTAAAGGTGCACAGGGTCTTTCCGTCTATTCGCGGGTAGGCAGCATCTGCGCTGCCAGTTCAATTTCGCTGAGCTCCTTGTTGAGACAGTGTGGCAATCGTTACGCCTTTCGTGCAGGTCGGAACTTACCCGACAAGGAATTTCGCTACCTTAGGACCGTTATAGTTACGGCCGCCGTTTACCGGGGCTTCAGTTTAGAGCTTCGCGACCGAAGTCGCTAACCCCGCTCTTTAACCTTCCGGCACCGGGCAGGCGTCAGCCTCTATACGTCGTCTTGCGACTTTGCAGAGGCCTGTGTTTTTGTTAAACAGTCGTCACCACCTATTCTCTGCGACCTCAAATTGCTCGATACGTAAAGTATTTCACAATTCAAGGCACACCTTCTCCCGAAGTTACGGTGTCAATTTGCAAAGTTCCTTAACAAGGATTCTCTCAAGCGCCTTGGGATTCTCTCCCTGCCTATGTGTGTCCATTTGCGGTACGGGTACCAAAGACATCATGTCGAAAATTTTCTTGAGAACCGGAATTAATCACTTGAGGGCTAATGCCCACGTCGTCACGCCTTTGGGTTAAGACATCCGGATTTACCTAGACATCCCCTACACGCTTAAACCACCATCCATCAGGTGGCTGATCTATCCATTTCTGTCATTCCGACACATAACATGCCATTGGTAGTACAGGAATATTAACCTGTTGTCCATCACCTACTCCCTTGGGCCTCGGCTTAGGACCCGACTCACCCTGGGCGGATTAACCTTCCCCAGGAAACCTCAGGCTTTCGGCGAACACGTTTCTCACGCGTTTTATCGCTACTCATGTCAGCATAAGCACTTCTGATACCTCCAGCTGTCCTTTCGGTCAACCTTCAACGGCTTACAGAACGCTCCCCTACCACTCATACCATCCGAAGATGGTACAAATTCGCAGCTTCGGCAGATAGCTTCATAGCCCCGTTACATTTTCGGCGCAGACTCACTTGACCAGTGAGCTGTTACGCTTTCTTTAAAGGATGGCTGCTTCTAAGCCAACCTCCTGGTTGTCTGAGCGTTTCCACTTCCTTTCACACTAAGCTATCATTTGGGGGCCTTAGCTGGCGATCTGGGCTCTTTCCCTCTCGACCGTGGACCTTAGCACCCGCGGTCTGTCTCCCATGCAGTCTTTCCCGGCATTCGGAGTTTGATTGGGTTTGGTAATCTTGTAGGACCCCTAGTCCATTCAGTGCTCTACCTCCGGGAAGATTCACATGAGGCTATACCTCAATATATTTCGGGGAGAACCAGCTATCTCCAGGTTTGATTAGCCTTTCACTCCGACCCACAGCTCATCCGAGAACTTTTCAACGTTCACCAGTTCGGACCTCCATCTCGTGTTACCGAGACTTCATCCTGGCCATGGGTAGATCACTCTGGTTTCGGGTCTACTGCCAACAACTAGTCGCCCATTTCAGACTCGCTTTCGCTACGGCTCCGGACCTTAAATCCTTAACCTTGCTGTTAACAGTAACTCGCTGACTCATTATGCAAAAGGCACGCGGTCACACATTACTAGTCCGAAAACTAGTCATAGTGCTCCCACTGCTTGTAGGCATACGGTTTCAGGTACTATTTCACTCTCCGTCAGGAGTACTTTTCACCTTTCCCTCACGGTACTGGTTCGCTATCGGTTGCTTGTTAGTATTTAGCCTTGGATAATGGTCTACCCGGATTCCCACAGGATTTCTCGTGTCCCGTGGTACTTGGGATACTGCTAGGGTGCCCGCAAATTTCAGCGACGTGGCTATCACACTCTGTGGCTGACCTTTCCAGATCATTTGCTTATTATTGGACAATCCCATATTACAGTCCCGCAACCCCGCCAAGACCGAAGTCTTAACGGTTTAGGCTCTTCCCCGTTCGCTCGCCGCTACTTGGGGAATCTCTTTTGATTTCTCTTCCTCAGGGTACTAAGATGTTTCAGTTCCCCTGGTTCACTTCTTACACCTATGTATTCAGTGCAAGATACATCAGCATTACCTGATGTGGGTTTCCCCATTCGGACATCTCCGGATCATAGCTCCCTTAGCAGCTCCCCGAAGCTTTTCGCAGCTAGGCACGTCCTTCATCGTCTTCAAGCACCTAGGCATCCACCATACGCCCTTTTTAAAGCTTGACCAAATCTTGAAAGACCTCATTCGAAATTGAATTGCTTCTTTAATATAGTACTTTCTGTCTATTTAATTTTCAAAGATCTGATTATTTGTCCAAAACTAACAAGTTGCCTGCCATCTCTCAATGGCAGGCAGCTTTTTACTTTTGGGTGGAGCTGAGGGGGCTCGAACCCCTGACCCCTAGCTTGCAAAGCTAATGCTCTCCCATCTGAGCTACAGCCCCTAAAATTTTTGGTGGGCCCAGGTAGATTTGAACTACCGACCTCACGCTTATCAGGCGTGCGCTCTAACCAACTGAGCTATAGGCCCAGACCCTACATGAACAGCTGACTCAGTTATTATTCAAAGAGCAACTTCCAGCCCTTCGACAACTAAATAGCGGATAAATCACGTTTGATGCAAGCTTTGACCAGGTAATGATATTACTCCTTAGAAAGGAGGTGATCCAGCCGCAGGTTCCCCTACGGCTACCTTGTTACGACTTCACCCCAATCATTGCTCATACCTTGGTACGCTTCCTCACGAAGTTAGATCACGCACTTCTGGTATAAACAACTTTCGTGGTGTGACGGGCGGTGTGTACAAGGCCCGGGAACGTATTCACCGCTGCATGCTGATCAGCGATTACTAGCGATTCCAACTTCATGGACTCGAGTTGCAGAGTCCAATCTGAACTTAGATCGGTTTTTTGAGATTAGCTCCACCTCGCGGTTTGGCAACCCTTTGTACCGACCATTGTAGTACGTGTGTAGCCCTGGACATAAAGGCCATGAGGACTTGACGTCATCCCCACCTTCCTCCGGTTTATCACCGGCAGTCTCCTTAGAGTGCTCAGCCGAACTGCTAGCAACTAAGGATAGGGGTTGCGCTCGTTGCGGGACTTAACCCAACATCTCACGACACGAGCTGACGACAGCCATGCAGCACCTGTCTTGGAATTCCCCGAAGGGCACAATCCTATCTCTAGGATCTTCTCCAGATGTCAAGTCCAGGTAAGGTTTTTCGCGTTGCGTCGAATTGAACCACATACTCCACCGCTTGTGCGGGCCCCCGTCAATTCCTTTGAGTTTCAGCCTTGCGACCGTACTTCCCAGGCGGGGTACTTAATGCGTTAGCGTCGGCACCGAAGGGGTCAATTCCTCCAGCACCTAGTACCCATCGTTTACGGCGTGGACTACCAGGGTATCTAATCCTGTTTGCTACCCACGCTTTCGCGTATCAGCGTCAGAACCCGTCCAGATTGGCATCTTCATCACTGGTGTTCCTCCCAATATCTACGAATTTCACCTCTACACTGGGAATTCCCCAATCCCTTCCGGGTCTCTAGACTAATGGTTTCGGGCGCACTTCCTCGGTTGAGCCGAGGGATTTCACACCCGACTTCTTAATCCGCCTACACGCGCTTTACGCCCAGTAATTCCGAACAACGCTAGCACCCTCCGTATTACCGCGGCTGCTGGCACGGAGTTAGCCGGTGCTTCCTTTAAAGGTACCGTCAAACTAGCGAGGTATTGTTCTCGCCAGAGATTCTTCCCTTTTGACAGAGCTTTACGATCCGAAAACCTTCATCACTCACGCGGCGTTGCTGCGTCAGGCTTTCGCCCATTGCGCAATATTCCCCACTGCTGCCTCCCGTAGGAGTCTGGCCCGTGTTTCAGTGCCAGTGTGGCTGATCATCCTCTCAGACCAGCTAACCATCGAAGCCTTGGTAGGCCATTACCCTACCAACTAGCTAATGGTACGCAGGCTCATCTACCGCCGATAGCTTTCATGAAGAGGCCACCTTTCCCTCACCATCTATAGATGATGAGACGTATGCGGAATTAGCTTCGGTTTCCCGGAGTTATTCCCCAGCGGAAGGTAGATTACCTACGCGTTACTCACCCGTGCGCCACTGTACTCATTCCCCGAAGGAAATTTTCCCGTTCGACTTGCATGTGTTAAGCACGCCGCCAGCGTTCGTTCTGAGCCAGAATCAAACTCTCCACTTAAATTTTATATTTAAGCGATCATCTATGATTACTAATCGATGATCTAAAAAATTACTTTCTTTGAAACTCATATTCGATTTAACGAATATGCCCGCTTGCGTTCAAACGCGACATTACAAATAATATCCGCTATTTAGTTTTCAAAGAGCTGGCACAAAGAATCCTGTCTTCCACTCTACTTAAATATCAACTGGTGGAATGAACAAGTTTATATTTCTATGATTTCAACTGACGACTTGCGCGGCTTTTGTACGCGCTTTTTTCCCGAACTCGTCAAAAGTGTTGGGTATCTACAGAAAGAACACTCAACTGTCAACATTTTTTGAATAAAAAAAAATAAAAAAATCTACTCCATAAAAAACCCTTATAAATTAACTACTTAAAAAGTATGCGCACAAACTTTCTTTTACCAATTTTTATGTCATGATCAGTATTTGTGGAAAGTTCTGTATCAAGCTCTGTGATCTTTTTTCCATCAATTGACACCCCACCTTGATTGATCAGCCTCCTGAGCTCAGATTTACTGGAAACCAGCTCAGTTTGCGCCAAAGCATCAACTAAAGAAAAAGTTTTCTTTCCTTTGCCATCCACAGTAAATTCAGCAATCTGTGAAGGTTTTTGTTTTTGAACAATTACCTGATCAAAATGTTGTTTGGCTTGATTTGCATCATCTTCCGCATAGAACCGCCCTACTATCTCCAAGGCCAATTGCTCTTTAACTAGCTTGGGATGCAGTTTTCCAGCTTGCACCTGTTTTTTTATTTCTGCTATTTCTGCCAAAGTTTTTTGACTAAGCAATTCATAATAAGACCACATCAAGTCATCGGAAATAGACATGATCTTACCAAAAATATCATGCGGATTTTCAGAGATACCAATGTAATTTCCATAACTCTTGCTCATCTTGCGCACGCCATCTGTGCCTACCAGCAAGGGCAAAGTTAAAACTATTTGAGATTCCTGACCTGATCTTTTCTGAATTGTACGACCCATAATCAAATTAAATTTTTGATCAGTGCCGCCAATTTCCACATCTGCTTTTAATTCGACAGAATCCTGGGCTTGCATTAAGGGATAAAAAAATTCCAAAATACTAATATCAGTTCCCTCTTCGTAACGCTTTTTAAAATCATCCCTCTCTAACATGCGCGCCACAGTTTGCTTAGCGCCCAAAGCAGCAAACTGCATGATAGACATTTTATCCAGCCACTCAGAATTAAAGACCACTTTGGTTTTAGACTCATCTAAAATTTTAAAAGCTTGTTCCATATAAGTTGCAGCGTTCCATTTAATTTCAGCGTCACTAAGCTGGGGTCTAGTATCAGAGCGGCCTGAAGGATCGCCAATACGTGCGGTAAAATCACCTATGATCAAAAAAACCTGATGACCAAGATCTTGAAACTGGCGCAACTTGTTTAAAACTACGGTATGACCTAAATGAATATCTGGAGCTGTTGGATCCAAACCTAATTTAATACGCAAACATTTTTTGCGCTTTAGTTTATCAATCAGTTCTTCTTCAGAAATTAATTCTGCGATACCGCGTTTGATAACTTCGAGTTGACGTTTGATATCCATGAAACCCTTTACTTATAATATTTAGACTATAGACCATTGACCTGGTCAATAGTCAATTGTCTATGGTCAATGGTCATTGAAGTGGCACCTGCAATCTTTTAATCGACTTGGCCTTAAATGTTTTTTCATCCACTTCAATCACAGCCCCTTCTAAACGAACTCCTTTATCTGCTACCTTAAAGGTTTTCTTTTCACCAGTTAAAAAACGAGCAATGGCTGCGTCTTTATCCAATCCTATTACTGAAGCATGTGGGCCGGTCATTCCTAAATCTGAAATATAAGCAGTGCCTTGAGGTAAAATTTCTGCATCAGCAGTTTGAACATGGGTATGCGTACCTAAAAGAGCAGTGATTTGACCATCTAAAAACCAAGCCAAAGCTCTTTTTTCAGAAGTAGCTTCTGCATGAAAATCAATTACAATTATATCTGATTGTTCCTGAATAGTTGGCAAAATTGCTTCTATATAATTGAAGGGATTAGTCACCTGAGGCCCTTTGTTATCCATATAGATTTGACCTTGCAAAGACACAACAGCAATGCGTAAACCTTTTTTTTGTTTAATTAACCACCCGCGACCGGGCATAGTTTCTTTAATATTGATTGGTCGCAAAATTGGATGGGTATCAAAATAAGGATAAAATTGTTTATGCTCCCAAATATGATTACCAGCAGTTATGGCATCGATTGGTAATTCAAACAACTCCTCAACTATTTTGGGAGTGAGGCCTTTACCACCTGCTGCATTTTCACCATTAATAATCACAAAATCCACAGCATGTTCTTTAATCAACTTGGGCAAAAGCCCCTTAATTGCTGCACGACCTGGACGGCCAAATATGTCACCGATTGCTAAAATTTTCATAAAAACCAGACCATAGACCATGGACCAAAAACCATAGACCTTTTTAGGGTCAATGGTCTATAGTCAATGGTCGCTTTTATACTATTTGGCATACTCTGTAGCCCTGGTTTCTCTAACCACGGTCACTTTAATCTGCCCGGGGTAAGTCATTTCTTGTTCAATCTTTTTTACTACATCTTTGGCTAAGATTGCAGCCTGAGTATCGTTTACTTGATCGTTAACCACCATGATACGCACTTCGCGTCCAGCCTGAATAGCATAGGCTTTTTCCACACCTTTAAAGGAAGTGGAAATTTGTTCTAAATCTTCAATGCGCTTGACATAAGTTTCTAAAACTTCTCGACGCGCACCAGGTCTAGCTCCAGAAATTGCATCTGCAGCATGAATAATAAAATCTAATGGTCCTTCCTGCACAATGTCTTCATGGTGAGCACCAATTGAATGCACTATATCTGGATCTTCCCGATATTTTTTGGCGATCTCCATACCGATTAAAGCATGGGAGCCTTCTACTTCATGAGAACTTGCCTTACCAATATCATGCAGCAAGCCTGCTCGTTTGGCTTTTTGTTCATCAAGTCCTAATTCTGCAGCAATCATGCCAGCTAAATAGGCAACTTCCTTGGAATGTTGCAGCACATTTTGCGCAAAACTATAGCGATATTTTAGTGATCCCAACAGTTTAATTAATTCTGGATGAAGATTATTAATGTTAAGATCAACTGCAGTTTGTTCACCAGTCTCTTTGACAGTTGTTTCAATTTCTTTAGTGACTTTAGCTACCATTTCTTCAATTCGCGTGGGATGGATACGACCATCGGCAATTAAATTT